>DATDLC010000116.1:0-42432 GCA_036519515.1 Pseudolabrys sp. | reverse complement strand
GACCACGATCAAAACTACCGCGATGGCTTATCTGGGCGCCTCGTTAACGGACTCGGAAGGCACGAAATTTTTGTTTCCGCACCGGATCATCACCACGATGTCGATTGCCGAAGCCGAGGCCCTGCAAAAGCGGTTGATCGCCATTGATAAATTCAACGAGGATAACCGCTGCGGCATTTGCGGGACGGCAGCGAGCGGCACAAGGAGAGGTAATTAAGCGCTATCCCGGTCATCTAAGCGGTCCGCTGCTCTGAATGATCCTTACGCACATGCGTGTAGTGCCTTGACGATGGCACAACTAACGTGTTCGGCGCTGATCTAATGCAGATTGCGCGAATTCTTCGGTGTAGCCGCTGTTTTTCATTCACCCTCGCAATGCGGTCCCGCCATCACCCTGTGGCGCAACCCTTCTGGGATCAGCTGAGTGGTCGCCTGACTCGCCAACAAGAAATCTCGAACTCGTCTGTCACCAGACGAATAAACTAGGCGCTCTACGGCGGGGAATATTGGTGGAATTTTGATGGCGATTTTCATACCGCTCGTTGCATGTTGGACGAAGTCGGCGCTCAACAATTGGCCGGATCGGTGATCGCCATTTTCGAGCCGTTGGGGTGCTTATTATCGGGAAGCTTTTTTGCTGCGGATGGCAGGTCGGCGTTTGACATCTTTCTTGTCTTCTTCGTCGTCATCCTCGCTCACGACATTGAGCGTACCGTCCGGCAGCATCCTGATGGGCCACTCGTCCTCTGACGTCGGCTTATACTTTTTAGAGTCTGCCACAGTCTCAAACCGCTCGACGATCTCCTTGCCGCTCAAGCGCCTCCGCTCAATAAGCGCAGCCGCGATCCGCTCAATTTGGTTCCAGCGTAGATCGAGAATTTTCTGCGTTTTTATTGCCAGCCAATTGAGGAATGCGCTCTCCTCCTCCGTGCTGCCGCACACACTGCCCGAAATATCTGTCGCTTTCGTGTAGTCGCCATGGGTGTGCCAATGCCGCAGCGAGCGCGGGAATGCCCGCCTTTCTGCTATAGGGCCGCCAAGAAAAATCATTATTGCTTCTTCTGCGCGTAGCCGTGCACGGTTGCTTCCGTCAAAATCCAGGCGAATGCCGCGAAGCGGCGACTCATGGCGCACGCGTCCATGAGCTTCGGCGTCGGGAATTATCGTTATGCTGTGGACCTTGCGCCGAAGCGCGGCTGCGACAACCGCGTGTCCCGCTTCATGATAGGCCGTAGCTTTTACATTCATTCTTCGTCAAGCCTCCGCGCTGGCTCAAGATACCGCACATCGCAGCCAGGCGCAGCAAAGGCCCGCCAGTCCGCGCTCAGTTTCAGGACAAAATCCATCAGCGCCGTTTAACCAAGGCAGCCAGGACAAAATCGCTCCGGTGTAGCCGCTGTTTTTCATTCATCCTCGCAATTCGTCACGTGATCGGCCCTGCGGCGCAACCCTTCTGGGGTCCATGTGAAGGGCCGCCTAACACGCGAGCTATGGCATGAAATCTCGAACCCGACTGTTACAGACGAAAAAACTAGACGCTCTACGGCGGGGAAAATTGGGGAAATTTTGATGGCGATTTTCACTTCGCAACTTGTCAATTCTCGATGCTCGTCACCCCTTGCGTTGATACACAATGGTGCTACACAATAAAAATTCACAGGGTTCTAAGCCATTGATATACAATGACTAAGGTGGAGCAAAACGATCATCCCCTCGGCTCCACCATCCAAAGCCTCTCGGGCATCAATTGCGGTCATCCGGGTTACTGCACCCCAATTCGCGCGCTTCGTCAGCGCCGTGGAGCGCGTTGGCGGAGACACGACGGCCGGGGGAGCATAAGATCGTGCCCCGGGGGATATTTGCGTGCAACTGAGCGTGCGGCAGCGAGAATTTCTTGACGCTCTGTCGCAGACCGGAAGTCTCCCGCCGGAAAAACTGCAGTCTTGCCAGAGGACCTTGCTCGAACCTCTGTTCAGGCATTGTCCGCACGGTCGCGCGGGCTCGCTACGCCAAATCCTCGCCTGCTCCTTGATGAAGGTCCGACACAACACTCTCGAGCGGAACTACAAATTCACAGCGCAAGCCTTCCGGCGCGAAGGACAGCAGCGCCTTGCCGCCCAGTTCAGCGGCGATGCTGCCTTCAATGAGCTTGGTGCCAAATCCCCGCTGGTCCGGCTCGGCAACCGAGGGTCCGCCCTTTTCAAGCCACTCAATGCGTAGAACCTGCCGGTTGTCATCGATGCGCACCGGCTGCCACTGAATTTCGATGCGCCCTCCGGGGATGGATAGCGCGCCATATTTTGCGGCATTGGTGGTGAGCTCATGCACGGCCATCGCCAAGGTCAGGACCGCACGCGGGCGCAACACAAGGTCTTCGCCGCGCAGGATAACCCTTCCGGCACCGGCATAAGGCGCAAGGCTTCCCGACAGCAGATCGCGCAAATCCGCGTTCTCCCAGTGGTGCATCGTCAACTGGTCGTGCGCCTTGGAGAGCGCGATCAAGCGACCTTCGAACCGCTCGCGGAAAGCAGCCGGCGTATGCGCTCCGCGTGCGGTTTGCGCGGCCAACGACTGCACAGTGGCGAGCGTGTTTTTCACGCGATGATTCAGTTCATCTATCAACAACTGCTGCCGCTGCTCCGCCGCCTTGCGTTCGGTGATGTCTTGCACCACGCGCACGATATATTGCAGCCGATCCTCCGCGTCGCGGACCGGAGAAGAATGCACGGAAAGCCAGATCACGCGGTTGTCCCGGCGGACAAATCGTTTTTCGACGGAATAGAATTCAAGTTCGCCGGCAACCTGCTTGCGAAATGCCTCACGATCCGGATCGGCATCGTCCGGATGCGTGTAACGAAACAATCTGCCGGCCAGAAGTTCCTTGCGGCTGAAACCGGTGATGGCGCAGATCGATTCATTGACACGCAGGAAACGCCCGTCGGGGTCGACCTCGGAAATGCCGATTGCGGCATGTTCGTATGTCGCCGCAAGCCGCTGGTCCTGCTCGAGCGCATGCAGACGCGATCGTTCGAGAGCCGCGTCTGCCCGCTTGCGTGCGGTGATGTCGAGAAAACAGTTTACCGCGCCCACCAGTTCGCCCTTCGCATTGCGCAGCGGGTCGATGTTGACGGATACGATCAGCGTCGAGCCGTCGGCGTGTTCGACGATGCGTTCGACGTCGCGCACCGGCTTTCCGGTCGCGAGCACCTCGGAAACCAGAGAACGTGCGGCCGGCGTTCCATCAAGTTCGAAGAAGCGCGCGCTGTCCCTGAATTGATCGTGCGTCTGGCCGGGACTTGGCGCCCCGCCCCAGACCGACACGGCATGACGATTGTATTGCAGGATCGTCCCCTTCGCGTCGCAGATGAACGTTGCGATGGGCAACAGCTCAAGTATGCCGTCGGATGCTCGTAGCATCGCGCTCAGCAGAGACGGAATGGGGCGGGTGCCGGAATGGCTCCGCTCGCTGGAATCAACCATCCGCACGCCTCCGCGTGGATTTCGATCCACTCACCCCGGGCAACGATCAGGCTCAATAATGATTTGTCAATGGCACGGCCTGCCTATGGGCCGATTACCTCGCCGCAGTCCCGGTCACGATACGTTTTCCGTCGCCGTATTTGCCGGTGCACAACCGATCCAATGATCGATGAAGGTGGCGAGCCAGTTGCGCGATGCCAGATCATGGACGGCGCGATCGGCAATGTGTTCGTGGCGCTGCTTTGCACCGGGCAATTCCATGCGATGCGCGCCACGAACGAGCCAGCGATACATCATCGCGTGTGTCACTTCCGGATGAAATTGCAGTGCGTAACCGGTGCCGAACCGGAATGCCTGTACGGAGAAGGCATCGCCTTCGGCCAGCAATTCACTTCCGGGCGGCAGATCGAAACCTTCGCGATGCCACTGATAGACGTGATCAGGCCATTCCGTGCAAACCTTGCGGCCAGCCTCGGTGGGTCGGATGGGATAATAGCCGACCTCGGCATGACCTTGCGGATGCGGAAAGACCGGAGCACCGAGATGGCGTGCGAGCATCTGCGCGCCCAGACAAATGCCGAGATAGGGTTTCTTGTCCCGTAGCGGCACACCGATCCAGTCGATTTCGCGACGGAGGAAGTCTTCATTGTCGTTCGCGCTTTGCGGACCGCCGAATATCGCCGCACCGGCGTGCTCGTCCATGGTCTCCGGCAGCGGATCGCCGAAACGCGGGCGCCGGATGTCGAGTGGGTAGCCGAGTTTCGCCAATGTCTGGCCAACACGGCCCGGCGACGAATGTTCCTGATGCAGAATGAGAAGAACAGGCTTCAACATGGGTGATTCGACGAATGCTCGCTTTGCTGACTAGTAACCGCTTTAGCGCGGTTTGCAACACGAGCGAAGTGGATACGGCTATGTGGGCCGCGCGGATCTGCGCTTTTGCCGATAATCCACAAAACTCAGGATCAGGCTGCGCGGGGTCAAGCGGATCAGGAATGTGATGAATTTATTGGCCGCCCCGGGCACAACAGTCCGGCGTCCGTCCATCAGACCACGATAGCCTGCCTCCGCGACATCGTCCGCCGACTGGATCAGAAAGCTCGGCCCGATGGCGCGTTTGCTGAGGCCGGCGCGGTCGGCGAATTCGGTCGGCACCGGGCCGGGACACAGCACGCTCACGCGGATTCCGCGAGGCTTCAGCTCGCTGTGCAATGCTTCGGTAAAAGACAAAACATAGGCCTTCGTCGCATAGTAAACCGCCATGCGGGGCCCGGGCAGAAAACCCGCCATCGAGCCGACATTGAGCAAGCCACCGCGCTGACGTGCGAGGCTGTCAACAAAAGCCAGCGATAGTTCGGTCAAGACACGCACGTTGAGATCGATCATCTGCAATTGCTCGTCACGATCGAGGTCGGCCGCGAGTCCGACCAGACCAAAGCCTGCATTGTTGACGACAAATTGCGGCTCGGCGCCTTGGGCCCTCAGAGCATCACTGATCACGCCTGCGACACCGGGCTTGAAGAGATCGGCCGCAAGGACGACGGGCTGCGGCGCGCCGGTCGCGGCAATTTCGTCCGCGAGCGCGTGCAACCTTTCTTCCCTGCGCGCGACCAGCGCCAGTTCATGCCCGTTCCGCGCAAAGACACGGGCGAGGGCCGCGCCGATCCCCGCAGAGGCTCCCGTGATTACGGTGACTGGCCGCAGGTTACTCATTCTTTTTGGTGTCCCTCATGCAATCGGCCGCCCGGTTTGGGCGGCCGATCAAGATTCTGGATATCTACGCGACTTTGGGATCGAGACCTTCCAGCGAGCGCCTCGCCGGTTCAACACCCCAGAAGTAGACGGCGATAATCTGAATGACGACCAGGCCAATCATCAGCCAGACCACGCCCGGCAATTGATAGTTGACCATCAGATAGCCGACAATGAACGGAGACACTACGGTGGCAGCGCGACCCAATGTGTTGCAGATGCCATTCGCGCGCAGGCGGATTTCAGTCGGAAAGAGCTCGGGCGTATAGACGCCGAACAGGATGGCCGTCTGGATATAGATCGCGACAATCAGAATCGCGCCTACGCTGAGCACGATCACCGGATCGGAGGCGGCGTTGAAATGGGAGTAGACCCAGCCGGCGGCGATTGTGAGAAACGATGCGCCGATGATGCTCCAGCGTCGTCCTATGTAGTCGGACAAAATGGCGCCGAAAGCACAGCCGACCAACGATGCGCTGGCAAGCACGACGGTATAACCAAGCGAATTGGTGATCGTGAGTCCCTGGCGAAGGAAGAACTGCGGCAGGAAAATCACAAACCCGAAGATCAGCGTATTGATCGTTATCAGCACCCAGCTTCCGACCAGCAATCGTTGCAGGATCGGCGGCCTGAACATTGAGGCGGCGGTCAGCTGCGGCACGGCCATTGCGGGTTTCGGCGCCGGCAGCGGGCCGGTAGTCGCTTGCACTTCTTTTTCGAACGACTCCAGCAGGGCTTCTGCCTCGGCAGTGCGGCCTTGCGCTTCGAGCCAGCGTGGCGACTCCGGAAGATTTTTGCGCAGATACCAAACGATCAGCGAGCCGATACCGGCAATGATGAACATCGGACGCCACCCCCAGGCGGGGATGATCAAAAAGCCGAGAATGGAGGTTGCGGGAAATCCGGCCACAACGAGAAACGCCATGAAGGCCAGCCAACGTCCACGCGTTTGCGGCGGCACGAATTCTGTCAGCGTCGAATAGCCGACAACGATTTCGGCGCCGAGACCAAGCCCTTGCACGAAGCGACAGATGATCAGTTGATTCATGTCTTGCGCGAAAGCAGCGGCAATAGACGCGAGGCCAAAAACGAGAAGGTTGATCTGGTAGGTAAAACGACGACCATATCTATCGCCGACGAAGCCGGTGACGAAGGAGCCGATCGTCATGCCGACAAAGGTCAAGGAGAGGAATTGCAGATTTTGCGGCAGCGTCGAGAACTTTGTCTGGGTTGTCGAGGCGAGCACGCTGGCTGCGACATAGAGATCGTAGCCGTCGAAAAACATTCCGGCTCCGACCAGCCAGAAAATCCGGTAATGAAACGATGAGATCGGCAGCCGGTCGAGACGCGCGCCGGCGTTCACAGTCTTAGCCATCGGTTTCCCTCCCCGTGGGACTGAATAGAGACCGGTCTGCGCCGGTTCGCGCGCGATGGTAGTCGAGGCGACGTGCAGGCGCTACGGCCCTGTGCGACTGCGGAAAATATTTTCGCCGCACCTGTCAATAACAATCAATCGCGGGATTCCGCGCAACACATATGAGAAGCCCTGGTTGTTGAGGATCTCAACCGTCGGCCTGACGATGCCCACCGCCTGACCGTAGGCGCGGTCGGCCAGGTCAAACCGGCGCAGCCGATCATAAGAGGCAGCCGAGCCGATCCAGGCCTCGGCATCGCGCGGGTGCGTCTCGACGGCACGCCGGAAATGCTTCTCGGCAAGACCATAGTCGCTCGCACGAAAATGCTTCTTGCCGAGACTCAGTTCATCATACGGGTTACTGCCGAGAAGACCCTTCGCGGCGGCCACTCGACACAATGTCCTGAATTTTGGCGAAGGCACCGCTCGGCAGCGCGTTAGACGGCCACGGCACTTCCTGAAGCATCGAGGCATTGAGCTCGGTGCCGAAACGCAACGGTTGCTTCGCGACGACGACGGTCTGCGCGGCGACTTGCGTCTTGTTCGCGTCGAGATTCTTCGCGCGCACGTTGGCCTTGTTGTTGAGCCAGACCTGGGCGATGAATACGGCGAGCAAGCCGAAGACGACGGCAAACCCGATCATGACGATTGTACTGGCGCGCACGACAAGCCCCGTTTGACGCGACCGAAATCTCAACCGGTCTGTTCGTGCGAACACTACGGGCCAGGCAGTATTGAATTACTAATTTCACCGTCGCAATTGCGCCTATGCTGAAGAGCACATGAACTCGTAGCGTTTACGGTGCGTATCCGAAATACGATAAACTTGAGAGTACCCTTGCACGAAATTAACAATACTCGGGCGTATGCTGCCGTGTCCGGTAAGGATCGGTTCAGCGCGATGACGGCGCGGGCTTTCGAAAAAACCCCATAAATACGGGGCTATAGCCCACCCGCAAGCGCGGTTGGGACATCATCAAGACTAATCACGGTTATCGGAATACAGCAGCGCCGTTGCTCGCACGGCGCTGTTGCGGCAACATGCCTGTATCTGTCATCAGCTGAAAGTGGCCACACCCGATACCGGGCGCCACGACGATTTTTTCCGGGAGAACGCTGCCGATGTCGAAACCTCGCATTAGTTATGTCGATCCTTCGACGATTAAGGATCCAGCCATGATCGCCGAATTCGAGCGCTGTGCACGCGAGGGTACGCCGCGCCCGGAAAGCCAGGCCATTCGCGCACATGTGCCGGCAACTTTCTGGTCGTTCGCCAACACCTGGCGCGACGTGTTCAAGAACGGCGTGGCCGACCACAAGATAAAGGAGCTTTGCCGAATCTATGTCTCTCGTTCGGTGTTGTGCGAGTTCTGCGGCAATCAGCGCTCGATCAAGGCGGCAAAGTCGGGGCTCAAGGAAGACGACTATTCCGACCTGATCAACTTCGAGAGTTCGACGCGCTATGACGAGCGGCAGAAAGCCGCACTGGCTTACGCAGAAGCCATCACCTGGGACCTGCCGGCCACGGACGCGCTGTGGGAGCGCTTGCATAAGCATTTCAGTGAGCCCGAACTCGTCGAGATCGGCTATTTCGTTGCGATCACGATGGGTCAGCAGCGCTGGCTCCGCACTTTGAACATCGAGCATCACCAGGTTCTGGCGGGCACCTCCGGCTCGATGGCGCCCGGCTTCGAGAACCTCGAAACGCTGCAGCGTTCGAAACAGGCCGAGGATTACTGGGCCAAGATCAATGCCAAACCCGCAAAGCAGGCCGCCGAGTGAGCAGTCAAGCAATGGCGACGTCCGCCGTCCGATCCGCCCCTGCTTCGCAGGTTGCCAAAGGTGAACCACGCATTCGCGTCCGCGGCCTGGGCAAGCGCTACAGTGCGCTCGAGGTCTTCCGCAGTATCGATTTCGACGTCGGCGAACGCGAGATCGTCGCAATCGTTGGACCCTCAGGCTGCGGCAAGACCACGCTCCTGCGTTGCATCGACGGCCTTTTGCCTCACGATACCGGTGAGATCCGCGTCGGCGACGAGCGCGTCACCGAGCCGATCGCTGGTGTTGCGATGGTGTTCCAGCATTTTGGCCTGTTTCCGTGGAAAACCGTGTTCGAGAACGTAGCCTACGGCCTGCGTATGGCCGGCGCGCCACGGGCCGAGATCGAGCGCAAGGTGCCGGAATTCATCAAGCTGGTTGGTCTCAGCGGCTTCGAAAATGCATTTCCCTACCAGATGTCCGGCGGCATGCAGCAACGTTGCGGCCTCGCTCGTGCACTTGCGGTCGAGCCGAACGTCTTGTTGATGGACGAGCCCTTTGCCGCGGTCGATGCGCAAACGCGCGAGATTCTGCAGTTCGAACTTCTGCACATCTGGTCGCAGCGGCCGACGGCGATGATCTTCGTAACGCACTCAATCGAGGAAGCGGTTCTGCTCGGTCACCGGGTTATCGTGCTCAAGGGAAGGCCATCGAGCATCCACGAGACGATAACCATCGACCTGCCGCACCCCCGGACGCGCGACACGTTGCGCGAGCCGCGTTTCGGCGAATTGCGCGAGCGAGTGTGGGGCACGTTGATGCGGGAAGCGCGCGAAGCCGAATTCCATCTCTAACGTTGAAACTGAATAAGAAAGTAAAGGTAAAGGGAGGATTCAATGATCCGCAGAACCATTGCGTTGGCGGCCGGCGGCATTCTGCTTGCCGCTGCCGGCACTGCTCCGGCGGCGGCCCAAGGCAAGAAGGTCGTCGTGGCCATTCCAGGCATTCCGCCGATCTATTCCGTGACGATTGCCTTCGTCGCTGAGAAGCAAGGTTTCTTCAAAAAGCACGGCGTCGATGTCGAAATCCGTCCGTTCGACAACGGCACGGCGGCGGCCCGCGCGGTCGTGGCCGGTGATATCGATATGGCCTGGTCGCCGACGCCGCCGGTGATCAACCAGGTTTCGAATGCCGATGTGCCGCTTGTGGCGGTCTACGGCATGCCAAATCCGGACTGGGTCATTGGCACCACCGAAACCGGCAAGACATGCAAGGACATGGTCGGCCAGGATGTCGGCGTCGACTCGATCAACGGTGCCCGCTCGGTGGCGTTGCGCTCGATGCTCACTGGCTGTCCCGGCGTTAAAATCGAGGACACCAAGCAAATTGCGCTGGGCTCTACTCCGGGACCAGCCTTGCTCGCCGGCCAACTGAAGTATGCCGTCCTGCATCTCGACGACCTCGCTGAGATCGAACACCAGGGCAAGAAGCTCAATATCTTGCTGGCAATGAAGAACACCAACCCGACCAGCCACTATCTGATCATGGTCGTTCGCAAGGACAACCTGGCGAAGAACCGCGACGCCATCGTGCGCACCGTCGCCGGCATGATCGAGGCGGCACGGTTCATGCAAGATCCGAAAAACGCTGATACCGTCGCTGAAATCGCTTCCGTCACTGGACACAACAAGGAAGTGAACAAGGCGGCGCTCCAGGCGTTTCTCGACATCGCCTTTTGGGCCGCCAAGGATGACGGGATGCCCCGCGATAAAATTGAGGCGGTCGCCGCCCTGATGAAAAAAATCGGGTCGATCAATCCCGACAAGGAGCCGGTGAGCTACGACAAATTCGTCGACGCCAGCATCTGGAAAGACGCGAACGCAATGGTGAAATAGGAATTGTCATTCCTGGCGGGCCGCAGCGGATCCGGCAAAAGGCCGGCCGGCGTGTGATCACCGCGAGCGAATAACGGAATCCAGAGCGACGCGTTAGCGCCGTTTCTGGATTCCAGGTTCCAAACCTGCGATCGGCCCCGGAATAACTGTTGATGATCGGGAAATCTACCTTGCAGTCCAACGCACTTCGCCGTCACGCACCGTTCTGGTTCAGCATTTTTGCGGGCATTGCCGTTTGGGAAATTGCCGGACGCAGCACCAGTCCGGCTTTCATGGTGCCGTTTTCCACGACAATTGCGCGCCTTTGCCAGCTGACAGTCAGCGGCAATTTCATTTCTCAACTCATCGACTCGGGAAAACTTTTCTTCGCCGGATTCGGACTGGCGCTGATCGTCGGCATGCCGCTGGGCCTGCTGCTTGCCCGCATTCGCATCCTACGTGTGGGTGTCGAACCGTACGTCATGCTCCTCTACGCCACGCCGATGGTGGCGCTGATCCCGTTTATCCTCTCAATGATGGGTTTTGGGTTTGCACCAAAACTGCTTGTCGTTTTTCTCTTTTCTGTTTTTCCGGTGCTCTACAATACGGTCGAGGGTGCGCGGAGCATCAAGCCCGAACTGATCGAGGTGGCGAAATCATTCCGCTCGAGTGAATGGGCGCTGTGGCGTGAGGTCATGTTGCCCTACACCTTACCGTACACGATGACGGGGGTTCGTCAGGCGATCGGCCGCGCACTGGTCGGAATGATCGCGGCGGAATTCTTTCTGTCTGCCACCGGCCTTGGTCAGCTCATTATGAGCGCTTCGCAGAATTTCGATACCGGCGGCGTCTTTGCGTCGATCCTGGTCATCGGTCTACTCGGTGTAGCTCTGACGCGGCTCGGCTTGATTATCGAGCAGCATTTCGCACGCTGGAGACAGTAGCGTGGCCGAACAAGCCCTCAGTACGGCCGTCGGGACCGCTCAGAAGGCGGAGACTGCGTCGGGCGCGTTATCCGGCGCATTTATGCCGCGGTTGATCACGGGATTTGCCATTTTGCTCACCTGGGAGCTCGTGGTGCGCGCTTTCGCACCGGCCTACGTAGCAAAGCCGACGACCGTGATCCTTGCGATTCCGAAAGTGACCACGGAACCGGCGTTTCTGCAGGCGCTGGGTTCGAGTCTTGCGGCCGTGGCTGAAGGACTGGCAATCACGATTGTCATCGGCACAATCCTTGGATTGCTGATTGGCCGCAGCACCACGTTTGATCGGATATTTCGTGTTTACATAAACTTCTTTAATGCGATGCCGATGATTGTCGTGCTGCCGCTATTTTCCTTGTGGTTCGGCTATTCAAGTGCGGCCCGTATCGCGACCATCATCTTCGCCGCCATATTCGCCATCACCATGAATGTCGCAGACGGAGCTCGTTCGGTGCCGCGTGAGTATCTGGAAGTTTCTCGTTCGTTCAGGTCAGGACGTCTGCGGATGCTCACCGACATCGTCCTGCCGGCCTCAATGCCCTATCTGCTCGCGGGTTTCCGGCTTGCCGCAGGCCGGGCGCTGATCGGCGCGGTCGTCGCTGAATTCTTTCTGTCGGTCGGCGGAATCGGTTACTACATCCTCTATAACTCCCGCTCTTATCATCATAACGAGGCGTTTGTCGGCGTGCTGCTGCTCGCGGCGTTTGGCGTCGGCTTCGAGCTGCTGGTGAACTGGGCGACCCGACACTTCATGCCCTGGTATCGTCGCGACGAAAAAACGAACTAGCCGCCCCCGCGAGATCACGAGGAATTTTCATATGTCATCCGATCCCCTGCTCAAAGCCGTTATCGCGCATTGGGGACCTCGTTTTGTGGCCAACGGTGTGGTCCTGACCGACTTCGATGAAGTCACCGGTTCTATTTCCTCATACAATGATTGGTGCAGCGCCTGGTCGGCGCGGGCCGCGCACCACGAGCAGCTCGGCCGTCAGGCGCTGGCGAAGAAACGTTTCCTTACCGCGGCGGAATGTCTGCAGCGCGCAAGCGTCTACTATCATTTTGCGTCTTTCCTGTTCGTGCACGATCAGGCGCAAATGAAAGCCGCACACAAAAAGCAGATCGAGTGCCGGCAGGCAGCGCTTCCCTACCTGCGACCGCCCGGCGAACGCGTCGAGATTCCCTATGAGGGCAGCACGCTGGCCGGCATCCTGCGCAAACCTGCGGGTGTCAAACGGCCGCCGGTTGTGGTGATGGCGGTCGGGCTCGACTCGACAAAAGAAGAAGGGGACGCCTACGAGGCACCGTTTCTCGCACGCGACATCGCGACGCTCATCTTCGAAGGCCCCGGTCAGGGCGAAGCGCAGTACGACTTTCCGATTCGGGGGGACTACGAGGTCCCGGTGAAAGCCGTGATCGATTTCGTGGAAAAACGCAGCGATCTCGACGGAGGACGGGTCGGCATGTGGGGTGTCAGCCTCGGCGGCTACTATGCGCCACGCGCCGCGGCTTTCGACAAGCGCATCAAGGCGTGCATTGCACTCGGCGGACCGTTCAATTGGGGAGCGGCCTGGGATGGATTGCCGGAATTGACGCGTCAGGCCTTTCGTGTCCGAAGCCACTGCAAAACGGCCGAAGAGGCCCGCAAGAACGCCGACACTTTGTCGCTCGAGGGCGTGGCGCAAAACATTACGTGCCCTTTGTTCATCGTGAACGGCCGGCTCGACCGCATCGTTCCGGCCAAAGACGCGGAACGCCTGGCGCGCGAGGCGAAGGGACCTGTCGAGCTCATGATGATCGAGGACGGCAACCACATTGCCACCAACCGCGCTTACCGATGGCGCTCACAAAGTGCTGATTGGATGAAGGAGCAGCTGGGCGAGCCATTACACCCGCTCATGCCTGCGTAAGCTTACAGAGTTACAAATCCACGCGGCATCGCGTGCATGCGCTCGATCCCATTTTCGGTGATCACAACCATCTCGCCGGTCTGCACGCCGGCCTTTCCGTCGCGCGTGACTACGTTCGGCTGGATCACGACAGTCTGCCCTGCACGAAACGGATCCTGGGGCACCGGTCCCGCCGGACGGCTCTTGCAGCCGAGTATTGGCGGAAGATAACCGCCACCATAACCGTGCAGCAGATCATCGATGATGGTGAAGCCTGCGTCCTCGATCACACCGGACGCCTCGATCACCTGCGACGGCGTCGCGCCGGCCTTGAGCACCGCCGCGATTGCATCGAATGCCGCATCGGCCGCAGCGTGCAGTGCGCGATAGAGCTTGTTCGGCTCGCCAAGCGAAAAACTGCGCAGCACTTGTCCGGGGTAATCCCAGAAAGCCGCGCTGATCTCCGCCACCACGACGTCACCCGATTGCACGTACCGCCTGCGTGGAAACTGGCGGGGCACGCCCAGGTCGGGCGCATTCATCGCGGTAACGCCGATATAATGAATGACATTGATCGCACCCTGGGACACGTAAGCGCGCTCGACCAGATCGCCGAGCTCGCGTTCATTCAGACCGGGCTTTGATCCATAGCGCAGCGCAGCCATGCCAAGATCACTGAAATGCGCGCCGATGCGCAGCCAATCAAGCTCTTCCGTCGATTTCACCTGACGCAACCGGATGTATTCGCGGTTAAGGTTTTTCGGCTTCCCGAATTTTGTCGTCAGGGCCGTGTGCTGCTCGGCGCTGACGGGCCCCATGGTTGCGACACTGTTCTGTCGGGCGCCACGACGCTCGAGTGCCTCAATCGCCGCAACGATAGAGGACTCGCCGCCCCATTTGGCGTCCGCCTTGTCGGCGAGAATCCGCGCCTGCGGCGCGTGATTGACATATTGCACGAAAAGCGCGTCGCGTTCGCGCGGCGTGAGTACCCCGACTGCCTCGGCGGTGACCGGCCATTGCGTCAGCCACTGCACGACGGAGCCGAACCGGTGGGCGCCGCAGAACACAAGATGATCGCATCCGGCCTGTGACAGCAGCGCTTCGACGGCTCCGCGCCGCCGTGCCATCTCCGCGTCGGAGAAGCGCGGGTATTCGGCCTCGACGATGCGCGCCAGATAAGGAAGGAGGACGGTCATAGAATCCCGATCATGTCGCTGGCGCGCCGGCCCCGCTTGAAACCTCTCAGCCAGCTTTCTTCGGCAGCGCCACGATCATGTCGAGCTCGACGCGCGCACCCGGTGACGATAACTGATTGATGCACACCGTTGTGCTTGCCGGCCGCCAATCCCCGAAATATTTGCCCATGGTCGCGTGCATGGCGTCGGCGTCGCGAAAATCCGTCAAATACTTCGTCACCTTCACCACATCGCGCCAACCGGCGCCGACCTCGTCGAGGATCGACTTGATCGCTTCCATGGCACGTGTGGTCTGCTCCTCGATCGAGTGCGGATGCACGTGCTCCGAATCCACGTGAGGATGCTTGTGGTAGAGCGGCGAAGGCGTGGCGCCCGACAGGAACATCAGATCGCAGGCGCCGACGATCCGCACCGCCGGGGCATACGGCATCGTGTCGGCCTCCTCCGGCTTCGGATGGACCGGTTCGAGCCGGACGCTCTGCTGCGGCTTGGTCATGACGGTCATCGCGGGCCTCCCATCGGCAAACAAACTCACGCCATTTGGGACCGAAACGCGCTCTGACGCAACCGTTTCACAGCATGCCTCGCGTGTTGATCGCCGCGCGGGAAACGCTAACGTGCGCCCGACAGGAGAATCTGAATGCCCGCCACCATCCTCGATTCCGCGGTCTTCCGCGACATATTCACCACCGAAGCGATGCGGAACGTATTCTCGGACGAGAACCGCGTGCAGAAATATCTCGACTTCGAGGCGGCACTCGCGCGCGCACAAGCCAGGCTGGGGATCATCCCGAAGGAAGCGGCCGCCGAAATCGTTCGCCACTGTTCGGTCGACAAGATCGACATGGCGAAACTCAAGGAAGCGACCGAGAGGATCGGCTACCCAGTACTGCCGGTCGTGCAGCAGCTAGTGAAACTGTGTAAGGACGGGCTCGGCGAGTGGTCGCATTGGGGCGCGACCACCCAGGATATCACCGACACGGCGACCATCATGCAGATCCGCGAGGCGCTCGCTCTCGTGGAGAAAGATCTCGATGGTATTTGCGACGGCCTGGCGGCACTCGCAAAAAAATACCGTGACACGCCTATGGCCGGCCGCAGCAATCTTCAGCAGGCTGTACCGATCACGTTCGGATACAAGATGGCGACCATGCTCGCCGCCTTCGAGCGCCACAAGCAGCGCCTGAACGAGATCAAACCGCGTGTTCTGGTAGGCGAATTCGGCGGCGCTGCCGGCACATTATCCTCACTCGGCAAGGATGGCCTTAAGGTTCAGGACGAACTCATGAAGGAGCTCAAGCTCGGCCAGCCGGAAATCTCATGGCACACGGTGCGCGATCGCATCGCGGAAGTCGGCTGCTTCCTCGGTCTCGTTACCGGCAGCTGCGGCAAGATCGCCTTCGACGTCAAACTGCTGATGCAGACCGAGGTCGAGGAAGTTTACGAGCCATTCCATGCGGGGCGCGGCTCATCCTCGACTATGCCGCAAAAGCGCAACCCTATTTCATCCGTCTACATTACCGCGCAGACCGCGATGGTACGCCAGCTCGTTGCTGCATTGCTGGATGCCCAGGTGGAGGATCACGAGCGTTCAACGGGCCCGTGGGAAATCGAATGGATTGCACTGCCGGACATTTTCATGCTGTCCGCCGGCGCGCTTTCGCAGACGCGTTTTCTCGTCGAGGGTCTGCAGGTCAACGAAAAGAAAATGCGCGAGAATCTCGACATCACAAAAGGCCTGATCATGTCGGAAGCAGTGATGATGGGACTCGGCGCCGATCTCGGTCGCAACAAGGCGCACGATCTTGTATACGACATCTGCCGTGATGTCGTGAAAACCGGCCGCCCGCTAATCGACCTGCTCGCCGAAAACAAGGAGATCAGCAAGCACGCCGATCGCAAGAAGCTGGAACGACTGGTCGATCCAGCCAATTATCTTGGCGTCGCCGGCGAGATGGTCGACCGCGTACTGAAGATGCGAAAGTAAGATCAGGCCTTCGGCATCGTTCGCCAAATCGCCAACGCTACGCAGAGGGTCGCCCCGCCGACGAGCAAAAATAGAGTCGGCACGGTTGCGCCACATTTCTGCATGATCGCGACCGCGATCGTCGCGCCTGTCATGAACGCCGCGTTCAGGATATTGACCGCGGCGATGGTGCGTGCGCGGTGATCTGCGCCGCTCCAGATCTGGACGGCTGCGAAAGCGGGCACGATGAACAGGCCGCCCGCGATTGCAAGTCCGCACAGGTCGATCGCAGCGCGGATCCCGAGCGCCGATGCAAATACAATGGCCGGACCCTGCGGCGCGTTCGTCGGTGTCACGCCAAGAGTGGCAAACCCAAGGTCAAGCGCGAACGCGCCCAGGAGAACGGCCCCCACGAGCGTTGTCCCGAGAACGATGCGTCCGCGCGCGATCGCCGCCGCCAGGCCGGAACCGGCGCCCACCGCAATCGAGAACAATGCAAGGTAAGCGGTGATGGTCTCTTCGTTGCCACCGATGAGCGTCTTGATCAGTGGCGGCAGCAACGCCAGCACCACAATGCCGACGAGCCAGAACCAGCTGACGACCAATGCGCCCCACCACAATCTCGAATCGGCACGCAAATGCCGCATCATCGCGACGGTAGAAGCGCCTATGTTGGCCTCGATTTTCAGATGCGGCGCGCCCTCGCCTGTCGCGGGAATCAACAATGCCGATATCCAGCAGGCAATCGAAAAGCCCATGACAAGAATTGCAAAGGCCCCGGTCTCACCGCCACGCGCCGCGAGCCCGGCCGCAATCGTGCCCAGGAGGATGGCAACGAAGGTTGCGCCTTCGATTAGCGCGTTGGCTGTCGGCAACTGCTCGCGCCCCAGATGGTCCGGCAAAATGCCGTATTTGATCGGCCCGAAGAGCGCGGCGAGAACACCGAACGCGAATAGCGCCGTGAAAAGCAGCGGCAACGAAGATCGCGCATAGCCGAGAATGGCCAGTGCGGCGATGAAGATCTCGACGAATTTCAGCCGTTGCGCGACTTTCGCCTTGTCATAGCGATCTGCCAGTTCGCCGCCGAGCGCGGACAGGAAAAAAAAGGGAGCGATGAAGACCGCGCTGGCAAATGTGATCAGGGCTTCCGAATCGGCTGTGTTCGATTGAAACAAGATGACCAAGACCAGCGCGGTCTTGAGAAAATTGTCATTGAATGCCGCGAAGAACTGGCACCAGAACAGCGGGGCAAAACGCCTCGACAACAGCAGGGGCGATGACATACCGCCCCATTATTGCAGAGTTCCCGACCGGTTGCGCAGGGCCAACAAGAAATCGGCGGCCTCGCGGCCGCCGAGTCACGTGAGCGCCTCCCTGATCAAGGGCGAGCGTTTTCCTCGTAGGATTCCAGAGTCATCGCCGCAAGAGCGAAACAGGCCGCAATGCCAATGACAATCGTAAACAACGTGATCCACATGGCGCGCCTCCTCTTCCGTAGGCGCAAGACCATTTTGCGCGGGGAAGTCCGGCCAAGGAAACGCGCGAAAAGCTTGTCGGTTCCAGGATATTTTGCGGTCAGGACCCAAACCGAATTGAAGACCGCAGGTCGGCCAGCAATATGCGCAAATCGAGTTCCCGGAACTCCAGATAAATCCGACGTAACCAGCGCTGAATCTCGCTATGCGCGCTGGGGGGTATGCCGACCGCGTCGGCCAATTGCGAATCGGCGAACGAGAAGGGGGGCATCTCGATGTATCTGCGCAAACCTGGCGCTAGGACCGGCACCCTCACCACAGGACTTCCGCTGGCAAGCGGATACTTATCGCGGTGCTGTGCGGGTCCGAGTATTTCATTGTGAACCGGCGCGAGCGTCGCGTGTGCGAACCGGGCGCGCAGGCTGCGATAGGCTTCGACCGATGTTTTGTCGGGAGTCATTGTGAACAGGATCGCCACAGCGATGGAACGGCTCCGCGCTTCTTCGACGAAGCCAATCTGATGCGTCACAGCGAAGAAGGATTCGAAGGATTCGTGGCCAAGATCGATGACCTTCGTCGTATTCTCGTCCGCGACCAGGCGATCGAACAGGGCCATCTGGCCGCCGATGTCGCGAATGGTCGCCGTCGTGGTCTGTTCCGGCAGAAAGTGGGCGAGGGTTTTCTCGCCGGCATTGAGATCGAACGTCGCGACAGCACGACCCTCCTGCCGATGAAAATCAGCAAGCAGTCGTGCCAGCAGAGTCTTGCCGACGCGGGGGCGGGGTGATGCGATAATGGTGATGGAGCTGTGGAATGACATCACCGGACCGGACGCCGTTGCTCAATCGGCGCATTTGAGAAGGGGCTAACCGGCCGCCTGACGGACGTTGCTTTCCATCTTGGGCGTCACAAGATCGACCAGCTTGACGCGATCGTACTCACCCCAGACATTGCCCAGCCAATGACGGACATAGCCGCGCAGGACGAACGAATAGTTTACGGCTTCGCTCTTGGCGCCCTTGTTGCCGACAAACGAGACGAACGGCACGCTGGCCACTTCCACCTGTTCGTAGGCCATCTCGTTCAGTTTAGGAATCGTAATTTCATCGGCGCCCTTGATCCGTTTGAAATACGAATTGTAGGTCGCCGGGTCCCAGTCGAAGAACGTGGTGTTGTTGATGAAATTCTTGACCAGGAAGTAATTGGCGTCGCCCATGACGCGGGCCGTTTCGGCGATCTCCTCGAGCGAAGCGATCGACGGTCCGAGGATGTGAAACACCGCGAAGGTGATTTGACCTTTCTTGGCCGATTCAAGAAACCCGATGTCGGTCAACGCCTGCAACGTTGACGACAGCAACCCGGCGCGCACGTCGATCACCGTCACTTTCGCGTCGGCGCTGCCAAGGGTGTCGAAGATCTTCATTTGATCGGGGACCGATGTCACATCAACGACCTCGGTCAGTTCTGGATGAAATCGCTTGAGTGTCCCGCGCGGCCACTCGGTGTCGAAGGCGCGAGTTGGCGTTTGATGGGCGCCGAAATAATCGATCAAGGTGCGCGCGACAGTTGTCTTGCCGACGCCTCCTTTATCAGCACCTACGAGAATGACAGCAGGTTTGGCCATAGTACGACTCTACCGTATTGCCCAATCTTACGTTATTGGCGCGGGAGAAAGACAGGTCTTATTCGTCGAGTCGGTCCTCACGCCCCCACCTAGCCCTCAAAGATCGATCATAAATTATAGCGTTATAATGAAAGCCTGGGTACGGGCCCTGTGCACGACTTGCAACAGGGGTTGTAGCGACCGGATCGATCGGTCAGGGCTGGTGCCGGCGGAGGGATTTGAACCCCCGACCACCCGCTTACGAAGCGGATGCTCTACCGCTGAGCTACGCCGGCCGAAACAGCGCCACTGATATCGGCGCAGACCCCGATTGGCAAGCAATACAGCCTTATTCGTCGTGTCGCGCCTAACGGAACAACTGCCGCAGACGCTGCCATGCATCGCTGGCCTGTGGCGTCGAGGTCTCCGGCACCGGGTCCCGATCGAGGCCTGAATCAAGGCCCGGATCGTCAGGCGCATGCACCAGCGGGATGACAGGCTCGACCGGCTTTGCCTTGGTCGGCACCCTGGACTTCGCGATCTTGCGCGGTCTTTCGGGCGGCGGCTCCGGTACCTCCGGTTTGGACTCCGGTGGCGTAATCGGGATCGATTCGCTTGCGGGAGGCGAGACCTCGATAACCGGGCGGCTGACGCCGATTTCGGCAAGCGGAACTTTCCACTCGAATCCGTCGAGCCGCCCATTCGGTGACACAGGCAGCCAGCGGTCGGATACAACGCCATCCGCGGTCCAGACCGGATCGCCGGATGCACGCATGGCGCGCATCATCCATTCGCGCACGCGCCCTTCGTCACCGTGTTCGGTTTCCTCGATTTCCGCCATCAGCGTCGCGACACGACGCGTTGGCGCCGAGAGATAGGGCGCAAGCGCGGCACGTGCCGTTGCGAACTCGCGCGCATCGAGGGCGGCGCGCGCGACCGCCAATGCACCTTCGAGTTGACCGGGAACTTTGGCGGCGAGCTTCTGCATACGGCCGAGCCGCTCGCGCGCGCTGTCGCCGAGCCGCAGGCCGGCATAACTTTCCGCGAGATCAGGATGCGGATTGATCGCCCACGCCGTCTCCAGGATTTTTCGTGCCTTGCGCGTGTCACCGGCCTCCGCGAGACGACGGCCAGCCAGTGCCGCCGCCGGCACCAAATCCGGCGAGAGTTTTACCGACTCGAGCACCAATGTGCGTGACGTGTCGCGGTCAATATCTTCAAGCGCCTGCGCGCGGGCGGCGAGCAGGACCGCACGCTTGCGCCTGTAGTCGGGCTTTTCCAGCGCGCCTTTCATATTATCGAGCGCATCGAGCGCACCGGCCCAATCGGCGGCGGCGCACCGATATTCGAGCACCGCGTGCCCTGCCCAGGAGACCGCCGGTCGCAGCTTGGCCGCTTCCTCGGCTGCGAGCCGCGCCGCTTGCATATCGTTTCGGCGCTGTGCCTCGATATAAAGCCCGCGAAGCCCCAAGGCCCGGGTATCGTCGCGTGCGGTCATCGCGCGGAATGCCCGCTCCGCGCCGCTTCGGTCGCCCGCCATCTGCGCAGACTGCGCGCTGAGCAGAAGTGCCAGCGGATCCCCGGGCGACAGGCGCGCTGCCTCTTCGGCGGACTTGCGCGCGAGACGCAGATCGCCGGAACCGATCGCTATCAAGCCGCGGGTGACCGCGAGATAGCCTTTAGCCGCGCGGCGGTGCTTGAAAAACAGAGATGCATATTCGGGCGAGTGCAAAATGGCGCTCATCATCCACCAAGCCAGCATGAGCACGATGACAAGTGCGACGACCGCGAAGAAGGCCACCATCACCGACGTTTCGATCCGATAGCCCATCCAGGTGATGGAAACCTCACCCGGGCGATCAGCGATCCAGCCAACGCCGGCGGCGATGACAGCAAGTGATGCCAGGAAAAAGACGATTCGGATCATCCCGGCCTCATGGCTTGCCAAGTGCGTGGGTGGTTTCGCTCGCGAGCTGACGCGCAGCCGCGAACGCAGCCTGCCTGGCCTGCGCTTTCTTGATCCAATCTTGCGCCGGCGCGCGCGTCGCGGGATCGAGTTTGCCGAGATCGGCAATGGCATCGTCGATCGCCGCGTGCGCGGCTTCGATCTCGACGCGCGCAAGCACTGCGGACGCATTGTCGCCCGCCGGCGCATCGACGGGACGGATACGCACAAGCTTGCCGGCGTTCGCTTCCAGCCGCTCCAGAAAACCGCTCGGAGCCTGCGCACCGGACGATTTCAGCAACGCGGGAATGAGCGCGTGCAGCTCTTGCGCCAGCGCCGCATTCGTCGGCGCGCCACTTTTCGCAAATGGTGTCAACGGCGCCAGAGCTTTCTCGTCGGCACCGAGAGATTTCACTTCCTCAAGTTCCGCGACAAACGGCGCACCGTTCACGACCGCATCGCGCAGCGCCGCGGAGCTGAGCGCAAGCCGCGCTGGGCTATCGGCCGCCGGCGCTTTAGCCCCTTGCTCGAGCGCGGCAATGCGCTTTTGAACGACGTCGACTTCGGCGGGCGACAGGCCGCCCGAGGTATTCTTGTTGATGTCCTGCATGCTAGCGCGCAATTGTGCGACGGCTTTCTCGGCGGCATCCGCCCGCGCACGGGCTTCTGCCGCGCCGGCAGCGGTTTCATCGCTGCGCTTGGTAAGCGCAGTCAGCGCGATGCCGAGCGACTTCATCGCGTTGTCGGCGGCGGACAGCCGTTCCGACACACCTGGGTCTGTTCCCTGAGAGCGCGCGGCCGCTGCTTCGATTCTTGCGATGCGGTCGTTCAGCGCGGCGGTCAAGGCCGAATCCGCGCGGGTCGTTCCGCCGTCGCGGGCCGGCGCCAGCCCGCCGAACCAAAGCGCAAGAAGGACTCCCATCATCATCGCGGCGCCCGCACACCCCGCCAAAACCGTCTGCCAAAGAACCGCCGGTCTTTGCGACGGTCCGTCATGATCGAGATCATGTCCGGCTTCGGGATCGCGGGCCGCCTTGGTCTGTGCCGTCTGTTCACTCGCTTCCACAGCCGGCTTGTCCGGCGGAACTTCGGTGGCGGTGAGATCGATGGTCGGCGCGCGACGCTTGCGGCGACCGCCTCTCGCGGGGTCCGGTGTCGTGGGCTTATCAGCCATGCGCGTTTTCCTCGGCGAATCGGCTCAACCCCGCAGTCAGGAAATAACGCAAATGATGCATGTGTGCCAGCAATCAGCCTGGCCGTGCGGACAAAAGATCGATCAAGGCAGCTTCGTCCGGGCGGACGGCAATCGAGATACGGCTGGCGCCGGCGAGTGGCTCAGCCACTTGTTCGGATAGGCAAAGTTGCCGCACCGCAAGTGCTGGTCCGGAAATGCCGGCGGTTCTTGCACCCGTCACATAATTGTCTGCGCTGCGACGCGAAAAGTGCAGCACGGCATCGACCTCACCGGCCTTTAGCGCTTCAATAAGTGGCGACGGAAGCGGTGTTGTGACGGCGCGGTACACGACGCGCATTTCAGCGGCGATCCCACGGACCGACAACTCGGCAAGCAGATCCGTGGCGCGATCCTCACCAGCGAGATAAAGCACCGGTGCCTTGTTCTTCTCGAAGCGCGCGGCAATCAGCCGGACGAGATCGTGCACATCGCCATTGGCCGAAGCGACGTCAGTGAACCCGGCTTGTTGCGCGGCCTCGGCGCTGCGCCGGCCGACGGCGTAACCTGGCAGCTTGATCAGCGCGTCACGCGCCGAATTGTGCCCGATGGCATTTGGCGCGTTCGCACTCGTAATGACGACCGCGCTCCATTTTCCGTCGAGATTGACGGCAATCGGTTCCACGCGCATCAGCGGCGCCACCAGCACGTCGTGCCCGCGTGCCCGTAGAACGGCGGTGGTCCGTTCCGCGTCAGCCTGCGGGCGAGTCACGACGACACGCATGGTCAGTCAAAAAATCCAGGCCCGGCGCGATGCTTGAGCTCGCGCCCGGCCTCGGTGCCAATTGTGACTGCATCTCTGCGGTGCCCGGTGCCGGCGATGTCGAGCGCGACGGTGCCATCCGGCCGCGCGATCAAGCCGCGAAATTGCACCGCGTCTCCGGCAATCGTTGCGTGGCCCGCAATCGGAGTTTTGCAGGAACCCTCGAGGGCCGCGAGGAAGGCCCGTTCGCAGGCAACCGCCATCGAGGTGTCAGCGTGATCGAGGCGGGCGAGAACGTCGCGCACACGTCTGTTATCCTCACGCGCTTCAATACCGATTGCGCCTTGTGCAACGGCTGGAAGAAACTCATCGGCGCTCATGACGTGGGTGGCGTGCTCGGTCAGCTTAAGGCGTTTCAACCCCGCAAGCGCAAGAAGCGTGGCATCGACGTCCCCTGCATCGAGCTTGCGCAACCTCGTCTCGACATTGCCCCGCAGCGGCATCACACGCAGATCCGGCCGCGCACGCTTGGCGATCGCCTGCCGGCGCAGCGACGCGGTGCCAAGGCTTGCGCCCTTTGGCAGTTCGGCAAGCGAGCGCGCCTTGCGGCTAATGAATACATCACGCGGATCCTCGCGCTCGAGACATGCCGCCAGGATCAGCCCGCCCGGCAGCACCGTCGGCATGTCTTTCGCCGAATGCACTGCAACGTCAACGCGACCGTCCAGCAATGCCTCCTCAATCTCTTTCGTAAACAGGCCTTTGCCGCCCTCTTCCGCCAACGACCGATCCTGAATGATATCGCCGGTCGTCCGGATGATGATGAGTTCAATCCCGTCTTCGTCCACGCCCATCGTGACGGCCAGCCGCGATCGCACCGCGCGCGCCTGGACCAGGGCGAGCGGACTGCCGCGCGTGCCGATGCGCAAGGAGGCTGTGGATTGCGCCATGTAACCTCGCGATGCTAGGCCGAACCGGGGGTCGGCCCAGGGGTCAGGACTAGCTATTATTTCGGCCGCCGTCACCTCGCCCGACCGGGCCAGGGCAATGAGGGATTTTAATGATCGTCCTCGGCATCGAGACGACGTGCGACGAGACCGCGGCGGCGGTCGTTGAACGATTGGAGGACGGCCGCGGCAGGATCCTTTCCAACGTGGTGCTGTCGCAAGTCGGCGAGCACGTAGCCTTCGGAGGCGTGGTGCCGGAGATAGCGGCGCGCGCCCATGTCGAAGCGCTCGATGTCGTGATCGCCAACGCCATGACGCAGGCGGGCCGCGATTATGATGCAATCGATGGCGTTGCCGCGGCCGCCGGACCGGGGCTCATCGGTGGCGTTATTGTCGGCCTGACAACCGCCAAGGCGATCGCTTTGGTCAAAGGCAAGCCTTTGGTCGCCGTCAATCACCTCGAAGCGCACGCATTGACGGCGCGACTGACCAACGGCACGGCGTTTCCTTATTGCCTGTTCCTCGCTTCCGGAGGCCATACCCAGATTGTGGCCGTGCGCGGCGTCGGCAACTACATTCGCCTTGGCACCACACAGGACGACGCCATCGGCGAAGCCTTCGACAAGACGGCGAAGCTGCTTGGTCTCGGTTACCCCGGCGGGCCGCAGGTCGAGAAAGAGGCCGCACACGGCGATGCAATGCGTTTCCGTTTTCCGCGTCCAATGCATGGCCGCAAGGACGCCGATTTTTCCCTCTCGGGACTGAAGACCGCATTGCGGCTGGAAGCGGAAAAAATCGCCCCGCTCAGCGATCAAGATGTCGCCGACCTTTGCGCGAGTTTTCAGCAGGCGATCGTCGACGTGGTCTTCGACCGGCTGCGGACCGGTCTGACTCTTTTCCGCGCACGCGTCGGTGCACCGAGTGCGCTGGTTGCCGCCGGCGGTGTCGCTGCAAATCAGGCCATCCGTAAGGTGCTCAACCGCCTTGCCTTCGAGGTCGGCGCAACTTTGGTCGTGCCTCCGCCCGAGCTTTGCACAGACAATGGTGCGATGATCGCCTGGGCCGGCTGTGAGCGACTGGCACTCGGCTTGACCGACTCTCTTGATGCAGCGCCACGTGCGCGCTGGCCCCTCGACGAAATCGCGGCTGCCGAAGGCGCACGGCGGCGCACAGCAGCATACAAGTAAACGGACTGGCAGCAACGCATGACCATTCAACGCATTGCGGTGCTTGGTGGCGGCGCCTGGGGAACGGCGCTGGCCCTCACCTGCGCGCGCGCGGGACGACAAGTCGTGCTTTGGGAGTACGATTCGGACAATGCCGCATGCCTCGCACAGAAGCGCGAGAGCCGTTATTTGCCAGGCGTACGTCTGGATGATTCCATCAAGGTCACGCGCAATCTAGGCGAGACAGCGGGCAGCGAGGCGATTCTCGCCGTCGTGCCAGCACAAGCCATGCGATCGGTGATCACAACGCTCGCTCCCTCAGTTTCGAAGAACACTCCGCTGATCGCCTGTGCCAAGGGCATCGAGCACGGCACTCACAAGTTCATGACCGAGATCATCGCCGAGTGCGCGCCGATGGCGCTGCCGGCAATCCTGTCGGGACCGAGTTTCGCGGCTGACGTGGCGCGTGGTTTGCCGACGGCGGTCACCATCGCGACAGGCGACAGCAAAATCTCCCTCGATCTGGCGCATGCGTTGAACGCAGGGACTTTCCGTCCATACCATTCAACCGATGTGCGTGGCGTGGAGCTCGGCGGTGCGACGAAGAATGTTCTTGCCATCGCCGCAGGTATCGTCACCGGGAAAGGTCTTGGCGCCAGCGCTTTGGCGGCGCTGACCACGCGTGGCTTTGCCGAACTGGTGCGCTTCGGAAAAGCGTGCGGCGCCAAAACCGAAACCATGATGGGCCTGTCCGGCCTCGGCGATCTCGTTCTCACCTGCAGCACGCCGCAGTCGCGCAACTTCTCCTGTGGGGTCGCATTGGGCAAAGGCGAGAAGCCGGACACTGCCGCACATGGTAAACTGGCCGAGGGCGTTTTCACCGCACCTGTGGTGCTGGAAATGGCGCGCCAAAAAAACGTGGACATGCCGATTTCCAGCGCCGTCGCCGCGGTGCTGTCGGGAAAAACGAGCGTCGATGAAGCGATCGAGTCCTTACTCACACGCCCGCTCAAATCGGAATGAAGTCATGGCTTATTGGTTGTTGAAGACGGAACCTGACGAGTACTCCTGGGATAACCAGGTCAAACGCGGTGCCAAAGGAGAAGCTTGGACCGGCGTACGCAATTTCACCGCACGTCGGCATCTCAAGGAAATGAAAAAGGGCGACAAGTTCTTTTTTTATCACACGGGCGATGAGAAGCAGATCGTCGGCATCGGCGAGGTGATCCGAGAATCGTTTCCCGATGCCACTGCCGGAAAGAGCGAGCCCTGGGTGGCCGTCACCACCATTGCCGACAAGCCACTGCCGAAACCTGTGACGCTCTCGAGCATAAAGGCAGAGCCGAAGCTCAAGGATATGGCGCTCGTCAAATACGGACGCCTGTCAGTGCAACCGGTAACCGACGCGGAGTGGAAGCTCGTGAGTAAAATGGGTGGTCTGAAATAGGAAGGTGGCAATGAGCTTTACGCACGCCAATCTCGTCTCCATCCTGATTGCCGCCGTCGCCGCCTGGATTTTTGGCGGCGTTTATTACACGGCACTCAGCAAGCCCTGGATGGCCGCGCAAGGCAAAACCCTCGAACAATGCAAGGCCGAACAAGACGCCAAATCGGGTTTCGCCAAGGGCGCCCCGTTTGTCATTGTGTTCGTCAGCGAAATCATCATCGCCTGGGTGCTTGACGGCATCCTCCTGCACATGAACATGTTTTCGATACGCGCCGGCATTATCTCGGCGGCCTTCTGCTGGTTCGGTTTTGCGCTGACCACCATTGCGACCAATAACGCCTTTCAAGGCCGCCGTGTGATGCTTACGGTTATCGACAGCGTCGCCTGGCTCGGCGCCTTTGTGATTATCGGTGCCATAGTCGGTGGCTGGGGCCCCTAACGACCCGGAAAACTCTCCGAAAGTAGGGCAATCCGCGCCTTGTCGGTCGCGCGATCAGTCGCATAATGTGACTTAAGCGGAAACAAATAAGCGCCCTCCGCCGTAGTGGGTGGGCCGGGAGGAAGTGCCATGTCGGAAAAGATCTATGACGTACCGGCCGAGTGGCGGACACGCGCCTACGCGGACGAGGCCAAGTACAACGAAATGTACGCACGCTCGGTCAAGGATCCGAACGGTTTCTGGGGCGAGCAGGCCAAGCGCATCGACTGGATCAAGCCGTTCAGCAAGGTCAAGAACACTTCTTACGACTCTCACAATGTATCGATCAAATGGTTCGAGGACGGCACGCTGAATGTTTGTCACAACTGTGTCGACCGCCATCTTGCCAAGCGCGCCGACCAGACAGCCATCCTATGGGAGAGCGACGACCCGAAGGACGATAGAAAGCTCACCTACAAGCAGCTGTACGCCGAAATCTGCCGGTTTGCCAATGTGCTGAAGGCCCGCGGCGTCAAGAAAGGCGATCGCGTCACCATTTATATGCCGATGATTCCCGAGGCGGCGATTTCCATGCTCGCCTGCGCCCGCATCGGCGCCGTCCACTCGGTGGTGTTCGGAGGCTTCTCGCCCGATTCACTCGCCGGACGCATCGAGGACTGCAAGTCGACCGTGGTCGTCACCGCCGATGAAGGCCTCCGCGGCGGACGCAAGATTCCACTCAAAGCAAACGTTGACGCTGCGTGTGAGAAGGTCGGCGGCGTAGCCTCCGTGATCGTCGTCAAACGCACCAATGCGGCGGTCAATATGAAGTCCGGCCGCGACATTTACTACGATGAGATTGCCAAGACCGTTTCCGCCGACTGTCCCTGCGAGGAAATGAATGCGGAAGACCCGCTCTTCATCCTCTATACGTCCGGATCGACGGGCAAACCGAAAGGCGTGTTGCACACCTCCGGCGGGTATCTCGTTTACACGTCGATCACGCATCAATATGTGTTCGACTATCACGACGGCGAAATCTACTGGTGCACTGCAGACGTCGGTTGGGTTACCGGCCACAGCTATATCGTCTATGGCCCGCTCTCCAACGGCGCCATTTCGATGATGTTCGAAGGCGTACCGAACTATCCGACCAGCTCGCGTTTCTGGGAGGTTTGCGACAAGCATAAAGTCAACATCATCTACACGGCGCCGACTGCGATCCGCGCCCTGATGCAGGGCGGCAATGACCCCGTTAAGAAGACGTCGCGCAAGTCGCTCCGCCTTCTCGGCACCGTGGGTGAACCGATCAATCCTGAAGCCTGGGAGTGGTATTACCACGTGGTCGGTGACGATCGCTGTCCGATTGTCGACACCTGGTGGCAGACCGAAACCGGCGGCATCCTCATTACGCCGCTGCCCGGCGCAACCAAACTGAAGCCCGGCTCGGCGACGCGCCCATTCTTTGGCGTGCAGCCGGAGATCGTCGACGCCGAAGGCAAAGTTCAGAGCGGGGCGACCAGCGGCAATCTCTGCATCATCGACGCATGGCCCGGACAGATGCGCACGGTCTACGGCGACCATCAGCGTTTCGTCGATACCTACTTCAAAACCTATCCCGGCAAATATTTCACGGGCGATGGCTGCCGGCGCGACGAGGATGGCTACTACTGGATCACCGGCCGCGTCGACGATGTCATTAATGTCGCGGGACATCGGCTCGGCACTGCCGAAGTCGAGAGCGCGCTCGTCGCACATCCGAAGGTTTCGGAAGCGGCCGTTGTTGGCTACCCGCACGACATCAAGGGCCAGGGCATCTATGCCTACGTCACCTTGATGGCGGGCGAAAAGCCGAGCGAAGACCTTCGCAAGGAATTGGTCGGCTGGGTGCGCAAGGAAATAGGACCGATCGCCTCGCCCGATCTGATCCAGTTCGCGCCGGGCCTGCCGAAAACCCGCTCGGGCAAGATCATGCGAAGAATCCTGCGCAAGATCGCCGAGGACGAGTTTGGCAACCTCGGGGACACTTCGACGCTGGCAGATCCGGCCGTGGTGGATGACCTCGTCAATAACAGGCAAAACAAGAAGGCGGCAAAAGCAGGGGCTTGAGCAGATCGGTGCGCGAAACAACTTGAATCTGTGAGTTACAGAGATTTTTTCGGGGCGGTTCGCGCCACGGACACAATTTATCTGCAACTATCCGGGTATGGCGCGTCCGCGCACGTCTCCGCAGCCGGAGGTTCCGGGCCTCGCCGCTCGAAGAACTGCTGCCGATATCCTCGACGGCGTTCTGCGGCGGCGAATAGCGCTCGACGAACTTCTCTCAGGCAAAAATGCCCATCCGGGCCTGCCCGGACTTGCCGACCGCGATCGCGCTTTGACGCGCCGGCTCACGGCAACCGTGTTGCGTCGGCTCGGCACTCTGCGGCATCTGGTTGGCGGATTTCTCGACAAGGGCTTTCCGTCGGACGCGCCGCGCGTCGAAACTATTCTGCTGCTCGGCGCCGCGCAGATTCTCTGGCTCGAGGTTCCCGATCACGCGGCGGTCGACTTGTCAGTAAGGCTTGCGCAGGCCGATCGACGCGCGGCGCGTTACGCAGGCCTTGTCAATGCGGTGCTGCGGCGCGTGACACAGAGCGGCGCGACAAAATCCGTCAACGGCGCTTCACGCGATACGCCGGAATGGCTGCTCAACCGTTGGAAGAAAACCTACGGCGCCGATACTGCGCGGGCGATTGCGGCGGCCAATGGCCACGAACCCGCACTCGATCTCACTGTAAAGCAGGACGCCGAAACCTGGGCCGAACGGCTGCGCGGCCGCGTCCTGCCGACCGGCACCGTGCGCACGTTGGCCCATGGCGCGATCTCGCTTTTGCCCGGATTTTCCGAGGGCGCATGGTGGGTGCAGGACGCCGCCGCCGCGTTGCCTGTTCGACTGCTTGGCGACGTCCGAAGCAAGACCGTTGCCGAACTGTGCGCGGCGCCGGGCGGCAAGACCGCACAACTCGCGCTCGCCGGGGCGCAGGTTATCGCCATTGATCGGTCGCCAGTGCGGCTCAACCGCCTGCGCGAGAATCTGGCGCGCCTCTCTCTCAGAGCCGAAACTATCACGGCCGACGCACTGGATTGGCAGGCCGGACCGTTCGACGGCGTCTTGCTCGATGCGCCGTGCTCGGCCACCGGCACGATCCGGCGCCACCCCGATATACCCTGGCTCAAGAGCGAAGCCGATCTTCCGGTACTCACATCCCTGCAGCAACGGCTGATCGATCGCGCGGTCGAGCTGACAAAGCCCGGCGAGACGTTCGTATATTGCGTTTGCTCGCTGGAGCCTGAAGAGGGCCAAAGTCAGATCGAAGCACTGCTCGCGCGCGACCTCCGCATGATGCGGAGTCCCATTACGGCACAGGAGGTCTTCGGCCACGCTGAATTCGTTACCAGCGACGGCGACCTGCGCACACTGCCGCAGCAATTACCCGATCCCGACCCGCGCTGGGGCGGCCTCGACGGTTTCTATGCCGCGCGGCTCACAAGACGCGGGGCCTGACCCACGGTACTGACTTGCGTATTGGCCCTTTACAGACCCTTCGCTATCGTGTGCTTCGCGCGTACGGATTCGCACGTGCGACAGGAGACAAACGCTTGACGATGCGGGTTTCGGTCGCGGAGCGGGCCAGGCTCTCCGTGCTCATCGGGCGCCGTGCATTTCACAGCGTTGTTGGCGGAATCAACGCACATCCCCTGCTTCGTTGGCGGTTCTCCTCGACCAAGACCGACCGCCTGTTGATCGCGCCGCAGGATTTGCGCACCGCCGACGCAACCCGCGCTAGCGAGATCTACGCCGGCCGTTTCGCTTTTGCCGGCAAAGTGGTGATCTGCGACCGCAGGTCCCCCTTTGAGATGACGCCGCCGTCGGATGAGTGGGCGGTCACCTTGCTCAGTTTTGTATGGCTGCGACATTTACGCGCCGCGGACTCCGCCATCACACGGGCGAATGCCCGATCGTTGATCGACGAGTGGATCAACGTGCAGGGCGGCTGGCATTCCACCGGTTGGCGCATCGATATCCTCTCGCGCCGCATAATCTGCTGGCTCAGCCAGGCGCCCTTTGTGCTGCAGGATGCGGATGCTCGATTCTATCGCCGCTTCATCCGCAGCCTGTCACGCCAAGTGCGCTACCTGCGCCGTAGCATCTACGACTCGCGCGAAGGACTGCCGCGTCTGCAGGCCATCATCGCACTCAACTATGCGACGCTCTGCATGCAGGGACAGTCCGGGTATCTGCGTGGCAACGTGCGCCGTCTGATCGACGAGCTGCGCAAGCAGATCTTGCCCGACGGCGGACATATCAGCCGCAATCCGGGCGCGCTGAGCGAATTGCTGGCCGATCTGTTGCCGCTGCGGCAACTGTTCTCCGCGCGGCAACTGCAGCCTCCACAAGCGCTGAACAATGCCATCGATCGTGTCATGCCGATGTTGCGTTTTTTCAGACATGGCGACGGCAATTTCGCGCAATTCAACGGAATGGGACCGACGCCGGTCGACCTTCTTGCTACCGTGCTCGCCTATGACGATGCGCGGGGCACGCCAGTGTCGAACGCGCCGCACTCCGGTTATCAACGCATCGACGCCGGTCAGACTGCGCTTCTGATGGACACCGGTGCACCTCCGCCGATGGAAATGAGCCAGGAGGCCCACGCCGGTTGTTTGTCGTTCGAACTCTCGTGGAAACAGCACCGGCTGGTTGTCAATTGCGGCTTGCCCGCCGTGAATAAAGAAAACTGGCGGCAAGTCGCGCGGGCGACACCGGCGCATTCGACCGTTACGCTCAACGACAGATCGTCGTGCCGCTTCGTCGAATCCCTTTCGATCCGGCAGTTGTTTGGGGGCACGCCCATCATTTCCGGCCCTTCCGACGTGCGAATTGAGCGGGAGTCCGGCACATCGACGTTGCGCGCATCGCATGACGGGTACGTTAGCGACTGCGGCGTCGTGCACACACGCTCTATCAATCTCAGCGCCGACGGTCGCGCGCTCGACGGTGAGGACACCTTTACCGGGCCCGATGGCCAGCCGCTTCCCGCAGACTCATCCGACGAATTCGCCATTCGCTTCCACCTGCACCCTGCAATCAAGGCGAGCCGACTGGCCGACGGTCGCGGCGTGATCCTGTTGCTGCATGACCGCGACCTGTGGACCTTCGCGACCCTGGCCGACTCGGTTGAACTCGAGGAAAGCGTGTACCTGGCCGGCTCCGACGGCCCGCGGCGTACGGTACAGATCGTGATCTATGGACGTGTGGGACAGCCGGCCGTGCGCTGGAGCTTTCGCCACACGCCGCCGGCGGCGCCCGGCGCCCGCCCCGACAGGACGCAGGAACCGGAATTGCCGCTCTGAAACGATGGCTGTGGATGCCCTCCAAGGGGTCGTGGTCGCGAATACACTTCCGCCCGCTTGATGTGCTAGCTCGTGCATCATGAGCAGCCATTCGCGCCGTATCACCAGGGCCCTGCTGTCGGTTTCCGACAAGGCCGGACTGGTCGCATTCGCGTCCGAGCTCGCCCGGTATGCGGTGGAGTTGGTCTCGACCGGCGGTACGGCCAAGGCCTTGGCTGACGCAGGTCTCAAGGTGGTCGATGTCGCCGAACTCACCGGTTCGCCCGAAATGATGGACGGCCGGGTCAAGACGCTGCATCCGAAAGTGCACGGTGGACTGCTCGCGATCCGGGGGAACAAAGAACACCTCGCCGCGATGGAAGAGCATCACATCAAGCCGATCGATTTGCTGGTGGTAAATCTCTATCCGTTCGAAGCCACGGTTGAGAAAGGTGCTTCGTTCGACGATTGCATAGAGAACATCGACATCGGCGGGCCCGCGATGATCCGTGCGGCGGCCAAAAACCACATGGACGTGACCGTTGTCGTCGACCCGGCCGACTACGAAAAAGTGCTCGGGGAAATGGCGAGCCACACCGGCATGATTTCCCAGGAGCTGCGGCAAAAGCTGGCGGCGAAGGCCTATGCGCGGACCGCAGCCTACGATGCCGCGATCTCGAACTGGTTCGCCGACACCCTGCGTGTCGACGCGCCGGACTATCGGGCCTTCGGCGGAAAACTGGTCGAAGCCCTGCGCTATGGTGAGAACCCGCATCAGAGCGCCGCGTTCTATTGCTCGCCCGGAGAGCGCTATGGTGTCGCGACTGCACGACAGCTGCAGGGAAAGCAGCTTTCGTACAACAACATCAACGACACCGATGCGGCTTACGAATGCGTCGCGGAATTCGATCCGAAGCGCACGGCGGCTTGTGTCATCGTCAAGCACGCCAACCCTTGCGGCGTCGCAGAGGCAGACACTTTGCTCGACGCCTATCGCAAGGCGCTGGCCTGCGACACGACCTCTGCGTTCGGCGGCATAGTCGCGCTCAACCGCAAGCTTGATGCCGAGGCTGCAAAGGCGATCACCGAGATCTTCACCGAGGTGATCATCGCGCCGGAGGCCACAGATGAAGCGATCAGGATCGTCGCGGCGAAGAAAAATCTGCGCCTGCTTGTCGCCGGTGGTCTACCCGATGCGCGCGCCAAGGGTCTGACAGTCAAGTCCGTTGCCGGCGGACTGTTGGTGCAGTCGCGCGACAACGCGGTGGCCGACGAGATGCAGCTGCGGACCGTCACCAAGCGCGCGCCGAGCGAGGCCGAGCTTGCCGATCTGCGCTTCGCATTCCGCGTCGCCAAACATGTCAAATCGAACACCATTGTCTACGCGAAAGGCCGTGCAACTGTCGGTATCGGCGCGGGACAAATGAGCCGCGTGGATGCCGCCCGCATTGCCGCGAGAAAGGCCGAAGACGCCGCAAAGGACCTCAAGCTTTCCGCGCCCTTGACCAAGGGCTCGGTCGTCGCATCCGACGCCTTCTTTCCCTTTCCCGATGGTCTCCTGGTGGCGATCGAAGCCGGCGCGACGGCGGTGATCCAGCCGGGCGGCTCGGTGCGCGATGACGAGGTCATCGCGGCTGCCGATGCGCACAATATTGCGATGGTGTTTACCGGCACGCGCCACTTCAGGCATTAGCGCTGCCTGCGCGGCGCCTAGTCTTTCGCCAGATCCCCCAACAAACTCGCCGCAACCGTCAGCTTGGACAGTGTGAGGCCCGAACCCGCGATTTCGTGGATGGCCGAGCGGATGCGCTCGACTTCGGCCTGTCTCGGACGGACCCATTCTTCCACGGCGCCGGCACCGGCATGACCGTTGCCGACCATGGCGGCGGTGAGCCGGCGTTCGGCATCTCCGATCGAATCGAGGGCGCGGTCGAGCGCCAGTCGATCGAAATAGTCGGACACGACGATATTCGGGACGGCATTGGTGACGCGATCGAGCTGGAAGAACGCCTCGGTCGCAAAATAGGTCGCGGCCACTTCGGCCACCGGCTTGCCGGCGCGGTCCGCCACCAGCGCGATATCAGGCGCGGCCTTGAGCACGGGGAGACTGCCGATCCGGCGCGACAGCGCGTCCGGGACCCCGGCTTTGACAAGCTCCGTTACGCGCGCGTCGCGCGCACTCACTGCGGATTTAGACAAGGTTTCATCGAGCGCAGCTGCGACCTGCGCGATGCCTTCGCGGTAGTGTCCGACTATCGTCTCGAGACCCTGCGTGAGATCCACATTGCGGAGGAACCAGACCAGCCGGTCGAGCAGAAGATCCTGCACGGCCCCGTAAAGATCGAGCTGAACCTTCCCGGATATCTTGTTGTCGAGCGCGTCGATCTGGCCGTTGAGCTCGATCAGGTCGTAGCTGTTGCGGACCGCGGCAAAGGCGGCGGCAATCGCCGCTGACGCTGCTCCGGTCTGATCGGCAATGCGCACAATCAACGTGGCGCCACCGCGATTGATCATCGAATTCGTCAGTTGCGTCGCGATGATTTCGCGCCGCAGCCTGTGCGCGTGCAGTGCATCGGGGTAGCGCTTCGACATCTCCTTCGGGAAATACCGCTCAAGCTCGCGGCCGAGATAAGGATCGTCCGGCACCGGGCTGTCGAGCAGCTGGCTGTAGAGCGAAAGCTTCGCATAGGCGAGCAAGACCGCGAGTTCAGGCCGCGTCAGGCCCGCATTGCGTTTCCGCCTCTCGGCGATGGCCATTTCATCAGGCAGGAATTCCACGGCTCGGTCGAGCTCGCCACGTATTTCAAGCGTCTGCATCAGGCGCTGCTGGAACCCGAGGTCTTCAAGGCCGCGGCGCTGCGCCAACGAGAGAGCGAGCGTCTGCTGATAGTTGTTGCGCAGGACGAGCTGCGCCACCTCGTCGGTCATCTGGGCAAGCAGCGCGTTGCGCGCCTCCATCGTGAGCTTGCCGGCGCGAACCGGACTGCTGAGCGCAATCTTGATATTGACCTCGACATCGGAGGTGTTGACCCCGGCGGAATTATCGATCGCATCGGTATTGAGCCGCACGCCGCGCTGAGCCGCCTCGATGCGGCCGCGCTGGGTCATGCCGAGATTGGCGCCCTCGCCGATCACCTTGCAGTTGATCTCGCTGCCGGTGACGCGAATGGCATCGTTGGCGCGATCGCCGACGGCGTCGTCACTCTCGTTCGATGCGCGAATGTAAGTGCCGATGCCGCCGAAGAACAGAAGATCGACGGGTGCCCTCAGGATGGCCTTTATGAGTTCCTGAGGCGTGACGGATTCGGCGACATCGAACAGCTTGCGCGCTTCCTCGCTGAGCCGGATCTGCTTCGATGTGCGCGGGTAGACGCCGCCGCCTTTGGAGATCAGGCTCTTGTCGTAGTCTTGCCAGCTCGACCGCGGCAGGGCGAACATCCGCTTGCGCTCGGCAAAGCTTGTCCCCGGATCGGGATTTGGATCGATGAAGATATCGCGGTGGTCAAAGGCAGCGAGCAATCTGATCGTATCTTCGCGCAGCATGCCATTGCCGAACACGTCGCCCGACATGTCGCCGACCCCCACCACGCTGAACGGCGTCTTGCCGATGTCGACATCCATTTCTCGGAAATGCCGCTTCACCGCCTCCCAGGCGCCGCGCGCGGTAATCCCCATGGCCTTGTGGTCGTAGCCGGCGGAGCCGCCCGAGGCGAATGCATCGCCGAGCCAGTAGTCATGTTCGACCGAGATCGCGTTGGCGATATCGGAAAAAGTCGCCGTCCCCTTGTCGGCCGCAACCACGAGGTACGGGTCGTCGCCCTCATGACGCAGCACGTTTGCGGGCGAAATGAGCTTGCCGTCCGCGCCGATATTGTCGGTAATGTCGAGCAGCGCCGAGATGAAAAGTTTGTACGTGGCGACACCCTCGGCCTGTACGCCGTCGCGCGCCGCCCCCTTTGGCATCAGCTTGGGCACGAAGCCGCCTTTGGCGCCGACCGGTACGATGACGGCGTTCTTGACCTGCTGCGCTTTGACGAGCCCCAGAATTTCCGTGCGGAAATCCTGCGGCCGGTCGGACCAGCGAATACCGCCACGCGCGACCTTGCCGAAACGCATGTGCACGCCTTCCACACGCGGTGAATAAACGAAGATCTCGTAGAGCGGACGCGGAAGCGGCAGGTCGGTGAGTTTGCGGCTCTCGAACTTGACCGAGATCAGCGGTTTCAGTTGGCCGTCCTTCTCGGTCTGGAAAAAATTCGTGCGGATCGCCGACTGCACCGCATTGACGAAATGACGGAGGATGCGGTCTTCATCCAGACTTTCGACCTTCTGCAGTTCCTCTTCGACGCGTGCAGCAATTGCGCTCTGTTCCCCGCGACGCGCGGCATCGGCGCGCGGGTCGAAACGAGCGTGAAACAGTTCAACGATGTCGGCTGCAATGCCGGCATGTTTCACCAGTGTCGTCCACATATAATCCTGCGAATAGGGCACGCGAATCTGGCGCAGGAAGCGCGAGAGCGTTCTGATCAGCGCCACATCGCGCCAGGCGAGGCCGCCTTGCAGCGTGAGTGCGTTGTAACCGTCGTTCTCGGCGATGCCCCGCATCACCATGAGGAACGCCGCCTCGAGCCGTCCCTTGCCGCTATCGAGATCGATCATGCCGCCATCGGCACGCTCGAGCAGCATGTCGTGCAACCAGACGCCGGTGCCGCCTTGCGGCTCGATGCGGTAGGTGCGCTCGTCCACAACACGGAAGCCCATGTTTTCCAGCACGGGCACGCGTTCGGACAACGGCAAGGGCCGCGCAAAGGTCCAAACCTTCAGGCCGACCGAGCGCTGCTCTTCCTCGAGGCGATGACGGAAATCGATTCCAAGCGGTCTTTGCTCGGAGAGCCCCTCGATCACGCGGATGTCGCCGGCCGCAACGGTCGGCGCATAGTCCTCGTGAAAACCTTCCGAGAATGCTTCCCGGTAACGATTGAAAAGCTCGCGCGCCTTGTCCGGTGGATTGAGCAATTCAAGTGCGCGGCTCAACCCGTCCGTCCAGGTCCGGATGATCGCCGAGACCTCGCGCTCGAGCGTCGCGCGGTCGACATCGGGTGCTGCGCCGCCGCCGGACCGGCCGATGATGAAGTGCACGCGCACCAGCGGTCCCTCACCGGGAAAATACGGATAGAACGCCGAAACGCGTCCGATGAAAGCGCGCGCCAGATAGGCACCGATCTTGGCGCGAATATCGCTGTCGTAACGCTCGCGCGGCACGAACACCAGCACCGATACGAAGCGATCAAAGCGGTCGTGGCGCGCCAGCACGCGCACCCGCGGGCGCTCATCGAGCTGCAGGATCGCCAGTGCAGAGCCAAACAGCGTCTCCTCGTCGATCTGGAACAATTCGTCGCGCGGATAGTGCTCCAGCACGTTCGCCAGCGCCTTGCCGGAATGGCTGCTCGGGTCGAAGCCCGCGTGCGCCTCGACGGCCGCAATCTTGCGGCGTAGATAAGGAGTGCTGTGCGCGGAGCGCGTATAGGCGGTCGACGTGAAAAGTCCGATGATCCGATGCTCGCCAACAAGATTGCCGGACGCGTCGAAGCGCTTGACGCCTATATAGTCGAGATAGACGCGCCGGTGCACGCGGGCATGAATATTGGCTTTGGCGACGATCAACAGGCGCGGTTCCTTCAGAAATGCCATGATCTCCGGCGTGATCTCGAGGAGTTCATTGCCGCGCTTGAGCACACGCAATTCGCGCGCGCGCATGATGCCGAGCGCGCTGTCAAAGTCCGGCTCCAGCGCCTGCCCATCTACCCGGTAATTTCGCACGCCGAGAAAAGTGAAATTGTCGGCAAGCAGCCATTGCAGGAATTGAATGGCTTCGGCGATCTCATCGACGGGCAGCGGCGGCGGATTGGCCTTCAGCTCAGTGACGATCGTGTCCACACGCTCGCGCATCGCGCGCCAGTCCTGCACCGCCACGCGCACTTCTCCGAGCACGATTTCGATCGCACGCACGAGCTCTTCGCACGCGGCGGCATCGACGACCGGCGTGAGATGAATATGGATGAAACTTTCGCGCTTCCCTTGCGCCTCGGGTGCTCCGAGCGCGACCAGTTTGCTGCCGTCCCGCCGCACGCCGAACATCGGATGCGCAACCAGACGCACATCGAGATGACGCTCCGCCAGCTCGCCCATGACCGAGTCGACCAGGAACGGCATGTCATCATTGACGATCTCGATCACCGAAACCGCCTTGCGACCTCCGGAGGCCCCAAGCGGCACGGTCTCGCACCGTATTTTCGGTACGCCCGGCGCACGCACGGACATAAAATCGTAGGCGCGTTCGGCCAATGCGGCGATATCGTCGGCACCGTAGCGCACGACATCTTCCGGCACGCTTCGCCCGTAAAGCTGCGCGACGAAAGTGCCGGGGATATCGCGACGACGGCGACCCAGCACCGCGCCCGCCTGCTCGATCACGTTCCGGGCGGTTCTTTCTTCGTCACTGGCGGGAAGCTCGACGGCCATGGAACCTCGTGCATCTTCGGGGAATCGGTCGAGGCGCATTTGAGTCTTCACCTTCTGCCGGGGAACGTCGAGAGCAACACACCATTTGGTGACGCGTCGGTGACAGGCGCAAAAGCGTTGCACACGCCGCCTTTAACTCTCTGAAGGGAAAGCCGAAATGCTGCCCGGGCAGTCGTATCGCGGCTAGCCGGAACAATGTAGTCTGGTGCCGGACACTCGGAATTCAAAGGACGGGGAAATGACCAAGCCCAATAAATCAGCCAAAGCGGCTGCCAAGACGGCCGTTGCCAAACCGGCCAAAAACCAGCCCGTGCTGCGCGCCATCAAAGGGGGCAAGGGCGCCGCAAAGGCATCGCCGGGCAAGCTCGACCCCGCAAAGGCACATGCGGCGACGCCGGACGATGCGCCGATCATTGCCCTGAACCTTCAGCCGGCAAAGCTCTCTCCGGCGATGGCCGCATATTTCAAGAAGTGCCAGGACAAGCTTGGTTTCGTTCCGAACGTGCTGCTTGCCTACGCCTTCGACATGGCAAAGCTGGAAACATTCGTCGCCATGTACAACGACCTGATGTTGGGCGACTCCGGGCTCTCGAAGCTTGAACGTGAAATGATTGCAGTGGCCGTGTCCTCGCAGAACCGCTGCTACTATTGTCTCACCGCGCACGGCGCGGCTGTTCGGCAATATTCCGGCAACCCGCTGCTCGGCGAGCATCTCGTGATGAACTATCGCGTCGCTAGATTGAGCAAACGCCAGCGCGCCATGCTTGACTTCGCGGTGAAGCTCACCGCCTCGCCCTGGAGCGTGGAGGAAGGCGACCGCGAGCGCCTGCGACGCGTCGGATTCAGCGACCGTGACATCTGGGACATTTCTGCAGTGGCGGGCTTTTTCAACATGTCGAACCGGGTGGCATCGGCCACCGACATGCGTCCCAATGCCGTCTATCACGAGCAGACGCGATAGCCGCGCCTTTTCATCCGGCCGCGCCAAGCGCGCTCAAGTTTAAATTCCGCAGCTTTTGATGGGTTAGTGGTGGCGGGTCCCGCCACCGCGGGGATGACAAGAGAAAGTCCGTGATGGTCGGTCGCACCGTATCAGTCCTGATCGCGCTGATGTTCAGCGCCGCCGCCTACGCCCAGGTCGCGCCGGTCTCGCGGCCGTCGGTCATCGCCCCCGCGCAGACGATACTGGCGCACAACGGCATGCTGGTGGCGCAGGAGCAACGTGCCGCCCGTATCGGGATTGAAATGCTCGATCGTGGTGGCAACGCGGTCGATGCCGCGGTGGCGGTCGGTTTCGCGCTTGCGGTGACTTATCCGCGCGCAGGCAATATCGGCGGCGGCGGCTTCATGGTGATCCATCTCGGCAAGACCGGTGAAGATGCGGCGATCGACTATCGCGAAACCGCGCCGGCGGCCGCGACCGAGACGATGTTTCTCGACGCAAAAGGCGAGCCCGATCCGAAAAAATCGCGCGACTCCGCACTCTCGGTGGGCGTGCCGGGCACGGTCGCAGGTCTCGCGCTGGCGCATGCGAAATATGGCTCCGGCAAATTGTCGCTCGCTGAACTGATCGAGCCGGCGATCGAGCTGGCGCGGAATGGAGTCGAGATCGTCGACGACATCGCAGACACTTTGCCGTTGGCGCAACCGCGCATCGCGCGCTGGCAGTCGAGCGCGCCGGTTTTTCTCAACAGCGACAGCACCGTGCTGATGCCGGGCCAGGATCTGCTGCAGCCCGATCTCGCGATCACGCTGCGTGCCATCGCCGCCGACGGACCGAAAGGATTCTACGAAGGTCCGGTCGCGGAAAAGATTGTCGCCGCCGTGCGCAAGTCAGGCGGCATCATGACCACCGAGGACATGAAAAACTATCGGGCGATACAGCGCGAGCCGGTGCGCGGAACTTATCGCGGCTACGACATTGTCTCGATGCCGCCGCCCTCCTCCGGCGGCGTGCATCTGATCGAGATGCTCAACATTCTCGAAGGTTACGATCTCGCGAAGCTCGGCCGCGAGGAATCGCTCCACGTCATGGCGGAAGCGATGAAGCGCGCTTACGCCGACCGCGCGACATTCATGGGCGACCCCGGTGTCGTGAAGATGCCGGTCGCCGGGCTGATTTCTAAGAAATATGCCGCCGCGCTGCGGGCGCAGATCGGCAACCAGGCGACACCATCCGCCGAGGTTCGTTCCGGAAACCCGGCCGATTTCGAGGGCCAGAACACGACGCATTTTTCCGTGATCGATCGCGACGGCAACGCCGTCTCGAATACGTACACCCTGAATTTCTCCTATGGGCTCGGTCTCGTCGCCGAGGGCACCGGCGTGTTGCTCAACAACGAGCTCGACGATTTCACCTCCAAGCCTGGCACGGCGAACGCCTATGGCCTTGTCGGCTACAACGCCAATCTGCCAGCGCCGGGCAAGCGGCCGCTGTCTTCGATGACACCGACCATCGTGATGAAGGACGGCAAGCCGTTTCTGATCACGGGCTCGCCTGGCGGCAGCCGGATCATCAGTACCGTGCTCCAGATCATCGTCAACGTGATCGACTTTCATTTGCCCGTCGATCAGGCGGTAAGCGCGCCGCGCGTGCATCACCAATGGCAACCGGACGAGCTGTCCGCGGAGCCGGGCATCAGCCCGGAAATCCTCGATAGCCTCGTAAAGCGCGGGCACAAAGTGTCGCCGACGCCGCCCCAGACCTCGGCGAATTCCATCGAGATCACGGCGGACGGCTACATTGGCGCTGCCGACCGACGCACACGCGGTTCCTTGGCCGCGGGATACTAGCCGCAATCGTGCGATGAAGCAGATGGCGCGCGACAATGGGTGCGGTCAGAAGACGCAGCCGCGCGTTTTTGCATGCGCCTCTGAAAAGAGGTAAGCGTTAAAGAAAACGCACGTCACGATCTAACTAAAAAGGGGGGGATCCGTGGGCTTCTTTCTTCAAGCGCTATGGGTTGGTGTATTCGCTCTTACAACTGCAGTCGCGCCGAACGCGACATCAGCGCAAGGCGGTTTTCCAACACGGCCGATCACCCTCGTCGTCCCCACGGCAGCCGGAGGCCCTACGGACACGGTTGCGCGCCTGATCGCTGAATCGATGAGCCGGACACTCGGCCCGACTGTGGTTGTCGAAAATGTCAGCGGCGCAGGTGGCACGATCGGCATGGCTCGCGTCGCGAAGGCTGCGCCCGACGGCTACACGATCGCCGTCTGGCACGTTGGCCAGGCCACGGCACCCGCCCTCTATGACGGTCTCAAATATGACGTCGTGAACGACTTCG
>DATDLC010000115.1:0-22638 GCA_036519515.1 Pseudolabrys sp. | reverse complement strand
CAGGTCGAGCGCGTCGCCGAAAGCGGCTCGCTCAATCCGCGTCAGGTGAAAGTGCCGGGCGTGCTGGTCGATTGCGTGGTGATAGCCAGGCCCGAAAACCACTGGCAGACCTTCGCCACGCAGTACAATCCGGCTTATTCCTCAGAGATTCGCGCGCGCGCAGGTTCACTTCCGCCGATGGAAGACGGCCCCCGAAAGATTATCGCGCGCCGCGCCGCCCTCGAACTCAAACCCAACAGCGTCGTCAATCTCGGCATCGGCATGCCCGAAGGCGTCGCCGCCATCGCCAACGAAGAAAAGATCGCCGATCTCATCACGCTCACCGCGGAGCCCGGCGTGATTGGCGGCATACCCGCGAGCGGTATGAATTTTGGCGCGGCGATCAACACGCAGGCGGTGATCGACCAGCCCAACCAGTTCGATTTCTACGACGGTGGCGGCCTCGACGTCGCGTTTCTCGGCCTCGCGCAGGCCGATCAATCCGGCTCGCTCAACGTCTCGAAATTCGGGCCGCGCCTCGCTGGCGCCGGAGGCTTTATCAACATCAGCCAGAACGCCAAGAAAGTCGTATTCACCGGCACCTTTGTCGCGGGCGAAATGCAGATCGCCTATCACGACGGTAAATTGCAGATCCTGCGTGACGGCGACATCCGAAAATTCGTGAACAAAGTAGAACATGTCACATTCAGCGGGGATGTCGCGCGAAAATCGGGCAAGTCCGTGCTCTACATCACCGAGCGCTGTGTGTTCCGGTTGGTTAAGGACGGGCTGGAGCTAACGGAGATCGCGCCCGGCGTCGATCTCGAGAAAGACATCCTCGGCAAAATGGATTTTAAGCCGCTGATGCCGAAGCCGCCCGTCCTGATGGACCCGCGCATCTTTGCCGCCGGCCCGATGGAATTGCGCGATCATATTTTGTCGATCCCGCTCGAACAGCGTTTCACCTACGACGAGACGACGAATCGTTTCTTCGTCAACCTGGAACGCTTCGCGTTACGCAACGAAGCCGACATCAAGCGCATCCGGCAGATCGTCACGGACCGCATCGCACCTTTGGGAAAACGTGTCTACGCTATCGTCAACTACGACAATTTCACGATCGACCCGGCCCTGCTCGACGAATATTCGGCTATGGTCCGCGGGCTGATGGACAAATATTACGCCGAGGTCACGCGCTACACGACCTCTGGTTTCCTCCGCATGAAGCTGGGCGACGCGCTCGAAAAACGTGGCGTTGCCCCGCATATCTACGAGAGCGCAGCGGAGGCGGAGAAGAGCCTGCGGGAGATCGAAAGCGGCAGCGCGAAGAGGTAATTCCCTGTGGGAATTCGGGTTGCTGTCTTGTAGCCCGTCTTGCGCCACATCAAAACGGCACCTGATCAATTTCGTTATGCATGTTGGCTGAGCGGGGGTACCGGATGCTTCGCTTTGAAGCAGTCGTGGCGGTGGAAATTCATGCAACCGAAATGGATGCTAGAAAACAATTTGATTCCTTTCTTTCCCGAGTCCTCGGACGGGGCCGGGGAGGCCATTGGGCTCCATTCGAACGTTTTGGTGCCCGGCTATCTCAGCGCTCACTATTGGTGGGCCTATATCCATCAGTCGCTGGCACCGTTACGGCATGGCCAGCCGGGAGCTTGGCCACGACCGTGTCAAGCTGGAGGTCACCGGAACTCTGGTTGGTATTGACGAGCAGAACAACCCATTGATATTGTTTGATTTTGTAACCTAGCCGGATAGCTTGAACTCTGACGTCGTCATTCGATTAGATTTATGCTGTTGCCCCGAAAGCGGACATTGATTGCTGGCTCGTAACGACTGCGTTGATTGCCTCCTGGGCGTCGAATGAGCATTCGCGGATGAGCGCGATCATGCGCCGCTTCGACCCGCGGCGCCGATCGGGCGGGGAAGCGGCAATACCGTCAAGCTGCGGACGCCCTGCGCTCCATGAATCAACACTCCCTCGATGTCGGCGGTCGCGGAAGGCCCCGTAACTAGCACCGCATAGCGCGCCGTCTTGAACCGCGGATCGCGATAGGCGTGGTGCAGGTTTCCGACGATGTCGGAAGGGTCGAGCAAAGCGACGAGGTGCTGCGCAAGATACGCGAGGGCATTGACCTGTAGCTCTACCTCGCTGAGCCAGATCGAACCCGTTTCGGCGACCCCGAAGGCGGCGCGGACGATACCGACATCGACATCGGCCAAATCGGTGGGACTGGCGCTGCAGGTCAAAGCTCGAGTCCCTTCCACCTCCGGGGTCGCCGAGCAGATCACCCGTGCCTGCGGAAAGAGCGAGCGGACGAACCCATCAAGGTTTTTGCCGCTTCGCTCGTCCACGACCTTTCCACCCATCCGCACCAGCGCTTCTTGGAATTCGTCCAGCAGCGATCCTGCGGTTCTTTCGAACAGCGGTATCTCCGGAAGCGCGGGCGCCGGGGACGGGAGGTTCGCGCGCACCGCTGCGAGAATAGTGTCGCGGCTCGTCACGATAGGTTCCTGTGCGCGATGTACCAGCTGCGGAACGATTGCTGCGGCGCGTCGGGAACTTCGCGCTGGCGGCCCCATGGATTGAGCCAATTGTAGAGGGCAAAACGCGGCAGATGCTCGATCGCCAGGCCGGTCGCCGAGATCGCCGCGCGATACAGCTTCGGGTCGGCCAGCACCTTGCCGGCGATACGCATCATTTCTTTTTTCACGAACGGAAGTTGGTTGCGTTCGGCGATGACCTGTCGCCATTTGTAGATCTGCTCGTGAATGTTGATCTTGACCGGGCAGACGTTGGTGCAGCTTCCATTCAGCGTGGAGGCGAATGGGAGATTGCTGTATTTCCGGATATTGAAAGTGGGATCAATGATCACCCCGATCGGACCAGAATAGGTCGCGCCATAGCTTAAGCCCCCGCTCCTGCGGTAGACCGGGCAGGTATTCATACAGGCCCCGCAACGGATACACTTCAGCGAATACCAGAAGTCCCGCATGCCAAGGCGCTCCGAGCGCCTGTTGTCGACAAGAACGATGTGCAGCTCGCCGCCGTCGCGCGGCGCCCGGAAATGAGATGTGTATTGCGTGATCGGTGAGCCCAAGGCACTCCGGGACAACAGGCGAATGAAGACACCGAGATGCTCGGTCTTCGGGATAATCTTCTCGATGCCGATGGATGCGATGTGGAGCGTGGGGACATTGGCGCTGAGGTCGGCATTGCCCTCGTTGGTGCAGACCACGAAGCTGCCGGTCTCCGCGACCGCAAAATTGGCGCCGGTCATGCCCGCTTCGGCGTTCAAGAAATAAGGGCGAGTCGTCCGACGCTGGGTCTCCGCCAGATAGTGGATATCCTCGTTGCCGGGCTCCGCTCCAATCGTCCGCGCAAACACCGTAGAGACATCACCGCGCAGTTTATGGACCGCCGGCACCACGATGTGGCTCGGCGGTTCGTCGTCGAGTTGTTGGATACGCTCCCCGAGATCGGTCTCGATCACCTCGATATGGCGCCGTTCGAGGAACGGGCGCATGTCGCATTCCTCGGTCAGCATCGACTTGCTCTTGACCAGCGTTTTGGCGCGGCGCGCCGACAGGATGTCGAAGACGATCTGGTTGTGCTCGGAGGCGTCGCGTGCCCAGTGCACCTGGGCGCCATTCTCCTTCGCCCGTGCTTCGAACTCCTCGAGATAGTCGGCGAGACGTGAAAGCGTGTGCTCCTTGATCTGGGAGGCGAGGCTGCGCAGCTCCTCCCATTCCGGAATGCCATGTGCCTCGCGGTCACGTTTGAGCCTGAGATCCCAAAGCCGCCGATCGTGGAACGCCTGGTGCTCCTTGGCGGCGATGAAGTCGGAGGCCGCCTCGGCATGATCGATCCGCCTCATGCGCGGTCCCCATTCAGGATTTGGGCAATATGGATAAAGCGGATGTCCAGCCCGAGCCGCTCGGCGCAGCCCTTCTGGTGCATGAGGCATGACATATCCGCCGACACGATGTATTCGGCGCCGGCATCGTGATGATCCGCGACCTTATCGTAACCCATTTTGGCGGAGACCGGCTCCTCGAAAATGGAAAAAGTGCCGCCGAAGCCACAGCACTCATCCGGTCGGCTCGGCGCCACCAATTCGATGCCGCGCACCTTGCGGAGCAGATCGATCGGCTTTGAGAAGAACGGTTCGTCAATCTCGGATGCTTTAGCGGTGCGAAGCTTCCGCAGCGTGGTGCACGAATTGTGGAGCCCGACTTTGTGCGGAAACTCAGCCCAGGGAAAGGCCTGGACCTTTAGAACGTCGTGGAGGAACTCGACCAGTTCATAGGTATTGCGCCGGACTTTCTGCGCATCTGCGGTTTGCGGGATCGCATCCAAATGCTCTCGCACGTGGTAGGCGCAGCTCCCGGACGGGGTGATGATGTGATCGAAGTCCTTGAAGTTCTCGACGAACAATGCCTCCGCCCCGGCCGCGTCCTTCTGGCTCCCGCTATTCGCCATCATCTGGCCGCAGCACGTCTGGTCGAGGGGATAGACGACTTCGAGGCCAAGCCGTTCCAACAGCTGCAGCGTGGCGATGCCAACCGCGGGAAAAAAGGCATCGACATAACAGGGAATGAACAATCCTGCTTTCATGATCGATGCCCCTCAAGGCAACGTTCCATCAGAGCGGCTTGTCGGAACCGCGGTGCGTCTGTCCATGGCGTCAGTGGTGAATCACCAGGGCGGTAAACGGCCAGACATACGCCTGAAGCGAGACGAGGACGCCCACCAGAGCGGCCAGGACGAACGAGTGCAAGAAGACGTAGCGCAGGATGTCACCTTCATGGCCGTACCAGCGCGTCGCCGTGCTGGCAACCACGATACTCTGGGCGTCGATCATTTTGCCCATGACACCGCCCGAGCTGTTCGCCGCAGACATCAAGATTGGACTGAGACCCAACTGTTCGGCCGTAATGCGTTGGAGGCTGCCGAACAGCACGTTCGACGACGTGTCGGAACCGGTGAGTGCCACACCAAGCCAGCCCAGCATCGTGCCGAACAGCGGATACAGCCAACCCGTATTGGCGAACGCAAGACCGAGCGTTGCATCGATGCCGGAATAACGGGTAATGAATCCGATCGCGAGCATACACGCGATCGTCAGCAGCGAGTAGCGCACGAGTTTGAGTGTACTCCAATAGCTGCGGGCGAGCCCCACGGGCGAAAAGCCCATGACCACGCCGGCAACCACGGCGGCCACCAGGATGCCCGAGCCAGTGGCCGATAGCCAGTTGAACACATAGACGGCGGCTTCGGCCGTTGGTTTAACTACGACGGGAGGCATCCGCTCGATCAAGTTGTGCACACCTGTCACTGGGATCCGCAGGACCGAGATGCCATCGAGCAAAGCCTTGAACTGCGGCGTACCCCACAGAATCACGGCCACGCTGAGGATCAGCCAGGGAATCCAAGCTTTGATGACCTCAGCCCGAGCGGGCGCAACCGGGGCGGCGGCGGTCGATCCTGGACCCTGCGATCCTTCGGTGGCTGCAAGTCCGGCCTGCTGGCCGCGCGGGGTCGTCGTCCTCCAGATCTTTTGCGGACGCCAGTAGTTTAGGAAGGCAATCAGGCAGCCCATCGACACCACCGATGAAAGAACGTCGACAAGCCAGGGGCCGTGATAGTTCGAGATCAGAAATTGCGGGATGGCAAAGCTGACGCCCGCCACGAGCGTGGCCGGCCAAACCTCGATCATGCCGCGCCAGCCGGCAAAGGCCCAGATCAGCCAGAATGGCACGATGAGCGAGAAAAACGGAAGTTGTCGGCCGACCATAGCGCTGAGGTCGTAGAGATCGAGCCCGGTCACCGCCGCGAGCGCGATGATCGGCGTACCGAGCGCACCGTAGGCGACAGGCGCGGTATTGGCAATCAACGACAATCCGGAGGCGGCGAGCGGCGAAAATCCTAGGCCGATCAGGATAGCGCCGGTCACCGCCACCGGCGTTCCGAACCCCGACGCGCCCTCGAAGAAGGCGCCGAAGCAGAAGGCGATCAGGAGGAGCTGCAGTCGACGGTCCTGGCTCACGCCCGCGATGCTGTCCTGCATCACCTTAAAGTAGCCCTTTTCTAACGTGAGCTGGTAGAGGAAGATGACGTTGAGAATGATCCAACCGATCGGCATCAAGCCAAAAGCAGCGCCAAAGACGGCGGTTGTTGCCGCCATGCTGACCGGCATCCCATAGATAATGGTTGCGACCAGCAGCGAGACTATCAGACCATAGATAGCAGCCATGTGCGCTTTGATGCGGAAAATACCGAGGGCGCCGAGCAGGACGACGATAGGGACCGCAGCGACAAGGGTCGACAGCCACGCATTGCTCAGGGGATTGTAGACTTGGGACCAGACCATCGTTGCCTCCGTCATGTGATCATACCCGACTATCCCATCACCTCATTCGATAACCTCATCGGTGTGGGCGAGTAGCGCCGGCGACGCGTCGAGACCGAGTGCCAACGCGCTGTTCACTCCGACAAAAAAATAATTGAAAAGTGCGATGCCTGCCGACGGCAGCAACGCTGTCCATTCGCCCAGAATGGTGATTTCGGCACATCCCGCGGACTGCTATTTGAGAAGTTAGAACATTTCCAGTGCAGACGAAAGGTCCAAGGATTGATCGTTCCGGTGGAAATTCATGCAAACGAAATGGATGCTACAAAACAATTTGCTGCCTTTCCCGAGTTCTCGGACGGGGCCGGGGAGCGTTTGATAACGGCTGATTTCTTGATGTGTTCGAGCTGGTGCATCAAGCGCCTCCGACTTCGCATAGCTTATGTCCGCTTCATGGCATAAGAAAAAGGGGTTATGCAGCCGCCCCTGGGGAAAGTGGCCTCTTCGCTCAGGGCCAGGTTAGGAATAGTGTCACCGGGATCAGCCATGACTGAAGAGGGTCGTACCGCCTCGGCCGTTTTGCCATGCCGCAATTCCTCTCACCCAATGTCGGGGCCTTCATGTCGTCGCCCCGTACTCCCCAGCGCGACCGCGCGCCGGATGCTTTGGCAGAGGGGACACCACGCGGATTACGCGATGATCTCGTAGCACTGCTTGGTCCAGACCGCGTGCTCAGCCGGCCCATCGATCTCATTCGCTTCGCCACGGATGCCAGTCCTTATCGTCTTTTCCCCAAAGTGGTTGTGATCGCTCGCACTGTGGATGACGTGCGCAGAGTGCTCGAATACGCGCGGCAACGGCACGAGAGTGTAACGTTCCGCGCCGCGGGTACGAGCCTCTCGGGCCAAGCGCAGGGCGATGGCATTTTGGTCGACGTGCGGCGGCATTGGGCCGGCGTCAGTGTAGAAGTAGGAGGGCGGCGCTTGCGCGCGCGCCCCGGGACGATCTTGTCACGCGCGAACCTCGCGCTTCTCGGGCACGGCTATCGGCTCGGCCCCGATCCGGCAAGCGCATCCGCTTGCACGATCGGAGGCGTCATCGCCAACAATTCGAGCGGTATGTGTTGCGGCACGACGCAGAACTCATACAAGACGCTGTCGTCACTAACCTTCATGCTGCCCTCGGGCACGTTCATCGATAGCGCTCGAGCAGACGCCGAGCAGCAATTCGCGGCCGCGGAGCCTGCGCTCGCTGCTGGCCTGATGGAGATCAAGCGCGAAATCGAATCGGATCCGGAACTCGCGGCACGTCTCCGCAAGAAGTTCAGTATTAAGAACACGACTGGCTACCACATGGAGGCGTTTCTCGACGGCGCGACGCCCCTCGAGATATTCCGTCGCCTGATCGTTGGCTCGGAAGGCACACTTGCATTTATTGCTGAGGCGGTTTTCGAAACGATTCCCGACGATCAGTACCGGCTCACCTCGTTCATGATCTTTCCCGACATGTACGCGGCGTGCGCGGCAGTGAAGCCGTTCGTCGATCATGGCGCGGCCGCAGTGGAACTAGTCGACCGCGCCTCGCTACGTGCGGTCGAGGGCAAGCCTGGGGTGCCCGACCGCTGGAAAACTTTGCCGGAAAAAGCGACCGCGCTGCTTATCGAGTTCCGCGCACCAACCGAGACCGCCCGTGCCGAGGCCCAGCGGATTGCCAATACGACCTTGGCAGGGTTGCGCCTGCTCGAGCCCGCAGAGTTTACACGCGACCCCTCCCTTGCGGCGCAATTCTGGAACGTGCGCAGCGGCCTGCTCGCCTCAGTCGGCGGCGCCCGACCTTCAGGCTCTTCGTTTATTCTGGAGGATGTATGTTTTCCGCCGGAACGGCTCGCTGACGGTGCGCTCGATCTGCAGGCGTTATTCGCCAAGCACGGCTACACTGGAATCGTCTTCGGACACGCCTCGGCCGGCAACTTGCACTTCCTCATCACACCTTTCCTCAACGATCCGAAGGAGGTCGCTCATTACGGCGCATTCCTGGATGATGTCGTCGAATTGGTGGTCGGTAAGTACGACGGTTCGCTTAAGGCCGAGCATGGCACCGGGCGCAACATTGCACCTTACGTGGAACGGGAATGGGGGACAAAACTTGCTGCGCTCATGTGGAAGCTAAAGCGGCTCGCCGACCCTGCTAACATTCTTTCGCCAGGGGTCATGCTGACGCAGGATCCGCAAAGTCACCTCAAGAACCTGCAGACCGCACCCACGATCGAGGCAACCGTCGACCGCTGCATCCAGTGCGGCTTTTGCGAACCCGTCTGTCCGAGCCGTAATCTGACAACCACCCCTCGCCAGCGGATCGCCCTGCGCCGGGAGATGGCGCGACAGCCCGAAGCCTCGAGGGTGTCCGCGGGGATTCTCGCGGACTATGACTACGATGCCATTCAGACCTGCGCCGGCGATGGGTCCTGTGCGATCGCCTGCCCCGTGGAAATCAATACCGGGGTGCTGATGAAACATTTCCGCCATCTCGAACACGGACCCCGCGCCGAGCGTGTCGCCGCAGTGTTTGCGCGCCAATTCGGCGCAGTAGAGCGCGTCGCGCGGATCACCGTCGGCGCGGCCGATGCAATAGCAAAAGTATTCGGCGACCGCACGGTGACGGCAGTGACGACTATGGTCCGCGCGGTCGTGAGCAAGGATCTCATTCCCGGCTGGCTGCCGAACATGCCAACCGCAGCCAAGGCGAAGCTGCCCAAAACGCCGCGCGAAGGCGCCGCTGGAGTCTATTTCACATCATGCGTTAACCGCATCTTTGGCCGGCAGCCTGGGCAGGAGCGTAAGCTGTCGCTGCAGGAGGCAATGATCACCGTCTCGGCGCGTGCGGGGATGCCGCTGTGGATTCCCGAGGATGTCGGTGGTCATTGTTGCGCAACGATCTGGCACTCAAAAGGCTACGTCGAAGGCAACGCGGTGATGGCGAATCGCACCGTAGAAAGCCTGTGGCGCTGGAGCGACAACGGCAAGTTGCCGATCGTCTGCGACGCGACCTCCTGCTCGTTGGGATTGACCAGCGAAATCGTTGAGTATCTCACGCCGGAGAACCGTGAGCGCTACGCACAGCTGAAGATTTTTGACTCCGTCGCTTGGGCACATGATCGGCTACTGCCGAAACTCAAAATCCGTCACAAGGCCGCATCGGCCGTTGTGCATCCGAGCTGTTCGATCAATCACCTCAAGCTTCGGAACAAGCTGCATGCGCTCGCGGTTGCGATGGCCAACGAGGTAGTGACGCCGGTCGCTGCTGGATGTTGCGGCTTTGCCGGCGACCGTGGCTTTCTCCACGCCGAACTCACGCGGTCGGCGACGGCCGAGGAGGCGGAGGAGGTTTGCGCACGCAAGTTCGATGCCTATCTTGGCAGCAATCGCACCTGTGAGATCGGCCTGAATCTCGCAACCGGCAAGGATTATGAATCGTTTGTCTACCTATTGGAGGAATTAACACGCCCCACATTAGTCGGTCAGACAATGACCTCCGCGCAAGACGCCGACTTCTGTACTTTGGAGAAAGGTGCGGCAGAGTAATATCTGCGACTGCCGATTGTGCATTTATGACGCGGCGAACGTGGGAAATGCAGGGTGCCTCGCCGCACAAGCATCGTTTAGCTAGACTCCAATGATCGTCAAGACCGCGACGGTAACAACAGTCAGCGCGCCAGCGGTGCCATAGCAAATCCACATCAGCGCCAATCTGCCGCCGGCATGCATGTCGCGCAGCGTCAGATAAATGCGCTCGGCGCCGTGCCAGATAAACAAAGCGATTATGCCGAACAAGATGAGCTTGCCAAAGGGGTTTTTGGCGAACGAAGCCGCGCGCGCAAACGACATGAAGTCGGGAGAAAGGCCAATACCGGTTGGAGCGGCAAGGCCGGTAATCAACACCAGCGCCGGGCCGGTGAGCGCCGCCAGCATGCCGCCGGCCCCGAACAGCAACCAGAATACCGGTGCGACTGATCGTTTCATGGCTGCATCCATTCGGCAACGAGTAGGATGACGATGAAGGCCGCGACCGCCACGGCCAGGCCAGCGGTGGTGATCCGGTTTTGCGGTACGATCCGCCCGCCGATCACGAGGCGGGGCATGGTCTTCGGCATGATCTGAAACCAGGTGCAGACATGTGCGATCATCGCAATCAGGAACAACAGGTGCAGCGCTAGCGACCATGGGCTCTTGAGATAATTGAGCCAGACGTCATAAGCGCCCTCGCCGTTCGCGAGGCTGATGAGTCCGGCGAGCAGGACGAGCGCGTAGCCGGCGACCGCGATGCCGGTCGCCTCGCGCAGCGTATAGGCGCGATAGGGACGACGCGCCCACCACAACGTGTCGGCGGGCCGCAGATAGGGTCGGGGTCCGTTCACGGTGCATCTCCATCCGATGCAGTGCCCCCCGAATGCGCCCGGCGGCCGAGAAAGCGCAGGAAAAAATCCAAGGCGCTCTTAGTCTTATTCTGGTTGACGGCATTGGCGGGATCGACTTGCTTGGGACAGACCTCGGAGCAATAGCCGACGGCGGTGCAACTCCAGGCGCCATTGTCCGTGTTTACGAGTTCCATGCGCGTCGCCTGCGCGCCATCCCGCGAGTCGCCGTTGTAGCGCTGAAGCAGCGCCATCGCGCCAGGACCGATGAAGTCAGGATTTTCGCCAAACTGCGGGCAGGCCGCATAACACAGCATGCAGTTGATACAGTCGCTGAAAGACTCGTACTGCGCGAGCTGCATCGGGGTTTGCAGGTATTCGCCTTCGTCCAGCCGCCGTGGCGTCTTCGGGATCAGATATGGATAAATGCTTTCGATCTTCTTGACGAAGCCGCCGACTGTGACCACCAGGTCGCGCTCGATCGGAAAATGCGCCAGCGGCTCAATCCTGAGGGGGCCCGGATGATAGTCGCGTAGGAAGGTCATGCAGGCAAGTTTGGGCTCGGCGCCGATCATCATGCCGCAACTGCCGCAGATCGCCATCCGGCAGGACCAACGAAAGCTGAGCGTGCCATCCAAATGATCCTTGATATACTGGAGGCCCTGCAGCACTGACATGTCGTAGGTGAAAGGTACGCGATAGGTTTGCGGCACAGGCCGTGAGTCCGTATCGGACCGATAACGCAACACCTCGATCGCGATCTCCCCTGACCCGACGCCCGCAGCAGCCTCAGGCGGCATGGCTTGCCTCCTTGCCGACCTTCTCGGTGCGTTCGCCCTCGGCGCCGTACGCCCGCTTGCCGGGCGGCGAACGAGTGATAGTGACGGGGCTATAATCGATAAGCGGCGGCCCATCGGGTCGATAATGCGCAAGCGTATGCTTGAGAAATGACGCGTCGTCACGGCCGTCGAAGCCGTCCAGGCGCTGGTGCGCGCCCCGCGACTCTCGGCGATTGATCGCCGAATGTGCAATTGCTTCGGCCACGTCGAGCTGGTAGCCGAGTTCGATGGCTCCCAGCCACTCGGTGTTCCACGCTTTCGAGCGGTCATCGAGATGGAGCCGACGATAGCGCTCTTTGAGAGTTGCGATTTTATTACAGGTGACCTGAATCTCCGCGCCCAGGCGGTAGATGCCGCAACCGGCTTCCATGCTACGCGCCATCTCATCGCGCAACACCGCCGGCCTCTCGGCGCCGCAGTCGGCCACAATCAACGACAGCATCCGGTGCTCGACGTCCCGCGCCTGGCGCTGCAGCGCTGTGATTGGCGCGGCGGCGACGCTCCTGGCGAATGCGACGGCCTTGATGCCGGCCATCTTGCCGAACACACAGAGTTCAGAGAGCGAGTTGGACCCCAGGCGGTTGGCGCCATGAATGCCGACACTCGCGCATTCTCCTGCGGCGAACAGGCCGGGAAGCTGCGAAGCCGTCTCTAGATTCACCAGAATGCCACCCATTGTGTAGTGCACGGCCGGACGCACGGGGATTGGCTCGTCCGCCGGATTGATGCCAAGGAAATGCTCGGCAAGCTCGCAGATCTGGGGCAGGCGCTCGTGCAGCTTACGGGCGCCGAGGTGGCGCAAGTCGAGATGCACAGCCTCGCCCTGAGCAGTGGTGATGGTGCGGCCGTTGCGTTCTTCGTGCCAGAACGCCTGACTGATGCGATCGCGTGGTCCGAGTTCCATCGCTTTGTTGCGCGGCCATGGATCGGGCGGGCCCAGTCCATAGTCCTGCAGATAGCGATAGCCATCCTTGTTGGTGAGTACGGCGCCCTCGCCCCTGCAGCCCTCGGTGAAGAGCAATCCCGTGCCGGGCATGCAGGTCGGGTGATATTGCACGAATTCCATGTCGCGCAGTGGCACCCCATGGCGATAGGCCAGCGCCATACCGTCGCCGGTCACGATGCCGCCATTGGTGTTCTGCAGAAACACCCGTCCGGCCCCGCCGGTGGCGACGATCACCGCCTTGGCTGTCACAAGCACGAACTCGCCGGTCGCGATCTCGATTGCGACTACGCCCTGACAGCGTCCGTCCTCGACGATGAGGTCGACACAGAAATATTCGTCGAGCCGGCGGATCGACGGATATTTGACCGATGTCTGGAACAGCGTGTGCAGGATATGGAATCCGCTCTTGTCGGCCGCGAACCAGGTACGCTCGATCTTCATCCCGCCGAACGCCCGCACGTTGACGTGGCCGTCAACCTTTCGGCTCCATGGACAGCCCCAGTGTTCGAGCTGCATCATTTCCTCAGTGCAGTGCGCAACGAAATAATCGACTACGTCCTGGTCGCACAGCCAGTCGCCGCCGGCGACGGTGTCGTGGAAATGATCATCGAGCGAATCGTTGGCCTGTATCACGGCAGCGGAGCCACCCTCGGCCGCAACCGTATGGCTACGCATTGGGTAGACCTTCGAGATCAGCGCGATCGTGAGCCCGGGGTCGGTTTCTGCGGCGGCAATCGCCGCCCGAAGGCCCGCCCCGCCAGCGCCGACAATGGCGATATCAGCCTCAAGTAGATTCACGCCGCTCCCTTGTCTTGCGATACGTATAATGCAACCGGATGCTACCACCGAGAAGAGTGAGCAATTCCCGTCACTTCATACGCTTCCCTGTGCCGAAGACTAAACCGGACATATTGAAGTATATCACATTTCAGAACGACGTCTGTGCCACGCGTCCCGACTGGACCGAAAGATGATTGCAGTACCGACCAGGCATTGAACGATTTAAGATCGGGTAAGCGCGGGAGCCATCGTCCAAAGGCACCCATGCTGAATGACAGACTCTGCAACACGTCCAAAGGAGGAAAAAATGAAAATGTTACCTCAAGTCTTGTTTTGGTTAGGACTCATTTCTGTCCCGTTCGCTTGGCTAATATGGTACTTTGGGTCGCAGATTGAAATTATAAGGCCAGTCCTTGCCAGTATTAACGATCCCGCTCTAAGAGCGGCTTTGCAAGAGGCTCACGCAGAGCGGCTGGGAATTTGGGTCGCTGTTTGGCCAGTATCATTCCTGGTAATGAGTCAGATCCTTGAAAAGAAAATGCAGGGATAAGAAACGCCCTCGCTATCGCTGACAAAGCCGGGTCTCGATTGGAAGCTTGAACGGGCCGTACGACTCCGCACGGTAACTCTTCGCCGCGCCACGATGCGGCCACTCGAAGCAAATTGACCTTGCCCTTGACCTACGTCGATGCTCCGACGACCACGTATGTAACGACTGCTCCCCCGTCTTGAGGGGTTCCAGACTATTGTAATCGATCGCCCCGAGGGACATTCATGCGACCTGAATGGATACCGGCAAACAATGTATTGCCCATCGCTCCTGAATTCCCAGGCGAGATTGGCGAGGCCATCGGGCTTTATCCGAACGCATTGGTGCCCGACTATCTCAGCACGCACTATTGGTGGGCCTACATTCATCCAAAAGCAGTGAAGCTCTTCGAGCGCCAGTGGCTGGTGAATCTCATCCTCTGGGGCAATTACAAGCGGCTGCGTGATGCTGCGTTGGTGGAGTTGGGCGAATCATTGTCGGGCACGACCTTGCAAGTGGCCTGTGTTTACGGCGATCTCACAAATTGCTTGAGCCGACGGGCCATGAAAAGCGGCGGATCGATCGACATTGTCGATGTACTGCCGATCCAACTGGAAAATCTGCGTAGTAAATTGCCGGTAGAGGCGCCTGCAAGACTGCTGGGCATGGATTCTATGGATCTCAAGCTACCTGATGGCAGCTACGACCGGGCACTCTTGTTCTTCCTGCTCCACGAGCAGCCGCGCGAATGGCGCGAGCGAACACTGAGCGAGGTGCTCCGCGTCGTGAAGCCGGGCGGTAAGGTCATCATAGTCGACTATGCGCGGCCACGCTGGTGGCATCCGCTGCGCTACTTGTTTCCGATCCTACTTGTGAAGCTCGAGCCATTTGCCCTCGAATTGTGGCGGGATGAGATCACCAGCTGGCTGCCGGCGTCATGTGAAGCCAACGCTCATAAACGCCTATTCTTCGGGGGACTCTATCAACTTGTGGTAAGTTGGCGCTAATTAGTGAAACGAGCAAGCTTTCGGTCGCTCTCAGCGCCGCGTATGCGCCGCACCCGCGCAGTTTCTGTCGGGAAATAGCTGTACGGCTCGCCGCTCGAAAGCGTTCAGGATCTCACCAAACATTGCGCTAAAGACGCGTGACGCGACGGCCGCCAGCACCGGATTTCTGAATTCGTAGTCCACCGAAAAATGCACCTGAGTGTGATCCTCGTCCCGCGGCTCGAAGCGCCAGACAGCGTTTAGAAAGCGAAGGGGGCCATCGAGGGCTTCGATGCTGATCAGACGCCTGATCGGGTCAGCTTTTGCCCGGTTGGCATAGCTGACCTCCAAGGCTGAAAATCCAACGGTCATTCGCGACACTATGATAGTTATGCCCCTACCGGTCACAACGTGCGACAATAGTCTCACTGCACGGCAGTGGGGCACGAATTCCGGATAGCTCTTCACATCTAGAACGAGATTGAAAAGATCCGACCACGGATAGCCAACAAACTTGGTCGTCTGAATGTTCGTCATAGCAGGACCGGGGTCGGTGGTACTTACGTGAACGGTAAGTTGCGAAAATGAATCTCCCGCCAGTTCACATGCCCCCTTTAGGACCAAACCTTATGCAATGGGCAAAGCCTAGCACTTTGCGCCCGGGCGGCGAGTGAGAAATGGCACACAACCGGTCTCAAATGTTGATCAGGCGGCACGATTGGCGGATAAATTGATTTGTCTCAATAAATTGCGCGCATAGTTCGGATATCTGAAGCAAGCGCCCAAGGATGCCAGACCGAGCATAGCGTGTTGGCGTGTCCATTCGGCCGGCGCGTCGCGGAGGCGAGCAATGCCGATCCCCCGAGGCAATCGACCATCGATGGCGGCTTTCACAAGTGTGGGTGAGAGGAAGGCCAGTGAGATGGTCATGTTGACCTGCCGTACGCTGCTTTTTTCGCTGGTGGCAATCTGCTCGACAACGGCAACGGTGCCCGTGACGATTTCATCCAACCAATGTCGGCCACTAGCGATGGACGTCACAAGCGCAACACCGGCTCAGAACGAATTGGGCGAATATCCTGTCCAGCGGACACTGGTGCAATAATTTCCCGTCGTCGTCTCAGTGCGTTCTTTTTCCATGGGATATAGAAAGTTGCATTGTCCGTTTTCCTATTGGCTCTCTGATTGCTTTTTCGAACCAATTTGATCGCGAGTTTTTCCGCTTGCACGTCGACGCGAGCCTGATGGGTATTGATGAGATCGCGGTCGGTGTGCGTTCTGATCCTGTTGTAATAGCCGGCATCCAGACAAGCTCTCGCCGAGCGCTCCGTTCAGCGGACCGGATCAATTAAATCACAGGCGATCCTTGGCGGCCTCCATCACCATTACGTCCGGGTTTAGGTTTCAGGATGCAAGTTGGGGTCAATTTTCCTGCTTTTCGTGGCGGAGTCCTTCGAGCCGACGCGCGGTTTTCCAGACAACTATCCGAAAATTATCGCTGGCAATTGCTCACAAATGCGCTGAAGTGCGTGGGGACGGAATACTCTGGCCTTCGGGAATCGGACGGCGAGGCCCTAACGACCGCTCTGATAGCCCGTGAGAATGTGGATGTACTGCGCCCGCACCAGGGCCTCGCGGTCGTGGAGGTAGGCCGCGGCCAGGCGACCGCGCAACTGGCCGATATCGTCGAAACCGCGGCTATCCATCCACTGCTCCAGGCCTTCGCGCAGCACCGCGACGTGGTGCGGTCCGTGGCGGAGGAGCGATGAGGCGGTCATCACAACGTCGGCGCCGGCGAGCAGGTACTTGACGACCTCGTCGGCCGTGGCGACGCCGCTGGTCGCAACGAGTGAAGCCTTGACGCGGCCGGCGAGCATTGCGATCCACAGCAGCGCCTGGCGGATCTCGTAAGGCGTGCTGAGCTCGAGGCTCGGTTTCGGCTTCAGACTCGCGAGATCGATATCCGGCTCGTAGAAGCGGTTGAACAGCACCAGCCCGCGGGCACCGGCCCCGATGAGCTGCATCGCGTGATGGCTGGGCGAGGACAGCCACGGGCCCAGCTTCACCGAAACGGGGATCGACACCGCGGCGCAGACGGTCTTGACCGTCTCAACCCAGCGCTGCTCCACCTCGGCGCCGCTTTCGCGTGGATCGGTCGGCACCCGGTAGAGGTTGACCTCGATCGCCGCCGCGCCGGCCTGCTCGAGGTCGCGAGCGAAGCCTGTCCAGCCCTCGGGCGTCGAGCCGTTGAGGCTGGCGACGATAGGCATTGCGCAGGCCTCGGCAGCGCGCCGCAGCGTCTCCAGCCGCGCCTGCAATCCGCCAACGCGAAAGGCCGTCATCTCCGGAAAGTAACCCTCCGCGGCTTCCGGCTGCGTCCAGCTTCCTTTTTCGACCAGCGCCAAATAGGCGGCGTCCTCCGCCTCGATCTCTTCCTGGTAGACCGACGGCATTACCACCGCCGCCGCGCCGGCGTCCTCCAGCCGGCGGATGCCGTCGAGCTCGCGTGACAGGGGCGAGGCCGAGGCAACAATGGGATGCTCGAGCTTCAGTCCGAGGTAGTCCGTTTGCAGGTTCATGGCCGGGCCTCAGGCGCTTTCCCAGTTGGGCAGGAACCGGCTGCCGTCCCGCGCCGCGAGGTCTTCGTAGGTGCGGTAACGTTCGTCCACAGCCGCCTGCGCCTGGCGCATCATCTGGGCGGCGGCCTCGCGGTCGCCCTGGGTGAGCACGCTGTAGCGCAATTCGTTGTATGCGAAGTCCTCTAGCTTCACTCGCGGCCGTGTGCTGTCGAGCCGGAACGGGTTAGCGCCGCTATTGCGCAGCGACGGGTCGTAGCGGAACAGCGGCCAGTAGCCCGACGCCGTGGCGAGCGCCTGCTGCTTCATGCCCTGGCGAAGATCGAAGCCATGCGCGATGCAATGGGAATAGGCGAGCACCAGCGACGGCCCCGGGTAGGCTTCCGCCTCGCGCAGTGCCACCAGCGTCTGTTCGGCGTTGGCGCCCATGGCGATCTGCGCCACATAGACGTAGCCGTAGGCGATCGCCTGCATGGCGAGGTCCTTACGCGGCACGCGCTTGCCCGCGGCGGCGAATTTTGCCGACGCGCCGAGCGGCGTCGCCTTGGAAGCCTGGCCGCCGGTATTGGAATAGACCTCGGTGTCGAGGACGAGGACGTTCACATTGCGGTCCTGCGCCAGCACATGGTCGAGGCCGCCATAGCCGATGTCATAGGCCCAGCCATCGCCGCCGACGATCCACACGCTCCGCCGGACGAGAAAATCGGCGAGCGTCAAAAGGTTCACCGCGTCGTCATCGGTCCGCCCCTCGAGCTTCGCGGCGAGCGCCATCACCCGCATGCGTTGCGCCACGAACTCGCTCTCGGCCACTTGCCTTGCATCGAGGATCGCCTTGGCGAGATCCTCGCCGACTTGCGGCGCGACCTTGGCCAAAAGTTGTCGCGCCATCGCCGTCAGCTGATCAACCGCCAGCCGGTAGCCGAGGCCGAACTCGGCATTGTCCTCGAACAGGGAATTGGACCAGGTCGGTCCGCGCCCGCTGGCGCCGATCTTCCAGGGATGGGCCGGCAGGTTGCCGCCATAGATCGACGAGCAGCCGGTGGCATTGGCGATTTGCAGTCGGTCGCCGAAGAGCTGGCTGATCAGCTTGACATAGGGTGTCTCGCCGCAGCCGGCGCAGGCGCCGGAGAATTCGAACAGCGGCTCGAGGAACTGCGCGCCGCGCACATTGGCGAAATTGACCCGGGAGCGGTCGGGCAACGGCAGCGTCTCGAAGAAAGCAAGGTTGCGCTTCTCTTTCTCGATCAGCGTCTGCTTATCGACCATGTCGATGGCGCGGTGTCCCGGCTCGGTCGGGCTGAGCGCCGGGCAGTTCTCCACGCAGATGCCGCATCCGGTGCAATCCTCGACATGAATCTGCAGGGTGAAGCGGCTACCAGGGAAGCCGCGCGCGTTGACCTCCGCCGAGGGGAAACCCGCCGGTGCTTCGGCCAGGGCCTCCTCCGGGTAGTATTTGGCCCGGATGACGCTGTGCGGGCAGACAATCGAGCACTGGCCGCACTGGATGCAGAGGTCGGCGTCCCAGCGCGGCACCTCGGCGGCGATATTGCGCTTCTCGTAGGCCGTCGTGCCCGGCGGGAAGCTGCCGTCGATCGGCATCGCGCTCACCGGGATTTCGTCGCCGCGCCCGGCCATCATCATGGCGGTGACTTTGCGCACGAATTCCGGCGCGTCGGCCGGCACCAGCGGCGGCACTTCCGCGCCGGTCAGTTCGCGCGGCACCGTCACTTCATGGAGATGCGCCACTGCCGCGTCGACCGCGGCGAAGTTCTTCTCGACCATCGAGCCGCCCTTGCGGCCATAGGCCTTCTCGATGGCATGCTTGATCGCGTCGATCGCCTCGTCGGGCGGCAGCACGCCGGAGATGGCGAAGAAGCAGGTCTGCAGGATCGTGTTCACCCGCGGCCCGAGGCCGAGCTCCTGCGCCACCTTGGTGGCGTCGATGACGAAGAACTTGAGCTTGCGGTCTAGGATGCGCTTCTGGATCGGCCGCGGCAAGGCGTCCCACACTTTGTCCGGCCCCTGGGGCGCGTTGAGGAGGAAGGTCGCGCCCTCGCGCGCCGTGCCCAGCACGTCCAGCCGCCTCAGGAAATCGAACTTGTGGCAGGCGACGAAATCGGCGTGGCGGATGAGATAGGGGGCGCGGATCGGCGACGTACCGAAGCGAAGATGGGAGATCGTCTCGGCGCCCGATTTGTGCGAATCGTAGACAAAATAACCCTGGGCATAATGGCCGGGAGCCTCGGCAAGAATCTTCACGCTGTTCTTGTTGGCCCCGACCGTGCCATCGGCGCCGAGCCCGTAGAAAACCGCCCGCGTGGTCCCCTCTGGCTCGATGTCGAAATCGCGGTCGAAGTCGAGGCTGGTGCCGGAGACGTCGTCGTTGATCCCGATGGTGAATCCGTTCTTCGGCTTTGCCTTGGCGATCTCCTCGAACACCGCCTTGACCATGCCCGGGTGGAATTCCTTCGAGGAGAGGCCGTAGCGTCCGCCGATCACCCGCGGCATCGCGGCCCGATCGCCCTGGCCGACAGCGGCGACGAGCGTGGCGATCACGTCCTGATAGAGCGGCTCACCCATACCGCCCGATTCCTTGCACCGGTCGAGCACCGCGATCGACTTGACGGTTGCCGGCAGCGCTGCAAGGAAATGTTCCGCCGAAAACGGCCTGTAGAGGAGCACCTGCAGGGCGCCGACCTTTTCGCCGCGCGCCGTCATCCATAGGGCAGTCTCGCGCGCCACCTCCGCTCCGGACCCCATGGAGATGATGACGCGCTCCGCCTCCGGGTGTCCGTCGTAGCGGAACAGTTGGTAAGAGCGGCCGCAGAGCGTGGCGAGCTTGTCCATCGCGTCCTGCACGATGCCCGGGGTCGCCGCGTAGTAGGGGTTTGCCGTCTCGCGCGCCTGGAAGAACGTGTCGGGATTGTGTGCGGTGCCGCGCACCACCGGATGCGCCGGGCTTAGCGCCCGGTCGCGATGGGCCCGTACGAGGTCGTCGTCGATCATCGCCCGGATGGCGTCGTCAGGGAGGAGCGCGAGACTGTTGACCTCGTGCGAGGTGCGGAACCCGTCCATGAAATGGATGAATGGCACGCGCGACTTCAGCGTTGCCGCTTGGGCAACCAGCGCCAGCTCATGCGCCTCCTGTACCGAGGCGGCCGCCAGCATGGCGAAGCCGGCGGAGCGCACCGCCATCACGTCCTGATGGTCGCCGAAGATCGACAGCGCCTGGGTCGCGATCGACCGCGCCGCCACGTGCATGACCACCGGCGTCAGTTCTCCGGCGATCTTGAACATGTTGGGTAGCATCAGCAGCAGGCCCTGCGAAGCCGTGAAAGTCGTCGCCAACGCGCCGCTCTGCAGTGCCCCATGCAACGCGCCCGCCGCCCCGCCCTCGGATTGCATCTCCTGTACCACCGGCACGGTACCGAAGATGTTGGTGATCCCTTTCGACGACCATTCGTCGGCGAGTTCGGCCATCGGCGAGGACGGAGTGATCGGAAAAATCGCGCAAACCTCGTTCAGCCGGTAGGCGACATGGGCGACCGCCGTGTTGCCGTCCATCGTTTCGGTGGTGTCAGCCATGACAGCTATCCTTGCTCATATCCTTGCTCACGGACGCAGCTTGAAGCGGTGGGGCGCCACCACCTCGCCGAGACTGCCCACCGGGCCGTTCGCCGACTGGGACTGGGGGATCATTTCGATCGCATGACAGGGGCATTGATCGAAGCAGACCGCGCAGCCGGTGCAGAGGTCGAGGTTGACGCTGTATTTGCGCCCTTTGCCAAGCTTGACGATCGCCTGCTCCGGGCAGGCGGCGAAGCAATTGTCGCATTCGAAGCAGTTGCCACAGGAGAGGCAGCGGTCGGCCTCGTAGCGCGCCTCTTTCTCGGTGATCCCGGCAACCACCTCTGCAAAGCCCAACCGCGCCTCCGGCGGCAGTTCGCTCGCTTGGGTGCGTCCGGCATCGAGAAAGAGCGGCAGGTTGAGGTCGCCGAACGCGATCGTCGGCGATTTCGCCGGCGCATCATAGGTCTCGCCACGCAGCCAGGCATCGATGGCCCGCGCCGCCTTCTTGCCATGGCCGGTCGCCGCCGTCATGGTGCGGATGCCGCCGATCACATCGCCGCCGGCGAAGATTCCGGGCCGGCCGGTCATCAGCGCTGCGTCGACCATGATCGTGTCGTCGCGACCGATTTTGATGTCCGCCACATTGCGCAGGAAATCCACGTCGGCGTGCTGGCCCAGCGCCAGCACCAGCGTGTCGACGGGAAGGGTCTCCAATTCACCGGTCGGGTGGAGACTGCCATCGTCGCCGAGCGCGATCCGCTCGATCGTCACCCCTTCCTTGCCGAAGCGGGTCGGGTTGGTCAGCCACTTCGCTTTGACCCCTTCGAGAAACGCTTCGTCGGCCTCGTAGGGTTCGGCGCGCATGTGGGCACGGTCGCGGCGGTAGACCAGGATCGCCTCCTCGACGCCGAGGCGCTTGGCGACTCGCGCCGCGTCCATAGCGGTATTGCCGCCACCGACCACGGCGACAACGCGGCCGAGCTGCGGCGCCATGCCCCTTTCGACGTGCTCCAGCAGCGAGATGGCATCGATCATCTGCTTGCCATCGGCAGCCGGAATGTCGAGGTGATTGCCGTCGTGGGTGCCGATCGCAACGAAGCAGGCATCGAAGCCGCCGGCCTCCATCGCCCCGGTGACGTCCTCGACGCGCGTGTCCATGATGAAGCGCACGCCCATCGCCTCGATATGGCGGATTTCGCGCAACAGCTCGGCGCGCGGCAGGCGGTAGGCCGGGATCCCATAGTGGAGCATACCGCCCGGCTCCGTCATCGCGTCGCGAATCTCGACCTCGTGGCCGAAGCGCCGGAGGTGCCAGGCGCAGGCAAGCCCGGCCGGACCGGCGCCGACAATCAGCACTTTCTTGCCGGTCGGCGCGCCCGTCGGAACCGTCCAGCCCTTCTCGACGGCCATATCGCCGACGAAGCGTTCGACCGCATGGATGGACACCGCCTGGTCCAAGTCCTCGCGATTGCAGCTCGTTTCACAAGGGTGGTAACAGGCGCGGCCATGGGTGCCGGGCAGCGGGTTGTCGGCGACCAGCGTCCGCCACGCCTGCTCGAAGTCACCTTCGCGGGCGTGAGCCAGCCAGCCCTGGATGTTCTCGCCGGCCGGGCAGGCGCGGTTGCACGGTGGAAGATGGTCGATCCACGCGGGATACTGCCAGCGC
>DATDLC010000114.1:0-27236 GCA_036519515.1 Pseudolabrys sp. | reverse complement strand
GACCGGCGACCTCGTGGTGGCGTTCGAGGAGCGCCCGGTGACCGAGACGCGCCTCCTGCAGCGCCTGATCGCTTCCGCGGGTGTGGGCCGGGAGGTGCGGCTGACCGTCCTGCGCGCGGAAGGACGCCGGCGCCTGGACGTCAAGCTCGCGTCGATGCCGCGCTCGGTCCTCGGGGAGCGGATCGGCGTCGAGTTCGGCTTCGTCGTGAGAGAGCCCGAGTCCGCGGCGCCCAGCGCGCTTTCCGTGGGGATCGTCCCGACGGTTGCGGTGGTCGTCCCCCGGAGCCCGGCGGATCGGGCAGGGCTCGAGGTGGGGGACGTCGTCCTCCAGGTCGGCGAGCGTGTGGTCCTGACGCGTGAGGAAATGCGGGAGGCTCTGGCCGATGCCAGCCTGGAGGCGCCGCTGCGGCTCACGCTCGGGCGAGGCGGCAATCGCCTGTCGGTGACGCTCCGGGCGCCCGGCGGCGGCTAGGTTTGTTGACAAATCCGCGACGGCTCGCATAGCCTGAGTGCGGTGGTCCGACCACGCAACGAGCTCCCCCCGCTCTTGATTTACCGGCGACGGCCGAACATTCCACGCCACCGATTCGGAGGAGGTACGCCATGAACGAGTCACCAATGGTCACCGAGACTCCGCGCCGCAGGTTCCTGCAGGGCGCGGCACTGGCGGCGACGGGCGCGGCGGCGCTCGGCTTCCCGATGGTCGCCAAGGCGCAGGGCCCGATCTCGATGCGCTGGCAGAGCACCTGGCCCCAGAAGGACATCTTCCACGAGTACGCGCTCGATTTCGCGAAGAAGGTCAACGACATGACCGGCGGCGACCTCAAGATCGAGGTGCTGCCCGCGGGCGCCGTAGTGCCCGCGTTCGGACTGATAGATGCCGTGTCGAAAGGCACTCTCGATGGCGGTCACGGCGTGCTGGTCTATCACTACGGCAAGCAGAACGCACTGGCGCTGTGGGGCTCAGGCCCCGGCTACGCCATGGACGCCAACATGCTGCTGGCCTGGCACAGATATGGCGGCGGTAAGGAACTTCTCGCCAAACTCTATGCGTCGATCGGTCTAAACGTCGTCTCGTTTCCGTACGGACCGATGTACACACAACCGCTCGGCTGGTACAAGAAACCGATTACCAAGCCTGAAGATTTCCAGGGCCTCAAGTTCCGCACCGTCGGCCTCTCCATTGACGTGTTCCAAGCCATGGGCGCGGCGGTGAACGCGCTGCCGGGCGGCGAGATCGTCTCGGCGATGGACCGCGGCCTGATCGAGGCGGCCGAATTCAATAACGCCTCGTCGGACCGCTTACTCGGCTTCGCCGACGTCTCCAAGGTCTGCATGCTGCAAAGCTACCATCAGAACGCCGAACAGCTCGAGATCACCTTCAACAAGACGAAATACGATGGGCTGCCCGAAAAGTTGAGGGCGATCATCGCCAACGCGACTGAGGCGGCATCGCAGGACATGCAGTGGAAATCGATCGATCGCTACTCAAAGGACTACGTCGAGCTGCAGACGAAGGATAACGTCAAGTTCTACAAGACGCCGGATTCGGTGCTCAAGAAGCAGCTCGAAGTTTACGACGTGGTCGCGGCCAAAAAGTCGGCGGAAAACCCGCTGTTTAAGGAAATCATCGCGTCGCAGATCAAGTTCGCCGAGCGGGCGACCCGCTGGGAGCAGGACACCGTCGTGAGCCGAAAGTTGGTGTTCGACTGGTACTTCGGACCGAATGGTGCGGCCAAGAAGATCTGACCGCGGACAGAGTGCAAGGCACCGTTCGGAACGGCGACCGGATGGTGCTTTGTCATTTCAATCCTTCTTCGAAATAATCGGCGGCGACCATGACGGTCCAGAAATTTCTTCTGATCATTGACGGAATCAGCACGTGGGTCGGCAAGGCTGCAGCTTGGCTGATTATCGCGCTGATGGCCGTCGTCTGTATCGAAGTCTTCAAGCGCTACCTCATGAACATGCCGACGGCATGGATCTTCGACCTCGATAATATGCTGTACGGCACGGCGTTCATGCTCTGCGGGGCCTATACGCTGGCACAGAATGCCCATGTCCGTGGCGACTTCCTTTACAGCTCGATGCGGCCGCGGATGCAGGCATCGCTCGACATCGTGTTGTATGTGGTCTTTTTTCTCCCTGGCATCGCCGCACTTATCTACGCAGGCTCCGAATACGCCGCTGACTCGTGGCGGATCGGGGAGCATTCGAATGTGACGGCAGACGGGCCGCCAATCTACCACTTCAAGACGATGATCCCGCTCGCCGGCGTGCTCGTGATGCTGCAAGGCGTCGCCGAAATCGTGCGGTGCGTCGTCTGCCTCCAGACCGGCGAATGGCCAAGCCGGCTGAAGGACGTCGCGGAAATCGACGTCGTCGAGGAGCAGCTTGCGCACAGCGAATATGTCGATGAGGAGTCGCGCAAGATCGCCATCGAGCGCGCGCACGAAATCGATGAAAGCGCGCGCCAGCGCGGCATGGGCGGGGACATGAATACATGAGCGACCCGGCACTTGGGCTCTTGATGCTCACGCTCATCGTGATCGTGATCATGATGGGGTTCCCGACGGCGTTCACGCTGATGGGCCTGGGCATGTTTTTCGGCTTCATCGCGTTCTACGTTCCCGGGCAGTCCTGGGCGGCCAATCGCGTCTTCGATTTGATGGTCGAGCGCACCTACGGCGCCATGACCAATGACGTTCTGATCTCGATCCCGTTGTTTGTGCTCATGGGATACGTGATGGAGCGCGGGGCGCTGGTCGACAAGATGTTCTATTCGATCCAGCTCGCGTTCCGCAAAGTGCCGGCTTCGCTGGCCGTCGCCACGCTGATCGTGTGCACATTCTGGGGCATCGCCAGCGGCCTGGTGGGCGCGGTGGTGGTGCTCATGGGCGTGATCGCTTTCAACCCGATGCTGCGCGCCGGCTATGACGTAAAGCTCGCCTCCGGGGTCATCACCGCCGGCGGCACGCTTGGCATTCTTATTCCGCCATCGGTCATGATCATTGTGTACGCGGCGGTCGCCGGTCAGTCGATTGTGAAGCTGTACGCGGCGGCGATGTTCCCCGGCTTTTTCCTGTCGTTCCTGTACCTCGTCTACATTATCGGCTGGGCGATGATCAATCCGAAGATCGCGCCGCGATTGCCGGAAGAACAAACGAAGGTGCCGATACCGGCGTGGCTGGCGAAGTTCGAGGATGCCTATCGTTCGCAATCGATCCTGATCTCGCTGGTCAAGGCCGTGCTCTCGCCGTCGAAGGCAAAGCAGATCGACGCGGAGGGCCGTCCCGTCAGTTATTGGATGCTGGTTACAAATCTTTGTTACGCGCTGGTGCCGTTTATGTTGGTCGCCGGCACGCTTTATATGGTCTGGTGGTACGTCGTCATTCATCAGCAGGTGGCTGTCGAGGCCGCCGTGACCGAAGTGCAGCAATTGGGCACTCCAGAGCTGAGTAAGTCAGAGGCTACACCAGCCGAACTTGGGCCAACACTCGAATTCTACCTCTGGTTCTGGGGCATCGCCGCCGCCTGCGCGCTACTGCAGGTGCGCTACTACTGGAGGTTCAACGCCGAGCGGCTCCAGATCGTGAAGCTGCTGACGTCGTCGACGATGCCGCTGGGCATTCTCACTATCGTCGTGCTCGGCGTTATTCTGTTCGGAATCACGACCGCGACCGAATCCGCCGGCGTCGGCGCCTTCGGCGCCTTTCTGCTAGCGGTGCAAGCTCGCACGCTGGACTGGAAACGCACCAAGGAGGCGGTGTTCCTGACCGCCAAGACCACCGCCATGGTGTGCTGGCTGTTCGTCGGCTCGGCGCTGTTCTCTGGCGTATTCGCGATCCTCGGCGGACAGGCGCTGCTCGAGCACTGGGTGCTCGGTCTCAATATGTCGCCGATAACGTTCATGCTCCTGTCGCAGGCGATCATCTTCGTGCTCGGCTGGCCGCTGGAGTGGACCGAGATCATCATCATCTTCGTGCCGATCTTCCTGCCGATGCTGAAGCACTTCAACATCGACCCGATTCTGTGGGGCACGCTGGTTTTCGTGAACCTGCAGGCGGCGTTCCTGTCGCCACCGGTGGCGATGTCGGCGTTCTATCTCAAGGGCGTCGCCCCGAAGCATGTCACCCTCAACCAGATATTCGCCGGGATGATGCCGTACATGATCATCGTGATTATCTGCATGGTCATCATGTACTTGTGGCCGGGCATGACTCTGTGGCTGCCCAACTATCTCTACGGCAGCTAAGGCTCAGTATTGGAAATGGACTAAGCGCGCCGAGAGTGGTTCGATCGGCGCGCCTGTTCCACGGGAATCCGGCATTTGCCTCAATCCGAATTAAGTACACTAGCGGCCAGCGAAGCTGCGGCGGAAATCGCGAAGGGCGCGATCTCGGCCGTGGAGTATACGCAGGCTTGCCTTGACCGGATCGCCGCGGTCGAGGACAAGGTGCATGCCTTTGCCCATCTCGACCCCGAGCACGCGCTGGCTCAGGCGCGCGAGCGGGACGAATGGCGGCAGAGTGGCCGCCCAATCGGCGTGCTGCACGGCGTCGCTGTTGGCATCAAGGACATTATCGATACGTCAGACTATCCGGCCGAATGTGGCTCGGCGGTCATGTCTGGCCGGCGGCCGCGCACGGACGCGACGGTTGTGTCGCGCCTGCGCTCAGCCGGCGCGGTGATTATCGGCAAAACCGTGACGACCGAGTTCGCCTATTTCCATCCCGGTCCAACCCGCAACCCGCACGATTTGGAACGCACACCCGGCGGCTCATCGTCAGGTTCGGCCGCGGCTGTCGCGGCGCGGATGGTGCCGATTGCGATCGGATCGCAGACCAATGGTTCGATCATTCGCCCGGCGTCGTTTTGCGGCACTTTCGCGATGAAAGGCAGTCACGGGCTTGTTTCGCGTTCCGGCGTACTGCCGTTGTCGCGCACACTTGACCATATCGGCCCTTTCGCGCGCTCGATCGAAGATCTGGCGCTGGTTCTCGACGTAATTGCAGGCTCCGACCCGGAGGACTCCGATACCACACCGGCAGCCCACTCGTTTCGCCGAACGGCGAAGGAAGATTTCGGTCTTGATCCACGCTTCGCCTTTGTACGAACGCCGGTCTGGGACACGGCAGATGCGGAAACTCACGCAGCCTTCGAAGAGCTCACGAAGGAGTTGGGCGAAACCTGTTTCGCCTTTGATTTGCCGGGCCACTACAAAGAGGCTTGGGAATCGCATCGAGTCATCATGGCCGCCGAGATGGCGCATAACCTCGGCACCTTGGTCGACCGAGGCGGCGAAAAGATCAGCAAGCAGATGCGCGATCTGGTCGCCGAAGGCCGCAATTTCAGCGCCACGCGGTATCTGGGTGCAATCGACGATCGACTTCCGATGCGCGACGCGCTTGAGCAATTGTTTCAGCAGCAGTGCAATGCCATCATTACGCCAGCTGCGGCCGGTGTCGCGCCGAAGGGAACCGCGACCGGCAACCCAACGTTCTGCACGCTGTGGACATATCTTGGTCTTCCCGCGATTACTTTGCCGCTGATGGCCGGAGAAGGCGGCATGCCGCTCGGCGTGCAGCTCGTCGGCGCGCCGGGCGACGACGCGCGCCTGTTGCGGACGGCGCAGTGGCTGGTGTCAAAGCTTGCTGGGACGGAATGATTCGCGATATCCCTGTGCGCGGCGCAATCGTCGCTCTTTTGTCGTTTCTGATTTGCGGCGAAGCCGCTTCTGCTGACCAATTTCCGTTCGATCAGGAGCTGTTGCTCGATGCCGCACCGATGCGACCGGGCAAGCGCATGCCGATCCTGCTCGTTGAGCCAAGCGGCAATGCGAAGATTGATTTGTGGTGCAAATCCGTACCCGCGCGGATAGAGATCTCGGACATGGCTATAAAGATCGAGCTAGGCCCATTGCCGGAAGGTCTGCCGGAAATGCTAAGCGTGGGCCAGTGCACGCCGGAACGCATGCAGGCGGATCAGGAATTGCTCGCGACGCTGGCGCAGGTCACCGGCTGGCAACGTGAGAACGGGGGGATTGTGCTTGTGGGGCCGACTGAGTTGAAATTCCGCCCTAGCGACCACTAGCGAGATGTGATGACAGCAAAGCCGCGCATCGCATTGATCGGCGGCGGGATCGGCGGGCTTGCCGCCGCCATCGCCCTGCGCCAGCGCGGCTTTGAGCCTGTGGTCTTCGAACAGGCAGACAGGCTGAAAGAAGTCGGCGCCGGTATTCAGATTACGCCCAACTCGACAAGGATCCTGAGGGCACTCGGGCTAGAGGATGCGGTCCGCAAGCGCGGTTTCGAGCCCGGGTTCATGTTGACGCGCGACATGACGACGGGTGAAGTTCTGTTTCGCACCCAGGCCAAAGGCACCATGGCCGAACGTTTCGGCGCCGGTTGGTTCCAGATACATCGCGCGGACCTGCTCGACATTCTCACCGACGCATTGGTCGATGTTGATGTCCGCCTGAACGCGCCCTGCGTTTCGGTAGAACCCGCGGACAACGCCGTGACCGTCCACCTCAGCGACGGGCATCGCGAGATGTTCGATGCCGTGGTTGGCTGCGACGGTATTCGTTCGATGGTGCGTGCCGGGCTCCATGGCGAGCAGAGTGTCCGCTTTACCGGAAATATGTGTTGGCGCGCGCTCATACCGATCAGCAAGCTGCCGCAGAACCATCTCGAACCGGTGATGAATTATTGGATGGGCCGACGTGGTCACGTGGTCGCGTATTTTGTGCGTGGCGGGACGCTGATCAACCTCGTGGCAGTCATGGAAACCGACGAGTGGGTGGAGGAGTCATGGTCCGTGGAAGGCCGGCGGGAAGACATGTTCGCGGCCTTCCCGAACGCGCATCACAGCGTGCGCATATTGCTGGAAAGCGTCGATCGTTGCTTCAAATGGGGGTTGTTCGATCGGGATCCATTGCCGCACTGGGGCCAAGGCCGTGTTACGCTTCTTGGTGACGCCGCTCATCCAATGTTGCCGTTCTTATCCCAAGGCGCGGCTTCGGCGATTGAAGATGGATATGTTCTTGCACGGGAGCTTGCGCGAGTTCCACGTGATCCCAGTGCCGCGTTTGCCGCCTACGAGGCCGAGCGGCGACCACGCACGGCCCGTATCCAGCTCGCGGCGCATGCCCAAGGCAAGGTCTTCCACCTGCATTCGCCTGGGGCTCGATTAAAACGCGCCCTCCGCCTCGACAGGTTCGAGAAACCGCGGGCCGATCTATTGAGCAAAGACTGGATTTACAGCTACGACCCGATTGTTTCTCAATGAAAAAAGGCGCGACGTGAGCCGCGCCCTTTTTTTGCGATTGCGTCGGTCTAAAAGCCCATCCCGCCGCCCATTCCACCGCCTGGCGGCATGGCCGGGGCCGGCTCTTTCGGCAGTTCGGCAACCATGGCCTCAGTGGTCACAAGCAGGCCGGCAACCGATCCCGCATCTTGCAAGGCCGTACGCACAACCTTGGCCGGGTCGACAATGCCCGCTTCGATCATGTCGACATATTTTTCGTCCTGGGCGTCGAAGCCATAGGTCTCCGACTTCTCGTCCAGGATCTTGCCAACCACGATAGAGCCTTCGACGCCGGCGTTTTCCACAATCTGGCGGATCGGCGCTTCCAGAGCCTTGAGCACGATGTTGATACCGGCCTGAACGTCTGAATTCTCGTCGTGGATGCGGCCGACCGCCTTCTTGGCCCGGAGCAGGGCGACGCCGCCACCCGGCACGATGCCTTCTTCGACCGCGGCGCGGGTCGCGTTGAGCGCGTCCTCAACGCGATCTTTCTTTTCCTTCACCTCGATCTCGGTGGCGCCTCCGACGCGGATCACCGCTACGCCGCCGGCAAGCTTCGCCAACCGCTCCTGCAGCTTTTCCTTGTCGTAATCTGAGGTCGTTTCCTCGATCTGCGCCTTGATCTGCTGCACGCGCGCCTCGATGTCAGGCTTCTTGCCGGCGCCATTCACGATCGTGGTCTTTTCCTTCTCGATGATTACTTTCTTGGCGCGGCCCAGCATCGAAGTAGTTACGTTTTCGAGCTTGATACCGAGATCTTCGGAGATCAGCTGGCCGCCGGTGAGGATAGCGATGTCCTCCAGCATGGCCTTGCGGCGATCGCCGAAGCCAGGAGCCTTCACGGCGGCAACCTTGAGGCCGCCGCGCAGCTTGTTCACCACGAGCGTGGCAATCGCTTCGCCCTCGACATCTTCAGCGATGATGACGAGCGGCTTGCCGGACTGCACCACGGCTTCCAGCACGGGCAACATCGATTGCAGGCCCGAGAGCTTCTTCTCGTGGAGCAGGATGTAGGCGTCCTCAAGCTCAGCCAGCATCTTCTCGGCGTTTGTAATGAAATACGGAGAGATGTAACCGCGGTCGAACTGCATGCCCTCAACGATCTCGACATCGGTCTCGAGCGCCTTGGCTTCCTCCACTGTGATCACGCCCTCGTTGCCGACCTTTTGCATCGCCCTCGCGATCATCTGGCCGATATTCGCATCACCGTTGGAAGAGATGGTGCCGACTTGGGCGACCTCGGCGGAAGAACCAACTTTCTTCGCGCGCTTCTCGATGTCCTTGACCACGGCGGTGACTGCAATGTCGATGCCGCGCTTGAGGTCCATCGGGTTCATTCCCGCGGCGACTGATTTCGCACCTTCCTTTACAATTGCTTGGGCGAGCACCGTCGCCGTAGTGGTACCGTCGCCGGCGACTTCGTTCGTCTTCTGAGCGACCTCACGCACCATCTGGGCGCCCATGTTCTCGAACTTGTCGTCGAGCTCGATTTCCTTCGCGACAGTAACCCCGTCCTTGGTGATACGCGGGGCACCGAAGCTCTTGTCGAGCACCACATTGCGGCCCTTCGGGCCGAGGGTGACTTTCACCGCGTTGGCCAGGATGTCGACTCCACGCAGCATGCGCTCGCGCGCCTCACCTGCAAATTTTACGTCTTTGGCAGCCATTTCAAATTACTCCATCGGATCCGGTGCGATTCAGGCGATAACGCCCATGATGTCGGACTCCTTCATGATCAGGAGTTCCTCGCCGTCGAGTTTGACCTCGGTGCCCGACCACTTGCCGAAAAGCACGCGATTGCCCGGCTTTACGTCGATAGGGATGAGCTTGCCGCTCTCGTCGCGCCCTCCTGGGCCGACAGCAATGACCTCGCCTTCCTGCGGTTTCTCTTTGGCGGTGTCGGGAATGATAATGCCGCCTTTGGTCTTCTCTTCGGCATCGATACGGCGCACGACGACCCGGTCGTGCAGTGGGCGAAACTTGGTCTTGGCCATGGTCTCCCTCGTGGCGCTGGGGCGCGTCTAGCATAACAGAAACTATTGATTATTCAGCGGCTTAGCACTCCACAGAAAAGAGTGCCAAACGCTGCCTGGGAAATATTATTTTCAGGCCGGGGAGTCAAGATAAGGAACGCGAGATCCGACAATCGCAGCTGTCCCAAAGGCCTCCTTGCGCTGCCGGTCGTTGCCCTCCAAAGTCTTTTACGCGTCTTGCAAGGAGCCGGAATGAGCAACTCAAATCGCCCCGCACTGTCGACCGCCATGACCCTCGGACTGTTCGCGCTGGGACTAGCCGGCTGCTCGACAGGCGGACCCCAGCTCGATCAGCCGGCTGCGCCGGCAATCGGTCCGGCGCTGCCGCCGGCCTTTCCGCCGCAGGACATCGTCGGTCGCTGGGGACTTGCAGCCTATCACAAGCAGGAAGACCGTGCGCGCACCGAAGCGGCGGCAAGAGGTCAGTGCAACCAACCTTACGTCATTACACTCGGACCTAGCGGCGGCGTGATGATGCATCTCGCGGATCAAGCGACACCGACCGAGCTGCGCCTGCGGGGTGGCTCCGGTGGCAAAACCTACATTGGACCAGCAGACGGCGAAGTTGGCGGGTCGCAGGATCGCGAAGTTGTTCTCTTCGATGGCCGCATATTGATTTTGCGCTGGATGGATTCGGAAGTGCAGGGTCGTTACGGCACGATGGTCTATGTCCGTTGCGGTGCGGAGGGCGCCGCGCGGACAGCCGCGAAACCAAAACCGAGAACAGCACCGCCAGGGCCCGCGCAGTAACTGCTTTGTGGCCGCAATACACATTTGATGAACGAACGCGCTGATTGTTCACATTACATTACTAAGGCCGTGAATTCATTTCCCCCACGTGATCAATCCGCGGCGAAGTTCGCGACAGCCAAACACATCGTGCGCTTAAATGGCGCACAGCCGGCAAGATCCGACCGTCGAGGCCGGCGAGGCTCAAGCCCGGCCCTGGAAAGCTAGGTGCCGCCTAGGCGTAAAGGCCCGACGAGGGCTCGCCAAAGTCCGCTGTTACTCCAATAGCGGACAAACGCCGGTGCGGCTGGATTGTCCGCTTTCTGCCAAGTACGGTCATAGTACACCTCTTCCACGCTCACAGGAATGCGTTGTAGGCTTGCCGTTGAACTGCGAGCGGAATGTCCTGAAATCCGCCTTCCAAGCGACAGCACTGATGCCAGCGAAGGGTACACTGAGGGCATTCATGTTTGGGTTTGATCGTTGGTATGTGTTCAGGATACTGGCTACGATCCTGTGCATCGCTGGCCTCGCTTGGCTTTCGTTGGCGTATCTCATTCCCGCGCCGCCGTCGAAGATTACAATCGCTACATCACTCACAGGTGATCATTACCAGGTTCTAGGCAGCCGCTATCAAGGCATACTCGCAGGTTCCGACGTGGAGGTGCAGCTGCGCCTAACCGATGGTGCAAAAGAAAATCTTAGGCTTCTGAATGACCCTAATTCCGGCATTCAGATCGGATTTATGCAAGGAGGTGTGTCGAACAGCAGACTTGCGCCTAACCTGCTGTCGTTGGGACGCATTGACCATCAGATTTTTTGGCTTTTTTATCCCGCGGGTGACACATTAGCCGATCTGACGCAGCTTAAGGGTAAACGCATCGCCTTGGCGGCGGAGGGCAGTGGCGATCGAGTCGTGTGTGAAAAAATTCTCGCCGTAGCTGGTGTAAATTACGACAACACGGTGCTGCTGTCTCAGGCACCGCAAGACGCAGTCAAGGCACTAGATGATGGAACGATAGATGCGCTCTTTTTCAACTTTTCGCTGGATTCGCAGATTCTCCATACCTTGCTAAAGGGTCCGCAATATCGGCTTATGAGCTTTACAGAGGCGGAGGCCCTTACCCGTATTTTCCCTTATCTCGTTCGATTGGTATTGCCGCGAGGCACCATTGATTTAGAGAGGAAGATTCCTGTTACAGACATAACCCTTATTTCGACGACCAACGTCGTGCTGGTGCGCAAGGAAATTCATCCCGCAATTATCGATCTATTGGCACGGGCAATTTCTGAAGCGCATAGCGGTACGGGAGCTTTTCAAAAGGCCGGTGATTTCCCCACGCTGACCGATCCGGAATATCCCGTCGCGCAGAGCGCTCGCGATTTCTACATGAACGGACCTTCGTTTCTGAACCGGTATCTGCCGTTCTGGATGACCAGCTATGTGCAAAGGATCATTGCAGTGCTGGTGGCAGTCATCGCGATCGTCCTCCCGGTGTTCAATTATGCGCCCAAGCTGTTCCAGTGGTTCATTCGCGAACGCGTGCGTAAGTTATATCGCCGCCTCAGGATTGTTGATAAAGCGTTGCTGACAGACCTTACTCCTCCCCAAGTGCAAGCTCTCCAAACCGATTTGGAAAGCATCACTCGCGCGGCGAGTATTGTTCCAATGCGAAATTCCGAACTCTTTTTTGACTTAAGAACTCACATTGATCGCACGCGCACTCAAATTGCGTCTAAGGCGCGGAGCCGAGCATCGAAAGTTGCTTAGGCCATCAAAATTACATTGGGCGGCGCATTCAAGTCGGCATTTGGAGAGTCCATGCCCTAGTGCCATGCAATTCGCGCAGCTATCCGTACAACCCCGTGCAGCTACCGTGTAACTGCGTGGCGGCCACCCCCTTATACCCCAGGCAGCCTGTACGCCCGCACGCTTGAGCGTTTGGCGTACGGGCGGGACGGACGGACCTCTGCTACGGCTGGCTGAGTAGCTAGATCAAAACCTGCCTCACCCGCTCGCTTGATGCGCACTCATTGGTCTGAGCGATTTGCTGCAACTCTTATTGGTCCGCTTTTGGACCCATGAGTTCGGCGCGCATCACGAACACATGCAGGGAAAAGATTGCGGCACTACATCGTTTTGGGTGGCCTGATGTGCCAAGCTACCGGCAAAATAGCCGCACCCTTCTGCAAATCGGCGAGGAAGTCATGGACGATGAAATGCGCAGGGAGTTCTCAAAACTCCACGATGCACTAATTCATGTTGGCGCGAAAAACGACTTTGGTTGGATCAGCTTTGCATTCACAGTCAATTACGTCCTACTTGGAATTATTCTTTGGCGTCTTTTTGGGTAGGCGGAGACGTCCACCTTGTCGCGGTGGCGTTCGTGTCGGTTGGTCATTTTGCGCGCGGTTATTGATTCCGTCAAAATGGAGCGCCACGTGCCGATGATTGGCCGGCGTCGGAAACTCTGTCCGGTGCCACCACGATGCAGCATACGGACTGTCATCTGGAATCGGCTTGAGGACGTTACGCAAGTGGAGATTGAGCCGTCGAGGGGTGCGTTTTCTCCCAAAGACCCCCTGCGATTTCCAGGGCATTAACCTGTAGGTCTTCCCACCACGCGCAAGCCCACGATAGCACCGGACTTCGGCCGATACTAAAAGTTGCTGACTTTTAGGTTGTGGAAAATAGTATCTACATCTTGTAGACGCAGTTTGGCAAAACGAACTCAATGCCTCTTACATCGCGGCTGACACCGATCGCTGTGGCGCCTCCTAATCGTCATCGCCATCGGCGCTCCGGTTAGGGCGTACGTGCTAGACAAACAAGCTCGTCGTGCAACGGCTGCGCCATGATTGCTCCGCGTGATTTTATCGAGGGCCCTTGGCGTGCGGTGCCGGTGCTCGGCGTCACCCAGATTTTATCGTGGGGGACCATCTTCTACACACCGGTGCTGATCGTTCCGCTGATTGCGGCCGATCGCGGGTGGTCCATCTCCTTTGCCATGGGCGGATTTTCAGTAGGACTTCTGATCGCCGGGCTCGTCGCACCTTACGTCGGCCATTCGATAGATCGCTTTGGTGGTCATATTGTCATGACCATCGGCTCGTTGGTCGGTGCTCTTGGGCTTTTTTTGATCGTGCGCGCCAGCAGCCCGTTTGCCTATTACGCCGTCTGGATGGTGCTCGGTGTCGCGATGGCGGCAAACCTCTATGATTCCGCTTTTGCGACGCTCGGTCGCATATTTGGTGTTGGCGCCCGCCGCCCGATTACGGCACTGACCCTCGCGGGCGGCTTCGCTTCAACCGTGAGCTGGCCGGTGACTCATCTTCTGATCGAGCGCGTCGGCTGGAGCGGCACCTATCTAGCCTACGCGGCACTTCTGGCCTTCATTGCCGCACCTCTTCATGCCTTCGGCCTGCCGCGCAGCCGTTTCGAAACCGACCTGCCGGCGCAAAAAGATATTGGAGAGCCGGCCAAGATACTGCCGCCGCACGGCTTGCCCTTCATATTGGTCGCTTCGGCATTTGCATCCTACGCTTTCGTCCCTTCCGGACTTTCGGCGCATCTGCTCGCAATATTTGCCCGGTCAGGCATCGATGCCGGAACTGTCGTCTGGATTGGCGCCTTGTTTGGGCCCGCGCAGGTCGGCGCGCGGCTGATCGAGTTCACTTTCGGACGAAATCTGCATCCGCTCTGGGTGGTGCGTTTCGCGCTCAGCACGCTGCTGTGCGCTTTCGTGATGCTTGCAATGTTGGGCGTGTCGACGGGTACGGCGGCGGCGTTCGCGCTCCTGTTTGGGGGCGCCAACGGCCTGGTGACGATTACGCGTGGTGCGGTCCCGTTGGCGTTGTTTGGTGCCTCCGGTTATGGGCGGCTGATGGGTCGCCTTGCCGCACCCTTTCTGGTGATGCAATCAGCCGCGCCTTTGGTGATGGCGTTTGTGGTTGAACGCGCTTCTGATCCGGCGGCGTTGGCTCTTGCCGCCGGCTTTGCGTCGCTTGCGCTGGTCTGTTTTATCGCGATCCGCCGGCCGGCCTAGGCAAACATTGCGTCGATGTCGAGCTGGCTCGCATGGCCTCCGGCCCCATCGAGTCGGGGACCATTGATAAGTTCGCTTGAGGACGAAGGTTTCGATGCCTGGGCCGGCTGCCCGCCGGCGCCGCTGTAGCGCTGGATCATGGCCACGATTCGCTCTTCGACCATGACCAACGTTGCGATCACCTTGCCGATGTGCTGGCCGGCCAGATCCTGGAAATTGCAAGCTTCGTGAATCCGGACAACGTGGTCCTGTACATCTTGGGCCAGGCCACGCTGGTAACCGTCGCTCAGGGCGGAGGCGAGGGCACGCGCGCAGTCATCGATAACCTCTGCCGACGCCAGAATGTTCTGCGTCGCCGTTTCCATGCTTTCGACTGCAGCCCCGAGTTCGCCGGCCGCGCGCGCCATGCGGCGATCTTTGCCATCATTGATGAGCACTGAGAGCTCACGCATGTTGTGTAGGATTGCCGATTGAATGGCCGCGAGCTCTCGCGCCAGCACCGATCCGGCATCCACCGGCTCGTGCGCTCGTCGGCAACAGCTTGGCCGGAAACGTGCGGTTCGGCGACAGTCGAGTCGCCGCAACCAGTCGCCAGGCACCGTGACCGTCGATACGGCCAACCATTTTCTGTATCTGGTCGCGCCGGGGGGCCATTCGTTACGGCATCGGTGTCGCCAGGCCAGGATTCACATGGTCAGGACGGCATATGGTTTCGGCAAAAAAAGAATGGCCGCACTGGATTCCGCCGGAGGAAATGCTCAAGCGCCAGCCCTATCTTCCGCACTTTGTCGCCGGCGGTCCGCACAATCCGCTGGGGGCCCGCGCGCTTTATCTCGGTTCGACCATCTATCGAATCCACGGCTCGAATGAGCCGTGGACAATCGGCAAGAACGTGTCGTCCGGATGTATCCGCATGCGTAACGCAGACGTCATCGACCTTTACGAACGCGTGAAGGTCGGCACGAAGGTCGTGGTGATGTAGCCGAACTCAGGCGCTGTCGCCGCCGCCGAAATCGTCGCCGAAGTCGACGCCCGAATCGACATCGTCCTCGAGATCGGTCGAATCCGAAGCGCCATCGTCGAACAGTGAAGCAGGGCGTACATCACCGCCTGTGGCGCTACCGATGTCGTTGAGACCCGCGTCGCGAGCGAGGTCACTGCCGGCGGCACTGTTGTTATCCCATGGCGAGCCTGAGGGCGCAGGTTCAGCGGCGAAGGCGCGCGACCCGTGTTGGCCAAACATCGAGCTGATCGAGTTAAGAAGCAGCGCGCCGCCGATCACACCCGCGGCGGATGCCGCAGCAGTTCCAAGGAACGAACCGCCCGGTGATGGTGCAGTCGTGGAAAATGCACCGCCGCTATTCCAACGCGGATCGGGACCGGTCGAGGCGCCCGCACGAACACTCGGGACGGAAGTCCCGCTGCTACCGCCCGTCAAGACTTGCCGCATGCTGTCCAGAAAGCCGCCGGACGAGGCTACGTCGGCGTCTGCGCCGGTGAGCTCACGGATGCGAGCATCCGCGCGTTTGAGCGCTTCGTCCTGTACAAGCACCGTCTGCACGAGCGGATAGATCGCGTGTGGCGCGCGGCCCAATCCTTCGGCGATTGCGCGTTCGGCGTCCGCATCGCGGGGCGCTTTCTCTAGCCGGGCGAGCCGATCGAACAGTTCGTCGACCAGTTGGCGTTCCTGTGGTGTCATGGCATCCTCCCGTAACCTTTGGCGCTGATATTTAGGCAGTGCCGCGGCTTTCGCCAGTAGGGCTGGCAAGGACGACGGCGTGCTCCGCCAGCACTTTCGGGAAAGCACTGGAACTGAAGAAGGTAAATTCGTGCTCACGCAGGGTCGTCAGCGAATCGAGGCTTTTTAGCGCGTCATCCACAAAGCCCGGATGACACATGACGAGGCCGCCATCGGGCAAGCCCGACAGAAAACGTGGAAAAATCTTTGCGAAATTCGCTCTGGAATTGAAGCTGTAGGTTCCAGCGAATCCCGGATTGAATTTAACGCCAAGTCTTTTGGCTTTCCGGCGGAACCCGACGCTGAGGATGTCGAGTGTCAGCGCCTTGCGATCGTGCAAGTGTCGGCTCAGCTTCGCACGGCCGCACTGTCGCACCCAGGCATCGGGTGCTCCCTGCGCGACGACGCGGAAGAATGCGTCGCGGATCTGAGGAAATAGATGGACGTGCTGATGACCATCGACGAAATCCGGCGGTCGGCCGAACACCTCGATAAAGGCGCGGAGCTGGGTGGCGATTTCGGTGATCAACCACTCCGACTGCAAACGACGGGCAACGGCCCCCCGCAAGACGTCGTTAAGCGACAGAAAACGGCTTTTGCGCAGAGGCGAAAAATCCGCACTCAAAGGGCTGAACGGTGCGGTCAGCGTCACGTGCAGACCGAGATCCGCGCGTTTTTCACCTGAATTGAGCGTATCGAGCGCGGCTGCTTCATCGCTATTAAAGTACGGCGCTGCCACCATGATCGATGTGGCATTGATGCGTCCGCGCACGATCAGTTCGCGGATACCCGCATTCACGCCCGGTGAAATTCCATAGTCATCTGCGCACAACCAGATGTGGCGAGGCCCAGAGCGCATGGCGCTTTGTCTTACTCGTCTGCGCGAGAGGCTATCGGTCGCGATTTGGCCGATTCACTCGCACGCTTCACGGTGTGCTCGGCAACGAAATAAACGGGCCGACCTTTGATCTCGGATAACAGCTTGCCGATATATTCGCCCAGCACGCCGATGAGGATGAGTTGCACCCCGCCGATCACCATCACGCTGACCACCAGTGAGGGATAACCGGGTACGTCTTTGCCGTAGAGGAGCGTTTCCAAAACGATCCAGCTACCGAAAAATAGGGCCGTCACGGCGAGTACCAGGCCGAGGAGGCTCGCGACTCGCAGCGGTGCCACCGAGAACGAAGTGAGTCCTTCGATCGACAACCCGATCAGAGTCCATACGTTCCAGGTGGTGCTGCCGTGCTTGCGCACAGCCGGCTCATAGTCGACTCGTGTCTGACGAAATCCGATCCAGCTCGAAAGTCCCTTGAAGAAGCGATTGCGTTCCGGCATGTGCCGGAGTGCCGCGGCGGCGCGCGGCGACAACAGGCGAAAGTCACCGGCGTCTTCCGGAATTTTGTGGCGGACGCCCCAGTTCAGCAGGGCATAGAACGAGCGAACGCCGGTCCGCCGCAGCCAGGATTCATTTACGCGATGCGCCTTTGCGGTATAGACAACGTCGTAGCCGTCATCGAGCCAACGCGCGACCAACGTGTCGATCAAATCGGGCGGATGTTGCCCGTCGCCGTCCATGAACAGAACGGCGCCAGGTTGAGCGTGCTCGAGTCCCGCAAGAAGCGCGGCCTCCTTGCCGAAATTTCGCGAAAGTGTGACAACCTGGATGTCGAGCGGAATTGCGGGAAGAGATCTGGCGACGTCGCCGGTGTTATCACCGCTTCCATCGTCGATATACACGACTTCAACATTCAGGCCGCGCTTGGTTTGCAGGTACCGCGCGACCTCGGCGATGCGCTCATGCAGCGCGGGCAGGCCTTTGGCCTCATTGAACAAGGGAATGACAACCGACATCGTCGGCGTCGACGACGATGCCCGTGCGCGCGAGCCCGATTTGGTCGGTTTAACCGCCATTTCTTGTGAACCTGTCGCCCAGCTTTCGGCGATCTATACCGCACCGGAATGCCGCTGTCGCGCTCGGCCTACCGGGACCTGATTTGCCGTGCTAATCGAAAGTGGACGATGATCCCGGCGCCTCTCCAAAACATCCTCGACCGTCTTGCCGTGGCCTGGCATGAGCGCGCCGTCGCGCTAAAGGCGGCCAGTTTTGCGCTGATCGGCGTTGTCAATACGGCCGTCGATTTCAGCATTTTCTGGACGGCCGCCAACTTCCTGCAATGGCCCCTGGTCTTTGCCAATGTGGTGGCCTGGCTGCTGGCCGTAACGTTTTCCTACGCGATGAATTCTTTCATCACCTTCGGTCCTGAATCGGGTCGCGTGCTGCGGTGGCGTGACTATGCGAGTTTCGCCGCCTCAGGGGTCGCCGGCATGGTAACGAGCACCGCGACTTTGCTCGCGCTGTCCTATTTCATTCCCGTGTTGCTCGCGAAGCTTGCGTCGATTTTGGTCAGCTTCGCCGTGAATTTCTCGCTCTCGCATTTCGTCGTGTTTCGTAAGCGCGCGCCGCGTCGGAACGCCGGGGAATAGTGTTCCGCACAAACGAGTCATGCATGCAGTACGATGACAATCTGACCGCGAATCTTCCGAACTTCGTCACTCATCTTGAATGCGCGATGACTGGCGAGCGCCACGAGGCCGACCAGGTACATAATCTGTCGCGTGCCGGCAAACCGTTGCTTGTACGTTACGATCTCGAAGGCGTTCGCAAGGCGCTGAGCAAGGAAAAGCTGGCACAGCGAGTGCCCGATCTTTGGCGCTATCGCGAATTGCTGCCCATTCGTAAGACCGAAAATATCGTGAGCTTGGGCGAAACGATGACGCCGATTGTGCCGATGCCGCGCCTTTCGGCAAAACTCGGTGGTGGCGAAATCCTGGTCAAGGACGAAGGCCGACTGCCGACCGGCTCATTCAAGGCACGCGGTCTGGTCATGGCGGTTTCCATGGCTAAGGCGCTCGGCATCAAGCACATGGCGATGCCGACAAATGGCAACGCGGGTGCCGCACTTGCTGCCTACGCCACGCGCGCAGGCATCAAAACCACGATCTTCTGCCCGGAGGACACGCCGGAAGTGAACGTGAGCGAGATCGCGTTGCAGGGCGCGACCGTATATCGCGTCAATGGTCTGATCGACGACTGCGGCAAGATCGTCGCCGAGGGAAAAGCAAAAGTCGGCTGGTTCGACACGTCGACCTTGAAGGAGCCGTACCGGATCGAGGGCAAGAAGACCATGGGCCTCGAACTTGCCGAACAACTCGGCTGGCAGGTGCCGGACGCGATTTTCTATCCAACTGGCGGCGGCACCGGACTGATCGGCATGTGGAAGGCATTCTCCGAATTGGAGGCTATCGGCTTCATCGGGAAGAAGCGTCCGCGAATGATTGCCGTGCAGGCAGCCGGCTGCGCGCCCATGGTGAAAGCGTTCGACGCCGGCGAAGAGCATGCACCGCGCTGGGAGAACGCGCACACGATTGCCTCAGGAATCCGCGTCCCGCAGGCTGTCGGAGACTTTCTTATACTGCGCGCCGTGCGGGAGAGCGGAGGCTTCGCCATCGCAGTACCGGACGCGGCGATCAGCGCTGCGCTCGACGAAATGGCGCGCGAAGAGGGCTTCCTTCTGTGCCCGGAAGGGGCGGCGACCTATGCCGCCTATAAGCAAAGTCTTGCGGATGGACGCGTGAAGCGCACCGATCAGGTGATGCTGTTCAACTGCGCGAGCGGTCTGAAATATCCGCTACCCCCCGCTCGTCGCACGCTCGACCGGCACAAGCCCATCGATTTTGCGGCGCTCTAGAGTCCGGCTTCAAGTTTCGCGTAAAGCGGATTGTCGCGCGAAAATACGTAATCGAGATCGGCCACGGCCACTGCTTCCGCGCCGCTCTCGCGCAAGAAGTTCGTCAGCGCGTAGACCTGGTCCGGCGGGCAATGAAGGATCAGCATGCCAGATGAAGACGGCCCACCGAACGGCGCTTCGATGGCGAATTTCCGCTTGGCATTGTCGAGCAACATATCGGTGCCAGCCGCAAATCGTGCGCGCACCTCCCGAAAGGCCCGGGCGCGCGCCTGTGCCGCCACCCTGTCGAGGATCAGGCGGGCAAGATCGCGTTCGTTCTTGCCCCAGGCGGCGTTTCGCGCCGCTACCAGATTTGCCTGCGAACGCAGGATGGTGCCGTCTTCCACGACTTTCAGGCCGTTGGCGGCAAGCGTCGCGCCGCTCGTCGTGATATCAACGATCATCTCGGCGGTGCCGGCCGCGGGCGCTCCTTCGGTCGCGCCGGAGCTTTCCACGATGCGATAGTCGATCACGCCGTGCGATGAAAAGAAGTCGCGCGTCAAATTGATGTATTTGGTCGCGAGTCGCATCTTGCGGTCATGGTGATGACGGAAGGCGGTAGCGACGTCGTCCACATCGGCCATCGTGCGTACATCGATCCAGGCCTGCGGCACTGCGACAACGACATTGGCGAAGCCGAAGCCGAGCCCCTCGATGAGCACGACGTGCCTGTCGGCTTCCGGAATCATCTCGCGGACGAGGTCTTCGCCGGTGACGCCGAGATGAACGGCTCCCGCCGCGAGTTGGCTTGTGATTTCGGGTGCCGACAAGTAAGCGACCTCGACATCGTCGAGCCCGGTGACCGTGCCACGATAGTCGCGCGCCCCCCGCGGCTTGATCAGCGGCAGTCCCGCGCGCATGAAGAAGGCCTCCGCATTCTCCTGTAGGCGGCCCTTGGCCGGAACGGCGAGGACAAAAGGCGCGCTCACGACGCATCTCCGTAAATCGCCAGTCTTTCGATCCAGACTGCGAATCCGACGGCGGCAATTGGATCGGCTGCGCCAAGCCGCGTGAGCAGGTCATCATAGCGGCCACCCGCAACAAGCGGGTCGCCGGTGCGTTTGGGATCGGTCAGTTCAAAGACCAGACCGGTGTAATAGTCGAATCCACGTCCGAACCCTGTCGAAAAGCGCACACGTTTGACATCGATGCCACGCGCTTCCAAAAATCCCGTCCGACTCTCGAACTGGTCAAGAGCAGGCGCAAGCGGCCGCATCATTTTGGCGTCGTTCGCGAGCGCGCGCAGCGTAGCGGCGGCCTCATCGGGATTGCCCTGAATGGTCAGAAAGCGCTCAATGAGATCTCGCACGTCACGCGGCAGCTTCGCGCTGACGCCGAGCGCGGATTGTTCAAGGAACCGACCGGCAATTTCTCCGACCGAGCGACCGCCAACGGCATTGATGCCGGCAATCGACAACAGGTCGGTTATGAGCGCATGGGCGCCTTTCGGATCGGAGCCGGCGAGCGCGGCCAGCACGCCCTGATACTCCGGGCGGGCATTATTCCCGCCCAACACGAGCCGATCGAGATCCTGCGCCAGGTTGGACTTGCGATTGAAATCCTTGATGAGCCGTCGCTTCCACGCCGGCGGAAGATCAAGCCCGGCAACGAGACCTACGAACAGTGAGACGTCGCCAATCTGGATGTCGGGCGAGACGACGCCATAGTGTGCCGTCGCCTCCAGGCCGAGCGAAAGCATCTCGGCGTCGGCGGCCGCCTTGTCGGAGCGTCCGAACGACTCGATGCCGGCCTGCAGAAATTCTGCGGGCGCGTCGGTGCGATGGCGAAAGACAGGACCGAGATAGCAATAGCCGGCCGGCTTTCCCGCAGTGCTCGAGGCGAGATAGTCGCGCGATACGGGAATCGTGAGGTCGGGGCGCAGACAGAATTCATTGCCGTCCGGCGCCGTCGTCAAATACATGCGTCGACGAATGTCTTCGCCGGAAAGGTCGAGGAATGGCTCCGCCGGTTGCAACATCGCGGGCGCAACGCGGACATAACCGGCGCGTTCGTAGGAGGCGACCAGCGCCTCCGCCCGCGCGTCGGGTCCTTGCTTCTGTGTCGTTCCGCTCGCTTCCATGGTGTCTCGGTACTACAGCTATGCATTCCACATTCGCGGGCCGGCCTTTAGCATGGTGGTCTTAAGGATTTGACGACGTTTGTCCGCAGCCCTTAACGGGCTCCGCCGTCAAATAGTTGTCGTCGTTAACAAATTTTCCGGGGCCCGCAGAACCCGCCGTTCGAGCGATCCTGTCGCGGCCCTCCCCGTAAACGGGTAAGGGAATTTCAATACAACCGGGCTTCACTTGTCAGGGTGGAGGCCCAATGAGCCCAGTCCCGCGCGCGGTTGTCGAGGCCTTTTACCATGCGCTGTCGGTCCGCGACATGGCGGCGCTTGCCAATTTTCTCGACGACGATGTGGTGTGGACCATTAGCGGACCGGTCGACATTCTGCCGTTTTGCGGCCAGCGCGTCGGCAAGGGCCTCGTCATGAAGCTGTTGGGGCCAAGGCTAGGGCTGGATGGAGGTGGGCAACGCGACAGCCACACTTTGCTGTCCGAACGCCGCTTCGTCGCAAAGACCATGCTGGTGGGACGGTGATCGCGGCGCTGTGCTTGGCAGGCTCACGGCGACAAAACGCGCGAGCGGTCAGGCGATCAGCTATCGCATTGCCCATTTCATCCAATTCCGCGATGAAAAGGTTGTCGACTACGTGTCGATCATTGACTGCTTCGATGCCGACGAGCAGTTGCTGGGTTACAACCTCGATGCCTATGGCGGCTATCGGGTCGAAGGCGACATAGTCACGGTGTAGAGGTTCTGGCTCAAGCCAGCTTGTGGCGTACGAGCAGCTTGCGCACGGCCTCGACCAACGCGTCTTCTTTTACCGCGAATTGCGCTTCGGCCTGTTTCTTCAAATAGTCTTCGCGGTCCTTGGTGTCGGTCAAAGTTGCACCGAGGATCAGGTCCTTGATCTGAACCTCTCCGCGCGCTTTTTCATCGCCACCCTGGATGATGGCGCAAGGTGCGCTGCGCTTGTCGGCATATTTGAGTTGCGTGCCGAGATTGTTTTTCGGATTTCCGAGATAAAGCTCGGCGCGAATGTTCGCCGCGCGCAGCGTGGAGACCATGCGCTGATAATCGGCAACACGATCCCGATCGAATACGGTCACGACAACCGGGCCGGGCGCCGGCTTTTCGCTGATCTTGCCGAGATGGGTAAGCGCCGCCTGCAGGCGCGAAACACCGATGGAAAATCCCGTCGCCGGAACCGGCTCGCCGCGAAAACGCGACACTAGTCCGTCGTAACGGCCGCCGCCGCCCACAGAGCCAAAGCGCACTGGCCGGCCTTTCTCGTCCTTGATCTCGAAGGTCAGTTCAACCTCGTAGACCGGGCCGGTGTAGTACTCGAGACCGCGAACGACAGTCTTGTCGACGCGAACGCGATCGTCATACCCCGCCGCTCGCACCAACGTGGCGATTTCCGAAAGTTCTTGCTCCCCCGGACTTTGTGCATCGCCAGCTTGACTAGAAGATCCGGCGATCGCCGCAACGATGCCCGCAATCTGCGAGTCCGAAAGCTCCGCACCTTTTGTAAAGTCACCGCTTTCGTCCTTGCGTCCTTTGCCGAGGAGCATTTTGACGCCTTCGATGCCAAGCCGGTCGAGCTTGTCGATGGCGCGCATTGTTATGAGCCGTCTCTCAGCTGGTATCTGGACTCGATCCATCGCGCCATCGAGAACCTTGCGGTTGTTCACCTTCACGACATAGCTGTCACGGGGAATGCCGAGCGCTTCCATCGTGTCGGCTGCGAGCATGCACATCTCGGCATCGGCCGCCATGGATGCCGCGCCGACAGTATCTGCATCGAATTGCATGAACTGGCGGAAGCGCCCCGGACCCGGCTTTTCATTGCGGAATACCCAGCCAAACCGGTACGAGCGGTAGGGCAATGCCAGATTTTGAAAATTCTCCGCCGCATAGCGCGCAAGTGGAGCCGTCAGGTCATAGCGCAACGAGAGCCATTGCTCGTCGTCGTCCTGGAACGAGAACACGCCTTCGTTCGGGCGGTTCTGGTCGGGAAGGAACTTCCCGAGCGCGTCGGTATATTCAATGGCTGGCGTCTCCACAGGCTCAAAGCCGTATCGTTCGAACACCACGCGGATCGCTTCCACCATGTGACGGGTGGCGGCAATCTCCGCCGGTCCACGGTCGGCGAGACCGCGCGGCAAGCGCGCCTTGAGTTTTTGGAGCTTGTTGGGTCTGTCGGCCATTGCGGTCTACATATCAGACAGCAGTATTACAGCAACGCGGTAAAAGGCGATCAGCGGGCTTGTCCCTGCCATCCACGTCTTTATGGTGCGAATAACCGGCGCAACGGACCGGCACGACAGCCCCAAAAACGGTTGCAGACATCGGTAGCAGTCATGGCAAACGCCCAGGCACAAGCAAAAATCGCCATTCCCAACGATCTCGAACCTTATTGGATGCCTTTCACCGCCAACCGCGCCTTCAAAAAGCGGCCGCGGATGATCGTGGGCGCCAAGGATATGCACTACATCGCAAGCGACGGACGCAGGCTGATCGACGGTGCCGCCGGCCTGTGGTGCACGAATGCCGGCCATAATCGCGCACCGATCGTCGAGGCCATTCAGCGCGAGGCGGCTACGCTCGACTACGCGCCGGCATTCCAGTTTAGTCATCCCAAGGCGTTCGAGCTTGCGAGCCGGGTTGCCGCGCTCGCCCCGGGAGATCTCGATCACGTATTTTTCTGCAACTCCGGTTCGGAAGCGGTCGACACCGCGCTCAAAATCGCGCTCGCCTATCACAACGTGCGCGGCAACGCCTCGCGCGTGCGGCTGATCGGACGGGAGCGCGGGTATCACGGCGTCGGATTTGGCGGTATTGCCGTCGGCGGCATCGTCAACAACCGCAAGCAATTCGGCGCGCTGTTCGCCGGCATCGACCATCTGACGACGACCTACAATCGCGAAAAGCAGGCCTTCAGTATCGGCGAACCGGAATGGGGTGCGCACCTTGCCGATGATCTCGATCGTCTTGTCGCGTTGCACGATGCCTCAACAATCGCCGCCGTGATTGTCGAGCCGGTCGCCGCCTCCACAGGCGTATTGCCGCCCCCGAAGGGCTATCTCGAGCGGCTGCGCGCGATCTGCGACAAGCACGGCATTCTGCTGATCTTCGATGAAGTCATCACCGGGTACGGCCGGCTGGGCTATCCGTTCGCCGCCGAACGCTACGGCGTTCTTCCCGACATGATCACTTTCGCCAAAGGGGTGACCTCGGGCGCGGTGCCAATGGGCGGCGTGATCGTGCGCAAGGGCATATACGATGCCTTCATGAAGGGACCCGAACACGTCATCGAGCTGTTCCACGGATACACTTATTCTGCGCATCCGTTGGCGTGCGCTGCCGGGCTTGCCACGCTCGATGTCTACCGCGAGGAGGGCCTGTTCGAGCGCTCACGCAAGCTTGAAAGCGTGTGGGCTGAGGCGGCCATGGGTCTCAAGGGTCTGCCGAATGTGCTCGACATCCGGTCCGTCGGGTTGACCGTCGGCATTGATCTTGCCAGCAGGCCGGATGCCGTCGGCAAGCGGGGCATGGAGGCGCTTGAAGCGGGCTTCTTCGAACATGATTTCATGTTCCGTGCGGTCGGCGACACGCTGGCGCTCAGTCCGCCACTCATCGTGAGCGAAAGCCAGATCGGCGAAATTTTCGACAAGCTCACCCGCATCATCAAAACGGTGGCCTAGCCGCCCAGAGAGCGTATGACGGCCTTGGGTAGAGGATCGCCCAGCCGACATTGAGGTTCGAATCTCCGCGCAGATAGCGCAGCATGAATGGCGGCTGCACCGCGGCATCCGCTGCGATTGACCGCAGCCCCGCCGGCAACGCGTTTAGGTCGCCTGCCGTCCACACCACCACCGCGCCCTTGTTTCTGAGATCGGCAAGATCGATCCACGGCGCACGGCCTGGCTTGCCATCGATCAGCACGCGCGGCTGCTCCGGCGCGTAGTGTGCGACGTTGCCGCCGTCCCACATGCTGCCAATCACGTAGCTGATCGGCCGCCCCGTCGCCGCGCGGTAGCGCTGCGACAGTTCGCGCCCCAGATCACCTCCGGGATAAAACACCGCCCGATAGCGATGATCGTAGTTCGGCAAAATGCCGTAGTTGACAATGAAGGCGAGCGCCAGGCCCGCGAACACGAGCGCCCAGATGAGGAGTACCCGCGCAAGCCGGGATTCATCAAGCGCGCGCCGCGCGAACATCACAATCCAGAATCCGAGGAAGAGCCAGAGCGAATAGCCCCACATCGCGACCGTGCCCCGGCCGGTGATTGCCGACATGGCCACCACCGTCGCGAATGGCCCGAAAGCCAGCCAGTTGATGATGCGGCGGTCGAAAACGTCGGCGCCGAGGGCGATCTCATTGGCGCGTCGGCGCGGAAAAGACAACGGCAGAGCAATCAGCAGCGATGGAATGAGGAAAAACGCCTGGCCAATGCCGAATTGAAGTGGATGCCAGAGGTGGTCGATCAGTCCGCGCGAGGGCAGCGCGCGGTGCTCGGCGTAGGTGAATGGCAGGAAATCGTTCTGCACCAACCAGACGATATGCGGCGCCATTGTAATGATCGCTGCACCAACCGCGATGTAAGGACCCGGCGTTGCCAGAACTTTGCGTGCCTCGCGGTCGTAGAGGATGAATATTGCGAGGGGTGCCGCGAGCACCACCACGAAGTATTTCGACCATAGCGACATTCCGACCGCGAAACCGAGCAAGATCCAGTGCCCGATCCAGCCGCTGCGCAAAGCGCGGTGAAAGGCGAATCCTGCCAGCGCCCAGAACGGCAACTGAACGACGTCGTGGTTGAACTTGGCTGATGTGAAATTGAGATAATGCAGGCCATCGACGATCAGCACTGCGACCAGCGCGCCGAGTGGGCCGACGAGCGGCCGTGCGGTTACCCAGATCAGCCAGAGCGCAGCTACGACCGCAATTTGCGCCAGCAGGTAGTACGCGAAATCGTGGCCCACCAGACGATGGACGATCTCCACCAGCCACCAGGGCAGCGGCGGCAGTTTATCGTAGCCGAGTTGCCATTCTCGGCCGTAGGTCAGGGCCTCGATGAGATCGAGAGGCAAATTGGCATAAAGGAGGGTCGGAAGTGCCGTCCACACCAGGGCGTGAAAAAACAGAATGGCGGCCAACGCCCGCGCCGGGGCTTCGGCGATCCGGGTCAGGACAGAGTGACGACGGGACGCCGGCATCGGCTTAACGGTCCACAACGGCTTTAACTTCCTGCGAATAAACGGCGGTTTCGCGCTACCATAGCAGAGTTCGAGTTGCGCGGAGCCGCGCCCTCGTGAACATTGGTATTCGGCTAAGCGAATCAGTCACCCTTTGGCAGCATTGCATTGGCCCCGGCAGTCGGCCCAGGATAAACCTCGCATGCGACGTATCAGCGCCATCTTCATCGCGGCCTGTGTCGTGCTTATCGCCGCCTCGATAGGCGCGGTGCTTTATCTCGGCTTCAATGTGGATGCCGGCACCTCCGCCATTGTGGCCCTGGCA
>DATDLC010000113.1:0-9981 GCA_036519515.1 Pseudolabrys sp. | reverse complement strand
CTGGTGCAGTGGGCGCGATACGCGATCGCCGCCATTGAATCCGGATTACTACCGACGATAAACGCCTCTTCCTCCTTCACGAGATACAGAAAAGGTCTCTCGCCGGTAGCTTCACCCGACTTCTTTTTGCCTTTGACGTGGCCGCAAATGACCTCGAAGGGTTGGCCGAATGTATTCTCTCTCATGGCCCGTTTCATTTCTACGAATTCGGCAGATGCCGGGTTCTCCATTTTCGCCGCGACAGTGATCTTTGCTTTTTTCAGAACAGGATCAGGTGTCTCGGAGGGCTGGCCAGTTGCCGGGCCCTCCGTTTTCCCTCCGATTGTGGTCGGTGCGCTTTTCGGAACAGGATCGGTCGTCTCGGAAGGCTGACCGGTTGCCGGGCCCTCCGTCTTCCCCCCGATTGTGGTCGTTGCGCTTTTCGGAACAGGATCCGGTGTTGCCGAAGATTGTGCAGGCGGCGGGACCTCGGATTCCACGATGGTCCGGGAGTTTGCTGTTTCCTCCACAGGCCCCGCCTCGTTTGGTCGCCTGGCAGTCGCTGGTTTCGCCGCTATCGCAACCTTTTTAGCCTTCATCGCAGGCTCGGGCCTAAATGGCGATCGCTTTGGTTCAATCGGTGTGGTGGCTGCAGTTCTGGTGAAGCAACCCTGTGAGGTGCACGTTTGTACGAACCCTCGCGGCGGCAAGGGACAGCAGCCGATTAAGGTTGCACACAGAGCGCCAATGAGAAGCGGTCTCATCAATTGGTTTTCGCGGCGGGCAAGATCCGTTCCCGCGTTGGCTGGAAGGCGATAATGATGAAAATAAATAATGGAAATCGACGAGCGGTTTGGAAATTGCTCTGAGTATGGTTAATTTTGGCGCACACGGGGTTGACGCTTATTTTTCCTTCGTAGCTCCCCCACCGGCACAGCCCTTCTGCATAGGCTTGATGATCTCCATCGGCTTATCAATTACGGCAGCCGGGGGATACTGCAGGCCGCCGTGGCGTAGACCCGGTTCAAGCGCTGCGACTTCGTAGCTGGCTCAACCCAATACCACGCAAAACAACGGTGCTTCGGACTCTAAACAGTTGTTAACCGGAGATTGTGAATATCACCATCCGAGCTTGAGGCGAGATAAACCAACCCACGTATGAGGAAACTCTAATGAATGCCCCAACATCTCCAGCGGACGCTGAGAAATCGCATCCCGTGGAATTGGATGTGGAGGCAGAAATCAGCAAATTGGTAGAGCGAGAGATTCCGAACAGGACCCCCCAGGTCGAAAATAAGGCCCCTCAGATCGAGAATAATGTCGAACGAATTATGTCCTCCGTCGCGCGACTAAGTTCAAGTTCAGTCAACGATCTACAAGGACTGGTGTCCGAACTCCAGCAATTGCTAGATTTCCTGAAGTCCGAGGTTGGGCGCGTGGAGTCTGAAATCGAGAGCGTACTGGCCGGAATTAGTATAATAATCGAGACTATTGCCCCGTGGAAAAGTGCCGGGAATTCGTCACCTCCAAAAAGTCTCCGCACTGTTCGTGCGGGCCCGGCGTTGAATGTTGGCTCCATGTCGCCGCCACACGGAAAGCCCGCACTATAGGAAACTCGTGCCCAAGGGTGATGGGGAGCGGAGTTTACCTGATGGCGGCACCGGGGGCGAATCCCGGATGAAATAAAAGAAGCTCCTGACACCGCTCGGACTGGGGCCTTGTTCGTAGCAATGTGCGCTTTGTTCGTACCAATGTCCGCTTTGGGTCATTAGCGGACATTGCGACCTCGAATTTTGATGTCTGCTTTACGCCCGAAAGCGGACCTTGAAAGGCTGAGTTGACTTGAAAGGCTGATGCTAAGTGCCAATAGCGGACATTCCGCCATTTACTCGATCATCTCGGCCGCGCGCCCGATTACCGTGTCGGGGACGTTCATGCCGAGCGCCTTTGCGGTCTTCAGGTCAGTTAGCCGCTACTCTCGATCCTCGTCAGGGCGCCAGACCAAGTGCAACTGACCAACATTGTCACCATCCCATGCGAATAGCTCTCTGTCGCACAAGATGCATATAAAAGGCCGCGTTTCCCTGGAGGGACCTACAGTTTTGATCACCTCGTAGATTGCGCCGCAGACACATGTAACTTTGACGTCGGCCATGGGACAAAAATATGCGCCCGTCCGGCAGGCAGCGCTAGCAGCTTATCCCACCGACCGGCACAGTAAATCTCCCACCGCCAAGGCTTGGGCGGGGTCCCTCGCAACTTAACGACGACCGAATAGTCGGCTGGGTCAAATTCCTCACGCATGCCTGATAGATGGCAATGGGCGTCTTAGTTTTCAAAGGGAGATAGCCGATCCACTGAAATCGGAAAATCAACAAGAGCACTTGACGGAACGCGCCTTGACGATCCAAATAAATGCAAAGACTGGCTATTGGCTTTCCGCGCAAATTCCTCATTTGCCCAAGACCAATGGCTTGCGGTGGTCGCGCGCGCAAAAGGTAGGCCGCCTCGTAAGGCAGCCTCCACAGATTGATCCTGTCCCGAACTTTCAGCCGACGTAGGCGATGCGCTTCTGGGCAACCGCCTCAGCAGTGGTCGTCGGCTGCGCAGGCAACTGAAGCACCGTTGCCTCCTGACCCTCACTTAGTCGTGTCAGGAGAACAATGCGCCCATCCGGAAATTCGAGCGCATCATGGTGCTTCATCGGTTCGGTCTTATTAACTTGTCGGAAGATTGCCGTCGCGTGACCGAGTGTTTCGATCCTCCAATTTACGACGAAGCGGAAATCTGTAACTGTTACCGGGCCGGAAAACGCAAGTTCAGTTCCTGGAAGAACGCAAACCGCGACTTCGGCATCTTCCGCTGCAGCGAATCCGCGTGTGCAAGTACCGAAGTCTCGTGTGGTGAGTTTGTCGCCAACCTTCGCAGGCCGCGACCTGACGGTTTGAAGGCTGTAGTCGCACATTTCTGGACTCCCTTGTTGGAAGCCCCCAGTCCATCAAATATTAGCGCGTTGGCCCGAGCTTGTCCCCCCGTCTTTCCCAGCTTTCCGCTTCCTGCGCCACCACGCATGACGTGACCGACCCGGCGGCTGTTACTCCAATGGCGGACAGAGGCGGGCACGACTGGAGTGTCCGCACAAATGTTAGTCGCTGACACTCTTTTTGCATTGCATCTATGTAATTTTTAAATGGGGGCGGCCGTCAAACTTTTAGAATATTCATTTGGGTGGCTGGCGTGAGACCCTATCAAGTATTCCCGAAACGGCGGATGATCCCGCACCCGTGCTGCGATCTGTGTGACGCAGACATGTGGCTTATTTGCATCGAGCCGGACAAACCCGATCACGATAGGCGCACGTTTGAGTGCCCGAGGTGCCAGCACCTCAAAGTCGAGATCGTCAATTACGGCGAGCAAACGAATAGGCATTGACGAGCCTGACGTTGTGTCAGACCGCCTATCTCCCCATCGAAAGCGACGCGGTTGGCAGCGCCAAGGCTTCACCATCGCCTTGGCCCTTTCCCTTGGGTTCGCGAACCTCACCACGATAGCCGATCAAGATAATGCCGTGCCCGGTCGGTGTGCCTTTAGCGCCCGCAAGTTGGAATAGTTTGACACTGTAAATCATTGAATTTGCTTGTTGGTGGCAATCTCGGAACCATCCCCCAACGCCACGGCTTATCTAAAATCGGGGATTATGTACGACGTACATTTGTATACAGCCCGGAGCACGCTCATCATCGCACGGACTCAATTGGCCCGAACGGGTCGTGGGGCAAAAATTGAACGTTGGTAGCCGCAAATGGCCGGGACGCCGCAATTAGTGCGCCCGACATTCTCCAGGGAAAGCGAGGAAGCCGAGCTTCGCGAGGCGATCCAGGCAAAGCTGACCCACGCGCTCGGCAAGACGCGCGAAGCCGCGACTGACGCGGACTGGTATCATGCCACGGCGCTGGCGGTGCGCGATCGCGTCATCAATATCTTCCTTCGGGCGCGGGCCGAGACCAAGCGCCAGAAGAAGAAGCGCGTCTATTACCTGTCGATCGAATTCCTGATCGGCCGCCTGCTGTTCGACACGCTGACGAACCTGCAGCTGGTCGAGCCGACGCGCTCGGCGCTCAGAAGTCTTGGCGCCGATTTTGATCGCCTGCGCGAGGTCGAGCCCGACGCCGCGCTCGGCAATGGCGGACTTGGCCGGCTCGCGGCCTGCTACCTCGACAGCATGTCGGCGCTCGGCATCCCCGCCTATGGCTACGGCATCCGCTACGAGAAAGGCCTGTTCGAGCAGCGCATCAGCGACGGATGGCAGCAGGAATTCCCGGAAGATTGGCTCGCGCGCGGCAACCCGTGGGAATTGAACCACCGCGATACCCCCTACTCGATCGGGTTTGGCGGAACGGTAGAATATCTCGGCGGCGACGACGAGACCGCGCGGGCGTTTTGGTATCCGGCTGAGCGCGTGTTGGCGGTGCCATACGACACGCCGATCGCGGGCTGGCGCGGTCGCCACGCCAACATGCTGCGACTGTGGTCGGCGCGCGCCGTGACGCCGGTCCACCTCGCGGCCTTCAATCGTGGGGATTACGTCGGTGCCACCGCGGCGCGGGCGCAGAACGAGGCGATCTCGCTTTTCCTCTATCCCAATGACTCAACGCCAGAAGGACAGGAGCTGCGGTTGCGGCAGGAATATTTCTTCACGTCGGCATCGCTGCAGGACATGGTCCGCCGGCATCTCGACGAATTCCCTACGCTCGACAATCTCGCAGAGCAGGCGGCGGTGCAGCTCAACGATACGCATCCAGCCATCGCAGTTGCCGAGCTGATGCGGATCCTGGTGGACGACCACGACTTCGCCTGGGATCAGGCCTGGACGATCACGCGTGCAACGCTGAGCTACACCAATCACACGCTGCTGCCCGAAGCGCTGGAAAGCTGGCCCGCCGACATGTTCGGCCGGTTGCTGCCGCGCCATCTGCAGATCATCTATCTGATCAACCACCACCACCTGCAGGAAATGCGACGGCTCGGGCTGTATGATCGTGATTTCCTGTCGGCCGTCTCGCTGGTGCAGGAGAATGGCGACAGGCGCGTGCGCATGGCGCACCTCGCCTTCGTTGGCAGCCACTGCGTCAACGGCGTGTCGGGCCTTCACACCGAGCTGATGCGCAAGACCGTCTTCCACGACCTTGCGCAGACCACGACGACGCGCATCGTCAACAAGACCAACGGCATCACCTTCCGGCGCTGGCTCTTCGAGGCCAACTGGCCGCTGAGCGAGCTGGTGATCGCCACGCTGGGTGAGCGCGTGTTGGACGAGCCGGGCCGCCTGCTGGATCTCGGGCAGTTGGCCGGGGATGAGAGCTTCGTCGGCCGTTTCCGGCACGCGCGATATGTCAACAAATCGAAACTGGCGGGGGTGCTACAGGCGACCACCGGCGTTGAGCTTGATCCGGAGGCGCTGTTCGATGTCCACGTCAAGCGCATCCACGAATACAAGCGTCAGCTGCTCAACCTGCTGGAGACGATCGCCTTCTACCAGGAGATCCGCGCGCGGCCGGAGCACGATCATGTGCCGCGGGTGAAGATCTTCGCTGGCAAGGCCGCCGGCTCCTATGAGCGCGCCAAGCTGATCATCAAGCTCGCCAACGACATCGCGAAGGTGGTGAACAATGACCCCGCGGTGGGCGGCCGGCTCAAGGTGATGTTTGTGCCCAATTACGGCGCCACGCTGGCCGAGACGATCATGCCCGCGGCCGACCTGTCGGAGCAGATCTCGACCGCCGGCATGGAAGCTTCGGGCACCGGCAACATGAAGCTCGCGCTCAACGGGGCGGTCACCATCGGCACGCTGGACGGTGCCAATGTCGAGATCCGCGAGCATGTCGGGGCGGATAACATGATCATCTTCGGCCTCACCGCGGAGGCGGTGGCAGAACGGCAGCGGGCTGGGTTCAGCGGCTCCGTCGCCGTAGAAGCATCTCCGCGCCTCGTTGCGGTGGTTGACGCTCTCGCTAATGGAACGTTCTCGCGCGAGGAACCTGACCGCTTTTTGCCCATTGTGCGTTCGCTGCTCGATTACGATCGCTTCATGGTGGCGGCCGATTTCGATTGCTATTGGCAGGCACAACGTCAGGTGGATGCGCTGTGGCGCTCGCCGCGTGACTGGTGGCGGGCGTCAATTTTGAACACGGCGCGCATGAGCTGGTTTTCTTCCGACCGAGCCATCCGCGATTACGGGCGCGAGATCTGGCACATCCCGGTTGGGTCGTAGAGATTTTCTGAAGACTCTCCCTTGTCAGTTGCGGCTAGATTGCGCAAACACCTCCGCGATGCTGCGCAATTGCGCGTTGCCTTCGAGATCCTCCAGTTCGAGAGAAAGCTTGCGCCGCCAGTTGGGATGCTCATCGACCGTGCCCGGAATATTGATCTGCTCGCGCTCACCTACGATATCGTCGAGAGCGATCGCGACAAGACGTGACGGCGTCTTCGCCAGCACAGAAGCTACCGCCGCGAGCTCGTTACCCGCACGTTCCGGCGCCCGCTCGGCCAATATTTGTCGCAAGCATTGCTGCGCCCAGGCGCGCGCGCCATCACTTTCGCCGGAATCCAAACCCAAAGCGCGCTTAGTGCGAAGATCATGGGCATCGAGCCAGCCGCGCAAGCTGGGCAGATCGTGCGTATTGAACGTGGCAAGCGCCTCAGCGGGATACCACTCCGGTGAACGAAAACGGCCATCGCGCTCGCGTTCAAACAACATGACCAGATATCGCCATAAACCCCAGCGCGCCAACGTGTCGCGTAGACCCTCCGGCACCGTGCCAAGGTCCTCGCCGATAACGACACAGCGCGCCTCCTGACTAACCTGCGCGATCGCCTGCAATGACTGTTCAAACGGAAAGCGCACATAGGTGCCATCGGACGCCGCGTTGCCACGTGGAATCATGAAGAGGCGCTTCAAACCCAGCACGTGATCGAGCCTGACCGCCCCGGCATGACGCATCGCTGCCTGCATCAACTGTCGCAACGGTGCAAAATCACAAGCGGCAAGCGCCGCCGGATTAAACGGCGCCAGGCCCCAATCCTGACCGTTCGGGTTGAATTCATCCGGGGGGGCGCCGACGGACACATCGGCAAGCACGCTCGCCTGCTGGCTCCAAGCATCAGCACCGTAGGGATGAATGCCGAGCGCCACATCGAGATAGAGTCCGACCGACATGCCGCTGCGCTGCGCGATTTCTTTGCAAGCTGCCAGCTGACGGTCCGCCACCCACTGTACGAATTCATGGAATTCGCAGCCGTTGCGTTCGGCCTCGCGAAATTGCTGCAAATCGGCAATGGTCGGATGACGCCAGGGCGCCGGCCACACTGGCCAGGGCTTTGGCGCGAACCGCGCGCGCAACTGCTCGAAACAAGAGAAAAAGAGCAGCCGCTCGCCCTGATCGTGGCGGTAGCGCGTGAACTCTGCGCGGCGATCATCGCTTGCCGACGTCTCGAAATGCTCGTAGGCTACACGCAAACCATCAAGCTTTGCGCGTGCCACGCCTGCGTAATCAATCAGCTCGCCTGCGCGTAGCGCATCAAGATCGACACCGGCCATCGCCGCGCCAGGAAATTCCGCAATGGCCTCCACATTGATGTAAAGCGGATTGAGGAAAATCCGGCTGTTCGGCGCATAGGGGCTTGCCTCCTGAGCGCGATCGGGGAACAGCGCGTGCAATGGGTTGAGTCCGATCGCTGCGGCGCCGCGCCTTGCCGCCAGCTCGATGAGACGGGCAAGATCACCGAAATCCCCGTGACCCCAATTTCGTCTTGAACGCAGCGCGTAGAGTTGCACCGCCAACGCCCAATGGCGCCGGCCATCGCCCTGAAAGGCACGCACTGGTTCGGGAACCGGCGTGAGTTCCGGCGGCTGCCCGCGCGTCCTTGACAACGCGGCGACAAGCCGCCGCTGCGTTTCCGCGCTCGCTTCGTGCCAGCGGCCGAAGACGTCGTGATAACCGTTTTCGACCCCCCAACGCCGCGTTTCTGCCGTCAAATCATCCATTTCGTGAGGGAACTTTCGAGAAATCCTGTGGTTGCCGTCTCGGGTAGCTCGAGACAATAACAATGAAGCAGTCCGGTGCAGAGCGTACCGCGGTGCGCCTGCGGAACTCTTTCCCTGCGGAAGACTGTGAACGCTCGCCGGCAGATCCGACCGGGCCTCGTTTTCTCATCGAAAACATCTACCCTTGCGTGGACGGCGGACGCTATCCGGTTAAACGAATAGCCGGCGAAGTTGTTGAGGTCTGGGCGGATATTTTTCGCGAGGGCCATGACGCCCTCGTCGCCGTGCTGCTGTGGCGATCCGAGAGTGCCGCACAGTGGCAGCGCGAGCCGATGCAATTACACGGCAATGATCGCTGGCACGGGCGCTTCGCGCCGCCGGAGCCGGGCGCCTACCTCTTCGCCATCGAGGCCTGGACCGACCAGTTCGCTACCTGGCGCAAAGAATTCATGCTGCGTAAGGAAGCCGGGCAGGACCTGGCGCTGCCGGCCCGTGAAGGCCATGAGCTGCTAGCCGAACTCACGCCGAGCGAGCGTAAAGCGCGCCTGGTGGTCGAAGCCTATTCGAAGAAATTTGCGGCCGAAAGCAATCCCGGTATCCTGCTGGACGAAGTGCTCGCAGCCGCGATGGAAAAAACCCAGACGCGGCCTGATCTCACCCGCAGCGCGGTCGTTCCGCTGCTGGCCGAGCGCGAGCGGGCGCGCTGCGGTGCCTGGTACGAGATGGTGCCCCGCAGCCAAGGCACGGTGGCGGGCAAGCACGGCACCTTCGAAGACTGCATCAAGCGCGTGCCCGAGATTGCCGCGCTTGGTTTCGACGTCCTCTACCTGACGCCGATCCATCCGGTCGGCCGCACCAACCGTAAGGGCAAGAACAATTCGCTCAACGCCGGCCCCGACGATCCCGGCAGCTTCTATTCGATCGGCAACGAGCACGGCGGCCACGATGCGGTCGAGCCGCGGCTCGGCACGCTCGAGGATTTCCGCCGCCTAGTGAAGGCCTGCGCCGACCACAACATGGAGATCGCGCTCGACTTCGCCGTGCAATGCTCCCTCGACCATCCGTGGCTGAAGCAGCATCCGGAATGGTTTCGCTTCCGGCCGGACGGGTCGATCCGCTTCGCCGAAAACCCGCCGAAGAAATACGAGGACATCGTCAACCCGGACTTCAACTGCTCCGACCGCATCGCGCTGTGGGAAGCGCTGCGCAAGATGGTGCTGTTCTGGGTCGACCAAGGCGTACGCATCTTCCGCGTCGACAATCCGCACACAAAGCCGTTTGCGTTCTGGGAATGGCTGATGCGGGAAGTGCGCAAGCGCCACCCTGACGTGATCTTCCTGTCGGAAGCCTTCACGCGGCCCAAGTTGATGAAGGCGCTGGCGAAAATCGGCTTCTCCCAGTCCTACACCTATTTCACCTGGCGGACGGGCAAGGAGGAACTGCAGGCCTATCTCAGTGAGATCACCGGTTATCCGGAGGGCGACTATTTCCGGCCGAACTTCTTCGTCACCACGCCGGACATCCTGCCGGTGCAGCTGCAACGCGGCGACCCGTGGATGTTCAAGGCACGTGCGGCGCTCGCCGCAACCTTGTCATCGAACTACGGCATCTACAACGGGTTCGAACTGCTCGAGCACGAGCCGATCCCCGGGCGGGAGGAATATATCAATTCGGAAAAATACGAGATCAAAACGCGCGACTGGAACAAGCCCGGCAACATCAAGGATTATATCGGGCGGCTCAACCGGATCCGGCACGAGAACGGCGCGCTGCAGCACACGGCGAACCTACAATTCCTGCAGGTCGACAACGGGAATGTCATCGGCTTTCTCAAGCAATCGGTGATCGGCGACAATGCGGTCGCGTGCGCCATCTCGCTGGCCCCCGGGCCGCAGGAATTTTGGCTGCATTTCGGCGACCACCAGATCCGCGGCGAAACAAAAAAGCCGGTGCGCGAG
>DATDLC010000112.1:0-5082 GCA_036519515.1 Pseudolabrys sp. | reverse complement strand
TCGAGCCGCGCGCCCATCTCGAGCGCCAAGCTGAAGCCGGCCGACAATTCCGCAATCCCGGCGCCCACTCCCTGAATGCCGAGCAGAAGATGATTGTCGGCTCTGGCGACGACGCGAATGAAGCCCGCTTCTTTCTCAAGCGTCATAGCGCGGCCGTTCGCCCAGAAAGGAAAGAGTCCGGTCTTAAACTCGATACCGGCCGCCTTAGCCTCGTCGGGCGACAGTCCGGCGGTGACAATCTCAGGATCGGTGAAGCAAACTGCGGGAATGCAAACCTTATCCCAGGAGCGTTTCTCGCCGGCGACGATCTCGGCCACCATCTCGCCTTGCGCCGTGGCCCTGTGGGCCAGCATCGGCTCGCCCGTCACGTCTCCGATGGCGTAGACGCCGCGCATCGAGGTGCGACACTTGTCATCGATGCGAATGAACGGGCCATCCATATCGAGGTCGATCGCATCAAGGTCCCAGCCCTCGGTCGCCGGCTTGCGGCCGACCGTAACGAGGATCTTGTCGACCGCGAGCGTCACCACCTTGCCATCTGCCGCCTCGATGGAGAGGGCATCGCCTTTGGACGCGAGCCCTTTCGCCTTGGCGCCGGTCAGCACCCCAATGTCGAGTTCGTGCAGACGCTTGGCGACCGGCCGCGTCAGCTCGACGTCATATTGAGGTAGGATGCGGCCCTGAGCTTCAACGACGGTCACCGCGGCACCTATTTTGGCAAACGCTGTCCCTAGCTCTAGCCCGATATAGCCAGCGCCCACGACGACAAGCTTACTCGGCACTTCGGTCAGCGCCAGGGCCCCTGTCGATGAGATTACCTTGCCGCCGAACGGAAGGAACGGAAGCTCGATAGCGTCGGAACCCGTGGCGATCACCACCTGTTCCGCGCGAATCACCTGCGGGCCGATTTCCGTCTCTACCTCGACCGTCTTGCCGTCGCGAAATCGCGCCCAGCCCTCGACGATCTTCACCTCCGCCCTCTTCAACAGTCCCGAAACTCCGTTGTTGAGGCGACCGACGAGGCCCTCCTTCCAGAGTAGGGTCTTCGAGAGATCGAGCGCGGGCTTGCCGGCGGAAATGCCGAGCGGGCTCGCGCCGCTCGCGATCCGTGCAATCTTCTTAAACTCTTCGGCTGCGTGGATCAGGGCCTTGGAGGGAATGCAGCCGACATTGAGGCAGGTTCCACCGAGCTTCTTCGCCTCGACTACTACAGTGTCAATACCAAGCTGGCCTGCCCGGATCGCACAGACATAGCCGCCTGGGCCCCCACCGATCACCAAGAGCTTGCAGGAGATGTCTTTCACGGCCTCAGCCTTCCATAAAGATCAACGCTGGCGTTTCAAGTAGCGCCTTAATGCGTTGCACGAAGAGCGCGGCGTCAAAGCCATCCACCACGCGGTGATCGAAGCTCGACGAAAGGTTCATCATCTTGCGGGGAATAAATACCGACCCGTCCCAGATGGGACGCATCATTATCTTGTTGACGCCGATAATCGCGACCTCGGGATGGTTGATGATGGGGGTTGTCACCACGCCGCCCATGGTGCCGAGCGACGTAATGGTGATAGTGGAGCCACTCAGTTCGTCGCGGGTAGCGGTGCCGTTCTTCGCCGCTTCGGCAAGCCGATTCACCTCCGCCCCACAGCCCCAAAGGTCGAGCGCCTCTGCGTGCCTGACCACCGGCACCATGAGGCCCGCGGACGTCTGGGCCGCGATGCCAATATGCACGCCGGCATGCTGGTGCACGACGCCTGCCTCGTCGTCGAACAGCGCATTGAGATTGGGCTGCTCGACGATGGCCCGCACCATGGCGCGCATCAGGAAGGGCAAGAGCGTCAGCTTCGGCTGGTCGTGCCGTTTCTTCTTGTTGAGCGTTGCCCGAAGCTCCTCGAGCTCGGTGACATCGACCTCCTCGACGTAGGTAATGTGGGGAATGCGCGAGTTGGAAATCGACATTTTCTCGGCGATCCTGCGGCGCAGCCCGACCACCTTGATGTCTTCCACGGCAGTCCTCGGCTGAAGGCCTTGCGCTCTCGCCATCCCCGGTCCCTGAGCGAAGAAAGCGTCCAGATCCTCATGCGTGATCCGGCCACCAGGGCCAGTGCCTGGTACTTGTCGCAAGTCTACTCCGGCCTCTCGAGCCCTCAGACGAACCGTCGGCGCGGCCAGGGGCTTTTCGCCTTCGGGACGCGGAGCACCACGGGCGAATTGCCGGAACGGAGCGGTTCGGGTCGGCCGGCCTGTGGCGGATCCTGGCAGCGCATCCGCGGCCGGGGCACGCTCGAGGGAATCGCCAATGGGACGCTTTGCCAACGGAGCGGATTCCGCTGTTTCGGCGGCAGGAGCCTTCGCTCTCGGTGCCACCAGCGCGCCCGTGGGAGCGGAGCTGTTATCTTCGCCTCGGACCTTCAGGCGGACAAGGTCGGAACCGACGGCGACCACATCGCCGATCTCGGCGCCGAGCCAAACAATCTCGCCCTCGACCGGCGAGGGAATCTCCACCGTCGCCTTGTCCGTCATGACCGCTGCAAGGGTTGCATCCTCCCGGACAAGATCGCCGATCTTGACGTGCCACTCGACGAGCTCCGCCTCGGCGACACCTTCGCCGACATCGGGCAGTCTGATCACATGCTCGGTCATCTCACTGCTCCATTGTTTCGAGCAGCGTGCGGCCGACGCGAGCGGGGCCAGGGAAGTAATCCCATTCCTGAGCATACGGATAGGGCGTATCCCAACCCGTGACGCGCCTGACGGGGGTCTCCAGGTGGTAAAAGCATGTTTCCTGCACCAGCGCGGAAAGCTCCGCGCCGAAACCAGATGTCCGCGTCGCCTCATGGATGATCACGCATCTGCCCGTCTTCCGGACCGATGCTTCGATCGTCTCCAGATCGAGCGGCAACAGCGTGCGCAGGTCGATGATTTCAGCATCGACGCCGGTTTCGGTAACGGCCGCCATGCCGACGTAGACCATCGTCCCGTAGGCGAGCACGGTCAAGGCCGCGCCTTGGCGCCGGACGATGGCCTTCCCCAGAGGAACGGCATAATGACCGTCCGGAACCTCGCCGAGCTCGTGTTTCGACCAAGGTGTGATGGGTCGATCGTGATGACCGTCGAAGGGGCCGTTATAGAGCCGCTTCGGCTCCAGGAAGATCACCGGATCGGGATCCTCGATCGCCGCAATCAGCAGCCCTTTGGCGTCGCTCGGGTTCGAGGGCACGACTGTCTTCAGACCTGACACATGGGTGAACAGAGCCTCCGGGCTCTGGCTGTGGGTCTGTCCGCCTGAGATTCCGCCGCCGGTCGGCATTCTCACCACGAGTGGACAGGTAAATTGGCCATTGGAGCGATAGCGCAGCCGCGCGGCCTCTGAAACGATCTGGTCGTAGGCCGGATACATGTAGTCAGCGAACTGGATCTCTACGCAGGGGCGAAGCCCATAGGCCGCCATGCCGACCGCCGCGCCCACGATCCCCGACTCATTGATCGGGGCATCGAAACAACGGCTCTTGCCGTATTTCGCCTGTAGCCCCTGTGTGCCGCGAAAGACACCGCCGAAGAAACCCACATCCTCGCCGAACACGACAACATTGTCGTCTCGGTCCATCATCACGTCCATAGCGTCGCGGATGGCTTCGATCATGGTTTTGCGGGGCATGGTTCAGACTCCCGCCTGCTGGCGTTGCCATCGTAAATGCGGCGGCATTTCCGCGTAGACATCCTCGAACATGTCACGCACCGAGGGCTTGCCGCCGCTATGCAGCGTGCCGTGGCTTTCGGCCTCCTTCTGTGCGGTGATCACGGTATCCAGAACTTCGGCTTCCGCTTGCTTATGGCGTTCATCCGACCAGGCGCCGATTGTAATCAAGTGATTTTTGAGCCGGATCACGGGGTCGCCGAGCGGCCAGGCGTCGGACTCGGTCTTCGGCCGGTAGGCGGACGGATCGTCGGAGGTGGAATGAGCGCCGACGCGATAGGTGACATACTCGATGAGCGTGGGACCGAGATTGCGGCGTGCCCGCTCGGCTGCCCATTTCGCTACGGCATGCACAGCAAGATAGTCGTTGCCGTCGACCCTGAGCGCGGGGATGCCGAAGCCAAGACCGCGCGCAGCGAAAGTGCCGGAGCCGCCGCGGGCGATGCCCTGGAAGGTCGAGATCGCCCACTGATTGTTGACGATATTGAGCACCACCGGAGCCTTGTAGGTGGAGGCGAAAACCAAGGCGGCGTGGAAGTCCGATTCGGCGGTCGCGCCATCGCCAATCCACGCGGCGGCGATCTTCGTGTCGTTTTTGATCGCAGACGCCATGGCCCAGCCTACAGCCTGTATATATTGGGTTGCCAAATTTCCAGAAAGCGAGAAGAAGCCGTCCTCCTTCGACGAATAGAGAACCGGCATCTGGCGGCCTTTCAGCGGATCTCGCTCGTTGGAGTAGATCTGGCACATCATATTGCCTAGCGAATGGCCGGCGGCGATCAGCAGTCCTGCCTGACGATAGGTCGGAAAATTCATGTCGCCGGGCAGGAGTGCCTTGCGAAAAGCACAGCTGACCGCCTCTTCGCCCATGTGCTGCATATAGAAGGATGTTTTGCCCTGTCGCTGCGCCATCAGCATCCGTGCGTCGAACGTGCGCAAAATCATCATGTGACGCAGACCATCGAGCAATTCTTCGTTGTTCAAGAGGCCGCCCCAAGGACCGATCGCCTTACCGTCGCGGTTAAGAACGCGGATGATCGAATAGGCGAGGTCGCGGATCGATTCCGGATCGGCGTTCACCTCCGGCCGCGCCACCGATCCCGCTCTTGGAACCCCGACACTCGAAAAATCGGGGGTGCCGCCAGGCCGAACCGCCGGTTCGGGCACATGGAGGGTCAGCGGGGCATAATCAGTCATGTTGTTACGTCTCCCATTGAGGCGCTGTCGCTACCGAATTTCCCTGTCCCTATCGTAAACCCAATACGACTGGCGACAGCCGCGAATCGGGTGAAGCCTCTGCTCGATAATCGAGCTCGGCAGACTGACCTGGTTCGCGCTGATCGGGTTGTTTCGAACGCGAGCTTCGCTGGAAATCAAGATCCTGGCGC
>DATDLC010000111.1:0-5425 GCA_036519515.1 Pseudolabrys sp. | reverse complement strand
AATCCCATCCGGCCTGGATTGGCGTCATGGGGGAGAATCATCGCATCATTCTGGGCGATGTTTGCGGTCTTGCACGCGCTCGGAATGTTTGTAGCCGACCTGTTCAAGTCGCGGAGCCGGCTTGAGGCTGAGAATTTGTTTTCTCCGACATCAGCTTGTCATCGCTTTGCGTTGCGTCGAGCAGTCCAAGGGTCTGGTGCCATTGTCGCTATTCCCATCTGGCAGGGCTGCATCACCAATACGTCCGGATATGATTTTCGGAAAGGACAAGGTCACCAGTTGTGTGTACCGAAAACCTCATCCGATGATGATTTTGGATTTTGTCGGTAAAATTCCCTGTTCCTGCAAGAGAATTCCCTGTCCTTTCCGAAAATGCCATCCGGCATGGATTCGCGTCGTGAGGCAGAATCATCACATCATTCGGATCGAGGTTCGTGATCCTGCATGGACTCGGAATGTTCGTCGCCGACATGTTCAAGTCGCGACGCAGGCTCGAAGCTGAGAATCTGTTTCTCCGTCATCAGCTCAACATCGCCTTGAGGCGGGCGCCGCCTCGTCCGCTGCTGTACGGTAGTGACCGGGCGTTGTTGGTATGGATTACGCGGATTTGGCCCAATCTGGTCGATTTGTCCCAGGTCGTGAAGCCGGAGACAATCCTTCGGTGGCATCGCTTCGGGTTCAAAGCATTCTGGCGCTGGAAATCCAGAAATAGGGCAGGGCGGCCGAACATCGATCGTGAGTTGCGCGACCTCATCCGACGGATGTGCCGAGAGAATCCACTATGGGGTGCACCTCGGATCCATGGCGAACTGCTGATGCTCGGGTTCGATGTGGCCCAGTCCACGATCTCCAGATACATGATGCGACGTCGGAAACCGCCCTCGCAATCCTGGAAGACATTTCTGCGTAATCACGCTGGGGCGATCGCCGCCATCGACATGTGCGTGATTCCAACAATCACATTTGAGCGCCTGTTTGCCTTTCTGGTTTTGGGCCATGGCCGGCGCCAACTGCTGTGGGTCGAGGTGACCAGCCATCCGACGGCAGAGTGGCTGGCCCGACAAATCACTGAGGCTTTCCCTTGGGTAGTAGCGCCAGCCTATCTGTTACGCGATAATGACGGAGCATACGGGCATGTCTTCACGCGCCGAGTGAGCGCCATGGGCATCCGTGATCGACCGATCTCGCCTGGATCACCTTGGCAGAATGGCTATGCGGAACGTCTGATAGGCAGCGTACGAGAGTGCCTGGACCGAGTGCTGATCTTCGGCGAGGCTCACCTGCGGCAAATTCTTACCATGTGCGCTTCTTATTACAATGAAACGCGTACGCACTTGTCGCTGGACAAAGATGCGCCGGGCGAGCGGTCCAGCGATGCGGGACCATTGTCGCCACGCCCATTCTGTCCGGGCTGCATCATCAGTACGTGCGGATATGATTTTCGGAAAGGACAACTATGGCGCGCTTCATTCATTTCGGCTAAACGGGTGAGGGACCCAAGGCGGGCGCGGATGGCGAGGCCGGCCGCCGTATGGCTTTAGTGTCCAGATTTAACTCACGAACCCCTACTTGGTTTTCGCCCGGCGCTCGGAACCAAACCGCCGACTATCAGGTTTTAAGATCGAGCAAGGGGGCAAGAGGGAAAACAACGCATGACCGACAAAGAGCGACGTATTCGTGAAGTTGCCCATCAAATTTGGGAAGACGAGGGACGTCCCGCCGATCAGGCGGAACGACATTGGGAGATGGCGCAAAGAATCGTGGAGGCCACGGGTCCGGAAGACTCGGAGCCGACGCTGGTCCCCGGGGCGGATCCCAAAGGGGCCGCGAGCACAAGCGGGGAAGAGGCCACGACCACCAATGGGACGGATCGGGCTGTGTCGACTGGTCCCGAACCCGCTCGTCCCGAGGGCGCGAAGCGAGAGCCGCGGGCAAAGTCGAAGCCCCCCAAGTGAACACGCTGTGACCATCACAGCGTCATCGACGTTAGTCAATTCAGCGATGATGTGTCTGTGCCATCATTCGGGCCGAAGATGCGCAGCCAGCGCTGCGATCATCTTGGCGCCGACGTGAGGCCGAATTGGAATGAGCTGCGTGTCTTGACGGCGAAATCCGCAACGGTGCGGGCGGTCTCGTCTGTGTTGGGTGGCTTATCCTCACTGTCCTTTCCGAAAATTCTATCCTGTCCTTTCCGAAAATTCCATCCGGGCTGGATTCGCATCGTAAGGCGCATCATTGATAGCGATGTTTGCAATCCTGCACGCCACTCGGAATGTTCGTCGTCGACCTGTTCAAGTCGCGGAGCCGGCTTGAAGCCGAGAATTTGTTTCTCCGCCATCAGCTCGCCATCGCTCTACGGCGGGCCCCGCCTCGTCTTCGGCTGCGCGGTAGTGACCGGGCGTCATTCATATTGATAACCAAGCTCTGGCCGAGCCTTCTCGGTGCGGCCCAGGTAGTTCAGCCGGAGACCATTTTGCGGTGGCATCGCGCTGGCTTCAAGGTGGTTTGGCGTTTGAAATCGCGAAATAGGGCAGGGCGGCTGAAGATCGATCGCGGCCTGCGTGATCTGATCCAACGGATGAGCAGGGAAAACCCACGGTGGGGTGCGTCCCGGATCCATGGCGAGTTGCTGATGCTCGGGTTTGAAGTCGCCCAGTCGACGGTCTCGAAATACATGGTGCGGCCTCCGAAGCCGCCGTCGCAAACCTGGAAGACATTTCTACGAAATCACGCTGAGGCGTGGCCCGACAGCGTTCGCACAGCATTGAGTTGAAGCGCCAGGTGGCGCAGGAGTTTGTTGCCGGGGAGACCCTTTACGGGCTTGCCAAGCGGCATGATCTCTCGCGCCAGCTGATCCGCGTCTGGGTTGAGAAGTATGAAACCGGCCACTTGGACGAAGACGCCCAGGCTGCCGATCTACTGAAAGAATACGAAGCCAAGATTGTGGCGTTGGAGCGCATGGTTGGCCGGCAGGCTCTGGAAATTCGAGTTTTTTGAAGGGGCCGCGTCCGTACGATTCGATCTGGATGAGTGGTGTTGTGTCGGGCGCGATGCGCCGTGTTCGGCCCCTGGACCCAAACCAAACGACGCCTGATTTCTGACTGCGGGGAGGCAGCGCCGCCGCGAGCCCGCCGATCATGGGTTTGCCGGGCGCAATGTTGGCCATAAATCGGAAATCAAACGCGTCGCATCACACTGATTGGAATAATGTGGAACAAATTCGCGACATCGACTTCGTATTGATGGTCGGCAGATCCCGGACCGAAAATTTCCCGGTATTTCCCCGGCGGCAGCCGCAATGTTGCCTCCCACACCGAGGGCCCATGGCGTCCACCATCGGTGAGGGGCGCGAAATGCCGGCCTACGGCGATCACGAGTCGGTCTTTCTTCCAAACGCGAGCAAAGGCAATGACATGGCTTGCGTGCGAGCCCTCGGCCTCAACAGGCTCGTAGGTCCCTTGGCGGAAGAGGTCAGGCAACCTGTGCCGCAAACGCAGCATTTCGCGCATGACGGCAAGCTTGATTCCGCCATCCTGCCATTTCGCGGCAAGCGCCGGCCAAGGTGGCTGGCTGGCGGTAAAGATGTCCGGGCGCGCCGAAAAATCCACCAGGCGCCGGTTGTCAGGGTCGACAAGCGACAGGTCCCAGAACTCGGTTCCCTGATAAAAGTCCGGCACTCCAGGCAGCATGATTTTGAGCGCCAATTGCGAAAGCGCGTTGAGCGCGCCCAGGAATGCGGTGCGCGCCGCAAAATCTCCGAACGATGTCAGAAAGCCCGCGGAAATCTTCGGATCGAGCAGGCCTGCCACAAACGCGCGAAGCGCCGCCTCGTAGGCCTCATTAGGATCGGTCCAGTTGGTTTCCTCTTTTCCCTCGCGTGCGGCCTTGAGCGCAAAGCCCTGCATCCGGGCGACGAAAGAACCATCAGTCTTGCCCGGCCAGGCGCCAATCAGCGCCTGATAGAGCATGTATTCATGCGCCTTGCTGGGAAGGCGTTTGCCGTTCCTGTGCTGTACCAGCGCAGCATTGCGGCTGTGCCAATCCTTCACCGCCGCGTCCCAGGCCTCTGAGAGTTCGGCAATCGCCACAATGCGCGCGCGGGCATCTTCGCCACGTTTTGTGTCGTGGGTGGCGGTGGCGGTCAGCCCTTCGGGAGCAACCTCTGATCGCTGACGCTGCCGATCGTGAAACGCGGACAGTGGAAGCTCACCCATTGTCGGGTCACCGCCGACCTCGTTGAAAGCAAGCATGCGGTGATAGCGATAAAAGGCGGTGTCCTCCATGGCCTTGGCCATTAGCGGCCCGGTGAATTGCTGAAGTTTGAGCGCGAAATCGCGCACGCGCGGCGCGCTGTAACCTGGATTGGCAAGGAGATCGAGCGTGACAGCATCGCGCAGAAAATCAAATATTTGCGGGTCGGGGCCGTCCCAGCGCGCACGTGCGAGCGCAATGACGTCGTAGATCAGCTTGCGGTCCTGCTCTGAGGCGCCGGCAGCCGTGACGTAGCTGCGGTAGACCGGGAATTCGAGCACATAGAGCTGTAATGCCGCGCGCAGGCGGTCGATCGTGAGATCGCGCGTGCTCAGGTGTCCAGCCGCGATGCGCGCAAGCGAGCCGCAGAGCACGCCAAACTCGCTCGCAAGAATGGTATCAATGACACGGCGCTTTGCCGCTTCCAGGATAACGGGAAAATCCCGCTGCTCGCCGGTGAACTCCCGCCACGTCGCCTCGAGCCGATCGAGCCCACGTCCATCCACCAGCACATGCGACAGGACATTGAGCCATTCATAGCCGGTGGTGCCGGCGACTCCCGGAAAGCGCGGCATCGCTTCCCCCTCGCCCAGGATCTTCTCGACGATCACGTAAAACGGCGCCGGCAATCCTGCCTCGCGCCGCGATTTGCGGATGAGCTGGGCGAGCCGCTTGGTATATTGGGCGGGGTCGCGCAAGCCATCGATATGGTCGAGCCGCAGCCCCTGCAGCTGGTCGCCGGCGATCAATCGTGCCACCAGCGAATGAACGGCGCGGAACGTCGCCGAATCCTCGATCCGCAGACCTGCGAGATCGGTGATGTCGAAGAAGCGCCGGTAGTTGACCGCCGAGAATGCGACGCGCCAATAGGCGAGGCGGTAGTGCTGGCGCTCGAGCAGGCGATGCAACAGTGCAGCACCGGCCTCGCTCTTGCCGCTATAAGCCTCCAGTCCGCGCTCGATAATTGCCGCCCCGTCGATTTCGCTTAACTGGCGCTTGAGTTCGGGTGCTTCGCGATACGACGGCGCGCGCGGATCGCGGTAGTGGTCGGCGAGGGCAATGAGCTTGCCTGCGGTCTCCTCGCCATTAGCGTCGGCCGCGGCGACGATCGTCCGCAGCATCTCACCGTAGCGTTGCGGGTTGATCGGCAGTTTGTGTTCGAAATACCAAGCCG
>DATDLC010000110.1:0-19377 GCA_036519515.1 Pseudolabrys sp. | reverse complement strand
GTCGCGGGCTTACCTGTTATCAGTGCGCTCTTAATAACTCGTGATTATGAACGCCCGGGCCTGCGTTTAGAGGGATGGTTAAGCGCAGACCACCATAGCGAATTTGACCGCACGGCGTGCGCTTGGCGGGGCCGATTTATGGATTTCTCGCTGCGACCAAGCGTCGTCGCGCGTTCCATCAACCGGCCCGGGCTTGGAAAGGCCACCACTTCGTAGGCCGGCACAGTCGAGCGTAGGCAGTCAATCGTCGGCTGCTGGACCGCGAATTGGAGGTCGGCGGCGCTGCGGCAAGCGTTCGAGCAAGACCTTCGGGATTTACAGCGCCAGAACATTTGAAACCTGCGTGATGCCACCGAAGGATTTGTCTCCGGTTGAACCACCTGGACACGCCGAGATGCTTGCTAAGCGCAGCCGTCCCAGCGCAACAACCTGCGTTTGGAAGGGTTCGCGCCGTTTGGGTCGAGGGTTCAAATCACTCATCCTCGCCGCAACGACGCTGCGATTCAATCGAGCAACTGGTCAATGACCCCCTTGACCCTTTCCTTTGCTGCCTTGGACGCCCTTGCCAGTCTGGCCCCCTTGCATGCGTCTGCCAGTCTGCATCCCTTGGATCTGTTTGCTAGTCTGCATTCCTTGGATGTGGTTGCCAGTCTGAACACCTTGGACATGTTTGACAGTCTGGACACCTTGGATCTGTTTGCCAGTCTGAACACCTTGGATGTGTTTGCCAGTCTGAACACCTTGGATCTGTTTGCTAGTCTGAATACCTTTCGTGCCCTTGTTGGTCTGGAGACCTTGGACGCCTTGGCCCGTCTGGATCCCTTGGATGCCCTTGCCGGTCTGGATTCCTTGGATGCCTTTGCCCGGCTGGATGCCCTGGACGCCTTTGCCGCCGAGGTTGCCGTACTGTTGTTGAAGATTCGTATTCTTGAACTGCACGCCGCCGTGATGAGCCCGGTCGAATTTCCAGTTCTGGAATTGCCCACCACCACTGATGTTGACTTTGTTGAATTTGCTGTAGAGCGCGGTGTTCGTCTGGATCGCCGCAAACCCACGGTTTCCCCAATTGTAGTGGTACCACAGCGCTGGCCCTACAAAGAGCGCCGCACCGAACCCGAACGCCGGCCCGACCGTCCACCAAGGCGGATACCAGAAGAATGGCACGTATGCCGGTGACCAGTAACCGGGACCGTAGACGACTACAGGATCATAGACCGGGACGTAGATGTAGTCGGGTTCGACCGGTTCGATCACGATGTATTCCGGCGGCCCCACATAGCCTGTGCTCGGCGGCGCGGCGACTCTCCTGACCTTCTGTTCCTTGCTCGACTTTAGATTGCCGGCCTCATCTGCCCTGGCGCGCAGTGCTTGAACCGCATTCTGTATATCGTCGGGCTGCGCTAGAAAGGCTTCACCCAGTTGGTTAGTCCAGTCCAACTTTTCGTTCATCATCGCCAACACTTGCGGGACTGATGTCAATCCTTTGACGCTCGCATCCCACGGTTGTTTTTGCATCGCATCTTCGAGCGTCGCGCCTTTCAGGTTTTGATTCTTTTCGGACCACCGCGCCGCCATCGCTACTTCGAGTGGATAGGTCGATGCGGTCAGTACCTGCGCCAATAGAGCATCAGGATAAAGTGCGATCGGCGCGACCAGTTGTTGTATCTCTTGCTGACTAAGTGCTTGCTGTTGGGGTTGCTGCTGTTGCGGTTGTTGCTGCTGAGGCTGTTGAGGCTGCTGTTGGTCTTGCTGCTGCTCTTGAGCCGAGATGGGCAATGGGCTGCCCGAAAGGCAGATCGACACGGCCAAAGCCGTTATGAAGCAGAATTTATCCACCCAATTCGACCATGCTGGCATGACGAAACATCCCTTTTTGGCTTGCACCGCGCCATTCAATCGGCCCGCTGATCTTACGCATAAGTTGGAAAGGTTGGAAAATTTTCTACGGTCCGTCGCTCATGTGGCCAGCTCTTGTCCACGATGGGTGGTGTTTGGGTTGGCGAAGATGGGGCGACGCGCGCCAGTCCATCTGAGGCCGCTGTGAAAATCACAGGAACCAGCGTTAATGGATGGCGGTTTTGGCAATGCAAACGCCCCGGCGATCCCGGCTGGCAACTCATGGATCGCATACGTAATGACCTTGCTGAACTGGCATAGCGCGACACACTTTGGAACGAGGCCGCCTCGGTCGGCGGCCTCGAATGAGCGACACCCCTGCTGACAAACTTTGGAGCCTCAGGACACTTAAGGCGGCGCTCCTACGCAAGCAAATTCAATGGGTTGCCTTTAACGGACCGTTAACCTTGCAAGTCCTTTAATTGCGGAAAGGCGCCGAGCCGGCAGCCTCGAGGAGGCACGTACCAGGCCGGTAAGGGGGAACTTGCAATGGGCGAGGTCATCCGATTTCCCGACGGGGTGGGCCCGCGCGGCGGCAAATATGTCGACGCCAATACCGAGCCCGCCACCGTCATCATTCTTCCGGTGATCCGCATCGACCGCGGACCCGACGGATCGAACGGTCTTGAGCCGGACACGGGCAACAATGCGGGACGTCGCCGTCGTCGCAGGGCCACGCGCTGAGCGGAACATCAGTCGAATAATACCAATGAAAATTTTGTCGCAGCCGCCAAAGCCGATGGTCGCTTGGCGGCGACACGCACTCGTGTTCGCGTCACTGGGACTTCTCGCTGCGTGCGCCAACAGCGATTTCGGCGAGGTCAATCCCGTGCTGGTGACTGACGGAATCCACGACTGGATCGGGCGTGACAGATCGGTAAAACCGGTTCCTCCGTCGAAATTCGAATACACCGACGACGAACGCGCATTGCGCGACAATGCCTATCCGCTTATCGAGCCTCCCTACGACCGGCAGCAATGGTATTCGGTCACCGGCGAGTACGGACTCATTCGTTTCAACCTGGCGCGGACTACCGCAGGTACTACAATCGCCCGATGTCGGATTGGCATCGCTCGCCATCGGGTCGCTAGGCGCAATTGATCGACGATATCCGCAACGACACGACGCGTCTGTCGCAATTCTTCGAAACTGCCGGCCGCGTGATGGATATCGACCAGAAACAGCAAAAAAGTTTGGCTAATGTGTCCGGGCTCGACAAGAAGGAGTGGATCAACGCCAAGCGCCGCATTCGGGAAAACGCGCACGTGGTCGAGATCGTGTACCAGAGTCTCTCCGATCGGGTCGCATCATATCACTTCGCACTCGAACGCCTGGTCATTGCCACGCCGGAGACACAAGCGGTCGAAGCGGAACGAGCGCTCAATCAGCTGCAGAGCCAGATCGATCGCTATCGGACGCTGCCGCCGATCTGTGTCCGCGAGCCGAGCCTCGCTTCGACCCGCTGAACTTCTACTTGCGCGGCCGTGCAGGTTCGGTCTGAGTTGCACATCGCGAAGCGGCGACAGCACTTTGCGCCACGCGCATCAAGCCCGGCTCAGGTGCCATCGCCCTGATGGCGATAATCCCGGTTGGCGTCGGGGATTCCACAATCAGCCGGTCTGCGGCGGTGATTTCTTCGTCCTCTGGAACCTGTTCGTGCTGAGCGGTTGTCATCAGATCGAGCTCGATCACGCGCCGTCCGGCGGCGCGATCATTGATGGCGTAATAGGCGACGTTATTCCGTGTGTAAAAAGACACCGACGTGTAAGCCGGACTGACCGGAACGGTGAGTTTCAAAGGACCCTTCGAAAGGTCGTAAAGGCAAACCGCGCTCGCGAAGGCGGGATCCATGAACGGCATGACCGCTTTTTCGGGCGTCGGCGCGGGCAGGGCGACGACGGAATTCACGGGGGCAATCGGGGCCAGGCGCGCAAAGGCATCCTGAGTTGCGGTACGCGGCAGGATGATGACGGTCGCCAGATGCACGATGCCACCCAGAAGCGCGCCGCCGAGGATCAACAAAAGCCATCGAATCATGGACAGCTCCTGGTCGCGACGTCCGGCATGGGAACTTCGCGGCCCGCCTTGGTGGAAACGCCAACCGCGGTGTCGTAGAGGCGCAGAATGAGTTCGTAGCGTTCGACGCCGCCTGTCGGCAGCCAGTTACCGGAATTGGCGCGGGGCGCGACGACAATCTCGAAGCTTCCGTCGCTGCGGCGCACGATTTCCTGGCTTGTGAAGCCGTAGCGGTTTGTCGAATTGGCGACTAGGCCGCCATCGTGATTGTAAAGCGTCAGTGTCCAGAAGCGCGCGACGGGCGTTATTCCGGAGACGACGACCTCACAGCGGCCGTCGAGCGTTTTGCCCTCATCATCGGATTTGAGGCTGAACGAGACGCCATCGCCCATCGCCGTCGGCAATCGCCCCGTACGCGCGATCGACGCGCGCGCATAAGGATCGGCATCGACGGTTCCTGTCTTGGGCCACGCAGTCCAGCTTTCAATCGACAGGCCGCCGAAAGCGGTGCCGTGCGCGAGCGCGTAATAGGTCAGGCCCAGCCCGACGATCGCGGCTATGGCAAGACCGAATAGCGTTCCGAAAAGCAGTCGCACGGACAATCCATGAGGTTGATATGCTGTCGGGAAAGATACGCCGGTCGCAGACGCGGGCCAATCAGTTGTGGTTGCCGAAAGCGCGTCCTTCCAGGGAAGAGGCAAATGCGCCAGCAGCCTCAGGCGCCTGCGCTTGCTTGCCTTTGACAGTTGACACGGTCGGACGCACCGGTCCCAGGGCGCGATTGGCGTCATCCATCAGGCGCTCGACCCGCACCAGGATATCAGCGCCGCGCTTTGTCAACAGAGCGGGCCGCGGTGGAGGCGCCGGCTCAGTCGACTTCGATTTGACCTCGGCGACGGCGGGCTGCTGGCGGACTTGCGGCGCCCCAACACCCGGGAGCTGTTTGATTTCGATGCCCTGGTGCGCATAGGCCATGATCTTGTGCCAGGTCATGGCTGGAAGCGAACCGCCCGTCATGCGGTTGGTCACCTGATAGTCGTCATTGCCGAACCAGACGCCGCAAACGAAATTGCCCGTGTAACCCATGAACCAAGCGTCGCGGTAGGCGTTAGTGGTGCCCGTTTTGCCGGCAGCGGCGACGCCGTCGAGGCGCGCGCGACGGCCGGTGCCATTTTCGACCACGTTGTTCATCATCTTGACCATGTCGGAGGCAACGCCGACCGGCATCACTTGCCGGGGCTTCGGTCCGTCGCGATCGAACCGCCAGACGAGATCCCCTTGGCCGGTGCGCACCTCGAGGAGCGCGTGCGGCGTTACCGCCTTGCCCATATTGGGGAAGGCCGCATAGGCGCCAGTATGGTCGAGCACGGTGACCTCGTCGGCTCCGATCGGAAGCGACGGTGTATCTGGCAGCGGCGTACGGACGCCCATGTCATGCGCGAGCTTGACGATCTTCGCGCGCCCGACTTTAGCATTACCGTTGCCGATCGAGATCGACAGTTTCACGGCGATCGTATTGATCGATTGCGTAAGCGCCTGCATGAGCGACATCGATCCCGCATAGCCGTGACCGTAGTTATGCGGGCACCAGTTGCCGATACAGACAGGACCGTCCACCACCGTCGAGGTCGGCTTCATGCCGTTCATGAGGGCGGCCGCGTAGACGTAAGGCTTGAACGATGACCCGGGCTGACGCATCGCGTCGGTCGCGCGATTGAACTGGCTCGCACCGTAGTCGCGGCCGCCGACCATTGCGCGCACGGCGCCATCGACATCCATGAGCACCGCAGCAGCCTGCTTTGCATGGTATTCCTGGCCGTATTGCCGCAGCGAACTCTCGATCGCCGCGTCGGCGTTGTTTTGCAGATTGGTATCGAGCGCGGTGCGAACGACGAAAACGCGCTCGGTCATCGATTTCGGGAAGGTATCGACAAGCTTCCTCATCTCGTCGAAGGCCCAGTCGAGGTAGTAATTGGGCGCGCGATCGTCACGACGGTCGACGGGCGTCGCCGGATGCCGGCGGGCACCGAACACCTGGCCCTCGGTCATCATGTTTGCTTCGACCAGATTGTCGAGCACGACGTTGGCGCGCGCGCGGGCAGCCGGCAGGTTGATGTGCGGCGCGAACTTGGTCGGTGCCTTGAACAGGCCTGCGAGCATCGCCGCTTCCGCGAGGTTCACGTCACGCGCCGACTTGTTGAAATAGTACTGCGCCGCCGCATCCACACCGAAAGCACCGCCGCCCATATAGGCCCGGTCCAGATAGAGCTTGAGGATCTCGTTCTTGGTCAGACGCGCTTCCAACCACATGGCGAGAAATGCTTCTTTGACCTTGCGCTCAATCGTGCGCTCGTTGTTCAGGAACAGATTTTTCGCAAGTTGCTGGGTAATGGAGGAGCCACCCTGCACGACGCCGCCGGCGCGCGTATTCGCCACCAGGGCGCGCGCCGTGCCCGGAAGATCGATTCCGAAGTGTTCGTAGAAACGCCGGTCTTCGGTCGAGAGCACGGCCTTAATCAGGTGATCGGGAAACTGGTCGAGCGGGATCGCGTCATTGTGCTTGATGCCACGCGAGCCAACCTCATTGCCGTAGCGGTCGAGGAAGGTCACCGCCAGTTCGGATTTCTTCAGCCAGTCATCATCGGAGGTTTCACGGAATGCCGGCACCGCCAGCGCCAGCATTACGACCAAACCGACGGTGCCAAGTGTCGCGCCTTCCGACACGATTTCATTGAGGCCTCGCCGCCAGCCGGACACGTGGAAACGGTCCATGAAGGTCGAAAAGCGCTCGTAGCTTTCACGCAGGCCGGAGGCGCTGCGGAAAACGCTGAAATCGACCCAGGCGTCCAGTCCGAGCAGGAACCGCTTGATATTGGGCTTCCAGTCCTCGGGGAACAGATCGCGCAAAGCTGTGCCGCTCATAAATTTAACGCCGGCGGGCTGCCGGCGAGGGGAATTTTAGCCGATCCGCCAACGCAGGGCCAATGCCACGGTTCCGGACACCTGGAACCAAGGTGAATGAAAATTGCGGTGAAAAAGGGCCCTTTTCTCTTCTTCCCCAGAATCTGACCGCTGGTGTAAGGGGCCTAGGCCTCGCCAATGCGGAATACGCTCAACTTAAAGCAGAGGTTCAAGGACCTCCTTCTGCGGCAGAAGTTGAAGAAAATGGAGCAACCAATGACGAACCCCACCCGCGGTCGTTGAGAGGGCGCTTGAGGATTCGCAAATATGGCCAGAACCGAACTTCGCTTCTGTCGCACGGGCCCGTCCCAGGGTCTCGGGCAGGTCTAACCGTCCGACAACCGCGGGTGGGTTCACCGGCGGAACGGTCAGACGCTTTTTGCTATTTGCGCCGCTTGGGATGGACCGCTGTCCGCCACCTGCGTCTGGGCGCGATGGGCACTCGGAGAATTACCGCGCACGCCTGGCCCGGACTTGTTGGGGTCCAGTTGGTCGATCTTCTGATTGATTTCATTAATTATATTGTCGGAGTTGTCATTGACGTAGTGATTCATGAGACCCTTTGAGCTTGTCGTGCAAGTTGCGGCGCATGGATGCAAGATACGGGGCCGCGTTTTCCGCGCCGCCACGGGCCTGCGCGTATTCCCGGAATGCATTTTGCATTTCGCTTAGTTGCTTGCGGTAGCAAAGCCGCCGTCACAGGTGTGGGTGGATTGCCAAATTTGTTCAATATGGCGTCCACTACATTTGCGCTGGCTTCGGCGGGCATCCCTTCCGGAACGCCCTTCAACCGTATGCTGATGCGGTCGAGTTGTTCTGCTTTCGAGCGATATTCTCGTTCTACTCTTAGGCGCTCGGGTCGTCGAGCTTGCGATTTAACTCAGCCATTTGGCAGGAAAGATTTGCGCGTTCTTCGGCCAAACGGTCTCCTGTGTTTATCAGCCCTCTCAGCTCTTTTAGCGTTTTCAGCTGGTCGATGTCGTGATCGATTTTCAGCCGCGCGAAGCTGTCATTGCGGGCGGCTCGCTGGCCCTCAAGCTGTGCGACCCAGGCATCGATCATTCGGTCATTGATTGCCGTATCGCCTTTGAGCCCGATTAACTTAACGCCCAACTTGCTAACCGCCATTCGAAAGAGGGAGTCCACGCGAGGATCGGTGCTTATGTGCAATTTGTTTCGCAGCGCGTCGATCTGCTTGATTGAACTATTAACTGCGTCTTTCCCTTTCAAATAGCCCCGGGTGATTTCCTGGTTATATCCAGGGCTCATAACCGGCTTGGCGACGCGCGCGCCATGCGCGCCCGCTGCGTGGTCGCCCGTTTGTGGGCTGGGCCCGCGTCCAACAGCATTGGTCATCGACGGTCGCTCCATCTCATGTTTTGCTACACCAGCTTGGGGCTGTGCCGAGCTCCTGCCGTTGCTAGCGCAGCGGCACCAGGCCTGGTGTGATGAATGTGACAGGGTGCCGAATTTTATCGGTGGGCCATCCGGTAACCCGCTGTTTAGGATTCTCCCCCCATCGAGAGGAAGCTGGCCATGACGGAACCGCCGTGAGGCGCTACAAGGCCACCATGAGTCCCGTGAAGGCCGACCAGCAAGTCCCATTCTGGCGCCGCAAGGCCATGTCCGAGATGACCCAGGCCGAATGGGAAAGTCTCTGTGATGGCTGCGGCCGTTGCTGCCTGAACAAGCTGATCGACGAGGACACGAATGCAACGGTGTTCACCGACGTCAGTTGCAAGCTGCTCGACTGCCAGACCTGTCGCTGCAACGACTACGCTCATCGCCAGGCCAAGGTGAAGGATTGCGTGCGGCTAACTCCGCGCAACGTGCGCCGCCTGAAATGGCTGCCGCCCACCTGCGCCTATCGGCTTGTCGCCGAGGACAAGGATCTTGCCTGGTGGCATCCGCTCGTCTCGGGCGACCCCGAGACGGTCCACACCGCCGGCATTTCCGTGCGCGGCCGCGTTTCGGCGAACGAGGTCGATGTGCCTGACGAAAGGCTTGAGGAATATATCGTCAGCTGGCCGGGCAAATGGCCGAAGGGAACGCGGAAAAAGCCGGATCAACGTCCCCGCGGTGCAATCGCAAAATCATAGGCGCTGGTCTCGGCGGCACCGTTGTAGGAAAAGTGCCACCACTCGCGGAAGTAGCCCGCAAAGCCATGCCGGCGCATCACTGAATTCAACAGCTCCCGCCATTGGCGCTGCTCCCGGGTAATAGCGCTGCTCTGGCCATAGCTCTTGACGTCGAAACAATCGTAGCCCGTGCCCATGTCGATGCTGTTGTCAGGCGCGCGTTTGCCGGCGGGCCCGGTGCAAGGTCCGTAACGCACTGCCGGATCGAAGCGGGGAACGGGGGCGGCGGGCAATTTGATCAACGTCAGGTCGACGGTTGTTCCGGTCGAGTGCCGTGACTGCGCCGAAATGTAGCCAAGCGCGAACAAGTTGCGCTTGTGCAAGACCGGATAAAAACGCCGGGTGACTTCGCTGTCGTCGCCGTCATGGGCCCAGGCGGCCATCGCGCGCACGGCGCGGGTCGGGCGATAGCAATCGTAAACCTTCAAACTCAGGTGTTCGCGCGCGAGATCGGCCTGCGCGCGCCTGAGCGCTTCGGCCGCCTCGCGGCGCAGCACGCATTCGGCGGCGCCATAGCCGGGCAAGGGATGGCCCGTGAAATTGTCGTTCGTCGCGTAGCGGATGTCCTGCGCGATGCTGGAATCGACGTCGCGCAGATAGACAAAGCCGGGCGGCAGCTTGTCGCGGGCGTGAATCGGTGTGGTGACGAGGACCAGCGCAACGAAAAGAAGGTCTCGGATCTGCAACCGCTGCCTCATGTTTTTCGTGCGTGCTCGATGGCAAGCCCTTGGGTGTGCTGCACATACCACCCCCGCGCTGGCGCGTCTTGCTTTACCGGGATCATCAAGGCATTGAGCGGGTTGTTGACTCATCACACTTATACACGCCGCGATGACCGCTCCGAAATCGAAGCCCAAGGCACGTTCGGTGAAGCCCGAGGCTCCACCCGAGCCGCCGGCACTGACGCACCCGGAAATCCGGACCATCGTGCTTGGCATCATGCTGGCTATGTTCCTCGGGGCGCTCGACCAGACGATTGTTGCCACCGCGTTGCCCACAATTGGCCGGCATTTCGGCAACCTCGACGACCTGTCCTGGGTCGTCACTGCCTATCTAATCACCGGCACGGCCGTGACTCCCCTTTACGGCAAATTGGCCGATATCCACGGGCGGCGGGTGATGATGCTCACGGCGATCGGAATTTTCGTGCTCGGCTCGGTGGCCTGCGCGCTTGCGCCCAGCATGACTGCCCTGGTGCTTGCGCGAGGCTTCCAGGGTCTCGGCGGTGGCGGCCTGATGGCACTGGCGCAGACCATCATCGCCGACATTGTTTCGCCGCTCGAGCGCGGCCGGTACCAAGGCTACATCGGTGCGGTGTTTGCAGCGTCATCCGTGGGTGGTCCGGTGCTTGGCGGCTTCCTGACGGAGCACATCGACTGGTCGCTTATTTTCTGGATCAACCTGCCACTGGGGCTGGTTGCGCTCGGCATGACGTCGAACGTGCTGCGGCGCGTGCCGTTTCGCCCGCGCAAGCACAGGCTCGATATCATCGGTGCGGCGTTGATGATGTCGGCGGCGATCGCGCTGTTGCTGGCCTTGTCGTGGGGCGGGCGGCGCTTTGATTGGATCTCGCCGCAGACCGGCGCGCTGCTTCTCGCCTCGGCAATTCTGTGGGGGTTGTTCGCCTGGCGGCTGGTGGCGACGCGCGAGCCGTTCCTGCCGCTCGCCGTGCTGGGCAATCCGGTCGTCCGCTGCGCGACGCTCGCCGGCGCCTGCAACATGGGAACGCTCGTCGGTATGACGATCTTTGTGCCGCTTTACTTCGAAGTCGTTCTGCACCTCTCGGCGAGCCAGTCGGGTTTGGCACTGATTCCGCTGATGGCCGCGACCGTCACGCTCTCGACCATCACCGGCCGGATGATGACGTATATAGCCCATTACAAGCGGGTGTCCTTGATCGGGCTTACGCTGTCAATTCTGTCGCTCGCGCCGCTGGCGATCTGGCCGGCGTCGATGCCGACAATACTTGTCCTTCTTTTGCTGCTCGTGATCGGTGCAGGACTGGGAACGGTGTTCCCCGTATCCACCGTCTGCATGCAGAACGCGGTATCACGCTCGCAGATGGGCGTCGCCACCGGGGCTGCGAATTTCTTCCGCGCGCTGTTTTCGGCGCTGGTTGTGGCGCTTCTCGGCGCAATTGTTCTCGGCGGGCTTGGTGGGGTCACCGGCATGTCGGTCGAAATGCTGGCGCGCACGGCCTCCGCACCCGAGTTGGCTTACGCTTTCCGTTTCGTGTTTCTCGCCTGTGCTTTGGTGCTGTCCTTCGGCATGGCGTTCTTGATTGCGATGGAGGAGCGGCCGCTCAGAGGGCCATCGGCGGCCTCACAAGCCGCGACCGCGCCCACCGCACCTGCGACGCCGATCCCCGCCGAATAGTCGAGTTGATGTCAGCGCGAACGTCGTATCGCCAGTCATCACAACTTCATCGCAGCGGCAAACAAAAGGCCAAGTTCCGGACGACACTGCGTGTTCCCCAAGCAAAGCAGGAGGTGTCGATTATGGCGGTGAAACCTGTTCCGGATGGATATCACTCGGTAACGCCTTATCTGACCGTACGCAGCGCGACCAAGATCATCGAATTCCTCAAGCAAGCCTTTGGTGCGCGGCTGTCGCATGAACCGATCAAACGGCCGGACGGATCGATCATGCATGCCGAGGTCACCATCGGCGACTCGCGGATCATGATCGGCGAAGAGAATGAAATGTCGAAGGCAACAACGACGACGCTCTATATCTATGTTCCCGACGTCGACAGCGTCTATCAGCGCGCGGTCAAGGCTGGCGGTGCGAGCGTCATGGAACCGACCGACATGTTCTACGGCGACCGCAGCGGCGGCGTAAAAGATTCATCGGGCAACACCTGGTACGTGGCGACACACAAGGAAGATGTTGCTCCTGCCGAGCTCGCGAAACGCGCCGAAGCCTTCATCAAACAGCAAAAGAACAAGGCGGCTTGAGACGAACAAAGCGGTTCGAGAGAACAAACAAGCCCCGACCTGATGGCCGGGGCTTTTTCTTGTGGCGGCGGCACGACTCTCGCATGTCGCGGTCATGCACGGGAACGCGCGAGCCAGACCGTTCTGCCGCCGGCCTGCGGATCCTCGACAACGTGCGCGACAATATCGAAGCCGATCCCGTCCAGTAGCGTCGCGTACTCCGCGGGATCGAGACTTGCGTGGTAGAGCGGATCGCCGCGATAGGTGCCGAGGGCTTCGCCGTGGCGCGGGCCGGCATTGAACATCAGGAGGGCGGACGGAGCGGCATGTTCGTGGAACACCGCGAACATCTTCCGCTGGTCGGCCGGCTTGAGGTGGAAAAAACTGTCCCACGCCAAAATCCCCTGGAATAGCTGCTTCAGCGGTGGCGAGCGCATATCGCCAACAATCCAGGCATGGCCGGGCAGGCGGCTACGGCAAAGCGAGATGAATGTCGGTGACGAATCGACGCCGGTAATTTTCAATCCGCACGCGGCCATATGACGCGCGACCGGGCTGCCCGAGCCGCAGCCGAGGTCGAGCACGGTTGCGCCTTCAGGAAGGAAGGCGATAAAGCGCTCATGCCAAGGCTTGTCGTTCCACACGGCGCGGGCGCGATCTCCGTCCCAGGCGATCGCGTGGCGTTCGTAGTGACCGATGATCCGATCGGCAAATTCGCTCATCGCGACAGACTGACAATGCGGGTCATGATGCTCAAGAAAAAACCCCGGCACTTAGGCCGGGGTTTCTTTGTGATGCTACGCCTTTAGTGGTCATGTGCGTTGTCGCGACGCAGCTCGAACTGTACATTCGGATCCGGGTCGCGGCCGACATATTCTCCGGATTCGTCGTAGACCGTATAGGGATCGTTCGGCGACACGCTTTCGGCGCGCGTATTGCGCGCGCGGCGCGCATTGGCGCGCGGGGGCACAGAGGCATAGGCCTCGCCGGCTGACGCGGTTCCACCATGCTCGAGTGCGGGAAGATTGATCAGGTTACCTGTGCCGTAACCCGCATTGTACGACTGAGCAAAGGCGGGCGCCGCCAACACGGCAGTCAAGGCCGCGCTCACGAGTAGTTTTTTCATCGGTTTCATCTCCATCTTCATTTGCGGCGGGCGGCAAGAGGGCCACGCGCCGTCTGCAAAATGGGAAGTGATGCGCCGAATCGCTTGCTCGGAATTGCTGGCTTTGTTTCCGCTTTGCTGCGCCCGATGCAAGGCTTGCATGCGCATATCGAATGCCATAACGGCGGCATAAATTCACGCAGCCGTGACTTGCGCGCGAACAACCGACGCCGATATCAGGAGGATCGAACCAACATGCAGTGGAAACTCCAAGGGCGGCGATCCTAAATGGAGATCGCATGCCGAAATTTCGCATCGATGAACAGCAGCAATGGGTTCATTTTGCTCCGTCCGAACTGATCAATCGACAATTCTCTGAATGGCAGGGTCTTCGCGCGGACGTCGTTACGGCTGTTGCCGCAGCATTTGTTGATCGCTGCCGAGCACTCCGAACGCGCGATGACGAGACTTTGGTCGAAGGATTACCGAGATCGACGCTGCGCAATCTAAGTGGCCGGCTGACTTTCGTGCCGGCTGGCCACAAGTTCTACGGTTGGCAGAATCCACGCGTGCTGACGCGGGTCAATTATTTCTATATCGATCCGCATGGACCGCTGCTCGACAACAGGTTGCGATTTGCCGAGACCGACTTTCGCCCGCGCCTGTTCTTTTTCGATCCGGAGATCTGGCAGCTCGCGTCCAGACTGAAGCAGCAAACGGTCAACGCCGGCGGGCCATTGCCGCATTATGCCGAGGCGCTGAGCGTTCTATTGGCCCACGAACTCGTACGGCAGAACGGCGGCGCCATCGTCGCGCTTGCCCGCGGGGGATTGACCGGCCTGCAGCAGAAAAGAGTGTCGGATTTCATCGAGGAGCATTTGGCGCGCGACGTGAAATTGTCGGAGCTGGCTGCGCTCGTCGACTTGAGCCCCTACCATTTCGCCCGTGCGTTCAAACAATCCTTCGGCATACCCCCCGCACCGCTATCACATCGGCCGGCGCATTGAACGGGCCAAAGAGATGCTGTGGACCTGTTCCGTGACGGAAGTCGCATTGGCGGTCGGTTTTGCGGAGACCAGCTCGTTTTCGGCCGCATTCCGCAGGGCGACCGGTTTCACACCGAGCGAATTTCGCCGTGGACTTGCGTGATCTGGACCGGCCACGGCTGCAACTCAGCCATGCCGGTCGGCGTTGATCAATGTGCGTTTCGTCCGCTGCGCGACTGGATTAGACTGCAACAGAACCAGCGGACAAGAGGAAACAAGGAACAGCAGTGCAGGATCCAATTCAGAGGTGTAGCCATGTCAAAGACGATCACGACATTGATGGCCGCCGCCTTGATCGCGGTTGCGGTGCCGTCATTTGCAAGCGTTGCCTCGGCAGCGCCGGCGGACGGCGCGCTGGCGATTAAGAACGCAGCGACGAGCAACATTGAAACTGTGCGATGGGTCGGCAGAAGTTGGGGCTGGGGCCGCGGATGGGGCTGGGGCCTCGGTGGCGGACTGGCCGCCGGCGCAATCATCGGCGGAGCGCTCTCGGCGCCTTACTATTACGGCGGCTACTATGGTGGTCCGTACTATGCGGCTCCTTACTATGCGAGCCCGTACTACGCGGCGCCCGAGTATGAAGTTGAGCCCGGCTACTACGCGGAGTCCTATGGTGGTGGCGGTGGCGGCGGCGTGGATTACTGCATGCGCCGCTACAGGTCATATGACCCGCGCACCGGCACCTTTTTGGGCAATGATGGGCGACGTCATCCGTGCCCGTAATGTGAGTTGCGACATATTCGAAAAGGAAAACCCCGGCACGAGGCCGGGATTTTCACTTGCGTGTGGCGTCTCACTCGCAAAATTTGCAGGGCGGGAAGTCGCGGCTGTAGACCGGCTGCGCGAGGAACTTGTCCTTCCCGTATGTCCAGAACTGGCTGACGGCGGGATAGGTCTTGATCACCGTGTTCCACAGCTCGGGCTTGTCGTAGCCGAACATCTGCTTTTTCTCGACCTTCTTGATGTAGATGTCCTGGATCGGGTTGCGCATGTCATCGAACGAGACCGGTCCGCGGACTGCGTCGATCTTCAGTCCCGCCATCGTCTTGATGAATTGCTCCGGACCGGGCCACTTGCCGCCGGTCTTCTTGATCGTTTCGTCGATCAGCTGCGCGGTCGTGTAGTTGCTCTCCGAGAAATACGACGGGACCTTGCCGTATTTGGCGCGGTAAGCCTTCACGAAGGCCTCGTTTTTCGGTGTCGTCAACGCGGCGCTGTATTGCAGCGAGGAGACGTCGCCGACGACCTCGTCGCCCATGAAGGGCAGGGCGAATTCGTCATAGCTGGTGCCGCCGCCAATGATCGGTTTCTTGTATCCGGAAGCGCGCAACTGTTTGGGGAATTGCAGCGCCATCGGTCCGACCATCAGTGCGAACACGGCGTCGGCATCGGCCTTGATGGTGGGGATGAAGGGTCCGAAATCTTTGGTGCCGAGTGGTGGCCAGATCTTCTGCACGATCTTGCCGCCGCAATCCTCGAACGTTTTCTGGAAACCGCCGACCTGTTCGTAACCGAAGGCGTAATCGGCGCCCACCGCGGCTATTTTCTTGTATCCCTGATCGCACGCCCATTGCCCCATCGGCTGCGACGGCTGCGACGAGGACCAGCCGGTGCGGATCAGGTAGGGAAACTTGTCTGCCTGTCGCTGTGTTAGGTCATCCGCCGCCGGAATCGAAGCGATGTAGACAGTCTTCATTTCCGTGCTGACGGGAGCGAGCGCATAGCCGGTGGAGGCAAGCACTCCGCCGATGAACATCTGAACCTGATCATTCAGCACAAGCTTCTTGGCCTTTGTGACCCCGAGATCGGGTTTGGCCTGGTCGTCCTCCAGAATGAATTTGACATCCATGCCACCCAGCTTGTTGCCATGCTCATCGAGATACATCTGGAATCCGTCGACCATATCCTTGCCAACCTGAGCAAAGAGGCCGGTCATCGGCGCGATAAAGCCAACACGGAGTTCTTCTGATTGGGCGCGTGAAAAAAAATTTGTGCCGAATATTAAGACTGCGCCGCTCAACAACAGTGGCTTGATCAATCGCGATAGGCTCATGTCTGACCTCCCGTCAGCGGATCTGCCGTCCAGGCGCAGACAAGCGGATCACGGTTGCAGCACGTACCCCGGACCGCCAACGGTATCACTGCTTCCGCCATGGGCGGAAGCCCGCACGATGCGGCGAGACTTGCGACTATTGTGTTTGTCCGGTCCCGAGCGTTGAGCGCACCGCCTCAGCAAGGGCGGAAATCTGATAGGGCTTTCGCAGGATCGGCATCCTGTGCTGGCCGCTGAGGGCCTTCGCATAGCCGCTCGTGAGCAAGACCGGGATTCGGGGGTAGCGGTCGCCGATGGCCCGGGCCAGACCCAGGCCGTCGAGGTCGCCGGGCAGCATTACGTCGGAGAACACCAAGTCCACGGGTTTCCCAGCGGCCAGAAAATCAAGCGCGGCCTTGGCATTTCCGACCGCCACCGTGCGGTAGTTGAGCTGCTCCGGCAATGTCGTGGCCACCGTTTTCACATCCGGGTTGTCCTCGACAACAAGGATGATCTCGCCCCGGCCATACGACTGGTTGGGAGTCTCTGAAACGACCACGGTGACGGGAGCATGGCTGTGCGGCAAATAAAGCCTGACCTGCGTTCCCTGGCCGACTTGGCTGCGAACGACGATTGTGCCACCGGATTGCTGGGCGAATCCGTAAACTGCGAGAGACCCAGTCTCGTTCCCTTGTCGGGACTCTTCGTCGTGAAAAACGGTTCGAAAATCTTCGGCAACAGTTCGGGTGGAATACCTGAACCGGTATCGCTGATCGTCAGCGCTGCAAATTCTCCCTTGAGAGAATCGACCGATTCGTCGCCGCGCAGCGTCACGTTTTTACCCGCTATGGTAATTGAGCCGCCTTCCGGCATGGCATCGCGCGCGTTGACTACAAGGTTGACCAACGCGAGTTCGAATTCGGCGATGTCGATCGAGACAGGCCAGATGTCGCGCGGGATCTCTGTGCGTAGATCGATCTTGCCGCGCGCCGAGCTCGCAAGCACGTCATGGAACGCGGCGATGGTCTGGCCGAAATGTACTGTCCGAGGATTTTGCGGTTGGCGACGAGAAAAAGTAAGCAATTGCCGCGTGAGCGCCTCACCGCGCGAGGCGGCTGTGAAGATTGCTTCCAGCGAACGGATATTTTTCTGGTCGGTCATCCGGCGCATGAGCGACTGTGCTTGTCCGCTCACCACCATCAGCAGATTGTTGAAGTCGTGTGCGACGCCGCCGGTCAGCTGACCGAGCGACGCCACATTTCGGCGGAGAAAAAGGCGCGCTCGAACGGGCGCACGAACAGCTTGCGCAAGCGCAGAAAATGGAGGCGTTGCTGAATCCGACCGGCGTCGTGTCGAGCTGGAATGCGGGCGCCGAACGCGGCCGAGGCCCTGCGTGAGCAATTCCGCGCACTGGTCGCAGGTGTGACCGACTATGCATTGTATATGATCCCGGCTGTTTCATCGCGCCAACGTCACAATGGACTCTGTGACACGTGCGCGCGATATGCGCACGCGGGTCGAAGAATTTGACTGGGCGCGGCGGATCCTATTCCCTTCGCCCAGCGCGCAACGCCGGGCGACGGGAAAAGTTCCCCAGATTGAAGGACTTTAGCGGACAGGGGGCCCCGACGTTCGATCCTTGATGAACGTGCCATTACGTAGTTCGGAAACGGCCTGCTGAAGCTCCGTCTGCGTATTCATCACGATCGGACCGTACCAAGCGACCGGCTCCTGGATCGGCTTGCCGGACACCAGCAGGAAGCGAACGCCTTTGTCGCCAGCCTGAACGGCGATCTCGTCGCCCGAATCGAACAGCACCAGCGAGCGATCACCGGCCTTTTCGCGGATCAGAATTTCGTTTCCGTCGACCTGCTTTTCGCTGAGTATGCCGATCGGCTGCGACGCAGCAGTGAATATGCCAGTGCCCTCGAACACATAAGCGAAGGCGTGGCGCTCGACCTCAACTTTAAGCGTCTTGCGCTTGCCGGGTGGCACGAACACGTCGAGGTAGCGCGGATCGGCGGCGACGCCGTCGACAGGGCCTTTCTTTCCCCAGAACTCTCCGCACACGATGCGCACCCGCGTGCCGTCGTCGTCCACGATCTCCGGAATCTCCTTTGCCTTGATGTCCTGATAACGCGGTGTCGTCATCTTGAGCGACGAAGGCAGGTTCGCCCACAGTTGGAATCCGTGCATGCGTCCTTGCGCGTCGCCTTGCGGCATCTCTTGATGCATGATGCCGCGCCCCGCGGTCATCCATTGCACGTCGCCCGCGCCGAGCGCACCGCTATTTCCCAGGCTGTCGCCATGCTCCACGGTGCCGGAGAGCACGTAGGTGATGGTTTCGATGCCGCGGTGAGGATGCCAGGGGAAGCCCGCGAGATAGTCGGCGGGCCGATCGTTGCGGAAATCGTCGAGCAGCAGAAATGGATCTGTCTCCGCCGTGTCGCCAAAGCCGAAGGCGCGTCGCAGTTTGACGCCGGCGCCCTCAATAGTGGGCTGCGATTGCACGATGCGTTTGACCGGGCGGATGGACATGAAGTCGATGCCTTTCGCTAGGCAGCGGTGTGGGCGAGGCGCACAACGGCGTCGCCCACTCATTCTAAACTGCCATTCATATTTGGAACTTCATATAGGGCTTTCGTCCATCGAAAGAAGAGCATCCGGCGCATTGCTGTCATCCGATTGAATGAAAAGCATTATCATTCGAAAGAATGAAAATATTTATCCTGGCAGGTAGATAGATAGACGACCCTCGCGAACTCCGCTGCATTAGGCTATGCTTGTGCCTATGTTTGGACCCCTCCCGAACCGCGCTGCCGTCTTTATACCATTGGTTTTGCTCAGCCTTAGCCTTGCCGGCTGCACCAAGTGCGGTTGGCTATGGGACCAGCCCACACGCAGCTGTCATTCCGACACCCCGCGCTGAGACCGGCACTTGGTCAAGCCGGCGAGCTCTTACTGCGAGCGTAGAAAATTGAGCAGTGCGCCGGCGAGCCCCACGAGGAGCCCGGCGAGCAGCACATATTGCAAGATTATGAGCGCCCGGCTTGGCGTCTCGGTTGCCGTCGCCATGTCGTAGATCTGCCACGCGGCGACAGCCGCGAAAGCGACGATCATCACGCCAGAATTTTTGGTCCGTTTTTCGGCCAAGCCTGCCCCCCGCTATTGTGGCCCCGTGGGGAGACTAGTGGATTTGTCGGGCAGGTTCTATGCGCCCGCCTTTGGGGGGCGCGGGCTCAGACG
>DATDLC010000109.1:0-9023 GCA_036519515.1 Pseudolabrys sp. | reverse complement strand
TGGTGCCCAGGGGCGGAATCGAACCACCGACACCGTGATTTTCAGTCACGTGCTCTACCAACTGAGCTACCTGGGCGCCGGGTCGGCCCGGATGGGCCGCTCAGCAAAGCGCGGGCGTTATAAAGGCTCGAATCTGCACTGTCCAGAACGCCTGTCCCGAGCCTACGACTTTACACCGATAGCGGCGCGGAACCTCTCCTTCAGCGCGATGCCAGCGCGAATGGGAAGCACGCGCGGCGGCTCATCGGTTGCAATCTGCACGCGAGCGAAAAGCGTCCCGCGGAGATTTTTTAGCCGCCGGGCAAGGTCCGCCAGCTCATTGTCGTCCCGTACATCAAGCCGGGTCGCGATACCGCAGGCGCCCGCCACACCGATGAGGTCGACCCCGGCTTGCGTGTGGCTCGGCTGCATACCGGTCTCGCCATAGACGCCGTTGTCGAAGACAATGATCGCCAGATTGGGCGGACTTTGGGTGGCTATGGTGGCGAGCGAACCAAGGCCCATCAGCATCTCTCCGTCGCCGGTTATCACGGCAACGCGGCGGTTGGGCTGAGCCATCGCCAGGCCGAGACCGATCATTGCGGCGCCGCCCATGGCACCCCAAAGATAGAAGTTGCGATCGTCGTCGCCGGCGGCCGCTGCGTCCCACGCAGTCGAGCCAAGACCCGGAACAAGGAGGAGGTCATCACCCCTGTCGGCGAGGAGCGTTGCCATAGCGGCGCGGCGTTCCAGCGTCATTTGGTCCACACCTTCTTGCCGATCAATTGCTGCGAAAGGATCACTGCGGCGATTCGCTCTCCTCCGAAGACATGCTGAATGGCGCATTGGGCGATACCCGCAACTTCGTTCGGTTCATTTGCGCGGTAGATTTCCGCCTCGCACAATTTGAGCACAGGATCGGTGATCGACCCCATCGGCACCTGCCAGGGATTGAACTCCTCCCACTCGCCGCGCATTGTGATCAGCATCAGCAGCGGAAAGCGACACGTCCGCGCCAGCGAGAGCATGTTGATGCAGTTGCCTACACCGCTCGACTGCATCAACAGGGCCGCGCGGTCGCCTCCCAGCCAGGCACCTGCAGCCAGCGCCACGCCTTCCTCTTCTGTGGTGAGCGCAACATCGCGGATTTCGTCATCGGCGCGACATCGGTCGATCAGACGCGCGTGACCGGCGTCGGGCACATAGGCGACTTGCTGGATGCCGCCGCGTTTGAGCGTCTCGAACAGACGATCTGGCCAATCACCGCTCTGCGCGCTCATTTTTTGCCCGTTTCACCTTCGGCCGGCCGTTCGCCGTCTTCGTCTTCATCGTCTTTTGCGGGTACCGCATAAACGCCAGACAGCCAGCGATTGAGATCGATATTGGCGCAGCGCTTGGAACAGAAAGGCTTGAAGGCCGGCTCGACCGGCTTCCCGCAAATTGGGCAGGACCGCACAATTGGCGCTTTGCGGTCGATCTCGTTCATAGAGCGTCCGCCTTCTTCATAAATAGGGCAAATCCCGTACGACGCCTCACACCGCTTTCAGCCAGCCGAAGCGGATAGGATAGCCCTCGCCGCCCAGCAGTGTGATGACTTCGTAGAGCGGCAGGCCGACGACATTGGTATATGAGCCGACGATCTTCACAATAAAGGTGCCGGCGATTCCCTGCGCCGCGTAGCCTCCCGCCTTGCCGCGCCATTCACCCGAGGCAAGGTAAGCTTCGATATCCTCTTCCGACAACCGCTTGAACCGCACGCGTGTTTCCACCAGACGCTGGCGGAAAGCTTCCTTGGGGGTCACCAGGCAGATGGCGGTGTAAACGCGATGATTGCGTCCTGAAAGCAAGCGAAGGCACTGCGCCGCCTCGTCGAGCAATTCCGCCTTGGGAAGGATGCGCCGACCGACAGCGACAACCGTATCGGCGGCCAAAATAAAGGCACCGCGCAGTTCGTCGTCCAGATTCACATTTTCCAACGCTGCCGTGGCTTTGGAGTGGGCGAGTCGTGTGGCGTAAGCGCGCGGAATCTCGCCGCGATGCGGGGTCTCATCGAGGTCTGCGGGCTTGAGGGCGTCCGGCTCGATCCCGGCCTGATTGATCAGGGCAAGCCGTCGCGGCGAGCCGGACGCAAGTACGAATTTGGGGCGACCGATCATCTGACCGCGAGATAACGATGAGTTGGAGTACGCTATGGATGGGCGCGGAAACTAGCGGAATGGGCCGAGTTTAACAACCCGATCCCACCAAGTGATATCATTCGTTGCCGCCGCGAGACAACACGAAGCGCTCGCGAATGCGCGCCATCAGTTCGTCCCGTACCTCACGATAAGCACTGAGCCGTTGCTCACGGTTACCTTCCGCGACTGTCGGGTCCACGGTCGGCCAATACTCGACATCCGCCGCCAAGTTGCGGGTCAATTCCAGCGCTTTGTGATGGGCCGGCGGTGACAGCGTCACGATCAGATCGAAATTGAGACCTTCCAGGTCGTCGAGTTCCTCGAACGTAATCGGTTTGTGGCGGGATATGTCGATGCCAACCTCCTGCATGGCGGCGACGGCGAAAGGATCCAGCTCACCTTTTTGCACTCCCGCAGAACCGACATAGACATTCGTCCCGAACATCTCTCGAAGCAATCCGGCAGCCATTGGCGAACGCACTGCGTTCATACCGCAGGCGAATAGTACCGCGTGGGGGCGCGGGGAGCGCTCGGACGCGGACATTCCTGCTTTATCCCCCGGGCATGATGTTATCCGAATACAGGCAAGCGGTTTTCGGCATCATGCCCTAGCCCTTCCAGTGCAGCACGCAGATCAAAGTGAACAATCGGCGTGCGGTATCGAGATCGACCACGACCTTTCCCTTGAGCCGTTCCATCAAAATTCGCGAACCATCATTGTGAATAGCGCGCCGGCCCATATCGATCGCTTCGATCTTGTCCGGGGTCGCAGTACGAATCGCCTGATAGTAACTGTCGCAGATCATGTAGTAGTCCTTGACGATCCGGCGCAGGGGAGTCAGCGAGAACAAATGCGCGACGACCGGCGCGTTGTCCTCAAGCCGAATATCGAAAACCAGACGATTGCCGTTGATGCTCAGGTGAAGCGTGTACGGTCCCTCATCGTGCCCGACCGGTGCAAACGAGTTTTGCTCAAGAAGGTCGTAGATCGCGACCTGGCGCTCGTGTTCGACGTCCGGATTGGATCGACCGATCGATTCCTCATCGAGAACCACGGCGACCAGGCGTCGCTTTGTGGCTGGCGTTGATTTTGCCGCGCTCATTTCCGGTTCAGGCGAATCGCCACGGAGTGGGCATGAGCGCCCAGGCCTTCGGCCTCACCGAGCGTGATCGCGGCCGGTCCAAGAGCACGCAGCTGTTCCGCACCGCATTTGAGCAAGGAGGTGCGTTTCATGAAGTCCAGGACACCCAGACCGGACGAGAAGCGAGCCGAACGCGCGGTGGGCAGAACATGGCTGGAGCCCGCCACGTAGTCGCCGATTGCTTCGGGCGTGTAGGCACCGATAAAGATGGCGCCGGCATTGCGGACTTGGGCAACAAGTGACTCGGCGTTCGTGGCAACAATCTCGAGATGCTCGGGCGCCAGTTCATTGACCAGGCCGATCGAAGCGTCAAGCCTGGGCACGACAATAATCGCGCCGAAGTTTTTCCATGACGCCCCAGCGATGTCCCCTCGCGACAGAGCCTTCAGTTGCGACTCGACCGCCTTTTCGACACGCGAGGCAAGCGCCGCATCATCAGTCATCAGAATCGATTGTGCGCTCGCATCGTGTTCGGCCTGCGCCAAGAGATCCGCCGCTATCCAATCTGCATTGGCTGTCTTGTCAGCGAGGATCAGAACCTCGGACGGTCCGGCGATCATGTCGATGCCGACTTTGCCGAATACCAGCCGCTTCGCGGCAGCGACATATGCGTTGCCCGGTCCGACAACCTTGGCAACGGGCGCGATACTTTCGGTGCCGTGGGCGAGCGCAGCCACGGCTTGTGCACCCCCAATGCGATAGATCTCGTCGACGCCGGCGAGCTTGGCCGCCGCAAGCACTAACGGACTAAGTTTGCCGTCAGGCGCCGGCACCACCATAGCGAGCCTTGGAACGCCTGCAACCTTCGCCGGCACAGCATTCATAAGAACCGACGACGGATAAGCCGCGGTGCCACCGGGTACATACAGGCCAACCGCCTCGATCGCGGTCCATTTCGTACCCATCTCCACGCCGAGAGGATCGATAAAGCTTTCGTCGGAAGGCTTCTGGCGCCGATGATAGGTCTCAATACGATCACGGGCGACCTTGAGGGCCGCCAACGTTTCCCGCTGACACGCCTTTTCCGCTCCCTCGATTTCGGCGGCGGTCACGCGCAAGCACGTCTTCGCAAGATCAATGCGGTCAAACTTTGCGGTTAGTTCGAACAGCGCTTTGTCGCCTCGCGCGGCAACATCGGAGACGATGCCGCGCACGAGCTTCTCCACATCCTCCGCCGCCTCGCGTTTGGTCGCGAGAAGGCCGCGAAAACGCTGGGGAAAATCCGCGCTTTTGCTATCCAGACGAAGAGGCATGACCTGTTCCTGCCGGATGTTGACCGGTCGACAGGTCAATGGGTGATGCGCGCCCTGCCGTCAACCCTGCGCAGAGACCGAGAAGAAACATACCCTGGCAGATCAGTGGCGGTCGGACTTCCCGGCAGCTTCTTCAAGATTGGCATGACAAGGACAGACCGCGGTCGACCAGGTCGGGCCAAGATCAGCCAATTCCGCCTCCAGGCATTCGACCTCGAGCCGCAGAGTCGCCCCGCCGGAAAAGCTTAGAACAATCAGCCCGGATGGTGCCTCAGTTTCCTGAAATTCAACCGCCAAAAGATTAAGAACGTCATCCTTGCGCGCCGGGTTCACGTGCTGGCACTTGCATGACAAAACCCGCTCAAAACGCAAGGCCGCCCTGCGGCGCCGGTATCCGTTATTGGTATCGCCGGCACTTTCCCAGTCGAAGCGATTAAGCGCGACAACCAACCGCTTCTCGCCAGGTCGCCAATGGACATCCGATACCTTCACCACCGCGTCTTGCAGGTGGGTCGAAGCGACCTCAAGATCCTCCTCGTCAAGGACCAGGAATTTCAGCGTGTCCATGGCGTCGACTCCCTAACGCCTAATTAGGCAAGACCACAGTCCCGTGCAAGGTGTCAGCGTCCCGGAAAAGCGGGCTCCAAGCCGGCAGCAATCCAGCGCGGGCGCGTTGCCGGATCGGTGAGCTTGCGCAGCAGAGCCTCGGCGCCGCGGCGCGTGCTGGCTTGGGCGTGAATGGCTGCCGTATACGTATTGGCTATATGTAATTCGCCCGGCAAAGGACCGACGAGCCTCGCGCCCTTCACCGGCAGAACCTCACTGATGAACGTCGTCCCGATCTCTGCGCGGCCTTCGGCGATCGATGTCGTGACATCGTGGCCACTCTTTCCAAGCACCGCCTTCTTGTTGATCTCTTCGGCAATGCCGAGCTTTTCCAGCAGCGCGGAAAACATGATGCCGCCCGATCCGCCTGCCTTCGGATCGGTGTAGGCGACGGAGCGCGCACTGAGAAAGGCCTGCTTGAATGCCTCCGGCGTCGAGATGTCCGGCACCGGCCCACCTTCGCGTACCACCACGCCAGTCACGGTACGACCGACGTCGACGACGCTGTCGACGGTGACAAGACCGAGCTTTACCAGTTCGGCGATCGCAGATTCGGACAGGACGACAAGATCGGCCGTCTCACCATCTTTGATGCGTTCGCGCAGGGAACCCGCGGTGCCGAAATTGAGGTTCAGCTTGTTGCCTGAGTCCCGCTCGAATTCGGCACCGAGTGCCGACACCACCGACTTCACGGCCCCCGCGCTCATGACCTTGATGTCAGCCACGTGGCCTCCTTTTCGTTCGGAGGGGATCGTGGCCGAGCAAAGGCGGTTCGTCTAGGCGCTGATGCGTTCGATGACCGCGCCGCAGCGCACGAGTTTTTCCTCGAGCCTTTCAAAGCCACGATCGAGATGATAGACGCGGTTGACCATGGTCTCGCCCTCGGCTGCGAGGGCGGCAATCACCAGCGAAACGGACGCACGAAGGTCAGTCGCCATCACAGGCGCGCCCTTGAGGCGATCGACACCTTCGATCGTGGCGGTCTCACCGTCGAGTTGAATGCGCGCGCCAAGCCGCACAAGCTCTTGCACGTGCATGAATCGATTTTCGAAGATGGTTTCGGTGATGTGCGACGTCCCTTCGGCGCGCGTTATCAACGCCATCAACTGCGCCTGCAGATCCGTCGGAAAGCCCGGGAATGGTGCAGTTGTAACTTCGACCGGCGCAAGCCCCGTGCCATTGCGGGCGACTCGAATTCCTTCGTTTGTCGATGTGATCGTAGCGCCGGTCTGACCCACCACATCAAGTGCGGCCTGCAACAGTTCCGGACGCGCGTGCTGCAAAAGCACGTCGCCACCGGCCATCGCCACAGCCATGGCGTAAGTTCCGGTTTCGATCCGGTCGGGCAAAACCGCGTGCCGCGCGCCGTGCAGCTTCGACACGCCTTCAATCACGATGCGCGAAGTACCGGCGCCCGAAATCTTCGCGCCCATCTTGTTAAGGCAATCGGCCACATCGCCGATTTCCGGCTCACGCGCCGCATTCTCGATAACTGTCGTGCCGTTGGCCAGCGATGCGGCCATGACCGCAGTATGCGTGCCGCCAACTGTCACTTTCGGGAAAACGATCTCCCCGCCGCGTAAACCTTTTGGTGCGCGCGCAATGACGTAGCCGCTTTCGATCTCGATTTCTGCGCCGAGTTTCTCCAATGCCAGGATAAGCAAATCGACCGGACGCGTGCCGATGGCACAGCCCCCCGGCATTGAAACCTTGGCCTCTCCCATCCGGGCCAGCAACGGCGCCACCACCCAGAAACTCGCTCGCATCTTCGAAACGAGATCGTAGGGAGCCGTCGTATCCACGATATGTTTCGCAGAGATGTGGATGGTGCGGCCCTGATTGGGGTCATCTCCGGGCCGCTTGCCGGCGATCATGACGTCCACGCCATGGTTGCCCAGAATGCGCTGGAGCTGGATAACGTCGGCAAGCCGCGGAACATTGTCGAGGATCAGGGTGTCTTCGCTCAGCAGGCTCGCGATCATCAGTGGAAGTGTCGCGTTCTTGGCGCCCGAGATCGGAATCGTGCCGTTCAGACGTTGCCCGCCGACTATGCGTATCCGGTCCATGCTCGCCCCGCCCGTCGTCGTGACGCTCTAGCTACGATGCACGCGATATAGAGACCCGCGCCACCTTCCTGCAATGCCCATAGCGGAAGGCTAGCACCTTCGTCGCCAAATTGCGGCGAAAGTCCGACCTAGCCGCCCCGGAGTTCAGCGAATGCGCTGGCCGCGGGTGGCCGAATTCGCCTTTGGTTGATCGCCCGCGCCCGATGACACGGCCCGCCCGCGCTCCTGCGCCTTACGCTTGCGTAGGTTTTCGCGTAGCGCCGCCGCCAGGCGCCGACTTCGGCCTGCCGACTTTTCGGTCTTGTTGTCGTCTTTCGTCATGGCGGCATTATCCTGCCCCGGGCTCGCGTTGCAACCCGAGCCATTACCTTGCGCCTGCGGGAGCCCTGTGGCAGTTTCCGCGGCGTTCGCGGCGTTTCATTTCGGTTGTGCGCACTCTCGCTGCCGTAGCTCAGTGGTAGAGCACCCCCTTGGTAAGGGGGAGGTCGAGTGTTCAATCCACTCCGGCAGCACCATCAAATCGGCGACTTAGCGGACATCAGCGGCCTCTGATCGTTTCTGTGTAAGCACCATGTAAGCAGACCGCGCGGCATGCCTCACGCCGCTGTCGTCTGCGACAAACAACGCGCCGCCGGCGCCGCGACCTGCCTCACATCATCGTCGGAAAAAGCGCCCGCGAACCTTCAGCATCTCGCCGACACGTTCGAGAAAAAATGCCCTGATGATTTCCAATTGATGGTCGGTCAGACCAATCATGCAGCCGCAGGATAACTTGTCCGCAATTCCTGACAAAAGATATGCCCGCCATCGCACCTCAACACACTTTTAAGATCGGGGCGGGTCGCGGCCCAAGTTGTAAAAACGTCGGCGTCTAATTCGATTCCGGTAATACGTTCGGCCAGCGCGCGCGGACCGGCCACGACGAGCAACGCCAGATAAGCCGCCACCGGTCCCGTGACTTCGGGCGATTCATCGGAATCGAAAACCCGGCGCAAGATTTCCTTTTGCTCGGTTGTCAGCACGACATGCTGGCCTTTGCTCAAGCCATGCCGATCCAACGGATCGCCTTATCGCCGCGCGTTATCGCCATACTCCCATGGGGCCGGACCTTGACGCACTTCCTGACGACCCAAAGTCTTTGCATCAATCCGGCTTTGCGGCGACAGACGTAGCCGCATCGACAACGCCACCATCGCGCGCACGGCCTTTTCCTGCACGGTGATCCAAGGGCTTGGCTTGCCAGTGATCACCGCCCCAAGCCGCAATTGCGCTGCCGCCTGATCGCCAAGCGCGGCGGCCTCGACATAGCGAACCACCAGCGGAAGATCAGACGGACGGAAATGGTCGCGGTCGCAAGCGGCCACCACGTCGAAAAAGATGGCGCGGCTCGGCTGCGAAAAGCGAGGTCGGCGGGTTAAGGCGGTTTGGCTTCCCGTCCACCTGGAGGATGCCCAAGCCCCCGGCCGCGTTGCCGCATGGGTTGTGCCTAAGAAAAAATGACGTTTAGCATTTTTAAATAGCGCCGCCGGTCGCACCGGGCAAGGCTACAAACAATTTTCGGCCCCCCGGTGGTCTGTTTTCATTTAGTTTTATTTTTTGGCGAGGCAAGCATTGGTGTGAACCACCCAGCCTCGCCTCACCTCGGACCAAAATCCAGCCGATGTCCGCTTTACCCCCAATAGATGGGGTAATCGGCCGGGCGAACTTGTGGATAGCGGAAGATTTTGGGTGCTGCGCTTCAGGCTGATGGTGAAACGAGGTCCGTGTACGGCCTCAAGCATCAGAAGGAGAAGCGCAGCA
>DATDLC010000108.1:0-102819 GCA_036519515.1 Pseudolabrys sp. | reverse complement strand
CATCATGGCGGGTTCTATGATGTCGACGCCAACGGGCATCTTTTCAACGCCGGCGTCTTTAAGCAGTCCGAAAATTTCCTTGGCGTGCTTGGCCATCAGCCCGAATGACGGCTGCACGGTGCCGCGCAGCCCCAGCAGACCCGCCTTGCAGTTTTCCGGCTTGAGCCACGGCGCATACAGCCGGTGGTGTACCGCCGCTGAGCCGAAGTCCCACAGGATCGGTTCATTGTCGCGGGTCAGCAGCACCCAGCGGCAGATCTTGTCGCGTTCCCACTCACCGATCTTGGTCGAAGTCAGGTAACGGATATTATTGACGTCGAACATCAGGAGAGAGCCGCATTCCGACTTTTCCAGCACCTGTTTGGCGCGGCCTAATCGATAGCGATGCAGCCGGCGATAATCGACGCGCTCCTCGAAGTCGACGCCCATGGTGCCGAGCGCCGGCAGCGCACGTCCCCAGTTGTAGCGGGGATTGACGTCTTCAGCGCGGATTTGCAACGGGTCGCGCGTTCTCTCGTCCATGATCGTCTCCTTACGCACTATCGATTGCCGGCTTTATAGCCGGTGGGATGGGTGGATTATAGGCCTTGTTGGCGGCGTTGTCGGCAGTAACAGGACGGCGTTTTAATGCTGTCAGTGGGCTTCGACGTTCGCGTCCCTGATGACTCCGCCCCAAACCTCGGTTTCCTTCTTGATAAATGCCGCTGCTTCTGCCGGGGACCCCCCGGCGGCACGCAGATTGATCTTCGCGAAGTGCTCCTGCGCTTCCGGACTTTGGAGGACCTCATTCACGGCCTTATTCAACTTGGCTACCACGGTGGCCGGTGTCTTTGGCGGCGCGGCCAGCGCATTCCAGGTGCCAGATTCGAAGCCCTTCACCCCGGCTTCATCCAGCGTCGGAATATCGAGCAGGTTGGCAATGCGCTTGTCGGTGGCGACCGCGAGGATGCGCGCCTTGTCGGCCTGATGCATTTTGATCGCCGACGCAAGCTCCATGAAGATGAAATCGACATGGCTGGCGATGATGTCGTTGAGGGCCGGGGCAGTGCCTTTGTAAGGCACGTGCACCAGCTTGGTGCCGGTGACGCGTTCAAACAGTGCCGCCGTTAGGTGTGACGTGGTGCCGATGCCTTGCGATGCGTAGTTGACCTTCCCGGGGTTCGCCTTGACATAGGTAATGAATTCTTGGGCGGTCTTGGCCGGGAAGTCCGGCCGCACCAGGAGCACGTTCGCGATCGAAGTCATGATCGCCACTGGTTCGAACTGGGTCGGATCAAAACTCATCTTTTTGTAGAGAAGCGGGTTGACCGTGAGCGGTGCCGGTTGCGCGGCCAGCAACGTATATCCGTCGGGATCAGACGTGAACACGGCCTCGGCGCCAATATTGCCGGCGGCGCCCGCGCGATTCTCCACGATGACCGGTTGGCCGAGCTTCTGGTGCAGTCCTTCGGCCACGATGCGCGTCACAGTATCGACGCCGCCACCGGCCGGCACGCAGACGATGATCTTGATCGGCTTGTTGGGAAAAGTGGCTGCGGGATCCTGGGCCAGCGCACTCGATACCAGGAACATCATCGCCGAAATCGAAACCAGCAGTCCACGCACTCTGTTCCTCCCTCGCGTCCGTAACTTATGCAACGCGCGCCAGCTTTTGCGCCGGCAATTTCAGATTGAACAGCCCGATGGCATTGCCGCCGAGAATACTACGCTTTGCCTGTTCATTGAGGAACGGAAGATCATAGATCGTCGACGGTAGGTCGAAATCCCAGTGCGGATAATCCGACGAATAGAGCAACTGCGTTTCCGCTTTGATCATGCGGAATGTCTGCTCAAGAGCGGCCATGTCGGCCATCTCCATCGGCTGCGAGGAAAAGTACATGTCACGCATGTAGTCGCTCGGCTTTTTCTTCAGCGCAGGCGCTTCCGATGAACGCATCATGTATTCGTTGTCGAAACGCTGCATCATGAACGGCACCCAGGCCAGCCCGCTTTCGACCCACAGAACCTTGAGTTTTGGAAAGCGCTCCGGCAATCCGTTAGTGATCCAATTGGCAAGGTGCACCATATTGTAGAAGACGAAGCCAAGAGCGTGGACCGAAATGAAGCGGTTCATCATGCCAACAGTCTGGTCGTTCCAATTGTAACCTGCGTGGAATGCAAGCGGCAGGTTCATTTCTTCCAGGAGGGCGTAGGTCTTCATGTACGAATTGTGATGCACCGGGCGATAGCGCGCCGATGTAACCATGAATCCGACTACGCCCTTGCTCTGACCAAATTCCTGTACCGTCCTGAACGCGGCCTCGGCATCGTTAAACGGCAGATAGAGCATGGAGCGAATACGGGGTTCGTGCGCCAGCACGCGCTCTGTCAGCCAGCGGTTATAGGCACGTGCGAGGGCGACTTCCACTTCGACCTGCGGATGCAACCCGAGCTGGAGCATCGGAGTGGGAAACATCACCGCCACGTCTATTCCGATGGCGTCCATCCACCGTCGCGTCAGCGCAATGTCGCGTTGCACGCCCGGTTCGGTCTTTTCCAGGCTCCGCACAGCGTAACGCATGACACGCCCGCCCATATCCTGGTAGCCAACTCCGGCCGGCAACATGCCGACACTCTTCGCATTGGCCTGTCGCGCGCTGCGCGCAAGCTGCTGCAATACCGGATCATCCATGTAATCGAGGATTTCGCCGATCGACTCGCTTTCGTAGTGATGTGAATCCACGTCGACGATCGGAAAGTTCTTATAACCGCGCTCGGTCGCTTGTCGGCTAGCGTGCGCGAGCAATTTTGACGTGTCGAACTCCTCGACCTCCATGCGGCGAAAATCACTGAGTGGAAGATCCATGGGCCTACCCGTCCGCCTGTCGACCTGACCAGGCCTGCCACATGCCGAGCTCGAAGATTTGCAGGTTCACCGCCTTGAGCATAGCAGTCGCTGTCACCATGACGTCAGTAGCGGTGACGGCGTCGGCCGGAAAAGCGGGCAGGGCATCATCTCGCTCGGCCACGCGTTTGGCATAAAGACGAATGGCCTTTGCCAGATTGTCCTGGATGTCAGAGTCGCTTAGATCTGCGTTTGCCGACACGACGATATCAGCTTGCGACGACATAGATATCCTCCCCGCGCCTGAGCACTGCAAAGCTTTTCAGCTTCAAACTGCGGTCGGCGGCGCATTCGCCGGTCCTGAGATCGTATTCGTAGCCATGCCACGGGCAGACGAAGTGAATTTCTTCGTCGGAAAATTTCTGCCCGACCCAGGCGCGATCGGGGCCGATCACGTCTTCGACCTTGTGCATGATGATGCCTTCGCAAGCCGGACCGCCTTGGTGGGCGCATAAATTCTCGTAAGCGTAAAACTTGCCTTGCCAGTGGAATACACCGATTTCGCGGCCCTTGTGGGCCACGATGCGGCGTTCGCCATCGGGAAATTGCGAGACTTTGGCGACAAACAGCTCCGTCATCTATGCCCCTGCTCCATGGGTGGACGAAAAGTATGGCACCGAAAAGCACCGCGCGGCAACGAAGCGGCCTTCGTGAAAACCAGAACCAGGATTGCCGTGATTCGCATTGTCTAAGTGCGCTGTATCCAGCAAGGTTCGATGCAATCGAGAGGATGCCAGATGGATGCTGCCACGGTTCTCGCCGCTATCGCGGGCGCATTCCTGCTGGCCGGTTTCGTTAAAGGCGTCATCGGCCTCGGCCTGCCAACCGTGTCGGTCGGCCTTCTGGGGCTTTTGATGACACCGGCGCAGGCAGCGGCAATCCTGGTGGTGCCGTCGCTTGTTACCAATGTCTGGCAGGCCGCGGTCGGTGGCGGGCTTGGCGCGCTGGTGCGACGATTGTGGCCGCTGCTCGTGGGAATCTGCGTTGGGACTGTTCTCAGCGTGGTGTTCTTGCCGCATGATGACAATCGTCGCGCGACCGTGTGGCTGGGATTGGCGCTGGCGGTCTATGCCGTGCTCGGTCTGGTGAACGTGCAGTTTTCCGTGCCGCGGCGTGCGGAAAGCTGGCTTGGATTGTTGATGGGGACTGCGACGGGAGCGATTACTGTTGCGACGGGCATCTTCGTCATGCCGGGAACGCACTGCTTGCCTACACAGGTCATGTGCAAACATCGCTTGCCTGGCCTTCAATTGTGGCGCTTGCCGCAGCGCTTGTCGGCATGGGGTTGGGACAACTCACGCGCGGCAAAAATCAAGGCGGAAACCTTCCGGCTGTGTTTCTTTGTCGGGCTGATGCTGCTCGGCGCCCATCTGGCGCTGCGTGGGCTCTTGTGATCGATTAAGCGCCCTTATTCTTTGGTCATCAGGATCTGCGCGATGAAAATCGTCGACCTCTCCCACGTCATGAATGTGCACACGCCCGGTTGGGTCGGCTATGCCGGCAACAAGATGTATTACGCACAAAATCTACAGACGCAGATGATCGTCGCCCAGCGTATCGACACGGCCTTGCACGTTGGCACGCATTTCGATGGCGCCATGCATGCAACCGATAACCGCAAGGGGGACATGGCTTCGCTCCCGCTCGATTATCTGGTCAATCGTGGCGTCGTGGTCGACATCTCGAAGCATATGCATGACTGGGCGGTGATCACCCCGGAAATGATCGAGGGCGCCGGTGCCGACATTCGCGAGGGCGACATACTTATTCTGCACGCCGGTTGGCACAGGCACTACGAAGGCCAGCCGCAGCAGGATTTGGTGAAGTACTTCTGCTACCACCCCGGGCCCAATCTCGACACGCTGCATTGGATGCTGAAAAAGAAAATCAAATGGTGGGGTATGGATACCGGTTCCTGCGATCACGCCATGAATACGTCGATTCGTCGCATGCGGCCCGATCTCGCCGATGAGTTTACGAGAAAACTCGGCAAGACGCCGGCTGAGTACTTCGGAACATTCGAGTACACACACAAGAAGTCCGGCCGCAGGGTGCAGCAAGATATGTTCCCGTTCCACAGTTGGGCTTTCCAGGAAGGTTTGCTGCATGCCGAAAATCTCGGCGGCGACATCGAGATGATGCTCGGCAAGCGTTGTGTGATCGGCGCATTTCCCTGGCGCTATGAAGGACTGGAAGGCTGTCCTTGCCGCATCGTCTGCTTCCTCGACACAGATATGTCCGTAGAAGCCATCGGCGACGCGGCGAGGGCCATTTTCTAGCATTGGCTTCGCGTTTCGTCGCGCACTGTTCCGGCTTCCACCTGATGTCAATCTATTGCCCAATATGCGGCAGGAACCGTTGTTCATGCGCGCTCATTAGGGTTTGGGGCGATGAACCGAGAGGAGACGAACAATGAAACTCGGGATTCTCGCGGCTGCTGCAGCAATGTCTTTCGTCGGCGTGACCAGTGCGTCCGCGCAGGTTTACATCGCGGATCCCTATGTCGCTGATTCCTACGCCTATGTCGCGCCGCCGGTGTACGCGATGCCGGCGCCGATCTATGCGGCGCCTGCGCCGGTTGTAACAGCACCTGGACCTGTCATCGTAAGAGAGCCGATTTACGCAGCTCCGGCTCCGATCGGCGGTTATGTGCCGCCCAGATATAGCTACACGATCAACAGTCCTCGCTACGGTGTGATCTACTCGGGCTACTAGTTCGGAGATAACGGTCGGCCGGACGACTATTTGCGTTGATCGCGCCCCGCCGACGCTACGACGCGTTGGCGAGGCGCGGATCGGCGCGGTTGCTCTGCAATGTCGACTGAATCGCTTCCCGGAGCAGCGGATACGCGGTCTTTTTCCAGCGGTTCACATGAATATCGGCAAGCAATTTGGCCGATTGTCCGAACACAACAATGCGGTCGCCGACACTGATCGCCTCTTCCAGCTGATGCGTAATCAAAATTGCCGTCGAGCCGCACTCGCGCGCAAGCTTGAGGAATGTGTCGCGCAATTCCGCCGCCGTTACCTCGTCGAGATGACCGAAGGCCTCGTCCGCGAGAAGAATATCAGGCTCGACCGAAAAGGCGCGCGCGATCGCAACGCGCTGACGCATGCCACCGGACAATTCGTGCGGATAGGCGTCAATGAAATTGCCTAACCCAAGCCGTTGGAGCCAGGTGAGGGCACGATTGCGCTGCTCGTCTTCGGGCAATCCGATCAGCTCAAGTGGAAGCCGCGCATTGTCGAGGGCAGAGCGCCACGGCAGCAAACGGTCCTGCTGAAACACGGTGGCGATCTTGCCACGGAAGTGATCGAAGTCCGAGTGTGGGCTTTTGTCTCCGATATGGATGAAGCCTTCTGTGGGTGCTTCGAGGCCGATCATCAGATCGAAAAAGGTCGATTTTCCACAGCCAGTCTGCCCGACGATTGCTACCACCTCGCGCGGAGAAATATCGAGATCGAGACGGTCGATTGCGATCACGGATTGCCCAGTGGTGGTCTGCCGGAATACTTTGCGCAGCCCGCGCACCGCGATGGGCGGAGGGGCGTTCATGCGCGCCACCGCAACACGCGCGCTTCGACCCGCGCGACGATTGCCTCGAGCAGGAACAGCAAAGCCACCAGCACCAGTGTCCAGGCGAAGACGTCGGCCACGGAAAACAGCTCCTGTGCCACCGAAAGTTGATGTCCAATGCCGGTCACGGCGCCGACCAGTTCCGCGATCGTCACGACGCGGATCGCGAGGCTTATGTTCACCTTCCAGCTGGTGAAAATGGTCGGCACGATCGCCGGCAGCATCAACTTGAAGAAATATTGCCAGGTTGTCGGTCGAAAAGACTGCATCATATGGCGCAGCTCACGCGGCACGCCGTGCATGGCGTCGAGCGTGTCGATCAAGAATACGGGACCGCAAACCACCACCAACACGAAGGCAATGCGAAACTCGACACCGGGAAACCACAGGACTGCGAACAAGATCCATGACACGACTGGCACCGCCATGAATAGGCGGATCATCGGGTGCAAGTACTTGTCGAGCGAGTCCGACCGGTACATGGCCATCGCAAGGGCGATGCCGAGCAGAAACGAAACGATGAGCGCGGCAATCACGCGCGCCAACGTTACGACGATGTCAACCGGAGTGATGGTCGCGATGCTTTTTGCGATGCGTACAAGGCTCGGAATTGCAAACGGCGGAATCCCGAGATAAGGCGCCAGGTACGACAGCGCTTCCCAGATAAGCGCGAACACGAGAAGAGAGACGAAAGTCTGGCGCGGAAAAGTCAGAACCGGTACAGACTCGCGATACCCCTCAGTCATCGGAACGGCGCGCCGCCGTGCTTAGGGTGCATAGATAATCTTTTCGTCCGGCATTTTTTCGTAGAAACCCGCCTTGACCGCGCGCTCCATCATGTCGGTGATCGACTTGCGGGTAGCCGGCTCCCAGGCAGGTTGGATCACCATTTGCAGGCGATTGCTTTCAAGCGCGGCGGTCAGGATGCCCGGCGGAAGTTTGAGTGTCTCATTGGCGATTTTGTCCGCCTCCGCGGTATCGGTTTTCATGAATTTGGCGACATCCTGCAGCGCAGCGATCAGCTTTTTCGGTGCGTCCGGAAACTTCGCAATCGCGTCAGCGCGCATTGCGGTGACGATTTCCCAACCGTCCTGACCGGTAATTTCCTTCCAGCCTTCGGCACCATTGAAAATCACCTTCCAGTCGGGATTTTGCTTGATGATGATGCTTGCCAGCGGCTCGATCACCAGAGCCGCGTCTACACGGTCGGCCTCGAGCTGCGCACGCGCGACGGCGAAGTTGGCGTTGACGACGATAATATCCCTGCCGAGGTCGAGGCCTTTGGCCGCCGCATACATTTTCGTCACCTGGAACTGCGAGCCGCCCATGTCGACGGCAAGCTGTTTGCCCTTGAGATCGGCCAAGGATTTGATCTTGTCGTTCTTGGTGAAAATAACGAGGTCGGCGAGTGTGAATCCTGTGCCGATAATCCGCACAGGCACGCCTTCCTGATAAAGTTTCTGCAAGATTGTCGGGCCGCCGATGAGGACGTCGGTCTCGCCGGTAGCGAAGGCCGCGTAGAAAGCCGAGATCGAGGGATAGGCTTTGGCGTCAAGCTCGAAGCCATTCTTGGCGTCGAAACCGCGCGCCTTCATGATGTTCCAGACCAGCGGATTGAATACCGGCAGCGTCAGACTCGAAACCTTGATGACCGGCTTTTGCTGCGCGTGCGCTGGCGCGGTGCCGACGGCCGCGATCGAAAGAGCAAACGCGGCAAGGCCGCGGCGAGATACGTTGAACATGGACACTTCCCCCTCGTGGTCAATCAACCCGTGATCTTGCGCGTCACGTGGCTTGAAGGCGACTGCGACTTTACTCCGCTTTCGTTTGCGTGCAAATAATCGCGCGTGAGTAAGCGGAGGGCGTGATGCCGCACATCGCCGCGCGAGATGGTACCCGGCTTTATTACGAAGAGGCGGGTGCGGGCACGCCGGTGATTTTCATCCACGAGTATGCCGGGGACTACCGCAGCTGGGAGATGCAGATGCGGTATTTCTCCCGCGGGCATCGGTGCATCACCTACAGCCAGCGCGGCTATCCACCTTCTGACGTACCGGACGACGGCGGCAAATACAGCCAGGATATCGCGCGCGACGACGTGATAGCGATTTTCGATGCGCTCAAGATAGAGAAAGCGCATATCGTCGGCCATTCCATGGGCGGCTACACTGCGTTGCACGTGGGCATGCATGCTCCAGCGCGCTGCATTTCAGTCGTTGCTGCGGGGTGCGGCTGGGGTTCGAGCCCGGATGTAAAGAAACGTGAGGACATGAAGGCGCTCGCCGCCGAGACTGGAAAAATGTTCGCCGAGGAGGGCATCGCGTCTGCAGCCGCGAAATATGCGGACGCGCCGATGCGCCAAGCACAGAAGAACAAAGATCCGCGTGGTTACGCCGAATTTGCGCGCATGCTGGCGGAGCATTCGGCTCAAGGTCACGCACAGACCATGTTCAATCTACAGCTCAAGCGTCCGACGCTCTGGGAAATGGAGGCGGCACTGAAGAAGTTTTCGGTGCCGCTGCTTGTCATCCTCGGGGACGAAGATGAGCCTTGCATCGATGGCAGCGTGTTTCTCAAACGCACGGTACCGACCGCCGGCCTGCTGGTGATCCCACGCTCCGGACACAACATTCCCACGGAAGAGCCCGCGGCGTTCAATGCAGCGCTTGCCGATCTGTTTGCCGCGGCCGAAGCCGGCCGCTGGCTCGCGCACAAACCACCGCAATAAATTCTTGGAGGAAACGATGGACCTCAAGCTCAAGGGCAAGACCGCGTTGGTCACTGGAGGCAGTGAAGGCATCGGCAAAGGCATAGCCCGCGCGCTGGCCCGGGAAGGCGTCGATGTCGCGATCTGCGCCCGGCGCAAGGAGCCGCTTGAGGCGGCGGCAAATGAAATTGCCAAGGACACGGGGCGCAAGATCGTGGCGATAGCTGCCGACTTGCGGAAAGACGCCGACGCTAAAAACTTCATCGAGCAGGGCGCCAAGGCGCTCGGTCGTGTCGACATCATGGTCAACAATGCGGGCTCGGCGGCCGGCGGCGTCATCGAACATTTGACCGAGGACGATTGGGAAAAAGGCCTTCAGCTCAAGTTCATGGGTTATGTGCGCTGTCTGCGTTACGTGTTGCCCATCATGGTCAAGCAGGGCGGCGGCCGCGTGGTGAATTTGATCGGCAATGACGGCGTCAAGCCGTCGTACTGGGAAATCTGCCCGGGTGCCGCCAATGCAGCCGGCCAGAACCTCACGCTTTCGCTCGCAGGCCAATACGGCAAAAACAACATCAGCTTTGTTGCCGTTAATCCGGGGCCGGTACGCACGGAACGCTGGGCAGGACTGGTCAAGGCCATGTCGCGCGACATGAAGATTTCCTACGAGCAGGCAGACAAACTCGCGCCGGCCTCGATCCCCATGGGGCGCATTGCCGAAGTCGATGAAGTCGCTAACCTCGTCGTTATGCTCGCTTCACCGCTTATGGAAATGGTCAATGGAACGATGATCGAAATCGACGGCGGACAGGACAAGCCATTGATGGATCGTTTCCGCGACAGACCGGGCGGCTGACGCCACTCGCGCAAGACGCGTGGCTTGACACCTTGGTCCGCCGGTCGGACTATTTGCATACAAACAAGTTCGCCGGCCGGAGGCGACGTAAGGTTGAGGATACCGACACTCGCGATCCTGCGCGTGCAGCGCGGTTATCGCCACGCAGGGAGCGAAGTCATGATCAAGCGCCATGTGAAATATTTCGCGGTTGGCGGTCTGTTCGTCGCCGGCCTCATGTCGCCGGCATCGGCGCAGGACACCATCAAGATCGGCGAGCTCAATAGCTACAAGGCGCAGCCGGCCTTCCTCGATCCCTACAAGAAGGGATGGGAAATGGCGATTGAGGAAATCAATGCGAAAGGCGGCGTACTCGGCAAAAAACTGGAAGTGATCTCTCGCGACGACGGCGCCAATCCGGGCGAAGCCGTGCGGGTGGCCGAAGAACTGGTCACGCGCGAAGGCGTCGCCATGATCGCGGGCACCTTCCTGTCGCATATCGGGCTCGCGGTCACGAATTTCGCAGGTCAGAAAAAAGTGTTCTTCCTGGCCGCCGAGCCGCTGACCGACAAAATCACCTGGCAGAACGGCAACAAGTACACGTATCGCCTGCGCGCGACCACCTATATGCAGACGACGATGCTGATGCCGGCCGCAACCGCGGCCAAGAAGAAAAGGTGGGCGTTGGTCTACCCGAACTTCGAATATGGTCAGTCGGCTGCCGAAAACTTCAAAACGCTGATGAAGAAGGCGCAGCCCGATGTCGAATTCGTTACCGAACAGGCGCCGCCACTTGGCAAAATCGACGCCGGTGCGGTAGCGCAGGCGATCGACGATGCGAAACCTGACGCCATCTTCAATGTGCTATTCGGCGGCGACCTCGCGAAGTTCGTACGTGAGGGCAATACGCGGGGTGTGTTCAAAAACCGGACTGTGGTGAGCCTGCTTTCAGGCGAGCCCGAATATCTCGACCCGCTGAAAGACGAGGCTCCGGTCGGGTGGGTTGTCACCGGCTATCCGTGGGACAAGATCAAGACCCCGGAGCATCTCGCCTTCGTCGATGCTTACAAGAAGAAGTACAACGACTATCCGCGGCTCGGCTCGATCGTCGGCTACGTGACGATGACGTCGCTCGCTGCCGGCATCGCCAAGGCAAAGTCGACGGATACTGAGAAGTTAGTGGAGGCCTTCAAGGACCTCAAAGTCGACAGCCCGTTCGGACCATTCCGCTATCGCGCAAGCGATCACCAGGCCACCATGGGCGCCTATGTCGGCAAGATCGCTCTGGAGGGCGGCAAGGGGACCATGGCGGACTTCCAATACGTCGATGGGACGACTGTGCTGCCATCGGACGCAGAAGTCATGAAGCTGCGGCCAACGGAATCGAATTGAGGTGAGCTGCCTTGCGTTCGCTACCCTCCCTTGTGGAGGAGACTATCCGAGCGCGGGCGGCCCAAGCGAAGGTGGGTGAGGGGTGATACGCTGACATCACGTAGCTCCTCACCCGGCTCGTGCCCGCTATCGTTTCGCGCGAGGGCAAGAGCGATTGCAGCGGCCTCATGACTTTCAGCGCATTTCTGTTTCAGGCGCTTAATGGTCTTTCAACGGCGTCCGGCCTGTTTTTCATCGCGGTCGGACTTTCGCTGATCTTCGGCGTTTCCCGCATCATCAATATCGCGCATGGCTCCCTCTACATGTTGGGGACCTATATTGCCTACTCATTCGCAACCCGTATCGGCGGAGCGCTTGGCTTCTGGGGCGGAATTGTCGTCACCACGGTCATTGTCGGCGCCATAGGAGCGCTCATCGAGATCTTGCTGCTGCGGCGCGTGTATCGCGCACCCGAACTTTTCCAGTTGCTTGCAACCTTCGCACTGGTTCTGGTGATCAATGATGCCGCGCTGTGGCTGTGGGGCCCCGAGGATCTGCTCGGGCCACGCGCGCCCGGTCTACGCGGGTCAATTGAAGTTCTTGGCCGTCATTTGCCGACTTACGATCTGTTCCTGATCGTTATTGGCCCCATTGTGCTGCTAATCCTGCATTTGACCCTCGTGCGCACGCGGTTCGGTCGCTTGGTGCGGGCCGCAACGCAGGATCGGGAAATGGTCAGCGCGCTTGGCGTCAACCAGGCGGTTCTGTTCACCTCCGTATTTGCGCTTGGCGCCGCTCTCGCCGGTTTCGGGGGCGCACTGCAAGTCGCACGCGAGCCTGCGAACCTCGCCACCGACCTGGTTGCGATCGGTGACGCTTTCGTGGTTGTGGTGGTCGGCGGGATGGGCTCGATCACCGGTGCCTATCTGGCCGCAGTCATCATTGCGGAAGTGAAGGCGCTATGCATCGGGCTCGGCGTCGTCGATTTTGGTTTTGTCACTGTCAACTTTTCCAAGCTTACGCTGGTGGCAGAATTCCTGGTGATGGCGATTGTACTCATCGCGCGCCCGTACGGACTACTTGGCCGGCCGCAAGGGCAGGTGCGTTCGGTCGCGGAGCCCGAGGATCCGATCAGGCCGGCGACGCCGGCCCTGAAAGCGCTCGGTGTCGTGACACTCGCGCTCCTGCTGTGTCTGCCGTTGCTCGCGCAAAGTTCGCCCTATCTGCTCATTCTCGGCATCGACGTTTTGATCGCAGTCGTTTTCGCGACGTCACTGCACTTCATCATGGGTCCTGGCGGCATGCATTCCTTCGGGCACGCCGCCTATTTCGGGCTTGGAGCCTACGGCGCGGCACTTCTCGTGAAATGGCTGGCCATGCCGATGGGCCTGGCGTTGGCCGCCGCGCCGGTCGTCGCCCTCGCGGGTGCGTTGCTGTTTGGCTGGTTCGCCGTGCGACTCTCCGGCGTCTATCTTGCAATGCTGACGCTCGCATTCGCGCAAATCGTCTGGGCGCTGGTGTTTCAGTGGGAGGCGCTGACCGGCGGATCGAACGGCGTGATCGGCGTCTGGCCGCCGGCGCCTTTCGATAAGGCATGGGTCTATTTTCTGCTGACGGTGGTGTTGGCGACGATCGCCGTCTTGCTGCTGCGACGGTTTTTGTTTGCACCGTTCGGCTACAGCATGCGCGCAGGCCGCGATTCAGCGCTGCGCGCGGAAGCCATTGGCATCGATGTGAAGCGCGTCCATTGGCTCGGATTTGCCATTGCCGGCGGCGTTTGCGGTGTTGCCGGTGGGCTGTTTGCCTTTGCCAAGGGCTCGATTTCCCCGGAAACGATCCATGTCGGGCGTTCAATCGACGGCCTGGTCATGGTGCTGCTCGGGGGTATCCAGACTCTCACAGGTCCGATCGTAGGCGCGTCCGTATTTGCGACGCTGCAGGATACGGTCATGCGCCAGACGGAATATTGGCGTGCCCTGCTCGGCGTCATCATCCTGCTGTTGGTGTTGGCGTTCCCGCAGGGGATCGTCGGCGCATTTTCTTCTGTATGGCGCAGGGCGGGGGCAACACCATGAGCGTGCTCGCGGTCCGCTCGTTGTCCAAGGCGTTCGGCGGTGTCCGCGCGGTCAATGACGTTACGTTCGAGATAGGACCGGGCGAATTTCTTGCCATGATCGGTCCGAATGGGGCCGGCAAGTCGACCTGTTTCAACATGATCAACGGTCAGCTCAAGCCGGATTCCGGCGAAATCCTGTTCGAGGGAAGGGACATTGCCGGCCTTGAGCCGCGCGTCGTCTGGCGTTCCGGTGTGGGACGGACTTTCCAGGTTGCCGCCACTTTCGGCTCGATGACAGTCGTCGAAAACGTGCAGGTGGCGCTGATTTCGTACGCGAGAGAGACCTACAAACTTTGGCGTGCGGCCGCGGACTTGCACCGCGACCGCGCGCTCGAGCTTCTTGCGCAGGTCGGCATGCGCGAAGCTGCCGACCGTCCGAGCCGCGAGCTTGCCTATGGCGACATCAAACGCATCGAGCTCGCCATCGCGCTGGCCAACGAGCCGCGGCTTCTGCTGATGGATGAGCCGACCGCAGGCATGGCTCCGCGCGAGCGCAACGAACTCATTGCGCTCGTCAAGCGCCTGGTGGTCGAACGTCGGACTTCGGTTCTGTTCACTGAGCATTCGATGGACGTGGTGTTCGCATTCGCAGATCGGATCATTGTTCTGGCGCGAGGGCGTCTGATCGCGGACGGCGATCCCGCGACGATCCGGGATAACGCGCAAGTGCGTGAGGTCTACTTTGGCACTGGCAAGACGTTCGCAGGAGTGAGCCGGTGAGTGAGGCGATGCTGACCGTGGAATCTCTGAGCGCTTGGTATGGCGCGGCGCGCATTCTGTATGATCTGAACTTCGAGGTTGGCCGCGGCGAAGTGGTTGCTTTGATGGGACGCAATGGCGCCGGCAAGTCCACGACCATGAAGACCGTCATGGGGCTTGTGAGCCAACGCAAAGGCGTGGTGCGCTTCAATGGCGAGGACATTTCAGATCGAAAGCCCTTCGAAATTGCGCGGCGTGGTTTGGGGTTCACGCCGGAAGACCGTCGTATTTTTGTCGATCTGACCGTTATGGAGAATCTCGATATTGGCCGTCAGCCGCCACGCTACTTCGCCGATGGCAGGCCGGCCCCGTCTTGGACGCCGGAGCAGCTATTCACACTTTTCCCCAATCTTGCCGAAATGCCGGACCGGCCCGGCGGACGCATGAGCGGCGGCGAACAGCAGATGCTCACAGTGGCCCGCACCCTGATGGGAAATCCGCTGCTGGTGCTACTCGACGAGCCGTCCGAGGGCGTGGCACCCTTGATTGTCGAGCAGATGGCGCACACCATTCTCGCGTTGAAAAAGCAAGGCCTGTCGATTTTGTTGTCCGAACAAAATATCCATTTCGCCCGGCTGGTGTCGGATCGCGTCTATGTGTTGGAAAAGGGTCAGATTCACTGGCAGGGTTCGGTCGCACAGCTCGACAGCAACCCGGAGGTTCAAAGGACTTATCTGACGGTGTAGCATGGGGCGCACATGAGGACATTGCACAGAGAAAAACTGAAGGTCGTGGCCCAAACCGATGCGTCGGAAGGACGCTACGTTCTTGATGATCAGACCGGCTTTCTCATGCGCACTGCCATGCAACGTCATACGTCCATATTTAACTCTCGAATGATCGAGGGGCTGACGCAGACGCAATTTGCCGCCTTGGCCAAACTGTACGAGGTCGGCCCCTGTTCGCAGAACCATCTTGGCCGGCTGATCTATCTCGATGCGGCAACCATTAAAGGGGTTGTTGATCGGTTGCATTTGCGCGGCTTCGTCACCGCCCTCAACGATCCAAAGGATCGCCGTCGCCGGGCCGTCGCGCTTACCGAGCGCGGGCGGCATGTCACAGAAGCTGCGATGGTCGTTGCAGCAGACATCACGGCTGCCACCTTGGGCCCGCTCACAGCCGAGGAGCAGCGGCAAATCACCAAGCTGCTGCGCAAGCTGGGCTGATTCACCAAAGGCCTTTCAACCGCCCCCCATCGAGATTCACCGACACGCCGGTAATGTAGCTGGCGCGTTCGGAACAAAGAAAAACAGTTGCGTTGGCAAGCTCCTCCGGCCTGCCCATGCGCCCGAGTGAATTCTTCTTTGCCGCGATCTTGCGTGCTTCGGCTTCCGAAGCCACACCGAATTCTTTCTTCATGCCTTCGGTGTTGCGGACCCAAAGGTCGGTCGCCACCCAGCCGGGACAGATGGCGTTGACCAGAATGTTGTCTTCACCAAACTCTTCCGACAGTGATTTTGTCAGGTTCAACAGCGCGCTGTTCGTCATGGCGCTGCCGAACATGTAAGGATCTGGCTCCTTGCCGGCCCCTCCGATGGTGTTGATGATTCGGCCCCATTTCTGGGCCTTCATCATCGGATAGACCGCACGGATCGCGCGCATGAATCCGAATAGCTTCGTCTCGAGCTGTGTCTTTAGCTCGTCGTCCTTGATTGCCGCAAAACGGCCCGAGCACATTTGACCGGCATTGTTGACCAGAATATCGACACCGCCGAGCTTCTGCTTTGCGCTCTCGACCATTTTCGCAATGTCGGACTCTTTTGTCATGTCCGCGACGACTGCATGAACTTCGCCTCCGGTCCGTTCTGCCAGACTGTCGCGCGCCTTTTCGAGTTTCTGCTGGTTGCGCCCGGTTATAAGGACGCGCGCGCCCTCCTCGAGAAACTGCCGCGCGGTCTCGAAGCCGATGCCGCTCGAGCCGCCCGTCACGATTGCGCGACGACCTTTGATTCCCAGATCCATCTCACTCTCCCGTTGACGCCTTCAGGCGCAGCATAGAGTATCGCTCGCGCCAGCAATGCAACAAGAAATCGAGGAGCGCAATGCAGCTAGGCCTTCGCGACAAGGTCGCTGTGGTCACCGGTGCTTCGCGCGGTATCGGAAGGGCAGTGGCACAAACGCTTCTTGAAGAAGGGAGCGCTGTCGCAATTTGCAGTCGCAACGCCGCCCAGCTTGACGCAGCGGTACACGAATTGTCGAAGAAAGGCCGCGTGCTCGGTGTCCCGACCGACGTTACCGACGAAAGTGCGGTGAAGAAATTTGTCGCTACGGTGCATAAGGAGTTCGGCCGAGTTGACATTCTGGTCAACAACGCCGGTACGCACCTGCGCGGCACGGTCGAAAGCACAACGCTCGATGTGCTCGAGCGGCAATTGCGCGACAAAGTGTTCGGGTTTTTCGCGATGATAAAAGCTGTTCTACCCATCATGAAGGCACAGCGCGCCGGACGCATCGTCAATATCGTGGGGCAGGCGGCGCGTCATCCGCACCCCGATCGCTTCCCGTCTGGCGTCACCAATGCCGCATTGATGGCACTCAGCAAGTCGGTCGCAGATTCTGTTGCGCGCGATAATATTCGCGTCAATGCAGTGTGTCCGCAATACATCGAATCCGATCTGCTGGCCTCACTCATCCAGAAGGAAATGCGGGAGCGCGGCGTGGATCGGGCGACCGCGGCGGCAGGGTTCACCCGCGCCAATCCGCTCGGCCGTACTGGCAGACCCGACGAGGTGGCCGATCTCGTCGCATTTCTCGTCTCCGATTGCGCTGCATTCGTCGCCGGCAGTGCAGTCAGCATCGACGGCGGTTATCACCGCTACGTATTCGGGTGAAGCAATGCAACTCGGATTGACCGGCAAGACTGCACTTATCACCGGAGGGACCAGCGGTATCGGACTGGCTATCGCGCAGACGCTTGCTGCGGAAGGCTGCGGGGTTGCGATTTGCGGACGCGACAAGGCAAAGCTCGACAAGGCGGTGACTGCAATCAAATCGAGCGACGCCAAAGGCTTCGTCGCCGATATCTGCAAGCAGGCCGACGTCGCTGCGCTGACCGACGGCGTGTGCGCGGCCTTTGGCGGCATTGATATCGTGGTGAGCAATGCGGGCACGCACCTGCCCGGCAACTTCGAGCAGATTACAGCTGACGCGCTACAGCGTCACTTCCAGACCAAAGTAATCGGCGCATGGGAGCTGGCGCGCAATGTGGCACCGGTGATGAAGCGGGGCGGCGGCGGCCGGTTTATCGTGATCATCGGTCAGGCAGGCAAGGTTCCGCAGGCCAACGGCATTGCTTCGACTGTGATCAATGCGGCGCAACATGCCTTCGTGAAATCACTTTCCGACGATCTCGCGCCGCACGGTATTCTGGTCAATGCAGTCTGCCCAAGCCGCATCAAGACTCCGCTGACCGAAGGTCTCACGCTACACAACGAGCTTTACTACGGCCGCAGCCTCGAGCAGCAGGAAAGCAAGTGGGGCGCGGAGGTCCCGCTCGGGCGCTGGGGTACACCTGACGACATTGCCAAGGCAGTCGCTTTCCTTGCCTCGGAGCGCGCCGCCTTTATTGTCGGGAGCAATATCGACGTCGATGGTGGCCACCAACGGTCGATCTTTTAGCCGGAACCAGGCCATGATCGACCTGCGGCACGTCTCTAAAACCTTCAGGAAGCGCGATGAGATGGTCGAGGCGGTGCGCGACATCAGCCTTACCATCGCGCAAAAGGAAATCGTTGGTATCATCGGGCCGAGCGGTTGCGGCAAATCCACCTTGCTCAACATGATCGCCGGTCTTTACGTCCCGACGAACGGTTCGATTTTCTACAAAGGCGCGCCCGTTTCCGACGTAAACACCGATGTTGGCTACATGACGCAGAAGGACAATCTGCTGCCTTGGCGCACGGTACGCGACAACGTTGCTTTTCCCCTAGAACTCGCCAGGGTGGCCAAGTCCGAGCGCGCCGACCGGGCTGACCAGGTCATCAAGCACGTCGGGCTCGACGGTTTCGCGCATCGCTACCCGCAAGAGTTATCGGGCGGCATGCGCAAGCGTGCATGTCTTGCGCGCATGCTGCTCTACGGCGCCGAGACCGCGTTGCTCGACGAACCCTTTGCCGCGCTCGATGCCCAACTGAAACTCGCGATGCACGACCTACTGCTCAAGCTCGCTACCGAAACAGGGCAGACCGTGGTCCTGGTCACTCACGATCTCATGGAGGCGGTCACACTCGCCGACCGGGTTCTTGTCTGTACACGTCGACCGGCGATGCTGGCGCTCGAGCAACATATCGCGCTCAAGCGACCGCGCGACGTGCTCAACGTGCGGTTTACGAATGAATTCAAAGAACTTTACGACACGCTCTGGGAACGGCTGCGACTCGAGTACCATGAGGAGAGAGTATGACCGCATCCGATGCAGATGCCGCTTCGGGCAGAGTGCGCGACAATGTGGCGAAGGCCAGTCCGCCCATGCTTGGCAGCGGCTTCATGGTGATCTGTCAGGTCGCGCTCGGTCTCGTGCTGTTGCTGCTTTGGCAAGGTGCGTCAGGCCGCCTGGTCGACAACTTCTTCATCTCCAATCCGATCGATGTGGGGACACGATTGGCCGGTTGGGTTGGCGACGGTTCGTTGTTTCTGCACCTATGGGCGACAGTTTATGCAACCGTCGTAGGGTTCTTTGTCGGCGCGGTCGGAGGTGTCGTACTCGGAATCTGGCTCGGCGTTTCGCCCTTCACCAGCCGCCTTCTGAGCCCTTATCTCAATGCGCTCAACGCGTTGCCAAAAGTCGCACTGGCTCCGCTTTTCGTCCTGTGGTTCGGACTGGGTCTTGAGTCCAAAATCGCGCTCGCCGCTGTGCTGGTGCTGTTTCTCGTTTTTCTCAATACCTACGCGGGCGTGCGCGAGGTCGATCAGGATTTGATAGATGGTGCGCGCTTGATGAAGGCGACGCGCACGCAGCTGATTGGCAAAGTCATAATTCCATCCGCGATGTCGTGGGTATTTGCCGGACTGAAAATATCGGTGCCCTATGCCCTTATTGGCGCCGTGCTGGGCGAGATGATCGCAGCCAATCGCGGTCTCGGCTATCTCGTGCAGTTTTCCGGCTCACAATTCGACTCTGCAGGTGTATTTGCGGTGCTGATCGTCATCGCTCTACTTGCCGTTGCACTTAATTTTCTGGTCGAAATCATGCAACATCGCATTCAGCAATGGCGGGTTGTCGGCCGTTGAATGAAAACAATTGGGAGGACGCGCAATGAAGTTCCTGAAGTTGGCGACGGCTGCCGTAGTCGCGATGATTGCTGGCGTCGCCTCGGGCGAGACGGTGAAAATCGCGAATATCGGCCACGGTTATTTTTCGGGCGCGCTGTACGTCGCGGTGCAGGAAAAGTTGTTCCAGAAATACGGGCTCGAACCGGACGTATCGTACGTGCAGGGGGGACCGCTCGCGCTACAGGCTGTGCTCACCAAGCAAGCTGACGTCGGGATTCTGTCGTATGAGCATGTCCTGACCGTCGCGGTTCAGGGGAAGCGCATCGTTTCGTTCTTTAATATTGCCAATCGCCCGGTCAACAACGTGATCGCGAGCGAGAAGCTGATCGCCGGATCGGAAAAACTCGGCATCGCTGAGAAGATCAAGAAGCTGAAAGGTCAGCGGGTGGCGATGCCATCGGCCAACGGTTCCGGCGAAAAGATGCTGGGTGTCCTGGCGAAAAAGTACGGGCTTACGCTGCCGGGGGATATTTCTGCCGTGTACCTCGGAGCTGAAGCGCCGTCGTATGTCGCGGCCTTTCAGAAAGATCTTATCGACGCGGCACTGCCGTTCGAACCGGCTGGCGTCCTGGTGCAACAATCCGGAAATGGCAAGATCTATCTCAACATGATGAATGGCGAGATTCCTGAATTCCGCGACATTCTGTTCATGACGTTAGCCACTCACCCCGATGTCATGAAAGAGAGGCCCGAAATGCTGCGCAAGGTCGCGCAGGTCTTTACCGAAGCGCAGAAAATTCTGAAGGATGACCCAAAGCGCGGCATGGCGATCATGGCGAAGGAATATCCAAGCATGACGCCGGAAACCAATGCAGAGGCGTACAAGACGGTCAGCCAGATCTGGACGCAGGATGGCCACATCACCGAGGCGCAGGCGCGCGGCACGTTTGCCTACTTACAGCCGAAAGGGGTGGCTGAAGTCGATTTTCCCTCGACATTCACCAATGAATTTCTGCCAAAGAAATAGATCGGGAGATGCCATTGTTCAACATAGGCGATGCCACCATCACGCGCGTCGAGGAAACGAATCTTCCGACTTATCCGCTGCGGGATATCTTCCCGGAATTTACCGAGGCGCATTTAGCCGAGCACAAATCGTGGCTGGCCCCGCATCACTATGAAGCAGAGACCGGACTTGTGAGGCTTGCCGTTCATAGCTGGCTGTTGCACGTCGGCGGCAAGAAAATCCTGATCGACTCGTGTTGCGGCAACAACAAAGCAAAGCCGGGACGGCCCTTTTGGCACATGCTCAATTTGCCTTATCTGGAGCGGCTTGCAGCGGCGGGAGTGCGGCCGGACGAGATCGATCTCGTGATGTGCACGCATTTGCACCACGATCATGTCGGTTGGAATACCCAGCAAAAGGATGGGAAATGGGTGCCCACATTCCCGAATGCCCGTTACGTCTTCTCGCAGCCGGATGTCGAATACTTCTCAAGGATCGATGCCGATCCGAAGGAAGGACCGGCGGAGCTGGGCACCTTTCGCGAATGCGTCGTACCGATTCTCGAGTACGGCAAAGCCGATCTCGTCACTGGCGGTCCTCACCGACTTAACGAATTCCTCGAAATCGATTCCGCGCCTGGTCATTCGCCCGGACACGTATTCTTCAAGCTCGAGAGCAAGGGCCGGCGTGCCGCCTTTATCGGTGACGTCTGGCATCACCTGCTGCAGGTCTATTATCCCGACTGGAATTTCCCGAAGAACTCGGATGCAACGCAGGCGCGGGTCAGCCGGCGGAAGGTGCTCGACTATTGTGCCTCAAGCGGCGCGCTGGTGTTCCCGGGCCATGTGGGCCTGCCGTTTGCGGGCCATATCGAAAAGACGCAAGACGGATACCGGCCGGACTTTCCCGCGTGACCGGTCAGAAACCGTAAAGCTGCGCTGGATTGTCGACCAAGGCTTTATTGCGCGCAGCCTCGTCCGGAATCCAGTCCAGCAGCATATCGAGCATCCACGCGTCGTCCGGAACGGGTGCGCCCAGTGTCGGATGTGGCCAATTGGTCGCCCACAGCATCCGTTCCGGCGCTGCTTTGGCTAACGCCTTTGCGAGCTTGCCGACATCGTCGTAGGTGGGCGGCCCGACCTTTGAGACTTCGTAAGGCGCCGATAACTTGACCCAGGTGCGGCCGCCGTCGACCAGCCGCTGAAGCACGCGGAATCCCGGGTGATCGAGCGGCACCGGCTCGAGGAATTTGCCGACGTGGTCGACGACGAGCGTGCTGGTCAGCCGCCTGAGGACGGATTCGTGCTGGGGCAGGTCGCGTCCGTCAAGTTGCAGCTGCACGTGCCAGCCGAACGGCGCCACACGTGCCGACATCGTTTCGAGAATTTCCCAAGGCAGCGGCGCGCCCGGCAACATGAAGAATCGGATTCCGCGCGCGCCGAACCTGGTGAGCCGGTCAAGCTCGATATCCGTCACGCTTTCATCGACGACGACGATGCAGCGTGTATTTTGGCCAAGCTCGAGGACGGCTTCGAGCGTGCAACGATTGTCCTTGCCGTAAGTAGAAGGCTGCACCACCACGGTCCGCTCGATGCCAAGGCGTTTGCACATCTTGCGGTAAGCGGAGACGGGCGCGTCGGGTGGAACAAATTTGGCGGTTGGAGCGGTCGGATATCTGCCGTCATAGACGTGCATATGCGTGTCGCAGGTGCCGGGAGGCGCCTTGAGTTTCGGGGCGAGGGTGCTGTCGATGGGGGGCATAGGAGCGTTTACGGGCAGATGTAACCGGAGCCGTTCGGATTCGGAAAACAGCCGACCGAGACCGGCAGCAGATGCTTGGGCAGCCAGAGCACCACATCCGGGAAATAGATTGTGAATGTAATCGCCACGAAAAACACAATGTAGATTGGCAGCGATGCCAGCATGGCTTTGGAAAATTTTATTCCTACGAATTTCGACGCCATCAACAGGCACAGTCCGTACGGTGGCGTGATAAGCCCGAAAGCAAGCGTGGTGATGATCACGACCCCCATATGGACCGGATTAATATCGGCGTTTTTGGTGAGGTCGATGATGAGCGGCATGAAAATAATGATGGCCGGGACCGCGTCGATGAAATCGCCGACAATAACGAACAGCAACGTCAGCAGCAGCATGATGATGAACGGATCGCCGCCGGCGGCGTTTGCGATCCAGTCCGATACGACGGCCGGTCCGCGTAGATAGGCGAGCATCCAGCCGAAGGCGGATGCGGCACCGATGGTGATCAGCGGAATGGAATAGAGCAGCCCCGTCATCGCCATGTCGCGCGGCATGTGAGGCAAGTGGCGAAAATTGAGAAGTGGAATAGCCACGAACACGATGTAAGCGACGGCAATAATGCCGGCTTCCGTTGGTGTGAACTGGCCGGTAAGAATTCCGCCCATGATGATGATCGGGATCATCAAGGGCACGGCGGCTTCTTTCACTGCCGTTGAAAACTCGCCGAACGTTGCGCGCTTGCGCTTTACGCCGATCGGCCCGAAGAAGTGGCTGTAGATCATCAGCCCGATGCCGACGAGCAGACCTGGCACCACGCCGCCAAGGAAGAGCCCGCCGATCGACACGTTGCCGGTTGCGCCGTAAACCACCGCCATGATGCTGGGTGGAATGAGATTCGCCATCGTTGCCGCCGAAGCAATCAAGGCAGCGGTGAATGCGCGGTCATAGCCTTCACGTTTCATTTCCGGCGCGAGTGTGCGAGTGAGCACTGCCACATCGGCGGCAGACGAGCCCGAGATGCCGGCGAAAAACATGCTGAACAAAGTCACCACTTGGGCGAGGCCGCCGCGAAAATGACCGACCATGGTTTGCGATAATCGGATCATGCGAAGCGTGACGTTCGCCGACGTCATCAGATCGCCAACCAGCAAAAAGAACGGCACCGCCAATAGCGCTTCGACGTCCATCCCATTGAACACTTGCGCGATCATCGAGGCCTGGCTGACAGGCGTGAAAATCGTCACGACCAGGACCGATGCGATCAGCGCGAAGGCCACCGGTACGCCCATGTAGCCCAGGAACAGAAACAGGAAGCCCATCACTACGATGAGAAGGCCATTGGTGGTCACAGGACTTCGCCCCCTAGGCTTTCATGATGGGGCGCCCCTTTCGGCTCGGCAAAGCCGTGGCGCCAGCCGTTCACCATCTGCTCAATCGTGAACAGCGCGACCAGAACGCCGCAAATGGGAATGGCAATATAAAGCGCGGCCAGAGGCGTCATCGACGGCATGCGCAGGCTTTTGAAACCGTCGAGAAAGTTCAGATAGCCGAAATAGATCATGCAAAGTGCGACGCCCAGCACGACCGCACGATTGAACAGCTCAAAGAACAGGCGACGTCCACCTGTCATCGCTTCGGCAAGAACGGCCAGATAGAGGTGATCATTGCGACGGGTGGCGGCAGCAACACCGAAAAAAATTCCATAGAGAAAGAACGCCATGGTCGCCTCCTGGGCGAGAAACCAGGGGCGTCCGATCGCGCGCAGGATCACGTCCGTCAGGACCACCACGCTGAAGCCGGTGATGGCAATTCCGCACAGAATCATCAGGAGGTTTTCAAGCGGGTCGAGAGCCCGCCATTTCAGGTGGCGCTGCTCCTGCAAGACCAGCCCGTCAAATCGCATGTTCAGGTCCGAATGGCAGGGAGGGCGCGGGGGGCCGGGCGGCCTCCCCGCTGTTGTCGCTCTCGTTATTGTACGTTGCGAACCATATTGAGGACCTTCACCGCGTTGGGCCCCAGGTCCGAGGCAAGCTTGTCCTGGATCGGCTTGCTGATTTGCTGGAAGCCGGTCTTGTCGACGTCCTTCACGACCTTGACGCCCATTTTCTCGAGTTTGCCGAGCGCTTCGTGCTCAAGCTTGAACGCGACGGTTGGTTCGTTGCGGCTCACCTCATCCGCGGCTGCCTGAACCCATTTCTTCTGCTCGTCGGTCAGACTGCTCCAGACCTTGTCGCTCACGAACAGCGCGGCGTTGTTGGCTTCGTGCTCGGTGAGCGAAAGCACCGGGGCGGGCTCGTAGTGTTTGTTAATGAGATAATTGTTGATTCCATTCTCTGCCATGTCGACGACGCCGGTCTGAAGCGAGGTGTAAACCTCGCCGAAGGGCATATGCACGACTTGTGCGCCATAGGCCGGGAACAGTGTGTCTTCTGTCAGCGTCGCCTGCACACGCATCTTGACGCCCTTGAGGTCAACAACCTTCTGGACCGGCTTCTTTCCATAGATGTGCCGCAAGCCCTGGCTGCCGAGACCGAGCATATGCGCGCCTTTGATCTTGGCGGCATATAACTCCTTCATTGCCGCGATCACGGCGGGATCGCCGAGTACTTTGATCGCGTGTGCCTCATCGCGGAAAATGAAGTGGATCGAGAACACGCCGGACTCAGGCTGCGCCGTCGACGCATTGGCGGTCGACAGCAGGACAAAGTCGATGTCCCCGGTCTGTACCTTCTGCATCGTCTGCGCTTCGGTGCCGAGCTGTGCGCTGGGATACTGATTGATCGAAAACGTGCCTTTGCTCAGTTCCATCAGCTTCTTGTTGAACATTTCGGCCCCAACGCCGTAGCCGCTGCTCTTCGGTTGATCGTACGCGAAGGAAAACTGGCGATTCTGGGCGAACGTCGCGGTTGACGTGATCGCACAAGTTGCGGCTACCAGAAGGCCGCATAGCAGTTTGGGAACCGCATAACGGACATGAAAACCTCCCCGGCTGAATTTCCGCGTTCGCGGCAAGCGCGCGACGCTTGTTGCGCTTCATGCGCCTTTATCTCGCAAGGGTGTGTCGGGGGGTCCGCCGTTGTCAATGCCGCAGTTGCTCGGCCGCGCTGATCGAATCGTTGGCTAAAGCTATTGACCCGAATCCAGGAGGATTGCCTTTAGCCGTTGCGGCGTAACCGGAAGTTGGGTCACAGCGCCCGGCCGTTGCAGCGCATCATCGATTGCCGCGGCAATCACCGCGCCGACCGGGTTCGCTCCGCCTTCGCCGGCACCTTTCAGGCCCAGTGAATTGAACGGGCTTGGCGCGTCTTCCGAAATGAGAATGGAAACGTCAGGCACTTCGCGCGCGGTGGGCATCAGATAGTCGGCAAAGGTTACCGACAACGGTTCGCCGTTCTCGTCGTAGCGGAACTCCTCCAGCAGCGCGCCGCCAATGCCTTGCGCCAGACCGCCGGCAATCTGTCCTTCCACCAGTCTCGGGTTCACGGCTTTGCCGATGTCATAGGCGATGACATAGCGCTCGATCGCGACACCGCCCGTGTCAGCGTCGATGCGCACGGCGGCCACGTGGACACCATAGGGATAGACCATGTGGGTTGATTCGAAGGTGTCCTCCGCGCTCAGGCCGTCAGGGAGCATGCGCACAAGTTCGGCCAGCGGCATCGATGGCCCCGATGTGCCGCGGACGATTTCTCCATTCACGATATCGAGCGCTGCGGCGGGGGCCTGCATCAGCTCGGCCGCGGCCTGCAGTACGCGCGTGCGCAATTTGGTTGCCGCAAGCCGCGTAGCTTCGCCGCACATCACCGTCACGCGCGAGGCGAATGCGCCCATGCCGCGGGCAATCCGGTCGGTCTGGCCGTGAATGACCCTGATATCCGCATAGTCGACACCGAGCGTATCGGCACAGATCTGCGCAATGACCGTTTCAACGCCCTGGCCGATGGACGCGACGCCCGTGACGGCCTCCACCGCGCCGTCCGGCTTCACCTCTATGCGCACGGTGTCGAACGGACCCAGCCCGCTCTTTTCCACAAACATCGCCAAACCGGCACCGACTTTCTCGCCGTTTCTGCGCCGCTTACGGAGATTGTCCTGAAGTTCGTCCCACTGCGCCGCCTGGAGCGCTTTCTCGAGCAGGAGTGCATAGTCGCCGGAATCGTAAACAACTTTTGTGCCGAGCGTGTCGAGGCCGAGGGAATAGGGCATCGCGCTTTTACTGATTAGGTTGCGTTTGCGGACTTCAACCTGGTCCAGGCCAACTTTGGCGGCAATTGCATCCAACAGACGTTCGCGAACGAACGTGGACTCGTAACGGCCCGGCGCGCGATAAGTGCCGCACGGCGTCTTGTTGGTCAGGCGGATATGACCAACGGCACGATAGGCGGGGACGCGATAGGGGCCCGGCAACATCGCAGCAGCAAGATCGGGGACTGTTGCCGCATGGGTCCGCATATAAGCGCCATTATCGTGAAAAAATTCGTCCTCGATTCCGAGGATGTGGCCTTGGGCATCGATGGCGGCACGTACGCGGTGCGTCTGTTCGCGCGAATGATTGGCTGCGATCAGGTGCTCGCGCCGATCCTCTACCCATTTGATCGGTCGGCGAAACTTCAAAGCAGCCGCGCAGACAAGAACATCCTCGGGATAGATTTCGCCACGAATGCCGAAACCCCCACCCACATGGCCTTCGAATAGCTGAACGGATTCCCTTTTCCGTTGCAGCATTTTCGCGATCGTATTCCGGTTCCAGTGCGGCACCTTTGCGGCGCCATGCAGCTCCAGGATGTCGTGCGCGTCATCGTAGCGCGCGATGGCGCCGCGTGTTTCGAGTGGGACGCCGGAGTGCCGGCCGACTGAAAGTTCGAGCGCCACCACGGCATGGGCCTTTTCAAAGGCTGCATCAGGATCGCCGTAGGTTTTGTGCACGATGTCTGGCTCTGTCGTCAGCTCGCGCTCAAAAATGCCCGGTCGCTCGATTGCGGAAACGATTGCCGGGAGAGGATCAATTGAAAGCGTCACCAGATCGGCGGCATCTTCGGCGATGTATGTGTCTTCGGCAAAAATTACTGCAATCGGCTCGCCGACATAGCGCACGACATTCTTCGCCAGGATCAGCTGCTGATAGGGCTCAAGTGTTTTGAGGCCGGTGAGACGGAACGGAATGGGCGGGATGTGCGCGACGTCGCGGTGAGACCACACCGCGTAGACACCGGGCAGCTTCAGCGCTGCTTCGGTGTCGATCGCGTTCACCTTTCCGTGGGGTACGGGCGAGCGCACGACCCGCATTTGCCATTGGCCCGCAAAGGAAATGTCGGCAGCGAACCGGCCCTTTCCGAGCAGCAGCGGGCGATCCTCGAGGCGCGGGACTGAACGGCCAACGAATTTCTGCTTAGCAGACATGAGCGAATCCGCTCATCGGGTGCGCTTTTCTTTCGCCGCAGCGCGCACGGCCTTGATGATGTTCTGATAGCCGGTGCAGCGGCACAGGTTGGACGACAGCACGTCGAGAAGGTCCTCATCGTTGATATTGGGCTCGCGTTCCAGAACGCCGACCGCCAACATCAGAAAGCCCGGCGTGCAGAAGCCGCATTGCAGGCCATGGTGGTCCATGAAAGCCTGCTGTATGGGATGCAGCTTGTCACCGGTTGCGAGGCCTTCGACGGTTCTAATCTTTCGGCCATTAGCCTGCACGGCAAACATCAGGCAGGAACGCACCGGCTCGTCGTCCACGATGACGGTGCAGGCACCGCAGATTCCATGCTCGCAACCGATGTGAGTGCCGGTATGTCCGCAATCCTCGCGGATCGCATCGGCGAGCGTACGCCGCGGCTCGACTGCAATCGCGCAATCGCGGCCATTGATGGTGAGCGTTATCGCGGTTTTTGCGCTCATGCGAGCTTCTCCGCACCACGTAAGGCCGCCCGGATGCGTTGCGGTGTCGCAGGGATTTCGTCGATCTGCACGCCAAACGGCGAAAGTGCGTCGTTGATCGCATTGATGACCGCCGCCGGCGCGCCGATTGTTCCACCTTCACCCAGGCCCTTGGCCCTTGTTATCGAATTCGTGCTCGGCGTCTCGATGTGGTGGAGCTCGATGTCCGGAATTTCGTGCGCGGTCGGTGGCAGATAGTCGGCCAAGGTGGCGGTAAGGATGCCGCCATTTTCGTCATAGATAATTTCTTCGAGCAGTGCGTTGCCGATACCCTGTGCGATGCCGCCGTGCACCTGACCATCGGCGATCATTGGATTGATGATGCGGCCGGCGTCCTCCGCCACAAGAAATTTTTCGACTTTGACGTGCCCGGTCTCCACGTCCACCGCGACGATGGCGACGTGGCAGGCATTGGAAAATGTGCCTGGAGGATCGTAATGGCCTGTTTCCGTTAGACCGGGTTCTATTTCGCCACCGAAGCGATGCGTTTGCGTGTAGGCCTCGCGCGCCAGTTTTGCGATCGGAATCGTCCGGTCCGTACCGGCGACCTTTGCCATTCCGTCAGCCAGCACGATGTCATCCGGCGCAGTCTCGAGCAGATGGCTCGCTATCTTGAGCAATTTGGCGCGCACTTTGCGCGCGGCAATCAGTGTAGCGCCGCCGGATATGACAAGGGACCGGCTGGCGAAGGTGCCCCAACCGTAAGGCGCGCGGTCGGTATCGCCATGCACGACCTTGATCATGTCTGGCGTGATGCCGAGTTCGTCGGCGATGATCTGGGCAAGCGTCGTGCGCAACCCTTGCCCGTGCGGTGAGGAGCCGATCCGGGCCTCGACAAAACCGGACGGATCGACAGTGACAATCACAGTTTCCCATCCGGGCGTAATCTCCATCCCGCGCGCTGCGAATGCCAGGCTTCCGTAGCCGGTGCGTTCGGAAAATGTCGCAAAGCCGATACCGAGATGCCGCCCCTGGGCGCGCGCGTCTTTCTGACGCTTGCGAAATGCGGGCACGTCGATGGCCTTAACCGCCATTTCCAGCGTTTCTTTGTAGGTCGCCTCGTCATATTCGAGGCCCATCGCGGATTTGTAGGGGAACCGGTCGATCAGATTGCGGCGTCGAATATCGACGGGATCGATTCCGAACGCGGCGGCGGCCTTGTCCATCAGCCGCTCGATTGTGAATGTGATCACCGGCCGCGAAACGCCACGATAGGGGGCCATTGTGCAGGTGTTGGTGATGACGCCACGGGCGAGGCATTGATACTGCTGCACATCATAAGGGCCGGGCATTTCGGCCATCGCCATCAGCGGTTCAACCCCACAGGTCGTAGGAAAGCAGGAATACGCCCCGATATTGGAGACAATGTCGGTCTTGAGCGCGAGCAGCTTGGCGCTTTTGTCGAAGGCGCCCTCAAGCGTGATGTATTGGTCGCGCGAATGAAAGCCGGCGATGAGATTTTCGCGCCGATCTTCGATCCAGCCCACGGAGCTTTTGAGCTTTCTCGCCAGCCAGACCAGCACAACATATTCGCTCGCGAGCGACATTTTCTGCCCGAATCCGCCGCCGACGTCGGGCGCGATTACGCGTAGCTCGGATTCGGGGAAGCCAAGCACATCGGAAATGGCCGTCCGTGTCAGATGTGGCATCTGCGTGGTGCAAGTGAGTGTGATGCGTCCCGTCGCGGCGTCATAACTTGCATGGGCACCACGCGGCTCTATCGGCGTTGCGTTCTGGCGGCGAGACCGCGCGTTCACCGTGATGATCTTGTCCGCAGTGCTCCATACACCGTCGAAATCCGGCGTTTTGACCTTGCCTTCAAGAATGACGTTGCCAGGTGCTTCAGGGTGCACCTGCGGAGCGCCGGATTTGAGAGCGGCGCGTGCGTCGCTTACGGCTACCGTCTCATCAATCGAAAGCTCGACGCGCTCTGCAATATCTTCAGCCTCTGCCGCCGTTGTTGCCACGACAGCGGCGACAAGTTCGCCAGTGAAGCGGACGACACCCTCGGCAAGCGGTGGTTGGCCGACGGGTTTGTAAGAAAATTTATGCAGCATCGGCGTGATCCGCTTCACGCCGTCGAGATCTGCCGCGGTGATCATCATCGTTCCGGCCGGACCGATGGTGCTCAGGATTTTCCCTGCGGCAACGGGACTGCGCACGAAACGCACCCAGTGTGCCGCCGGAAGATCCGCTGTGAATCGGCCTTGGCCGGTAATGAGTGCCGGGTCTTCCAGGCGTCGGATGGCGCGTCCGACCCAGGAGATTCCGGAGCCGCGGGTCCCATGCGCACTCACGAGACGCTTTGCTCCAAAGCACGCCGGACGACCGCGCGCACCAGGTCGCGGCGGTACTCTGCATCCGTTTGATGATCTTCCAGCGGATCGATTGCCTTGGCCGCGTTCTCAGCCGCTGCGCGAAACACGGCATCGCCCGGCTTTTTCCCATTGAGGACCGCTTCCGCTTCCGGAATGCGTCGCGGGAACGATTCGGCTCCGCCGACACCGACTCGGACTTCAGCCATTTTGCCGCCCTGCAGACGATAGGTGACGAGCGATGCAGCCATGGCGAAATCGCCCGCGCGGCGGCTGAATTCGTTGAAGCCGAATTTTGCGTCGTTCGAAAGGAGCGGCAACCTTGCTTCAGCGAGCAGTTCATCCTCGGCTAAGGTCGTAGACATGATGCCGGTGAAAAAATCCTTGGCCGCAATTACTCGCTCGCCGCGCGTACTCTTTGCAATGAGGGCAGCATCGAGACTCGCCGCAACCAGGCACCATTCCGACGCTGGATCGGCGTGCGCTAGACTTCCGCAGAAAGTCCCGCGCATGCGTATCGGATAGTGGGCGATGTGACGCACCACCGTGCTGAGTAACTGTCCAAGCGGATTGTCGACAACGGATTTGTGGAACGCCGCATGGCGCACGCACGCACCGATCGAGAGAGTTTTTCCATCGCTCGCGATCTTGTCGAGGCCGGCGACCCCGTTGATGTCCACAAGGTGGGCAGGCTTCGCCAGGCGAAACGCCATGATGGGGACGAGGCTTTGGCCACCCGCCAGTACGCGGCCATCTTTCGGCGCCACTTCGGCCAGGATCGTCAGCGCTTCATCGAGTGTCTTCGGCGCATGGTGAACGAACGGCGCGGGTTTCATGCGGCAAAAGCCTCAACTGGAGCTAATTATTTGTATACAAACGATAAACTGCGCTCTTGGATTGTCAAACGCCTAGGCCCAAGAGCTAATAAGGTTACGGTATTCCTGTCCTTTCATTGCAGGCCGCACTTTCCTATCCTATTTAGCAAAACAACCACGCCTGTGCTGGGGGGATGAGGATGCCGAAAATGAGATTCGTCGCAGCTGCCTGTCTGGCCGGTGCGGTGCTGGCGGCTGGGCCGACTCTGGCCGAGGAGGCCAAGCGGCCCAATAAGGTGTCATTCTATTTTGCTGCGCACGAAGACGACTGGCAGTTGTTCATGAATCCGTCTGCCTTTCAGGATGTGATCGGAGGAGCGGCGAAGACCGTCTTCGTGCATCTGACCGCAGGCGACGCCGGGCTCGGCACCGGGTTGGGCGGCCGCAAACATCCTTTCTACCTGGCGCGTGAAAATGGGGCGGAGGCCGCCATCCGGTTTATGGCCGACGCCGATGGCACACCCGGCGAACGCATCGCGGCGCCCATGATGTTCAATGGGCACGCAGTATATCGAGTCAGCTACCGCAACACCGTCGGCTATTTCTTGCGCGTGCCAGACGGCAACGCATCGGGCGCAGGCTATTCTGCAACGGGATTTCAGTCGCTCAAGGGTCTGGCCGGCGGCGAGAACGACACCCTGCGCGCGGTCGACGGCTCGACCACCTATTATGGGTGGAACGACCTGGTTGCCACGCTACGCGCGATCATTGTTTACGAGCGTGGACGGGCTCCACTCGTTCAGGTCAATGTCGCCGAAACCGATACGCGTATCAATCCGAACGATCACGCCGACCATCTGATGACGGCAAAGGTCGCACTCGATGCCGTCACCAATTTTTCATGCGTGCGCCGGGTCTACTACGTGGACTATGCCAGTTCACGGCTGCCGCAAAATCTGGATGCGCAACAGCGCGACATGGAAAGCTCAGTGTTTGCGGTAACGCTTGCCGGCATTCAGGCCCTCGATCATCGGACGTCATGGCATCACTATGATCGATCCTTTGTCGGGCGGAACTATTTTCGTGTCCAGGAGCCGGTCGGCCGATGCGACACGTCAGGAATGGCGGCAGCCCACTGAAATTTTCACACGGGTTTTGCTCTCGCGACGTCGCGATCTGTTCAGCCGCGCCGTCACGATAAGTTCATTTCATAGTATCGCCGTCGCCGGATAATACCTGCGGTCTGCGCGGATCTTTATCGCAACCTTTTTCGTGCGGACTCGTTTTCTTCCGGTCGATGCCCGCCTCAGCCACCGTACTGGCACCCGATGCGCTACGTAGATGTGCTGTTTGCCCTGCAAACCCGCCGTGTCGTATCGGTCGATGCGCTGCGGGGGTTCAGCATTTTCTGGATCATCGGCGCCGACGGAGCGATCTGGACGCTCGACCGGATGCTGCGCAACAAAGGTCCGGCACTCAACTCGGTTGGCAGCTTCCTCGGCACGCAGATGAGTCATGCGGAGTGGGTGGGCATTCGCTTTTACGATCTGATTTTTCCGCTTTTTATCTTTGTCACCGGCGTATCGATCGTATTGGCGTTGCCGCAGTTGGTCGAACGCGAGGGAAAAGTTCGGGCGCATGTGCACGTCCTGCGTCGGGCTCTATTGCTCTATCTTCTGGGAATAGTTTTTTACGGCGGCCTCAGTCAGCACTGGAGCGATATGCGCTTTGTTGGCGTGCTTCAACGAATCGCCATCTGTTATTTGTTCGCGGCGATCCTGTTTCTGAATCTCGATTGGCGCGGTTTGGTCGCTGCGCTGGTCGCGTTGCTTGGGGGTTACTGGGCCCTGATGACGTTCGTGCCGATACCAGGCATAGGGATCGGCTCGTTCGAACCCAACGCCAACCTCGCCGACTGGATCGACGCAAATTATTTGCCTGGGCGGCTGTGGGAAAAAACCCGCGATCCCGAAGGCCTGCTGAGCACTCTTCCCGCGATCGGAACCTGCGTGCTCGGTGTATTTGCCGGTTTGCTGCTCAAGAGCGAGCGCGTAACGCCAGGCCAGAAGTCTCTTTGGCTGATCGGTGGCGGTGCCGCGATGGTTGCTGCCGGTTATCTGTGGGGCCTTCAGTTTCCTATCGTAAAGGCAATCTGGACGTCGTCATTTGCGCTGGTCGCCGGAGGTTACAGCGCGATCATGCTCGGCATAATGCATCAGGTCATTGATGTTTGGGGATGGAAGTTGTGGGCCACCGCCTTCGTGTGGATCGGCGCCAACGCAATCGCCCTCTACTTCATTAATGGTGTAGCCGGTTTCGAGCCATTTGCCTTGCGTTTTGTCGGCGGCGACGTGAAAGCGTGGTTCGATCAAAGCGTCACGCCGGGCATGGGTCTCTTTGTTGCCCATCTGCTGGGGCTGGTTTTCGCTACGGCGCTTGCCGGCTACCTGTATCGCCACAAAATTTTTCTACGCGTCTGAGCCGTCAGGTTCCCACTTTCAGCTCGGATACGAGCGCGCGCAATGCGGCAACGGTCGAGGGTGCCACGCTTTTGCCCGTACGCGGGTTCTCCGACGGGATGTTTTCGATCGTCATCGTGAAGCGCGCGGTATCGGCATCGACCGAAATCGTATGAGTATTTCTCGTGACATTCGGGTCGGCCCAGATCTCGAGCTGGGTACGGTCGGGGCCAATGCCAGCCAGACTCAAAGCCGCCGCGACGTTGACATTGGCGGGAAATCCACGTGCGCCCTCGCGTGCGCTGCCGTCGAAGATCTTCCGTGGCTCCTTCAAGCCGCTCAATGAAATTCCTTTTTCAAGCAGATATGGCGCGCCCTCCAGGCCTGCCGGCGGCTTGCGCGTCACCATTTTGACCGAGTGAATGGTGCCTTCGGCCGCGGCGCGGACGGCATCAAGGCCGATCAGCGCGCCCGTGGGCACCAGAATGCGTGCTCCTTTTTGTTTGGCACGTTCAATCAGGTCGCCATTTTCCAGCAACTGCGCAACCGAAAGCGGCATGAAGAGGCGGCCCTTGTCGATTGCGGAGACGGCGACATCGCGAAACAGCGCGGGCGGCAGGCACTCGACAACGATATCGCAGTCGTTTGCGAGTTCAGTCATTTTTCGGATTGGAATTGTCGTGCCGACTTGCGCCAGAGCGCGACGGGCTTTCTCGGCGTCGCGTACCGAAACTGCGGCAAGCGTAAGACCTGGCACACCGGCGATAAGGCGCTTTGCGACCTCGAGTCCCACGGCGCCGAGTCCGGCAATGCCGACTTGCAACGGTTTCCTGTCTTTCGACCCGCTCATTTTTTGCGTCCGGTAAAATTGGCCTTCCGCTTTTCCATGAAAGCGCGCACGCCCTCCGGGTAGTCGGGCGTCATGCTGGCCGCGCGCTGAAGATCCCGCTCGAGATCGAGTTGCGCGTCGAGCGAGTTCATGGCAGATGCGCTGAGGGCCTGCTTGATCAGCGCGAGACCTTGCGTCGGCGCCACCGCGAAGTGCTCGCAGATCCTTGTCGCCTCGTACATGAGAACTTCGTCTTCTACGGCTCGCCAGATCAGACCCCAGTTAGCCGCTTTGTCGGCCGGCAAGTCCTGCGCCAGCAGAGCAAGCCCGCGTGCACGCGCGTCTCCGACGAGGCGCGGCAGAAACCAGGTGCCACCGGAGTCCGGGATCAGTCCGACGCGCGCAAAGGATTGGATGAATTTCGCTTTAAGACTGGCAATAACGATGTCGCAGGCGAGCGCGATGTTGCAACCGGCACCGGCGGCAACGCCATTGACGGCCGCGACGACAGGAAAGGGGAGGTTTCGCAGCCGTCGCACGAGCGGATTGTAATATGTCTCCTGCGCGCCACCGAGCACGACGGTCTCGTCCAGCTTGGCAAGCCGATCGCTCAAATCCTGCCCCGTGCAGAAGCCACGACCCGCGCCGGTGATCAGCAGGGCACGGCAACTTTCATCGGCTTCGGCATCATCGATCGCCTTTCGCAAAGCAAGATGCATCGCGTCGTTGAAAGCGTTGAGCTTGTCGGGCCGGTTGAGAGTAATGACGCGATATCCGGGACGCGTCTCGACGAGAATGGAAGAATCGGCTGTCATGACTTGTTGAGAAATCGGTCGAGTGCGCCGATTTCGCTCTTGTCCTTTTCGAAGTCGTCAGCGATTCGTTCATAAAGTCGGGCCGCTGCAACAAGCATTTCGTGCTCGGCACGCTCGTCGCCGATAAAGGAAGCGATCTCGTCGACTTCAGCCACCCAGCGATACGCCTTGGAATACATGGATGGAATTTGGTTCGAAAGATAGCGCAAAAGGTCGGGCCGGCTTTCGGCAAGCTCATTCCTGAGGGCTTCGGCAGAGCCACCACGGGTGGCGGCAAGCATCATGGTCGCGCCAAGTGCGGTGAAGCCTTTAGTAATTCCGGCGTAGGACATCTTGAGTGCCGAGGCCGCGGTGACGGGCCCATCAAGCACGCGCACGATCAACCCGTAATCATTAAGCCTGGCGAGGTCCGCGGCGGCGGGGCCCGATGCATAAATTTTTGTGTTGGCACTTCCCGGTTTCGGTGGCGGACCGATGATTCCCGCACCGACGAACGGACAGCCAGTCGCGGCAATCTCCTTCGCAATTTTCTGCATCGTCGCCGGGCTGACCGCATTGCACTCGACGTATATCAGTTTTCTGTTGGACGCAGTCAGCACGGGAGCGAGGCGCCTGGCGAGATCCAACGCATCACCGGGCGGGATGATCGAAAGCAAAAAATCGGCTTCCGCCAGCGCATGCTCCTCGACCGGCTGTATGCCGGCCTCTCGCGCGCGTTTTGCACTTTCTTCGCTGCGCCCGGCAAGCGACGTCAGTACCGTAACTTTGTTTTCGGTGAGCCGGCGTCCGATGCCCGCGCCCATATTGCCGGGCGCGACGATGGCAACAATAGGAGTTCCACTCATGATCCGGTCACGCCGCCATCGAGATTGATACTCTGACCAGTGACAAAGGCAGATGCTTCCGAGGCCAGAAACAGCACAGCTCCCACAAGGTCTTCCGGAATCTCTGCGCGTGGGATGCACTGCATCCCAATGATGCGCTCCTTTTGCGCCGGCGTCACCGTTTTGCGCTCGATCTCGGTAAAGGTTGCGCCCGGCAGGATGGCGTTCACGGTGATGCCGTCGGCGCCGAGCTCGCGCGCCATCGACAGGCTCATCCCGGCCAGTGCCGCCTTCGTGGCTATGTAGTGCAGATAGTTTGGCCGTCCGAGGCGTACCGCGCCGGACGCAACATTGATAATGCGTCCCCATCGGGCCCGCCGCATCGCCGGTAGAACGGCACGTGCACAAAGAAACGGTCCGGTGAGATTGACGCGAAGGACGCGATCCCATTCTTCCAGCGGGATTTGATCGAAAGGACGCATCTCCAGCGTGGAGAAAATACCCGCATTGTTGATCAGGACGTCGATCCGTCCGTATTGATCTTCGACCACCTCAATCATTTCATCAATTGAAGCGGGATCGGCGACGTCGGTTGTGACCGCAAGTGCCTCGCCGCCGTCCTTCATGATCTCCTCGGAAACCGCTGTCGCCCTTTTTTCATTGATCTCGGCAATGACGGCGCGCGCACCGGCCATTGCGAAAGATTTAGCGAAGACGCGGCCGATGCCTTGCCCGGCGCCAGTTATGATGGCGACGCGATCCTTGAGGCCTGGATAAACGACGCTCTGCAAATCGGCGCTCATGCCGCGCCACGCTCCAACTGAGGCAAGATTTCCAGGGCCGACCGGGCATCCCATGGTGTCCACCAGGGTTTCAAGCCCAGATCGCGCGCGATCAGGCCGGCGCTGATGTAGCCGGCACCCCCGGAAATTGCGCCACCGGGATGTCCGGCCGAACCGGCGTTGTACAGATTGGGAATCGGCGAGCGGTAGCCGAAATGATTGTACATTACCTGCTCGGCATTGAAGGCGCCCATGAAGATGTCGCCGCCGCGCATGTTGGTGATCTCCTGCACATATTCGCGTCCGGTATAGATATAGCGCCCGAGAATATTTTTGTTTGTCATGTTCGGGCAGTAGCGCGCGAAGCATTCGATTATCTTGTCGGAGAACTCTTCCTTGAAGGCTTCATAGCTTTTGCCGCCGAGATCCGGATTGAGCGGCATCACGTGCCAGCAGTAGGTCGTGTGCTTGCCCGGCGGCGCTTCCGTCGGATCGAGCAGGCTCAAGGGCCCTGACCCAAATTGCACAAGCTTGGGAACGCGACCGGCTTGTACATCCTGGTGGGCCGAGAAGAGGTCCTCCATGGTCTCCGCGCCGATACTCCATTTCAGGGCGCGATTGATGTTGGGATCGAATTTCTCGGCCGCAAAACGGGGACTCTCGTTGAGTGCCAGATGCAGGCCAAACAGGCTCCAGGCTGTGTACTGGAAACTGTCGAGCTTTTTGAGGAACGGAGCGGGCAATTGTTCGCGCCCGACCAGACTTTCAAACGTCTGATGCACGTCGAGCGTCGAAGCGACAAATTGTCTGGCGTGGACGGTCCTACCGTCCGCCAGTTCGATGCCGGTTGCACGACCGTTCTCGATGACGATGCGATCGATATTGATTTGCGGCTGGAAGGAGCCTCCGGCGGCGATGAATGCTTCCATCAATCCGCGGGCCAGATTGAAGGAGCCGCCCTGGCAGAGCTGGTAGCCGCTTTCCAGATCGAAGGCGCGAATGACCGAGCCCATGGGCGAAGTCTTTGAGAGCGTATCGACCAACCAGGTGCCGAACAGCGAGACCTTGAACAAGAACAGGAGCTGCACGTGCTCGTTTTCGAACAATTCGCGCACGACATCGAGCGGCTGGCGATTGGAGACTTCGAGGAACTCGCGCCCCAGCGTCGTGCGCGACAACAGCGATTCGCGCTCCGCTTTTGACAAGGGCTCGGCATAACGCTCCGGCAGAAAAATCTGCGCGGTGATCTTTTCGGCCTTCCGATTCCACTCTCGGAACGTCGCCGCGTCCTTTTTCGAGAAACGGGCGATGTTGGCGACCGACTCTTCCAGGTCGCGGCCCAGCACGAGCGCGGATCCGTCATGATGTGCCTGACCGAACTCGTAGCGAGGTGTGACGTAAGTGACGCGCTCGCTCAGGTCCAAATCCTTGAACCAGGGTGCTTCGCTGATGTGGAAATGATTGATCGAATGCAGATTGTGGTAGAAGCCCGGCAGTGTGACCTCGCGCGTACACAATCCGCCGCCATAGGTCAGTCGCCGGTCGACCAGGAGGATATCGAGGCCGGAGCGGGCCAGATAGCTGCCGAGGATCAGCCCGTGGTGGCCGGCGCCGATGATGATGCCGTCGTAGGTTTTTTCCAACGCCTTGGACAAAGGTCGAAATCCCCCGGCAGATTGCGTCACCAGCGGTCTTGCGAACTACAGTGCCGGTCGGCCGGCGCACCGGTCAATGCCCGTGACCGCATGGTCAACAAGCCAGAATTGCTGGCCTTTTTCAGCATGAATTAACACTGCGGCGCTGACGGCGGTGGACCTTTGACCGCAGGTCCCGGTAGATTAGCGGCCTGCACACAAAGGGCCGGAAAAGGCTCCTGGGAGGAAACATCATGCGGAAAGTTCTGTTAGCTGCAAGCGCGGCGGCGTTGCTTGCAGTGGGTCCGGCGGCGGCCCAGAACAAATCGATCAAGATCGGTTTCATCAGCACCTTCAGCGGACCCGTTGCCGTCATCGGCAACGACATGCGCAACTCATTCGAGCTCGCGCTCGATCATATGGGCCGCAAGATGGGTGGCCTGCCGGTCGAGGTCATTTACGAGGACGACGGCTTCAAGCCGGAGGTCGGCAAGCAGAAGACCGACAAGTTGATCGAGTCCGACAAGGTCGATTTCATCGTGGGGTACATCTGGTCGAACGTGTTGCTGGCTTCGATGAAGTCCGCGGTCGACTCGAAGACCTTCCTGATCACATCGAATGCCGGCCCGCATCAAATCGCCGGCGAACAGTGCTCGCCCTTTATTTTCTCGACGTCATGGCAGAACGACCAAACCCCCCAGGCTATGGGTCACTATATGAACCAGAAGGAGGTGAAGACCGCCTTTCTGATCGGCCCGAACTACGCCGCGGGCAAGGATATGCTCGGTGGCGTGGCATCCACGTTCAAAGGCAAGATCGTTGGGCAAGAGCTCACCAAGTGGCCCGATCAACTCGACTTCTCCGCCGAACTTGCGAAAGCCAAGGCGGAGAAGCCGGACGCGATCTTTGTGTTCTATCCCGGCAAGGCGGGCGTGCAGTTCTTGAGTCAATATGCGCAGTCAGGCCTCAAGGGGCAGATCCCACTCTATACGGCGTTCACGATCGACGAGCTGTCGCTGCCACTGCAGAAAGACCTCGCGCTTGGCGTGCCGGGTGCGCAGGAGTGGGTCAACGATCTGCCGAACGAGACGAACAAGAAGTTCGTCGCCGACTACATCAAGAAGTACCCGGGCTTGCGACCGTCTTTCTACGGCGCGCAGACCTATGATGCGGCGAACCTGGTAGCCTCGGCAGTTGCCGCTACCAAGGGCAACCTGTCCGACAAGGCGGCCGTGCAGAAGGCGCTGGAGAAAGCAGACTTCAAATCAGTACGCGGAAAATTCCGCTTCAACACCAACCACATCCCGATCCAGAACTTCTATTTGCAAGAGGCGGTGAAGGATCAGGACGGCAACTTCGTGCTTAAGACCGTCGCGACGATCGTGGAAGAAAACCAGGATCGTTTCGTCACTCAATGCCATATGAAGTAAGCTTGCGCTGACGCATGACGGCGGTGGCGCTTCGTCGCTGCCGCCGTTTGCATATCGGCTGATGACAATATTGCGGTCGGCGCGCCATGACGCTGTTCATCGAGCAATGCCTGAACGGTCTGCAATTCGGCCTGCTGTTGTTCATGCTGGCGGCCGGATTGACGCTGGTCTTCGGCATCATGGATCTGGTGAACCTGGCGCATGGTTCGCTCTATATGCTCGGCGCCTATTTTGCTGCGACCTTCGCGGCGTGGACCGGCAGCTTCGTGCTTGGCGCCGTCCTGGCGCTCGGTGCCACGTTGTTGGTCGGCATGGCTGTGGAAGTCATCGCGATGCGCAGGCTCTATGGCCGCGATCACCTTGATCATGTGCTCGCAACCTTCGGCCTCATTCTGTTTTTTGACGAGTTGGTACGGCTGGTATGGGGCGCGGGCGGCATGAGCCTGCCGTTGCCGTCGTGGCTCAATACCTCGGTTCGCGTTCTGCCGGGCGTCGATTATTCCGCTTACAAGCTGTCCATCATCGTGGTGTCGCTGGCGGTGGCGGGCTTTCTCTATGTCCTCGTCATGCGCACCCGTCTCGGCATGTTGATTCGCGCGGGGGCGTCGAACCGTGAAATGGTCGGCGCGCTCGGAGTGAACATCAAACTGCTGTTCACACTCGTGTTTGGTCTCGGTGCCGCGCTGGCCGGGCTGGCCGGGCTGATGCAGGCGCCAATTCTGACGGTTCAGATTGGCATGGGCGAGAACATCCTCATTCTCGCATTCGTCATCACCGTCATCGGCGGCATCGGCTCAATCCGCGGCGCTTTTGTCGCCGCCATTCTAGTCGGGTTCATCGACACGCTGGGTCGCGCTTATTTCACCGATCTGCTGCGGCTTGCTTTCACCAAGGAAACGGCGGCGACTGCGGCACCGGCGCTGTCATCGATGCTGATCTATCTGCTGATGGCGATCGTGCTGGTTATTCGGCCCGAGGGCCTGTTTCCAGCGAGCAGCAAATGATTCCGACACTCAATCTGCGCACGATTGTGGGTCTGTTGCTCTTGCTCGCGCTCGTACTTCTGCCGGTCTACGTCGAAATTACCGGCAGCCGCTTCTTGCTGACGTTATTCACGCGTATCGTGATACTTGCGCTCGCGGCGGTAAGCCTGAATCTAATTCTTGGCTATGGCGGAATGATGAGCTTCGGCCACGCCGCCTATCTTGGCATCGGCGGTTATGCTGTCGGCATCCTTGCCTTCGAGGGTGTCACGACAGGCTTTGTGCAATGGCCGGTCGCGCTTTTGGTGTCCGCGTTTTTCGCGCTCGTCATCGGCGCTCTCAGCCTGCGCACACGCGGCGTCTATTTCATCATGATTACTTTGGCGTTCGCGCAAATGGCTTATTACATTGTCGCCGGGTTGGCGCGTTATGGCGGCGATGACGGCCTCACCATCCAGAAGCGCAGCCAGTTCATTGCGCCAATCAACCTGTCGAACAAGGTGCAGTTCTACTACATCTGCCTGGCGCTGCTTTGTGCGGCGATCTACCTGGTGTGGCGCCTCGTCAACTCGCGCTTTGGCATGACAATTCAGGGCGCGCGATCGAACGATACGCGCATGCGCGCGATCGGCTTTCCAACGTATCGTTACAAGCTCATCTGCTTTGTCATTGCCGGGACGCTGTGCGGTCTTGCCGGGGCGCTGCTTGCCAACCACACCGATTTTGTCAGTCCGGCAATGATGTATTGGACGCGCTCGGGCGATCTCATCATCATGGTGGTACTCGGTGGAATGGGCTCCACCTTCGGCCCATTGTTCGGTGCAGTGGCGTTGCTCGTGCTGGAGGAGGCGCTCTCGGGCATCACCGAGTATTGGCAGATCATCCTTGGTCCGCTGCTGTTGTTGGTCGTCCTATTCGCGCGGGGCGGTATCGACGGTCTGCTCGGCAAGGTGCGCCATGGCTGAATTGCTGCGGGTAGAGAACCTTGCAAAGCGTTTCGGTGGCATCGTGGCCACTGATGACCTGACATTGAGCATTCCCGAGGGGGAACTGCATGCCGTGATCGGCCCGAATGGCGCCGGCAAGACAACGTTAATCGCGCAGCTCAGCGGGCAACTTGTGCCCGATTCAGGCCGCATCCACTTCGGAGGCAACGATATTACTACGATGTCGATGCCCTCCCGCAGTCTTCTCGGGCTGGCGCGCTCGTTTCAGATCACCTCCTTGTTCCTCGATCTGAGCGTGCTCGACAACGTGGCCTTGGCTGTGCAGGCCCATTCCGGCCATTCGTTTCACTTCTGGCGTGATGCTCGCCGTGAGCCGGAACTGCGCGATCCGGCGCGCGCAGCCCTTGCCCGTGTCGGCTTGGGCGCGGGTGCCAACCTACCGGCATCCGCGCTCAGTCATGGCGAACATCGGCAACTCGAACTCGCGATGGCGCTCGCATCCAGACCCCGCATGCTTCTCCTGGACGAGCCCATGGCGGGGCTTGGCCCGGAAGAATCGGCGCGCATGGTGTCCATGCTCCGCGACCTGAAGAAAGAGCTGACGATTCTTCTGGTGGAGCACGACATGGAAGCGGTATTCGCGCTCGCCGATCGCATTACGGTTTTGGTCTACGGGCGGGTGATCGCTTCGGGAAAACCTGAAGATATCCGTAACAATCCCCAGGTGCGTGATGCCTATCTCGGCGAGCAGGAGGCCGTCCATGGCTGATAGCGTCCTTGAGGTTGCGGGGATCGAGACCTGCTATGGCCTGAGCCAGGTTTTGTTCGGCGTCTCGTTTTCCATCGCGTCCGGCGAGATGGTCACGCTGATGGGCCGCAACGGCATGGGGAAAACCACCACCGTGCGCTCAATCATGGGGCTGACCCAGGCGCGCGCCGGCACCATTCGCTTCCTGGGCGATGAGATTCGCAGCCTGCCACCATACAAAGTGGCGCAACGCGGCATTGGTCTGGTGCCGGAAGGGCGGCAGATTTTTCCAAATCTTTCCGTACGCGAGAATCTGCAGGCAACGGCGGTGAAACGGAACGGTCAGGGCTGGACGCTCGACAGTGTGTATGAGTTGTTTCCGCGGCTGGCGGAGCGTGACACCAGTATGGGCAATCAACTATCCGGCGGCGAGCAGCAGATGCTGGCGATTGCCCGGGCGCTGATGACAAATCCACGTCTGCTTATCCTCGACGAAGCAACCGAGGGCCTAGCACCGTTAATTCGCGCCGAGATTTGGCGTTGTCTTGCGCGACTGAAAGATTCGGGTCTTTCTATTTTGGTTATCGACAAGAATGTCGGCGCACTCATACGCGTTGCCGACCGGCACTTCCTGATCGAGCGCGGACGCGTGGTGTGGAAGGGCTCGTCGCAGGAACTCGCCGCGGCCCCGGACGTGCAGCACCGGTACTTGGGCGTCTGATCTACTTCGCCGGGTGCAATGGTGGCGCTCGCCTGCGGATAAAGGAAATATTCGCGCCACCCAGCCTGCGGTGCAACCGGTCGAGCAGCAGGTAGATGACCGGCGTCGTATAGAGAGTGAGCACCTGCGACACCAGAAGTCCGCCAATGATCGTGATGCCCAGTGGTCGCCGCAGCTCGGAGCCGGGGCCGATTGCTATCACGAGCGGTAACGCACCGAGCATCGCCGCGAGAGTTGTCATGAGGATTGGCCGGAATCGCGCGAGGCATGCGTCATGAATTGCGCGCTGGGGCGGCAAACCGAGTCGTCGCTCGCCGTCGAGCGCGAAATCGACCATCATGATGCCGTTCTTCTTCACGATGCCGATCAGAAGAATAATGCCGATGAATGCAATAACCGAAAGTTCAGTACCTGAAATCTCGAGAGCCAGCAGAGCCCCAAGGCCTGCCGATGGCAATGTCGAGATGATGGTCAATGGATGCGCGAGGCTCTCGTACAGAACGCCAAGTACGATGTAGACCGCGATCAGCGCCGCCAAAAGCAGCAGGGGCTGCGCTCCAACCGCACGCTTGTAGGCCTGCACATCGCCGGAGAAGTCGGCGTGGATGATGTCGGGGATGCGCATCTCGGCAACAGCCTGTTCGAGTGCGTTGGTCACGTCTTCGATCAGCGCGTTGGGTGCCAGATTGTAGGTGATTGTCACCGACGGAAACTGACCTTGATGGTTGACCACCAAAGGCGAAATGCCGCGCTCGTACTTGGTCACGGCCGACAGGGGCACCTGCGCGTTGCCGTTCCCGGGCACATAAATGTGGGTGAGGTCAGTCGGGTCACGTTGATACGGAGCCTCCACTTCGAGAATGACCCGGTACTGATTGCGCGGACCGTAGATTGTCGAAATCTGCCGTTGCGAAAATGCGTTGTTGAGCGCGTTGTCGATGTCCTGGACACGCACTCCGAAACGCGAGGCCGCCTCGCGATCTATCGTGATATTGGCCTGCAGCCCGCCTTGTTCCCGGTCGGTCGTTACGTCCACGATTCCCGGCAACTGCTTAACGCGATCGAGAACACGCGGGACCCACTTTTGCAGTTCATCGATATCGGCACTCCATACCGTGAACTGATACTGGGCGTCGCTTTGTCGACCGCCGACGCGAAGATCCTGTGCCGGGAACATGAACACGCGGATACCGGGAATCTGGCTGAGTTTGGAACGCAGCCGCGCCACCACTTGCAGTGTGCTGACATTGTTCCGCTGGTTGAGCGGTTTGAGGCTGATGTACAAACGGCCGCGGTTGACCGAAGCGGTGAAAGGCGATGCACCGACGGAAGATCCAACGCCGGCAACGGCCGGGTCCGCAAGAACAACCTCGGTTGCCTTCCGCTGCAATTCCTCCATCGCCTGGAAAGAGATGTCGGTTGAAGCTTCGGTGCCGCCAAAGATCAGCCCGGTATCGTCCTGGGGAAAGTAGCCTTTCGGTATCTTTATGTAGAGGCCAACAGTGAGCACGATCGTTGTGATGAATACGATCAGCATCAGCGAGCGATGATCGAGAGCAAACGTCAAGGTTCGGTCGTAGAAGCGGATCATGCGTGACAGCAAGCCCTCCACCCACCGGTCAAGCCAAGTGGCATCCCGGCTCGGTGGTTGGCGGACAAAGTAGGCGCAAATCATCGGGGTCACCGACAGTGACACCACGGTGGAAATTGCGATTGCAAAAGCGAGCGTCACCGAAAATTCGCGGAACAGGCGTCCGACGATGCCGCCCATGAAGAGGAGCGGGATAAATGCGGCTATGAGCGAGACAGAAATTGCCACGACGGTGAAGCCGATCTGCTTTGCGCCTTGCAAGGTTGCACGCAATGGCGACGCGCCTCGCTCCAGGTAGCGAAATGCGTTTTCGATCATCACGATGGCATCGTCCACAACGAAGCCGACGCTCACCGCCAACGCCATCAATGACAGATTGTCGATGGAGAATCCGGCCACCCACATGGCCGCGCAGGTGCCGGAAAGAGCCAGTGGCACCGTGACGCCGGCGGCTGCCGTCGGTGCTGGGCGCCGCAGAAACAGAAACACCACCAGCATCACGAGTACGACCGTCGCGCCGAGCGTAAGTTGCATATCGCGCACGCTGGCGCGAATGGTCTGCGTACGGTCACTCAACACCGAAATTTCAAGACCGGCCGGCACCCATTGCCGAAGCTCAGGCAGCAGCTCGTAGATGCGATCGACGGTGTCGATGACGTTTGCGTCGGCCTGTTTGGTAATGATGAGAAGAACAGAAGGATCCCTGTTGAACCAGCCGGCTGCCCGACTATTCCGGACACTCGGGCGGATGGTCGCAATGTTCGACAGGCGGATCACGGTGCCATTCGCAGTTTTCACGACCAGCGGATCGTATTCGCTGGCGTTGCGCAGTTGATCGTTGATGCCAATGGTTACGGCCCGCTTGTCGCCATCGAAGGTGCCCAACGGACCAGCCGCGTTCGCGTTAGAAATCGCCGTCCGCACGTCCTCCATTGAGAGTCCCATGGAAGACAGACGTGTCGGATCGACACGCACGCGTATTGCCGGCTGTTCCGAGCCGGCAACTGTGACATCCGCCACGCCCGACACCTGGGACAGACGCTGCGCGATTATGCTGTCGGCGGCATCGTAGATGGCGCTGGGATGCATGGTCTTGGACGTGAGGGCCAGTATCAGAATCGGCGCTGCCGCAAAATTGGCTTTGCGGAATGTCGGCAGCGTTGGCAGATCGGTGGGCAGATCGCTGAGTGCCGCGTTCAGCGCGGCCTGCACATCGCGGGCAGCGCCCTCAATGCTGCGGTTCAGATCGAACTGGATCGTGATGCGCGACTGACCGAGCGAGGTGACCGAAGTCAGTTCGGTGACACCTGAGATCTCTCCCAAGCGACGCTCGATCGGCGCGGCGACCGTGGCCGCCATGATATTGGGGTCGGCGCCGGGCCGGCTTGCGGTCACGTTTATAGTGGGAAATTCTACGGTCGGCAGGCTTGCGACAGGCAGAAAAGCATAAGCCACCGCACCGACGAGAAACAACCCGATGGCCATCAGCGTTGTGCCGATCGGACGCCGGATGAAAGGGTAAGAGAAGTTCACGGGCGGCTCCGGGCCACCCGGCGCGGTGTCGGTGATGGCGGGGCAGGGGCGAGCCGGGCGCGTAGGCGCTCCATGTAAAGATAGATCACCGGCGTGGTGTACAGCGTAAGCAGTTGGGATAGCAGCAATCCGCCAATGATCGTGACGCCGAGCGGGTTGCGCAGCTCAGAACCTGTGCCGGCCTCGAGTGCCAGTGGGAGCGCGCCGAACAATGCCGCCAGCGTTGTCATCATGATCGGCCGGAAGCGTAGCAGCGCCGCCTGCACGATCGCTTCTTCAGGCGACAGGCCCTGATGACGCTCAGCATCGATCGCGAAGTCGATCATCAAGATCGCGTTCTTCTTGACGATGCCCATCAGCAGCACGATGCCGATCAGCGCGATCACCGAGAGATCGTAGCCGAGCAGCATCAGTGCCAGCAGCGCGCCGACGCCGGCCGATGGCAAGGTGGAAAGAATCGTAAGCGGATGGATAAAGCTCTCGTATAGCACTCCCAGCACGATGTAGATCGCGATCGCCGCCGCGAGGATTAGCCATGGCTCGCCAGCCAGTGATTTGGCGAATTCGGCGGCATCGCCTGAATAACTGCCGGTGACCGAGGACGGCATGCCGATGTTTCGTTCCGCGGCGCGAATGACCGCAACCGCGTCCGATAGCGCGAAACCTTCGTTCAGGTCGAAACTGATGGTGACGGACGGAAACTGCTCCTGATGGGCGATGGCGAGAGGCGCCGATGTCGGCACGAAATGCGCAAAAGCGGACACCGGCACCTGGTTACTGCTCGTCACCGCATTGGGTGTCGCGGTGGTGTTGGTGTTCGTCGTGCCAGTGGCGGTGTTCCCGACTGTTGCCGCAGTCCCCGACGAGGTGCTGGCGCCCGTAACGTAAAGCTTGGACAAGGCGTTGGGGTCCTGCTGGTATCGCGGCTGAGCTTCCAGAATGACGCGGTATTGATTGGCCTGCCCGTAGATCGTGGAGATCTGCCGCTGGCCGAACGCATCGTTGAGTGTGTCCGTGACGCTTTGCATAGAGACACCGAGCCGGCCGGCTTGCTCACGATCGACCTCGATCTGCATGCGCGGCCCACCTTCCTGAGCCTCCGATGCAACTTCGCTGAAAGCGGAATTTCCGCGCAGACTGCGCACCAGTTTGTCGGCCCACTCGATCACCTCGGCGCGGTCGGTGGCCACCAGCGTGTATTGGTACTGTGCGCGGCTAACGCGGGTCGAAATCTGTATGTCCTGGGTTGCCTGGAAATACACGGTCACGCCGGCTACCCCGGCAACTGCGTGCTTTAGCCGCTGGACGATCTCGTCGACCCGGGCATTGCGCGAGTCTCGCGGCTTCAGTGTGATGGCAAGCCGGCCGGTGTTGGGCGTAGCGTTGATCGGACTTACGCCGATAACGGAGACAACGCCGGTGACGTCAGGATCGGCCCGGATCGCGTCCTCGACACCGCGCTGCCGGCGCTGCATTTCAGCAAATGAGACGTCGGTTCCGGCTTCGGTCACTGCGGTGATCAAACCGGTATCCTGCAGAGGTAGAAATCCCTTCGGCACGGCGACATAAAGGACGATGGTTGCCGCCAGTGTCGCGAGCGTGACCAGCAGTGTTTCACGTTGATGGCGGAGAACCCATTCGAGACTTCGCTGATACGTTTCGACTGTGCGTTCGATCAGTGCGTGGAAGCGGGCGGTCAGGACACTGCGGGGGCGGGCGCTCCCGGTTTCGCCAACATGGCGCAGCAATCGCGCGCACATCATTGGCGTCAATGTCAGCGAAACGATCGCCGAAGCCACGACCGCGATTGTCAGGGTCAGCGCGAACTCGCGAAACATTCGGCCTACGAGGCCCGTCATGAAGAGCAGCGGTATGAACACCGCGACCAATGACAGTGTCAGCGAAATAACCGTGAACCCGATCTCGCGCGCGCCGCGCAGAGCCGCCTGCAGCGGGCCCTCGCCATTTTCCATGTGACGCACGATGTTCTCGATCATGACGATGGCGTCGTCGACCACAAAACCCGTACCGATCGTCAGGGCCATGAGGGACAGGTTGTCGAGCGAGAATCCGCAGAACCACATCACGCCGAAAGTCGCGACTAACGACAGCGGCAATGCCACGCCGGCGATAATGGTTGCGCGGATCGTCCGCAGAAAAATCAGGACCACGAGCACGACGAGTGCGATGCTCAGCACCAGTGTGAATTGAACGTCGTGGATTGACGCTCGGATCGTGGTGGTGCGGTCGTTGACGATGGTCAGATTGGCTGCAGCCGGCATCGCACGCCGCAAGCGCGGCAGTTCAGCGCGGACGCGCTGGACGGTCTCGATCACGTTTGCGCCGGGTTGCCGTTGCACATCGAGCACGATCGCAGGCTGACCCCGGTACCAGGCACCAACCTTGGTATTCTCCAGACCGTCGACCACGTCGGCCACGTCGCCGATCTTCACAGGCGCGCCGTTGCGGAAAGCCACCACGATATCCCGGTAGGTAGCCGCGGTGGTGATCTGATCGTTGGCCGAGATGGTGTAGGACTGGTGAGCGCCGTCGAGCGCGCCTTTAGGTCCGGCGACGTTGGCGCCGACGATGGCGGTTCGCACATCGTCCAAGGCGATCCCATATGCGGCTAGGCGCGAAAGATCCGCCTGAATACGGATCGCGGGACGGATGCCGCCCTGAACCGACACGTGGCCGACGCCTGTGACCTCGGAAAGTCGCGGAGCCATAATGGTGTCGGCCATGTCGCTCAAGCTGCGCAGGTCGATGCTCTGTGACGTCAAAGCGAGCGTGATGATTGGCGAGTCGGCCGGGTTCACCTTTGAATAAAGCGGCGGGTAGGGAAGATTGCGCGGAAGCGTGGACGCAGCCGCATTGATTGCCGACTGTACGTCCTGCGCAGCTGCATCGATGTCGCGGTTGAGATCGAACTGCAGCGTGACCTGACTGATGCCGAATGAGCTCGACGAGGTCATGGTCTGCAGTGCGGGGATTTGGCCGAATTGGCGTTCCAGCGGCGCAGTCACCAGCGCGGCGATGGTATCGGGATTGGCGCCGGGCAGCTGCGTAGTGACCTGGATGGTCGGGAAATCGACTTGCGGCAGTGCGGAAACCGGCAGCCACCAGTAACCGAGAAAGCCGCCCAACATCACCGCGACGCCGAGCAATGAAGTGGCGATGGGCCGGTGAATAAATGGCGAGGATACGCTCATTGCGGTGCGGTCGGCGTCGGCGCGTTGCTGCCCCGCTGTCGTTGCCGTTTCTGCCCATCACGCGGCGCCGCACGTTCCGGCTGCGCCGGCGGCGCATTCGCACTGCCGATCGAAACCTTGCTGCCATCGGTAAGGCGTACAAACCCGGTGGTCACCACCCGCTCGTTCGCCTCGAGGCCGCTTTTCACCACAGTCTGGGTTTCGTCCTGTTTTTGTACCGTGATCGGACGGATCGTCACCGAATTGTCGTCCTTGACGACATAGACGAAGGTGCCGGTGGGGCCACGCTGCACCGCGCCCGTCGGAATCACCACGACTTGCCTAAGCGTATCGACCAGCAGGCGGACGTTGACGAACTGCCCCGGCCAAAGCTGCAAATCGGCGTTTGGAAATTCGGCCTTCAACTTTACCGTGCCGGTGGTCTGATCCACCTGGTTGTCCACCACTCTGAGCAAGCCGCGATCGATGACTTCATCAGTGTCCGAGCGCTGTGCTTCGACGCTGAGAGGGCCCTTGGCGGCGGCAGAATTTAGCTGAACCAATTCCTGTTGCGGCAGGTTGAACAACACCGATATGGGACGCAGTTGGGTGATCACCACAATGGCGGAAGCGACATCCGCAGCGCGGACGTAGTTTCCTTCGTCAACCATGCGGATGCCAGTGCGGCCGTCGAGCGGCGCGGTGATCGTTGTGTAACCCAACATCGCGCGGGCATTGTCGATCGCAGCCTGGTCAGCCTGTACCAAAGCGGTATTTTGCGCCACCAACGCCCGCTGTGTATCAGCCTGCTGCTTGTTGATGGCTGCGGTGGCGGCAAGCCTTTCGTAACGTTCGAGATCGATCTTGGAATTTGCCAACTGCGCCGCGTCCTGCGCCTTCTTGGCTATCGCTTGGTCGAGTTGCGCCTGATAGATGACGGGATCGATGCGCGCCAGCACGTCTCCCTTCTTGACGTCGTCGCCTTCCTTGAAGTTGACGCTCTGCAGCCTGCCGTCCACCTGCGGACGCATGGTGACGGTGTTCAGCGCCTTGATCGTGCCAACGGCATCAAGATAGACGGGCACGTCGGCGCGCGTGACGGTGGTCGCCAGAACGGGAACCGGCCCTTCGGCCGCAAAGCGGCCGGCGCGACGTTGCTGCGCGGCAGGACCGCCGAAGACGTAGTAAAGCGCGGCGAGAATAGCCACCAGAATGAAAGCAACTGCCAGCGTGCGACGGGTGCTTCCGCGCGCTTTCGCCAGCAATTCCTTGGGGAATTCACCGTGCATCGGCGGTCACCATGGGTTTCGGCAGCCAGCCGCCGCCGAGAGCCTGATAGAGGCTCACGATTGCCTGCACATGCGCAAGCTGCGCCTGAACCAGCGCATCTTGGGCAGCGTAGAGCGTCTGTTGTGTCTGCAACACGGTAACCAGATCGACGGTGCCTTCGCGCAATCGCTGCTCTGAAATATCGAACGCGCGCCGCGAGCTGGTCACGACGTCACGCTGAAGTTTCTCGCGTTCCGCAGTCTTGCGGATATCGTCGAGCGCGTTCTCGACATCGGCAAAGCCCGAAATCACCGCCTTGCGATAGACTTGGAGCAGCTCGTCCTGTCTGCCCTTTTGCAGGTCGAGATTGCCGAGTAGCTGACCGCCATGGAATATCGGCTGAGTGAGACTGGCGGCGGCAGTGTAGATGACCGACTCGGGTCGCAGCAGCAATTTAAGAATCGCACTTTCATAACCGCCTTCACCGGTGAGCGAGATGCTCGGCAGAAACTGCGCGCGCGCGTTGACGACGTTGGCGTTGGTCGCGGCAAGATTGGCTTCAGCTTCGCGGATATCGGGGCGCTGAGCGAGCAATTCAGATGGCAACCCCGGTGTGACACGCGGATAAGCGATGTTGCGCAGACTCCCGCCGCGGATTTTGACTCCCTCCGGAGACCGCCCCATCAGAACTGCAAGGGTGACGCGATTGAGGCGCAATGTTTGCTCAAGAGGAGGAATGGTCGCGCGTAGAGTATTGACCAGGCTTTCCTGCTGAGCGGTGTCGAGAGCGGATGCCGTTCCCGCCTGTAAACGCTGCTGGATCAGGTTGAGCACACGTGTGGCGCTCGCAAGGTTTTCATGTGCAACGCGCAGCCGGTCTTGCGCCGCGAGGACCTGGAAATATGCGTTGGCGGCAGCGACCATCGTGGTAAGGCCGACAACCTCTCGATCGTAGCGGCTGGCGACCGCGGTCTCTTCCGCGGCGCGCACCAGTGAGCGGTTCTTGCCCCAAAAATCGATTTCGTAGCTCGCGTTAAGCGTGGCCCTGAGGTCGTTGCGAATGATCGCGACGCCAGCTCCGGATCGCGAAACGCTGATGACATTTGTGCTGCCGGTTGTTTTGGATTGCTGTGTGTGCTGGGCATTGCCGTTGAAGTCGATAATCGGCAGGAGCGCGGCTCCAGCGATGCGGGCATTGGCGTCGGCCTGCACAATGCGGGCAACCGCTGCGGCGATATCGAGATTGCCTTCTCGCGCCGCTTCGATGACTTCGGTCAGTTCGCGGGAGCGGAAGGAACGCCACCAGTCGAGCGGCGGAACTGCCGCTTCCGCCACAGCCGGCTTGCGCGGACCATAGTCATAGAACGACGGGAGATCGAGCGCCGGCTCCGGCTTGTCGCCGGTCAGCAGGCAGCCGCCGAGAGGCAGCGTCAGACTCAGACCCTGCAGCATGATCCAAAACGGGCGCCCCCGCGCTTTCGTTCCCGCCTCCTTGCGTTTCCCAACCCCTTGCATTCCAAAGTCTTTCAAAGTCCGGCCAACAGCGACTCGGGTGGGTGACAATACTACTACCGTTTGTCGCTCGCGGGCTTGCGCCCAGGCGGCCAATTGGCCAAGGCCTGCCTGCCTGCCGGTGAAATCTTCGAAGCGATGCCGGCAAAAACGCCCTGAATCGTCTGGTCAGAAGCGAGACGCGCCGCCCGTGTCTTTGCCATCGCCGCGCGCAAGGCCTCCGCGTCGAACGGTTCTTGTCGCAGAACGTCATGGATGCTGTCTTGCGCTGCGTGATACGCGGCTTGTGCGTTCTCGATCGCCGTACGATTGGCGTTGATTTCGCCGCGCAGGATGTCGGCGTCGGCCGGCGGGAGCGTGGCGGCCAGCCTTTCCACACGGACAAACACATTGCGGTCCCAGTAGGATGGCGCGGGTGATCGCACCATCATCGCGATGGCAATTCCAACGAAGAACAAATTGAGCGCCAGCGATCCCAACAGCAACCAACGCGACGAGGGGCGATCCATCGCGGGAAATGCCTGGGCGATGCTCATGGCCGTTCACCCGTCAACGTGTCGGGCTCGGACACGAGTGAGCCGATATCGCGACCGCTGCTCAGGACCGACCCATCAAGTCGGTCGAACGGACGATCGAGCCCGGCGATGCCGACGACAAAGCCCAGCGCCGCGCAGCAGGCGAGAGCTGCCATGCGCGGCCAGGCTGGCGCGAAGTCCCAGTTGAGCAGGACGGCGGGTAACCGCCAGAGCGGTTGTTTCTGACGGGGCAGTGGGCCGCCCAGCCGCCTGAGGACGCGCTCAACCGCGGCGTCGTCGGCGGGTTTTGCATCACGCTTCAGCGTGCCTTTCAGGAAATCTTCGAATTGCTCATCCGTCATCTTTATTCGTCCTTGTCGATCACACCGCCAAGCGTGCGGCGTAAATTCTGCTTGCCGCGGATCAGAAGGGTTTCGACCGCCGAAACCGAAGTGCCGAGAATTTCCGCCACCTGCGCATTGCTCATGCCTTCCGCATAGGTGAGCATGATCGCACTGCGCTGGCGCGCGGGAAGCTTGTCGATCGCCGCCGTGAGCATTCGCCCACGCTCGTCGCTTTCTGCCTTTTCATCCGCACGGGGCGCGGGATCGACCACCTCACCGACGGCGTCCAGGTCCACCCAAAGTGCCCGCCGCTTGCGGTCGAGGCAGAGATTGACGACCACGCGCGTAAGCCACGTCCGGAATTGCGCCAGCGGTTGCCACCGCGGCGCATGCGTCCAGACGCGTATGAACGCCTCTTGCGCGACGTCCTCGGCATCACCTGCGTTGCCGAGAATGCGGCGGGCGAGCCCAAGCATTGCCGGCAAATGGCGGCGCGAAAGCAGCTGGAATGCACGCTCGTCGCCCCGCGCGACGCGGGCCATGAGCGCCTCGTCGCTGTCATCCATTGCAATGCGATGGCTGCCATACGGAACGCCCAATCATTCTAGCCCTCGACCTATCGAATAAACGCGCGAAGCGCCCAAAACCTGTGCCGCCGGTATAGCGGGGAATCCGGGGACAAAGGCGCGATCTCCACTCCTAACCTATTGAATTATCTAGTTTTAGCAACCCGCCGCGTGGCTGCGAGCTCGAGCCCCTTGACCAGCCGGTACACCGCTTTGCAGTTCGGCACAGCGATTTTCAGCCGTTCGCCCTCGCGCACAATGAACCCGGTCAACTCATCGATTTCGGTGGGCACGCCTCGCTCGATGTCGAGGGCCATCGAACCGGCGTGACGGGATAGCGGAATCTGGCCGGCGCGGATCTTGTCGGCGTAATCCATAGGCAGAAAGGCGAAGTGGCCACCCAGTGCCCGGACCACCGCCACGCATTCGGCTGCCATATCGTCCATCAAGGCGCACATATGGGACGACGTGTAACGGGACGCATTGTCACCCATCATCAGCGCGCCGAGCGGATTCATGACGCAGTTGAATACGAATTTGGACCAGACCGCACCCATTGGGTCGGCAACAACTTCCGTTTCCATGCCGCCTTTGTTGAGAAGATCAGCGAGCGGACGCGCGTTCTCGATTTTGCCACGCGCAGGCCCGAGCCAGGTCTTACCCTCGATCAGGCTCTCGATACAGCCAGGCTCGGCATAGCGGCCGGCATTCATCGTGACGCCGCGAATGACGATTGCCTCCCGCACCGACAGCAACACTTCGGCATTTCCCATGCCATTCTGAAATGTCACCAGCGGAGGATTTTCAGCGAGCACAGGCTGCAGCTCCGAAAGAGCGGCAGCAGTCATTTTCGATTTGATGAGAAAGATTGCGGCATCAAACCTCGTGCCTTTCAGCGCGGAGGGATCGCTGGTCGCCTCGATTTTCGCCACGCGCGGGTTTTCGCCAATGATGCGCAAACCGTGCGCGAGGATAGCCTTTACATGCTCGGCATTGGCATCCAGTGCCGTGACCCTGGCGACAGAAGACAAGGCGGCAGCGAACAAGCCGCCGATAGCGCCGCATCCGACAATGAGGATCCGCCCGCTCACCGAGCCGCCACATCGGACAGCGCAAAGCCGGCGATGCGTTTATAACGCTCCGACAGCGCGCGTAACTCGTCCTGCGTGATGTACTTGTCGAGATTGTCGAAAGGCCTGTCGCCGACCAATTCTTCGACCTTGATGTTGATGAAATCCGGCGGCTGTTCGCGGTTGGTCCGAACAACCTTCGCCGCTGGTGCGACGCGTGCGGCTTCATAAGCCTTGAGCGCTTCGCGCGAGTCGGACGTCGTCTTCAAGAGATCGGCGAGGGTGTGGGCGTCGATTGCCGCCTGCGCCGCGCCGTTGGAACCACGCGGATACATCGGATGCGCAGCGTCACCGGCAAGTGTGACGCGGCCAAACGTCCAGCGCTCGATCGGATCCTTGTCGACCATCGGGTACTCGAGGATCTGGTCGGCGTCGCGGATCATTTGCGCAACATCGAGCCAATCGAAATGCCAGCCTTCGTAAAGCGGAAAGAAATCGGCCAGATTTCCGGGCTTGTTCCAGTCGTTCTGTTCGGTTGTGTCGCGTTTGATCTCGGCCATCCAGTTGATCAGTTGGTTACCCTCGCCATCGACGTCATCGATGATCGGATAGATCACGATCTTGCCGGTCAGAATTGAACCGACCCTTATGTAGGTGCGGCCGCCGAGGCTCGGTTTGCGTCGCGTGACACCACGCCATGTATTGATGCCGGAGAAAGCCACCTTGTCGTTTGGGTAAAATTGTTTTCGCAAGGCCGAATTGATGCCGTCGCACGCGATTACGACGTCGGCTCGTACCGTCCCGCTCGGTTTTCCGGTTGTTGTCTGTTTGAAATGGATGTCAACGCTGTCGTCGTCCTGCTCGATGCCAGTGCATTCGCGGTCGGTCAGCACTGCGTCACGGCCTAATCTTTTCAGCACGGTTTCGTAAAGCACCACGTGCAGGCGACCACGATGGATACCGACTTCCGGAAACGGATAGCCGGCAAATTTCCCCCGATCCTCGCGATAGATCAGCTGGCCGAAACGATTGAAGAACGCACACTCGCGGTTTTCGATGCCGGTCTTGAGCAGGGCATCACCCAGCCCGAGCGTGGTGAACTCGCGCATGGCATGCGGCAAGAGCGTGATGCCAACGCCGAGCTCCCTGATCTCGGGTGCGCGTTCATAGACGCGGCAGGCAATGTCGCGTTCTTTTAGATTCAGGGCGAGCGTCAATCCGCAGATGCCGCCGCCGACTATTGCTACCTGCATTCCGTCGTGCCGATGAGCCAGGCCTTTGTCTTACAGCGGTTTGACTTCCACTTTGCGGAACTTGATCGCACCGGCCCCGTGCTGCAACACGATCGGGCCCTCGTCGAACATGCCGTTGCGCAGCTTTGCCGTCGTCTCGCCGTTGAGCACGACAGTGATGTCGCGCCCGTTGGCGGTCACTTCATAGGTATTCCACTTGCTCCCCGCTTTCGGCATCGGATTGACTTCGACGTAGCGGGTGATCGCACCGGTGCCATAACTCGGGTCCGTGCGCTGGTCGAAGATATTGGCCTCGTAACACGTCCGGTCGGTGATCTTCTTCGGATCAAGGCAGCGAAAATAAATGCCGCTATTGGCATTGTCGCTTGGCCAGAACTCGACGCGTACGATGAAGTTCTTGTACGAATTCTTGCTCACCAAATAGCCGGCGTCCTTGCCCGGCATCTTGTCTACGACAATGGCACCATCTTCGACACGCCAGTTGGACTCGCCGACCTGATCCCATCCATCCAGGCTTTTGCCATCGAACAGCGTGATCCAGCCTGCTTCCTGGCAGGCGGCCTGCGGCGCGAGGTAGCTGGCGGAAAAGCCCAGAGCGGTAAGGGCTAGAACAAATCGAACTGTGCGCCTCGATGCGGTACCCATGGTGTTTCCTCTTTTTTATCGTCGTTTAAATTTGTCGATTGGATCGGTCGCGAGAATGGACGAAATCGTTCCATCTCTGTCAACATAGGGTTCCTGCCCGTTATTCCCGGGCGCGCTTTCGGTGTGAACCGGGAATCCAGAAGGGGAAAATGAGCCTGCATCTGGAGTCCGGGTTCGCACGCCGTCAAATTGGAGGAAACAAACGATGGACAAAGCACTGTACGACCGGGGAATGGCCATGCGTCGCAAGGTACTCGGGGACGAGTATGTCGATCGGGCCGTCGCCAGTACCGACGACTTCAACCGTCAGTTCCAGGAGCTCCTGACCACATATTGCTGGGGGGCCGTATGGGGTGACGATGCGCTTAAGCCACGGGATCGCAGCATTCTCAACCTCGGTATGATCGCTTGCCTGGGCCGGATGCACGAGTTTGAAGCGCATTTCCGTGGGGCCCTGCGTAATGGGCTCACGCCTGGCGAACTGTCCGCCATTTTGCGGCAAGTGGCGGTATATTGCGGGTTCCCGGCCGCTGTTGACTGCCACCGCGTGGCAAAGCAGGTTCTGGCCGCGGAGGCAAAAAAAGCCTGACGACGCCACATTGCAAAGACACGTTAACGAGATAGCCCTATTCTCGTCTTGAATGTGCCTTCATCCCGGGGCAATCAGGCCCGGTCTTATGGCGGCTGACGGGGCCGCCGAGGGTGGATAATGATCCGATCTTCTGCTGCTTTCTTGCTGGCGCTGCCGGTCGCGGCGACTTTTGCGATTGCGCCTGCGCTGGCGCAGTACGGTCCTCCGCCACCCCCGGGGGCCTACTACCGGGAGCGTTTGCCGCCGGTCATCGGCGGCTATGATGACGAGGATCTGCTCCCACCGCCGCCTCGCTCGCAGCGCCCCGGCCAGCGGGGTGCTCGCGTTCTTCCGTATCCGGATGACGAACCGGCGCCACCTCCGCCGCCGGGTCTGTTCGGTCCACCCGATCAGCGACCGCCCGGTTACGGTCAGCAGCTTTATCAGCAACCGCCACAGCAACCGCCTGCGGTGTCGGGCGCGCCTGCCCGCGGGGCAAATGATCCGGACGGGTTGCGACCGCCTGCTACCATCGGTGTGGCGCCGCAAGGAGCGCCGCCGTCACCGACCGCGGCCCTGCCGCCCGATTACCAACCGGAAACCGGCCAGCCGAAAGAACTGCCACCTAATCTGAAAAAGCAACTGGTCGACTACTCCAGCAGAGAGCCGGCCGGCACGCTCATCATCGATACCGCGAACACGTATCTCTATCTGGCCCTCGGTGGTGGGAAGGCTTTGCGCTACGGCATTGGTGTTGGCCGCGACGGGTTCACTTGGACCGGTACCGAGCGGATCAGTAAAATGTCGGAATGGCCGGATTGGCATCCGCCGTCGGAGATGATCGATCGGCAACCGTATCTGCCGAGGTTCATGGCCGGCGGGCCTGGCAATCCCCTCGGCGCCCGCGCTCTCTATCTCGGCAAAACGCTGTATCGCATTCACGGCACCAACCAGCCCTCGACGATCGGCTCGTTTGTATCGTCGGGGTGCATTCGCTTGATCAACGAGGACATCGAAGATCTCTACAGCCGTGTGCAAGTCGGCACGCGCGTCGTCGTGCTGCCCGGCAAACCGCCTGAACACGTGGCCAACACGGGCGCGCAGCCCACTGCAAACGGTGCGGCGCCCGTTGGCGCTCCGATGAATACCGCGCCCCCAAGCACGGCCTCCGTGCCGCGCGGCAACGGCAGCAGCGCAATCACGTCCTCGCCCTTGCCGCCGCCGGTCCGTTAGGTCGGCTGTTTTTCTGCAACGCTCACTTTGGCGAGCCGTGTGATCGCCTCGATCATCGCTCCGGGATCGGCTTGACCTTTTCCGGCAATATCGTGGGCACTGCCGTGTGCAACCGAAGAAAACAGGATCGGCGAGCCGATCGAAAGCCCGGCGGTGCGGTTGAAGGCCTGCAGCTTGGCGGCGATGTGGCCCTGGTCGTGCAGCATCACGATGAAAGCGTCCGCACCTTTTCTCCGAAACATCGTATCCACGCCAAAGGGGCCGGCCACGTCGATTCCATTCATGGCTGACCTGTGAATCGCCGGTTCGATGATTTCGATTTCCTCGCGACCGAACATTCCCTCCTCGCCAGCGTGAGGATTGAGACCGCTGACGAAGATCTTCGGCTGCGCGATGCCGAGCCTTTTAAGCGATGTATCGGTGACGCGTATCACCCGTTCAATCCGCTCCTGCGTTATCAGGGCGACTGCCTCGCGCACGCTGACATGCAAGGTCGCGTGCACAATGCGGGATTGGTCAAAGCAGATCATCAGATAGACGTCATTGACGGGCGTGCCGGTTTCACGTGCGACGAATGACGGATAGCCGTCAAATGCAATGCCTGCAGCAGCGATTGAGCGCTCGGTCTGCGGCGCGGCCACGACCGCCTCCACATCGCGGGCGAGTGCGGACTTTATGGCTCGGCTCGCACTTGCAAGTGATGCCCTGCCATAAGCGGCGTCGACCGTGCCGATCCTCAGGGGCACGTTGCCGCCGTCGCGCGCATCCAGCAAATTGACGGCGCCGTCGCTCCAGTCGACATCGGCCGCATTTTTGACGACCCGCAAATCTGGCGATAGGCCCGCGGCGCGCGCGTGAAGCTCGACCACCGCCGGGTCTCCCACCAGCAATGGCCGACACAAAGCGCGCGCGCTTGCATTGATAGCGGCTTTGAGCGCGATCTCGGGTCCAATCCCGGCTGGATCACCTGTTGCAATGGCGATGCGCGGCAGTGGCATGGTTCGGCTTCCGTCGACAGCGCGCCTGCCTATAATGGCGGCCCGCAGTCTCTGTTGATAATAGCAAGTGAGCAAGGAAACGTCGCCATGATGTCGCGTGAGCAGAATGATCAGCTATGCCGCGTCGGCCCGGGTACCTTCATGGGTAAATTGCTGCGGCGCTACTGGGCGCCGTTCCTGCTGGCCTCGGAAATTCCCGAACCCGATTGCCCGCCGTTGCGGGTGAGCTTGATGGGAGAAAAGCTGATTTGCTTTCGCGACAGCAAAGGCAGCGTCGGCCTGATTGACGAGTTCTGTGCGCATCGCGGGGTTTCACTCTGGTTCGGGCAGAATGAGGAGTGTGGACTACGCTGCCCCTACCATGGATGGAAATACGACGTGACCGGGCAGTGTGTTGATCTGCCGTCGGAGCCGGAAGAAAGCGGCTTTCGCAAGAACATCAAGTTGAAATCCTATCCTTGCATCGAGAAGGCCGGGATCGTGTGGGCGTATATGGGCCCGCCGGCCATGCAGCCGCCGCCACCGGCGCTGGAATGGACAGACGTTGATCCGTCGCAGCGATTTGTCTCCAAGCGCCTACAGGAATGCAATTACCTGCAGGCGATGGAAGGCGGCATCGATTCAAGCCACGTGTCGTGGCTGCATGGCTCGGAGCTCAACAAGGATCCGCTATTCAAGGGCTCAAAGGGAAATGTCTACAACGAGCAGGACCGCATGCCGTTGTTCGAGGTTGAGGAGTTTCCGGGCGGATTGCTGATCGGCGCGCGGCGCAATGCCGACGGCGACAAATATTATTGGCGGATAACTCCCTGGATCATGCCCTGGTATTCGATCATTCCCCCGCGCGCCGGCCATCCATTGGGCGCGCACGCCTGGGTGCCGATCGATGATGAAAACTGCTGGGCCTGGAGCATCAACTACCACCCCAGGCGACCGTTAACGAAAACGGAAATATCCGCGATGCAGGACGGCGAGGGCATCCATGTCAAATACGTGCCCGGCACTTTCATCCCGCTCGCCAACAAGGCGAACAACTATCTGCTGGATCGCGAGTCGCAGCGCCACGGACATTCCTCGACCGGTGTCGACGGGATTGCGATGCAGGATGCCTCCATCCAGGAAAGCATGGGACCGATCCAGGATCGCACCAAAGAACACCTCTGTGCCACCGACAGCGGCATCATCATGACGCGCAAGATATTGGTGCGTGCTGCCAAGGCGGCGGCCGAAGGCGGCGCGGTGCCGGCGACCGATCCCGAGGCACAGCGCGTGCGTTCTGCCTCAATTGAACTCGACAAAGATGTCTCGTTCACGCAGGGCGCTCGGCACGGACTCTACGCGGCGCTAGGGACGGACCCGCTCTCGGTGTAGCGCTATTCCGCGGCGGTTTTTGCGGGCTTGCCGAGCGCCGCATTGACCCGAGGCATGACTTCCTCCGCCATCAACTGCATGGAGCGTTTGGCAAGCGTCGGGTCGACCCAGTCAAGTCCTGCATAGACAAGTTCGCCGAAATCGCCCGTCTCCTCGTGCAGTTTGAGAATCTCGTCGACGACCTTGTTGACCGTGCCGAATGTGACGCAATTGTCGATCACGTAATCGTCGGTGATCTCTTCGTCCGGCTGTTCCTTGTAGCTCTTGAACACGTAGAGCCGGTTGCCGCGCTTCATTTTTGCGCGCATCTGTTCAAAATAAAATCGATAGGGGCTCTTGGTGTCATCGTGACCGTATCGTTTGGCCACCGTGTCGTCGTCGGCAACAAAGATCGTACGGGCCACGCGCCAGTCGGCGATATTGGCTTTAGCGCCCGCCTCAGATTTGCCCTTGGCGTAATTGGCCCAGTGCGATTTGAGATGCTTCGAAAGCAGGAAGTTCGCCGATAGCGGATGGAAATCGCGTTTGCCCATCAGTACGACACCTGGAGAAAATGGCGCTACGACGGTGCCGACAATTTCCGGCCGCGGTTTCTGAAATGGTTTTGCCAGTATGCCGACCCCGAGCTCAAGCGCGGCGGTCCGCGCGAAACCAACCTTGAAGCGATTGTCGGGGAAATCGATTTCGTAGGGCGGATTGCGCTCCCACACCGCCAGGATGACGTCGATTGCTTCGGCGAAAATCTTGTTACGGTCCTCATCCAAAATTCCGATTGCCTCGGAATCCGAGGTTAGGGCGCCGGGACTCACGCCCATCACAAATCGGCCTTGCGACAGGTGGTCGAACATGGCTGCATTGACCGCAATCACCACCGGGTGCATCTGTGCCAGGTTCGTGGTTCCCGTGGCGAGCTTGATCGTCTTGGTGTCGTGAATAAGCGTCGCCTGGAACATCATGCTGTTGGTGATGTTTTCGCAGGCATCGGTCAGGTGCTCGCCGACGAAGGCGTCGTAGAAGCCGAGCTTGTCCGCGAGGATGATCGCTTCACGATCCTCGCGCAGGGTCTGGGACCAGTCCCGATCCATCGGGTGAACGGGCATGGTGAAGTAACCCAACCGCATTCAGTATCTCCGCTTTGGCTGACTTTCGTTTCCGCAAACTAACCGACCCGGCGGTCCCGTGCAGCAAATCTTCGGTTGCACCGGCGAAAGATGGTGGCCGAGAAGTCATTGTTTTCATGATATTAAACTTGCCAAACGGCAACGCGACCAGCAGGGGTCCACAGGCAGGTCGTGCAAGATTTCGCAATCGCGTGCCGAGCGACTAGGTTCTTTTCTCGCCGCTCACGGGGTTTTTCATGTTGCGTTGGTTCCACGCCTTGATGCCGAAGGAGGAACGCTTCTTCGAGCTGTTCGCCCGTCATTCACAGGCTGTGCTTGCCGGCGCGAAAGCATTACGCGCAATGATGGAAGGCGGAGAAGCCATTTCGGCTAATTGTCAGACTGTGATGGATCGCGAGCACGATGCCGACGATGCCACGCGCGAGGTGCTTATCGCCGTGCGACGGACTTTCATCACGCCTTTTGACCGCGGCAGCATCCGCGATCTGATCACCGCCATGGATAATTCCATCGATCAAATGCAGAAGACTGCAAAGACGGTGATTCTTTTCGACGTGAATGCGTTCACGCCGCAGATGAAGGACATGGGCGATGCGATCGTCAGGTCTGCCGAGTTGTTGCAACAGGCCGTGCCCCTGCTCAGCTCGATCAGTTCCGAAGCGGTCAGAATCAGCGATCTGACGGCGCAGATTTCTGCGCTCGAAGGCCGCGCCGACGAATTGCATGACATCGGCTTACGAGAACTTTATCAGACGAAATCCAAAGTAGATCCCATGGCATTCTTCGTCGGCAACGAGGTCTATGATCACCTGGAAAAGGTTGTCGATCGGTTTGACGACGTCGCCAACGTGATGCACGGGATCGTCATCGAACACGTCTAGTGCTTTCGGGAGCGGGATGATGGATGTCGCTCTTTCATTGCCGATTCTGTTCGGATTGATCGCTGTCGCGCTTGCGTTTGATTTTCTCAATGGCTTGCATGATGCGGCAAATTCCATCGCGACCATTGTTTCAACGCGTGTGTTGCGGCCACAATACGCGGTGGCCTGGGCGGCATTCTTCAATTTCATCGCTTTTCTGTTCTTCGGTCTACACGTCGCCAACACGCTGGGTACCGGCATTATTGCCGCGACGGTGGTCGATCCACGCGTCGTGTTTGGCGCATTGATGGGGGCTATCCTTTGGAACCTGATCACCTGGGGCTTGGGAATTCCGTCGAGCAGCTCACATGCGCTCGTCGGCGGCCTTGTCGGTGCAGGCATCACGAAGGCTGGTCCGGGCGCCATCGTGTGGCACGGTTTGTTGCCGACAACCCTTGCGATAGTCGGTTCGCCGCTGATCGGATTCATGCTGGCGCTGATAATGGTCTTGGCGCTGTCGTGGCTTTTTGTGCGGTCGACGCCCTTTGCTGTCGATCGTACCTTTCAACATCTGCAGTTCGTCTCGGCTTCGCTCTATTCGCTCGGTCACGGCGGCAACGATGCGCAGAAGACGATGGGCATCATTGCAGTGCTGCTCTATTCACAAGGGCATCTCGGCAGCGAATTCCATGTGCCGTTCTGGGTTGTGTTGACTTGTCAGATAGCGATGGCGCTCGGGACATTGATTGGCGGGTGGCGCATTGTAAAGACAATGGGCTCAAAAATTACACGTCTTACGCCGATGCAGGGTTTCTGTGCCGAGGCCGGGGGCTCGGCAACTCTTTTCGCCGCCACCTGGCTCGGGATTCCGGTCTCTACTACTCACACGATCACTGGCTCTATCATCGGCGTCGGCGCTGCGCGCAGGGTGTCGGCCGTGCGCTGGAGCGTTGCCAATAATATCGTCGTCGCCTGGATCATTACGATCCCGGCATCCGCAGCCATTGCCGCTCTGTTCTATTGGCTGACGGGCCTTTTCGTCTGATCAGCTCGCAACACGCGACAGGAAACCTTCGACATCCTTACGCAGCGCGCCTGCGGCCACTTCCACAGATTGTGAAGCCGTAAGAACGCTTTCCGCCGAATGCCGCGTCTGGGCTGCAGCTCCTGACACCTCGCCCAGGACCGACACGACGACTTTCGCTCCATTCGAAGCGCTGGCGACGTTCTGCGATATCTCGCCGGTAGCGGCGCTTTGGTCCTCCACCGCAGCGGACACACTTGTCGCGCAGCTGTCGATCTCGTGCATACGGCCGGAGATGCGTTCGATCGCGGACACAGCGCTGCTCGTCGCTTGTTGCACCGACATGATCAGCCTGGAGATATCTTCGGTTGCCTTCGCTGTCTGAACTGCCAGCGATTTGACCTCAGATGCGACCACCGCAAAACCTTTGCCAGCCTCGCCGACGCGCGCTGCCTCAATTGTCGCATTGAGCGCAAGTAGATTGGTTTGGCCGGCAATTGCCCGAATAAGCTTGATGACGTCACCGATCCTCTGTGCGGCTTGAGCGAGCGTCGTGATCTAGTGATTGGTACCGTTGGCCTCAGCCACGGCCGAGCGCACAATTTCCGTTGTGGTGGCGAGCTGGCGTCCAATTTCGCTGATAGAACTCGCCAGTTCATCGGCGGCGACGGCCGCAGTTTCCACGTTGCTCGAAGCTTCGTTCGAGGCTGAGACTGCGCCATCGGCACTGTTAGAAGTTTGACCGGAGTTGCCGAACAACGTGGCTGCAGTGGAGCGCATGGCCTTTGCGCCCTCAGTTACCGTCTTCAGATGTTCCTGCACTCTGCGGCGGAAGTTGGCGATGGCCTGGTCGATTACCGTGCGCCGCTGTTGCTGTTCCTGCATCGACACGCGTTCGCGCTCGGCGTGGCGTCGCTCCGTGATGTCCTCATGCGTTGCCACCCAGCCACCGCCGGTCATCGGTCGATTGATGATGGAAATTGCACGACCATCCTTCGATTTGACCTCGGTGCTGTTCGTATTGCCCGCCGCCATCGCGTCGATCAGCTCGCGCCGGTACGCAAGCGGGTCGCGTGAAAAAGTGCCATTCCTGATGCGGTACTCGAGCAGGCTCTGCAATGTGCTACCAGGTGTGACGATGTCGGCGGAGAGACTGTACATCTCCATGTAGCGGCGGTTGCATACGACCAGGCGCTCGTTGCCGTCGAACATGCACAGGCCCTGGGACATGTTATTGATCGCGACCTTCATACGGCGATTGTCCAAACGCAGCTTCCGGGCAAGGAAGGACATCGCGATGACCATGGTCAACGTTGCAACCACAGCAGACAAAAACAACGAGACGGTAAGTTCGGAGGTTGAAGTCCCCAACACACGGACTGGCAGGACGAAATGGAATGCTGCAAAGCTGACGACAAAGCTGACCAGGCCGGTCAGCACGACCATTCGCCATTCGCGCGCGGGTAGCTGTGTGGGCGGACTATCGGCCATTTTAGCGTCCAAGAAGGGTCGCACGGTATTCCCCCAACCTGTTTTTTTGCAGTTAATTGCCGGACATAACAGTTTAATCAAAACTTAAAATCGGCAACGGAGGGCGGACAATGGCGAAGTTGCGCGCGGCAGAATGCCGTGAGTTCATCAAGGCGGTTGTCGAGAAGGCCGAGGCCATGCGTGTGCCAGTTTCGATCGCAGTGGTCGGAGCCGAAGGCCACCTCATCGCCGTGGAACGCATGGATGAAGCGGGCTTCATCACACCGGAAACCGCAATCGCAAAGGCCTTCACCGTCGCCGCGTTCCGATCGATGAGTCCGCGTTTCCCCGATGGGCTTGTGATCCAGCAGTGGTTCAAGGAGCGCAATCCGCAATTGCTTGTCAGCTTGGCCGCCATGACCAATGGGCGTATCGCGGCAAGCGGCGGCTCCGCGCCCGTCTTCAAAGGCGACGACATGGTCGGGGCCTATGGGATTTCAGGCGGGACTTCGCAACAAGATGAAGAGATAGCGGTCTATGCGCGTGGCAAGGTCGGCTGGGCGCATGCGCCTGAACACGACACAACCGACCCTGAGGTGAAAGCGCATATAAACGCGCTTTATGCCAAAGCCGGTATTGTCGATCGAAATCTCTGAGCTATTTGTGGACGAAGACTCTACTGCGTGACATCGATCGTCACGGCGCTGGTGATCGTATGCCAGTGCTTCATCTCGGATTCGAGCCAGGCCTTCGCATCGTCAAGCGACTTGTTTGGCACGACATTAAAATTCTGCTTGCCAAGCTTCTCGACGGCCTCGGGCGAGTTCAGCGCCCTGTTGACCGCCGTGAACAAAGCCTCCAGCACCGGCTTTGGAGTCGCCGCCGGCGCGAATAGTCCATTCCACGCTATCGTGCCGACTTCACCGTACCCGAGCTCATTCATGGTCGGAATGTCGGGGTATTCCTTCAGTCGCGTGTGATTGACCACTGCCAGCGCACGGAATTTCCCAGCCTGCACCTGTCCGGCGGTCGAAGCCACGTTCAGGAACGCAGTCTGAACGTCGCCGCGCAACATGTCCTGGATCACGCCGGCCGCGCCGTTTTTGTTGGGTAGACCGACCAGATCGAGATCGCCAGCGCGCTTGGCGAAATACGCCATGTCGTAATGCGGGTAAGACCCAACGCCGACAGTGCCGTAACGCAGCTTGCCGGGGTTCTGCTTGGCATAGGCAATGAGTTCGGGAACCGACTTCACTGGGAAATCATTTGCAGTGCTCACCAACAGGAAGGCTGGCACGTCCACGAGATTGGTCACCGCCACAACGTTTTTGTCGTAGTCGACAGTCAGTTTCTTGGCGTAGATGATCGGTGTGATCGCGTTGGTCGAAACATTGCCGATCATCAACGTGTAGCCATCGGGTGCCGACTTCACCATCTCGTCTATCGCCAGCATGCCAAAGGCGCCGGGCTTGTTGAGTACGACAAAACCCTGACCGGTGATCTTGTGAAATTCATCGCCGACAATGCGAGCTACGATGTCGGTCGCTCCGCCTGGCGCATAGGGCACGATGACCTTGACCGGTCGGCTCGGATACTTGTCTTGCGCCACCGCCACATTGGCGCTGATGGCAAAGGTGGCAAGCAGTATTGCGATCAAGCGTATCATGCAATCCCCCACTGCTATTGCGTGAGCGTAGTTTTCTCGTTCCCGTTACATGCCGCTCAAGCCTTGATTCCGTGCAAGCTGTGCGAGGCGTCTTTCACGGTGAAAAATACGACATCGCCATCGGGCGTCGCCTTGCCGGCATGCACAGTGTTGGCGGGAATGTAGACGACCGAGCCCGGCGTCACGTCGATCTCTTTTCCATCGATATTGGCGCGGAAGGTACCCTCAAGCACATAAATCCATTGCTCGTTGGGATGCGAATGCGGCTCGGCTCCGGTACCCGCCTTCATGCGCATGAGGCCAACGATCATCCGATCGCCTTCAACACATGGTCCATGCGCAGTCGAATAGGCGGGACCACCCATGATTTTGTGCATCGTTCCAAGATCGAAGACGTACTCTCCCGGACCGGCGCGCTTGGCGCCCGGAGTGCGTGCGAGCGGCTCACTGGACATGACATTCTCCCGGCGGCGCAATTGATCTGTGAGATGTTAGTTGACGCTGTGCAGACGCGCCAGTACAGCCGGGGTCGCCGACAGTATTACCATTCGGCCAGGGTCACCGTTAAGTTCGGTCCACGATTCGGAGAAAAATCCCCGATGAAGCCGGTTCGTTTTGCCGTGGCGCTGGGTTTAGCCATGCTCGGCGGTTGCACCGATACCTACGCCCCGAAAGGGGAGCCGAGCTTCTATCGCAATCTGGCGCAACCCGGAGCGGAACTCGATGCCACCGCGGCCGCCTCGATGATATCCGGCTATCGTGCCAATAACGGTTTGTCCACGGTCGCGCTCGATTCCGAGTTGATGCGGCTTGCGCAGGCTCAGGCGGAAGTCATGGCCAAGCGTGACAAGCTTGATCACGGGGCGGGCAAGCCCTTCGTGCAGAGGCTGAAAGCGTCGGGCTATGACGCAAAGACGGCGGCCGAAAACATCAGTGCCGGGTATCACACACTCGCCGAGGCATTTTCCGGCTGGCGCGACTCGAATCCGCACCGCGCGAATATGCTGCTTGCGGGGGCAACGCGCATGGGTATTGCGGCGGTCTACACGCCGGCGTCAAAATACAAGGTCTATTGGTCACTGATCCTGGCCCAGCCCGACGATAAAAAGGAATAGTTCTCAGGCTTGCGCGAATGCGGCCTCTTGGCGATGCCCTGCAGGTCGCGATAGTTTTGCCAGCTGGATGAGGGGGGAATGCTGCAGGCATCTTTGCGCGTCTTTCTGAACGTAGCCTTCTGCGCCGGCACTGCTGAGTGCACTGCCAGCCTCTGCGGAAACTTTATTCCATCGCGCCGAAAATCAAGTGCCTGTGGCGATCGTTCGGATCGAGCGGGCCCCGGCTCATACTGAAATTCATCTGCAGGCTCAGGCGGCGCTCACAAAGGTCTGCTTCGCGGCGAGCGGTCCCAACAGTCCGTATTGCTGGCCAGCGGACGTAACTATCGTTATCTCGGCGGCGACAACGTGACCGCGTGTCCTGAAAGGCGCGATTACGCGGCCAAAGACGAGATGGTGCTTCGCTTTGAACCGCTGGCAGAAAGTAACAGCACATTTTCATTTGTATCGGGCCAGGGAGGCGAAAAGCAGTCGATCGACGCTGTCTCTCCGAACTCCCCGTACTGGAATTTTATCCGTGTGCGGCTGAACTGAACAATGAGCGCCTTCAGCGTCCTCTTACCCATCCACGTCTTGATTGCTGCTAGGTCGCGAAGACGTGGATGCCCGGCACAAGGCTTGTGCTCGGGCCGGCAAAGCCGGACCCGAGTGCCGGGCATGATGGAGTAGACGGTCATTCCGGGGTGCGCTGAAAGCGCGGATTCGGCATCCAGCAACGACGACCGTGCCAAGCCTTGTGGGCTGGACCTCATGCGTCCTGCTGACTAGGTTTGCGCCATGCCGGTACTGCCTCGCGTCAAGGACTACGATTCACTTCAGCGCCAGTTTCAATGGCAGGTGCCGAGCCGCTACAACATCGGCGTCGATGTCTGCGACCGCTGGGCGGAAAAGGAGCCAGGCCGTCTGGCAATCCTGCACGCACGGCCGGACGGACGGGATGTGCAAATAACTTATGGCTGGCTGCGGGAAACTTCGAACCGGCTTGCCAATGTGTTGCGCGCGCGTGGAATCGGTCGCGGCGACCGTGTGGCGATCTTGCTGCCGCAAGCCCCGGAGGTCGCCCCAATCCACATTGCCATCTACAAGCTTGGCGCCGTCGCTCTGCCGCTGGCAGTGCTGTTCGGCGTTGACGCACTATCATATCGGCTGGAAAATTCCGGCGCCGCTGCGCTCGTTACCAATGCGTGGGGGGCGGAACGAATTGCCGAAATTAGGAAGGACCTGCACGCGCTAAAATTGGTGTTATCTCTCGACGGCCCCGGTGATGGCACGCTCGGATTTGCCGACGAGCTTTCGCGCGCGTCAACTGATTTCAGGCCGGTTGACACGTCCGCAGACGATCCGGCCATGATGGTTTACACCTCTGGAACAACAGGCCAACCCAAAGGCGCGCTGCACGGCCACCGCGTATTGCTCGGGCATTTTCCCGGTGTCGAAACGCATCATGATTTTTTCCCGCAACCGGGCGATCGCATCTGGACCCCGGCAGATTGGGCGTGGGCCGGCGGTCTGCTCAATGTCTTGTTGCCCGGTCTGCACTATGGCGTGCCGGTGGTGGCGAGGCGCTTTGAGAAGTTCGATCCGGAAGAAGCCTTCGCATTGATGGCCCGGGCTCAAATCCGCAATGCATTCATCCCGCCGACGGCGCTACGCATGCTCCGGGCAGCGCCGAATCCGAAGGATCGTCACGCCATCAACATGCGTTCGATCGGGTCGGGTGGCGAGTCTCTGGGAGCGGAAACCTATGAGTGGGGCAAATCGGCATTCGGCCTCGTCATCAACGAATTCTACGGCCAGACCGAATGCAACATCGTGCTCTCGGCTTGCAACGCGATCGGCGTCTCGAAGCCTGGTGCGATCGGTCGGCCCGTTGCGGGCCACACCGTCGGGATTATCGATGCGCAGGGCAATCCGCTTAAGGTTGGAGAAACCGGCCAGATTGCCGTCAGACGGCCGGATCCCGTGATGTTTCTCGAATATTGGGGCAATCCGGACGCCACGCGCGACAAGTTCATCGGCGATTGGATGACGACCGGCGATCAGGGCGTGATGGACGATGAGGGTTATGTCAGTTTCGTGGGTCGCGATGACGACGTCATTACTTCCGCCGGTTTTCGCATCGGACCAGGCGAAATCGAAGACTGCCTGATCCGTCATCCGGCAGTAGCGCTCGCGGCTGCCGTCGGCAAACCGGATGCGTTACGCACCGAAATCGTGAAGGCTTTCATCGTACTCAAGAAAGGCTATGCCGCGTCAGACGCGCTGGCGTCCGACATACAAGGTTTTGTGAAAACCCGACTGTCGGCCCACGAGTATCCGCGTGAGGTCGCCTTTATCGACGACATGCCGATGACCACGACGGGCAAAGTGATCAGGCGCCTGTTGCGGCAAAGGGGGTAGCGGCTCCCACTCAGGCCATTTCCAGCTTTGCGACATCGAGGAGGATGTGCTCCACGACGTCACGTTCCGCCGGGGCAAGTGCAGCCTGCGGCGGCACGGGGTCGCCGACCGCATAGCCCTGGATCTGCAGGCCGGCCTTGATGCATGCCGCGAGATTGAATCGCGCGAAGGCTTCGTTGATGCGCCAGAGATCGCGTTGCAATTTCATCGCCTCAGGCCATTTCCCCGCACGGCACAGATCGTAAAGGCGCACGCTCTGGCGTGGCACGATGCAGGCCGGTCCGGCCATCCAGCCGACGCCTCCGATCAACATCACGGCCGCCGGAATATGCGCCGAGGCCGAAAAGACTTTCATTCGCGGCGCGCGATTCATGATCGAAAGCAATCGGCCGGTATTCGTCGATGCATCCTTGATGTAACGAATACGCGGGTGCTCGGAAAGTCGTGCGATCACGTCGAGCGAAAGATCGCTGCGCTGAAATTGCGGATTGGTGTAGAGAACGACTGGAATGTCGACCGCGTCGGCGATGGCACGAAAATAGGATTCGATTTGCGCGTCCTTGAGAGGAAAATAGGCTTCGAGAATTGCGAGAATGCCGGCGGCACCGAGCTCCTGGAACGCTTTCGCTTGTTCAACCGCCTCGGCTGTAGCAGTTGACGCAACGCCTGCGATCACCGGCACGCGTTTGTCCGCGGCCTCGATTGTTGCCCGAACGACGGCCTCGCGCTGTGCGCGATTGAGGTAGGCGAACTCACCGGTAGAACCCAGCGGCGTCAAACCATGGACGCCGGCCTTGATCAGCTCGGAGGCAAGCTTGCCCAGCACATCGGTCAAAATCTGCCCGCGTCCGTCGATGGGCGAGACGAGATAGGGAAAGACGCCGTGGAAATCGCTCATGTGTGCGACCTAGAACACCCACAACGCTTCTGACGGGAATTCGACGTAGTGATCGCCGGGTTCAAGGGGCGCCGCCGCGTACGCACGCACGGTGATATTCTCACGCGCGAAAACAAGCTCCCACCGTTCGCCGAGATACATCGGCGCTTTGAGCTCCATTTTCAGCCGGTTCGGGCCGGGATTTGAGGCGCAGCGCACCCGCTCGATGCGAATAATGCCGGTGGCTTTCTCTCCTTTTGCCGCTTTCGTGCGTGCCATGCCATTGAGCCGTTCGCCCAACAGCGCGAAGGTCGCGCGGCCGCCCGAGCTTTCAACGAGCTTGCCGTCCAACCGATTGTTGCTGCCCATGAATTCCGCCGAGAACAGTGTTGCGGGCTCGTTGTAGAGGGCAGTTGGAGGACCTTCCTGGGCAATGAGGCCCGCATCAAGCAAGACGATCTTGTCAGCGATCGCCATCGCCTCAACCTGATCGTGGGTGACGTGAATGGCGGAAAGACCAAGTGTGACGATTAAAGTTCGCAGCCAGGCGCGCGCCTCCTCGCGCAGCTTCGCATCCAGATTGGACAATGGCTCGTCGAGCAGGATCACCGGCGGCTCGTAGACCAGCGCGCGCGCAATAGCGACGCGTTGCTGCTGCCCGCCGGACAGCTGATGGGGATAGCGGGCAGCCAAGTGTCCAAGACCGATTTGCGACAGTGTCTTTTCGACACGCGTCTTGGTGTCCGTGGCCGATACGCCGCGCAGTTTCAAACCATATGCGACGTTGTCGAAGACCGTTCGATGCGGCCACAGGGCATAGGATTGGAACACGAGCCCGAGCCCGCGTTCTTCTGCGGGGAGATCGATGCCGCGGGCGGCATCAAAGAATACGCGATCGCCGATCGCAATTGAGCCGCGGTGCGGTGTCTCCAGGCCCGCGACGGCGCGCAACAACGTGGTCTTGCCACTGCCGGATGGCCCTAGCAGCGCGACCACTTCGCCGGCAGGAACCGCGAGCGAAACTCCTTTGAGGATTTCATTGTCGCCAAGACGGAGGGCGACATCCTTGACGACGAGTTCAGCCATGCAGGCGCACTCCGAGCCGGACCGCGACGGCAAGGCCGACGCCGATCATGAGCACATTGACGACAGACAACGCCGACACCAGATCGACGGCGCCGGTGCCCCATAACGACACCAGAAGCGAGCCGATGACCTCGGTACCGGGACCGAGCAAATAGATGCCGGTGGAATATTCGCGCACAAAGATGAGGAAGACCAATAGCCAGCTCGCGAGCATGCCATATTTGATCAGCGGCACCGTCACGTCGCGCTTGACGCGAAGGTCATTGGCGCCTGCGGTGCGCGCAGCCTCCTCGAGTTCCGGTCCGACCTGCAGCAGGGTGCCGGAAACGAGCCGCATGCCGTAGGCAAGCCATACGATGGTGTATGCCAGCCAGATCGAAACCATCGTTGACTTCAACGGCGACAGGAACGGCACAAACAGGAACACCCACAAGAGCGCAAGCCCGGCGACCAGGCCGGGCATTGCGCGCGGTACCATCACCAGATAGTCGACGAGCCGAGTCCAGCCCGAATTCCAGCGGTGTACCGCGAGCGCTATGGCGGTGTAGCAGGCAACTGCGACTGCGCCTCCGATCACGCCGATACCGAGTGTGTTCAAGATGCCCCGGATCACATTCGGATAGTCGGCAAGCTCGCGATAGTGATCGAGCGTCAGCACGTCGAAAAGCTTCACGCCTTCGCCCCAGGTGACCACGAATGAACGTAGTGTTATTCCGAATAGCGGCACAACAACTGTTATGAAGAGCCAGAATACGATCGCCCCGAAGGCGAGCCAGCGCCAGCCATGCAGACGCAGTGGCTGGGTTTTGAGGCCCTTGCCGCGCACCGAAACATAGCGTTGTGCCTGTCGTAGCAGCAGGCGCTGCATGAAAACCAGTGGCGCAGTGATGGCGATGATCGCAACGACGACGACAGCCATCAGCTGATAAGACGGCACTCCGAGCTTGTTCGTGAGCTTGTAGAGATAGGTCGACAGCACCAAGACATCCTGAGGATCTCCCAGCACCAATGGAAGGCCGAACAATTCAAAGCCCAGGAAAAACACCAGGACTCCGGCAAACAAGATTGCCGGCAGGATCATCGGCAGGCTCACGTTGACAGCGACGCGAAATGGATTGGCGCCGGAGACGCGTGCGGCCTCTTCCAGATCGGTACTCAAACCACGCAGCGCGGCGGCGCTATAGAGATAAACATGCGGAACATGGGTAAGTCCCGCAATCACGATCAGGGCCAACAGTGAATAGAGATTCCACGGCACGAAGCCGAGGATATCCTTCGCAAGCGTCGAGAAGATCCCGACCGGACCGATTGCCACCACGTAGCCGAATGCGATCACCACGGCCGAGACGAAGATCGGAATCAATATCAGCGGCTCGAGATAGTTTCGTCCCGGCACGTCGGTGCGCACCATCAGGAAAGCGAGCAGGGCGCCGAGTGGTACCGCGATTGCGGCCATGCCGCCGGCAATTACGATCGTGGTCCAGAATGCCTGCCAGAAATCCGGATCGTTGAAGACGAAGGAATAAGCGAGCAGTCCGAACTTCGCCGCAGGATCGAAGAAGGGAGCGGTGAGAAAGCTCTGATAAATCACGAGCGACAGCGGTGCCGCCACAGCCAGCGTGGTCAGGCCGAGAACCAGCAAGCGGTACACGACAATGGGCATTTACCCTCGTCATTCCGGGGCACGCGCGCGGCCGGAATCCAGATGCGCGCGTCGAATTGGTTTCTGGAGTCCGGATCCTGGTTTCGACCGGCCCCGAATGACCAGATCGTCGTCCCTACTGTCCCTTCTTCGCCTGCTGCCATTTCGACAGGAAAGCGAGTCGCTTGGTTTGGTCCAGATTGTCCAGGAGCGTCTGATCGATCGGCACTGGCCGCGCCTTGTCTCCGACCAACTGACTCACGCCCTTCATTGTCGCTTCGCCCTCCACGTCGGAACGCAACGAATAGAGATCGGCCTTGTTGGCGATAATATCCTGCCCACGCTTCGACAAAATATAATCGAGGAACAGCTTTCCGGCGTTTGGATTTCTTGCATTCTTGGAAATGAAGGCGACACGCGAGGTCACCATCGTATAGTCCTTTGGCAGGACGATGCCGAGGTTGGGGTCTTTTTTCGAACGTCCGAGCGCGTATGAGCCGAAGATGCCGTAAGCAATCAGATGCTCTCCCGAGGTAACGCGCTCCATCATCGCACCGGCGCTGGTGTATAGCTTGGCCTGAGCCTTGCCCATGGCCTTGAACAGATCCCATGCCTGCGGGAAGTCTTTGATGTCTTCATTGCAGAACAGGTAGCCGACGCCTGAGCGCTCGGGGTCGTAGGCCGTGATCTTGCCTTTGTAGAAATCGGGTTTGGCATTGAGCAGCTTCAGCAGGTCGGTATGGTCTTTCGGCACGTCGGCTTCAGGTACCAGCCGCTTGTTGTAGACGAATGTAATCGGCTCATAGGTCGTGCCGTACGCCGAGTCCTTCCACACCGCCCATTTCGGCAACGCCTTGATTTCGGGGGAGGGGTAGGTCGCAGCTTGGCCGTCGGCGACAAGCTTCACCTGCAGGTCCATTGCCGACGACCAGAGCACGTCAGCGGTGCCGTTGTTCGCGGCGGCTTCCGCGATGAACCGGTTGTAGAGTTCGGTGGAATTGAGGTCGGAATACTCGACCTTGATGCCAGGGTAGAGGGTCTCGAAGTCCTTGATCAGTGGATTGGCCGCGACTGCGTCAGTGGTGGCGTAGACCACGACCTTACCTTCTTTCTTTGCGGCCTCGATGATGCTGCCGTAGTCGGCCGGATAGCCTTGCGGAGTCTGGGCCTGTGCGGCGGTTCCGAAAACCAGCGCTGTTGCAATAAAAACGGCGGATACGACGTGTCGCATGACAACTCCCGGTGCGGTTGTCGGCGCCTGCCCCCCGGGCGGCAACCGTTCGGTTTCGATGCTACTCCAGCCATTCCGCGCCCGCCTAGTGGCCAACACAGGAAAGCCCGTTGCAACGAACGGGGCTTGGCGCTCGAGTATCGGTCAGTGGGCCAGCGGGTCGGGACGAATCTGAATGTGCACGGCGCGCGGACGCGAGCCCTTGCCGCCTTCCATCAGCCACGGCGTGCGATCGCCACTGGTGCTCCATAGGCCGCGGCCCTTCCAGCCTGCATTTGGATCGTCGATGCGCCCATCGAGGCCTTTGGCATAGAAACCCATAGGATAAGGAATACGCAGCAGGATCATTTTGCCGTTTTTCAGGGCGATGAAGCCATCGTTGAGATTGGCAGTGGAGAGCGGGATGTTCTCGCCAAGCCCAAGGGTGTTGTGCTGATCGACCCAGGTGTAGTAGCTCGCCTCGACACTCTTGTCCTCGAACCCTTCAAATCCCGGACCGGGATATCGGTAGAACTTCCAGCCTTCCGGGCAGTGATTGCCGGTCGCGCCCGGGCCGTTGAGCGGTTCCTTGCAGAGACGTCGGTCGAAACTCACAAGGTGGCCGCTCGATTCCGATCCCCACGCAACGCCGTTCGAATCGATATCGCCGCCACGAATTCCGATGCCTGGTTTCGGCACTGCGTAAAACTCGGACAGTTGCGTCTTCGGGTCGAAACGCATGAAGCCGGCCTGCCCGCCGAATACGCCGACCGTGTACCAGACCGATCCATCCTTCGGATGCGGCATGACGGCATAAGGTCCCGAGCCGCCGGTGATGCGCGCGTCCTTGCCGGGATCCGTTGGTTGTCCGGGCTCGGTAAATTCGTCGCGTTTGCCGTTACCGTTACTATCCAAAACAAACGGTGCCCAGCCGATCGCTTTCTCGGAGTCGCCCGTCTCGTCGAACACCCGCGTGTTGACCCAACCGGCGACTGGTCCCGTGCCGCTGAGCCACAGCGTGTTGTCGGCATCGTAGCCAAATTGCGGATGATGCGTACCAAAACAGGTGTCGATGAAAGAGTATTTCATCGTCTTCGGGTCAAGCACAGCAACCTGGCGAGCACTTCTTTCGAGCGGGAAAACCTTGGCGTACGGATTGTCTGAGCCCTTTTTGCACCACGCTGGGTTATCCATGCCGCGTACAGTGGCCGCGAGCCAGACGCGACCCTGCTTATCGAACATGGAATTGTGATTATTGGCGCGCGTGTCCCACAACACTTCGCCTCCCCAATACGGCGAATCCGCTAGAGGCTTGACCGTTCCGGCATGGCCCGGGCCAAGAGACACAGGCATTTCGGGGTCGCGCACGGGCATCTTGAAGAACGACACTTTGTTCGTCTTCGGATCGAGGATCGGCATGTTGTCCGTCGAATATTCCGGCGAACCGTACAGCGGCCCGTAGGCGTTGACCATCGGATAACGGCGATCGGAGGAGATGAGGTCATGCAGATATTTGTCGGGCGTGGACCATTCCCACGATGTGACGACGACATTGCGCTCTTCACCTTCAGGGCGCGGTGGTTTGCTCTTGGGCAGTTCACCTTTGGCAACCCGATCGGTCCAGTCGCCGAAATACTTGTAGGGCACACCGCCGAACTGACCGGCAATCCGGTTCGTCATCTGCTCACCGGATTGGCCGGACTGTATGCGGCGTTGCCACGCTTCGGCGCCGGACTCGAATTTGCCAAGCGCAGCCGGAATTGTGCGGGTCGCTAGCTGGCCCAGCTGGTGGCAACCAATGCAGTCGACGTTATTCATCTGCCGGAGCCAGTTGTCCTGAGTAATATTCTTAGGGATGTCGGTCGAGCCGCCAAAATCTGTCGCCGGTGGAATCTTCAACATCGCATACCAATACGCCGCCGGATAATAGTGCGCGGCTGCTGCTTCGCTCGGCGCTATTGTTGCGGTGTGATTGAGAGTGGTGCCTGGCTTCGCGGACATTTTGGTAGAATCAACCAGACCATAGCCACGCACCCACACGCTGTAGTTTGCGGTCGGAAGATCGGGAATGAGATAGCGGCCTTGGTCGTCGGTTACGATAATGCGGGTAAACTTGGTCGGCAGATCCGTTGTTTCGGCAATGACCCAGACTCCAGCTTCAGGGCCTTTCGCGCTAGTCACAACGCCGCCGATCTCGCTAGCGCCGACATCAACGCTCTGCGCGCGTAGCGCGGTGGCGTACGCGATCGCGAGAACAATAGACAGAGCAATCACAGAACAGCGCCGAAAGACCGAACGCAACATGGGTCGCCTCCCTGACATCAGAGTCGGCTCAGCGGCCGACTTTTGTTGCAGCACTTTAACAAAGCTGCCGGGAGCCGTCGCGCCGATCTTTTTGTAATGTCGGGTCAGCCGGCGAAACCGCCATCATCCAGAAACGCCTGCTCTTCCGGTGTGGTGGTACGGCCGATCACGGCGTTGCGATGCGGGAACCGGCCGAACCGACGAATGATATCTGCGTGTAGTTCGGCCCATTTCAGATTTTCGGCGTCTCCGAGCGCCTTGTAGAAAGCAATCCCGCGCTCCTGATCGGCGAGATCTTCCGAGTGCTCGAAAGGAAGATAGAAAAAGCTGCGCAGGCCCTCAGAAACCTGACTGTCGAAGCCCCGGACAATGGCGCCAGCCGCCACGGCGCGTGCCAGTGGATCGGTGGCGAAGGCTCGCGCGTCACCGCGGAACATATTGCGTGGAAATTGGTCGAGCAAAATAAGCAACGCAAGCGCGCCTTGTGCGCTTTGCTCCCAATCTGAAAATTTTCCTGCGGCAGCCGCTTCGTACGTGTCGAAGAATCGCTCACGAATCTCCTTGTCGAAACCGGCGTCCTTGGTGAACCAGCGATCGGGTCCGGCCTGACGCCAGAATGACACTATCTCGTCTGCGCCTGCGATCATCGAGTCCTTTCCTGTCAACGCGCGGGGGGCTGGCTGGGTTCGTCGCGGAGGGCGCGCCTCAGGATTTTGCCCACATTGGTTTTGGGGAGTTCGTCGCGGAATTCGATGTACTTCGGCACCTTGTAGCTCGCGAGACGAGCAACGAGGAAGGATCGCAAGTCGGCGGCGGTGACGTCCGGATTTTTCTTGACCACGAAGAGCTTGCCGACTTCGCCGGAATGCTCGTCGGGAACGCCCACGAGGGCGCACTCCATCAATCCGCCCTGACTCATCGCGACGTCTTCGACCTCGTTGGGGAAGACCTTGAAACCAGAGACCGAGATCATGTCCTTCTTGCGGTCGACGATTCGCACTCGTCCCTCGGCGTCAATCACCCCAACGTCGCCGGTACGGAAGAAACCGTCCTCAGTCATTGCTCTCGCCGTTTCCTCAGGCCGTTGCCAATAGCCGGACATTACCTGCGGCCCACGCGCGCAGATCTCACCCTGTTCTCCCGGCGGCACCTCTCCGCCTTGGTCATCCCGGATTGAAATGTCGGTCGAAGGCAGTGGCAACCCGATAGTGCCGGTCCACGCGGCAATATCGCCACGGTTGCAGGTGAGAACCGGCGACGTTTCCGATAAGCCGTAACCTTCGATGATCGGCTTGCCTGTAGCTTTCACCCAGGCGTCGGCCACGGATTTCTGAACCGCCATACCGCCCCCGATCGCGCATTTGAGCATGCTCCAGTCAATTTTGGCGAAATCGGGCTGATGCAGCAGCGCATTGTAAAGAGTGTTCACGGCCGGAAACATGTTGACCTTGTAGTGACTGAGTTCCTTGATGAGGCCGCGAATGTCGCGCGGATTTGGGATCAAAAGACACGATCCACCTGTGCGGACGCCAAGCAGGAAACACGACGTCAATGCGAAGATGTGATAGAGCGGCAATGCAGTCACGATAAGAAGTTGATCGATCTTAGGTGGCGCATCGACCATCGGCTGATTCCACGCCTCAACCTGCAACATGTTGGCCACAAGATTTCGATGGAGCAGCATCGCGCCCTTCGCGAGTCCTGTGGTACCACCAGTGTATTGCAGGAAAGCAATGTCATCGGGTCCGACCGCCGGAGTTGCAAATTTCAGTTTGCGTCCGGCTGCGAACGCATCGTTGAATTTAACGCTATCCGGAAGCGAATAAGTCGGAACCATCTTCTTGACGTGGCGGACGACGCTGTTGACCAGTATGCCTTTGATCCGTCCGAGCATGTCGCCCATACTGGCAATCACAACGTGCTTGACGGGCGTCCTCGGCAGTGCCTGTTCGAGCACCGCCGCGAAGTTCTCAAGAACTATGATTGCTTCAGCGCCGGCGTCAGTGAGCTGGAATTCCAATTCGCGTGGCTTGTACAAAGGGTTGACATTCACCACTGTGTAGCCGGCTCGCAGAATTGCGATAATCGCAACCGGGTACTGCAGAACGTTCGGCATCATGATGGCGACGCGGGCGCCGCGTTTCAGCCCGAGGCTTTGTAGCCACGCGGCAAAAGCGCGCGAAGCCTTGTCGAGTTCTTCGTAGGTAATGGATTTGCCCATGCAAACGCAGGACTCGCGATCTGCGAATACGCTGAAGCTCTCCTCGAACATGACGACGAGCGACGGATAGCGCGACAGATCAATAGTGGCGGGAACGCCCGGCGGATAGGACCGCAACCAAAGCCGTTCCATGACGCTTCCCCCGCGCCGGCCTTTTTTCATTCAGGTGCCGACGCTCAATTGCGTCAGAATGAGTTTAACCGGCCTCGCGTGCAAGTCCGGTGATGACGGCTTACGGAACTATCCGCTCCCGAACGGGACCAGGGGATTTTCGGTCAGCGCGGCACGGTCAGGGCGGTCCGGGGCGGCGACCCCGAGAAAGACTTCAAACAGTTCGCGCACCACGCGTTCCGGCAGATCGCGTGTGATGAAAACCAGTCTTGTCCTGTGGTCGTCATCAGGCCAGCGATCAAGCCGCGCGGGCGGGTGGAAAACGTGCTGGACGCCATGGACGACGACCGGCGTATCGGGCATTTCCGCGAGCTTGACGATTCCCTTCAGGCGCAAAAGCTTGTCGCCGTGCGTTGCCCGCAGCAGTTCCAGAAACATCTCGAGCGTGGCGGCCGGTATCGCTACATCGGCCGCAAGAACGAAAGAGCCGATGTGGTCGTCGTGCCGATTGACGTCATGATGATGATGGTGGCCGCTGCCGGAATGAGCCTCTGCGGCAAGCCATTTTCTGACGTCCGGGATTTTCTTGTCCGGATCGTAAAGTCCGCTGCCGAGAAGCCTATCGGGCAGGGCCTCGCCCTTGGCAGCATCGAGGATCGGCGCCGCAGGGCTGAGCGCGCGGAGCCGGGCCACCATCCGTTCGCGTTGCTCAGTCCCGACGAGGTCGGTTTTTGTCAGCACAATGCGGTCAGCGACGGCCGCTTGCTTGACGGCTTCGGCATGGACATCGAGGGTTGCCTCGCCGTTGGCGGCGTCTACCACCGTAACAACGCCATCAAGCCGGTATCGCAGCAGCAGATAGGGGTGGGACATCGCCGTATGCAGCACCGGGGCCGGATCAGCCAGCCCCGTTGTTTCCAGAAGGACACGGCGAAACTTGCAGCGTCGATTGTCGAGATCACGCAGCAGTGTTTCCAGAGCGTCGACGAGGTCACCGCGCATGGTGCAGCAGAGGCAACCTGACTGCAGCAAAACCATATTGTCGCCGATGTACTCGACGAGCAGATGATCGAGCGACACCTCGCCGAACTCGTTGATAATAACAGCGGTGTCCGCGAGGGCCGGGTCTTTCAGGAGCCGATTGAGCAGCGTAGTTTTTCCCGCGCCGAGAAAGCCGGTCAGCACTGTTAGTGGAATGGGTGTCGGCGGAATCGGTCGCTTGGCGGCCGGCGCGGATTCACTCATTGTGTCGTCGAACTGACCTTCGGCTTTGCCGTTTTTGCCGGCTTGGAGCTCTTGGTAGCTTTGGCAGCCTTGCCGTCATCCGACTTGGCCGCCTTTGCATCCGTCTTTCCGGCAACCTTCTTTTTCTTCTTCGGTGTTGCGCTCGCGGTTTGCTCGACCGTGTCGGGACGGTCAGCTGGGCCGGTGAAAACGACAACAGGCGGTGTGGTCTCGACCGGGGGCCCGAGCACGAATTTGGCGGGTTTTGCATTGGAAAGCATGAAGGCCTGACCATTGCCCGACTCATTGCCGGCGCTGCTGGTCGTTGACTCTTCCGGTTCCTCCTCATTCTCCTCGGAGGGCGGTTTGCGACGATGGCCCCCGCACATTTCTTCCCGGAGATTGGGCGGCTGCGCATCGACCGGAGCCAACGCATCCACGGTGCCCAGCGAGGGCGTGAGCCACGATAGACCGCCGCTATTGAATCCACGCTCGAGCAGTTGCGCCGCTTTTTGCGCGCGCACTGCGCCGGACCACGAGCCGAGCACGACCGCTATCAGCCTCCGGCCGTTTCGCGTGGCAGATGCAACGACGTTATATCCGGAGGCGCAAATAAATCCGGTCTTCATGCCGTCAGCGCCGGGATAGCGATAGACAAGCGAGTTGTAGTTGCGCATGACCCGGCTGCCGTAGCGAATCGACGTGATGTGCCAGTAGCTGTCGTATTCCGGAAATTCCCGAATGAGAGCGCGCGCGAGAATCGCAAGATCGCGAGCGGAGGTGACGTGGTTTTCTGCCGGTAATCCGTTTGGATTGACGAAATTGCTTTGCGTCATCCCGAGACGCCGGGCGTTCGCGTTCATCAGATCAGCAAAGCCCTCGAGTGAGCCCCCGACGCCTTCGGCGATTGTTACGGCAACGTCGTTGGCGGATTTGACCATAAGCATCTTCAAGGCGTTGTCGACGGTAACCGTAGTCCCGATCTTGAAGCCCATCTTCGTCGGCTGCTGCGCGGCCGCATTGCGTGACACGGTGAGCAACGTGTTGAGCGAGATTCGGCCCTCCTTGATGGCGCGCAGCGTCGTGTATGCGGTCATCAATTTGGTGACCGAGGCCGGATACCACGGATAGGTGGCGTTCTCGGCGTGCAACACCTTGCCGGTCGAGGCCTCGATCAGCAGTTGCGCTTCCGCTTGCGCGCGGCCCACGCACGCGAGCGACAGCACGCCAACGGCGAGGCCAAGGATCGCGACATGAGAACAGCGGCCTGTAAAAACAATCATCTCTCGCGCTTCGGGTCCCAAGGCTTCAGAAACGGTAAAGTTTCATATATGGCAGTGCTAGGCTAGCTATGCTTTGGATGTTAGGCAAAACCGGTGAACCACAACTGAATATTATGGTGACTCGTAACCCATTGCCGGGGAAAACGACCAAAGTTCGGCAAAAGGAGGCATAGATGACCGCCTGTATTGTTGGGTGGGCCCATACCCCCTTCGGAAAACTTAATGGTGAGACCGTCGAAAGCCTGATCGTCCGGGTGGCCGTGGATGCGATCGCGGATGCCGGAATTGGCCCCAAGGATGTCGACGAGATCGTTTTGGGTCACTTCAACGCGGGATTTTCAGCGCAGGATTTTACCGCTGCACTGGTGTTGCAGGCTTCGCCCGACCTTCGTTTCAAGCGAGCGACGCGAGTTGAAAATGCCTGTGCCACTGGGTCGGCTGCCGTGCATCAGGGCATAAAGACGATCGAGGCGCGCGCCGCTCGTGTCGTTCTCGTCGTCGGCGTCGAGCAGATGACGACGACACCGGCACAGGAGATCGGGCGCAATCTGCTGAAAGCCTCATATGTGCGCGAGGAAGCCGATATCGACGGAGGCTTCGCGGGAATATTCGGCAAGATCGCCGGGCTCTATTTCCAGAAATGGGGTGACCAATCGGACGCGCTGGCCATGATCGCGGCCAAGAATCACAAAAACGGCGTGGGCAATCCCTACGCGCAGATGCGCAAGGATCTCGGCTACGATTTCTGCCGGACCGAAAGTGAAAAAAATCCTTTCGTGGCAGGTCCGCTCAAACGTACCGACTGTTCGCTCGTCTCGGATGGCGCGGCAGCCGTTGTGCTCGCCGATGTCGAGACCGCGCTCAAACTGAAAAAAGCCATCGCTTTTCGCGCCGCCGAACACGTGCAGGATTTCCTGCCAATGTCAAAGCGGGACATTCTGAAGTTCGAGGGCTGCACTCAGGCATGGAAAAGTGCCCTTGCGAAAGCGGGGCTTAAGCTCGGCGATCTGTCTTTTGTCGAGACACATGACTGTTTCACCATCGCGGAACTGATCGAATACGAAGCCATGGGCCTGACCGCCGAAGGACAAGGCGCGCGCGCTGTGCTGGAGGGCTGGACCGAAAAGGACGGAAAATTGCCGGTGAATCCTTCGGGTGGACTGAAGGCTAAAGGTCATCCTATCGGGGCGACCGGCGTGTCCATGCACGCGCTTGGTGCGATGCAACTCACGGGCAGTGCCGGAGATCTTCAGGTCAAGAATGCGCGTCTTGGCGGCATCTTCAACATGGGCGGAACGTCGGTTGCAAACTACGTGAGCATTCTCGAGCGCATCAAGTGATTCTGCGGCCGCGCTAGTTATATTTGCGGGTTGCGGCGGGCGGCAGAAATGAGAAATCGAAAATATCCTCGAGCTTCGGTTTTGCAGCCTTGAATTTGTAGGCCAGCGCGATCTGGTCGACGGCACGCGTAAAGCGTTGCTCGTCAATTCCGCCATATCCGTTTGCTTTCACTTCCGGCGTGATGATGTTTTCACGGATCGCCATCGTGAGTCGCTCAAGCTCGACGTTTTTCCTCGCCTCGCCATTGCGCTTGAACACTGAGCCTATTGCTAGCGAAGGCTGCTTCACGGTTTCCTTCAAACCTTTCATGAAAGCGACCAGGAAACCCTTCACGGCGTCGGGATGCTCGTCGGCAAATTTGGAATTGACGATAATCGCGTTTCCATAAAGCTCGACACCGTAGTCTGCCATCAGCAGCAACGTGATGTCGTCGACCGGCACGCCTTTGTCTTTCAGATCAATGAAAGAGAAGTACGATAGACCGGTAATCGCATCCACCTGGCCAGCGGCCAGCATCGGTTCGCGCACCGGGAAGCTCACAATCTCGATCTTTATTTTCGACGCATCGATATTGTTTACCCGCACGAAGATCGGCCATTGCGCATAGGCGCCGTCTGTTGCCGGCGCTCCAAGTGTTTTGCCTTCCAGGTCTTTCGGCTGACTGACCCCACGGCTCTTTCGACCGATCACCGCAAAGGGTGGGCGATTATAGAGCATGAAAATTGCCTTGATCGGTGTGTCGCGCTTGGTGTCGCGGAACTTGATGAGCGTATTTATGTCGGCGAGCCCCATCTCGTAGTTGCCCGAAGCCACGCGCTCGATCGTTTCGAGCGAGCCGCTTGCGGGCTCGATGGCGACGTTAAGGCCTTCCGCCTTGTAGTAGCCCTTGTCAAAGGGCAGCAGAAAGGGTGCCGCGCGCCCATCAATTTCGTAATCGAGCGAGAGTCTGACGCTTGTTTCCGCCGCGGTGACGTCGGTCGTCAGCAGGGCGGGAAGCAGCGCGATCCAGGCCCACCAGCGGTTGCGGTGAGCTATCATCACCTAGTTCCCTCTCTGGCAGCCCGCGCACAGCGCTTTGGCCATGGTTCAGCAAAGGACACGACGCTGCAAAGAGCAATATATTGGCCAGACAATTTGCGGAGTTATGAACGCCCGCCTGTTAGGAAACTTGAGCCCCGATCTGGAACCGAGGAAAGGGGCATCTACGGTAGACATGCGGTGGGTTGGAGTTTCAAACAATGCCGCCGGCGACAGCCAAAAGTCTTGCACGCGACATTCCGCCGCTGCGGGCACCCTATGCTCCGCCGGACGAGGATATCGCAAGAGACCTTCTGGCGGGCGCCGACCGGTCCAGTGACGTCGAGGCGCGCATCGATGCGCGCGCGAGACGCCTGGTGGGTGCCATTCGTGCCCGCGCCGGCGGGCTCGGCGGCGTAGAGGATTTTCTGCACGCTTATTCATTGACGACCAAAGAGGGCCTTGCGTTGATGGTATTGGCGGAGGCGCTCTTGCGCGTGCCTGACGCCGAAACCGCCGATCGGTTGATCGAGGACAAACTCAAGGCCGGCGATTGGGCGCACCACGAAGCGCGATCGACGTCGCTTTTGGTCTCAGCTTCGGCCTGGACGTTGGGCGTTACGGCCCGTGTTATTCATCCGGGCGAGACGCCGGAAGGCATCGTCGAGACGCTGGTCAAGCGGCTTGGATTGCCGGCGGTACGAGCGGCCACACGGCAAGCTATGCGGCTGCTCGGATCGCATTTTGTCCTCGGACAGACCATAAAAGAAGCGCTATCGCGCGCCAGTTCGCATCGCGAATTTATCTACTCTTTTGACATGTTGGGCGAAGGCGCCCGTACTGGCGCAGATGCCAAAAGATATTTTGAGTCTTATGCTGATGCTATTGATGAGATTGGTAAGACGGCAGGCAATGACGCGCTACCGAAGCGCCCTGGCATTTCCGTAAAACTGTCGGCCCTGCACCCCAAATATGAAGCGTTGTCGCATGACCGTGTATTGGACGAACTGACGCCAAAATTGCTCGGGTTGGCGCAGCTCGCGAAACAGCACGAGCTCAATTTCACGGTCGATGCCGAGGAAGCAGACAGACTGGAACTGTCACTCGACGTGATCGGGGCGACGCTGCGTGACGCTTCACTCGCCGGATGGGATGGTTTCGGTCTCGCGATACAGGCCTATCAAAAGCGCGCCGGGGCAGTGATCGACTGGGTTGCAGAGGCGGCAAAGACACTTGATCGCCGACTGATGGTTCGCCTCGTCAAAGGCGCCTACTGGGACACGGAGGTCAAGCGCGCACAGGAGCGGGGACTCGCCGACTACCCGGTCTACACGCGCAAGGCGATGACAGATCTCTGTTATCTCGATTGCGTGCGAAAGTTACTGACGGCGCGGCCGCGACTCTATGCGCAATTCGCAACCCACAATGCGCTGACTGTAGCTTGCGTGATCGAAGACGCAGGTGGAACCGGCGGTTACGAATTTCAACGACTCCACGGCATGGGCGAGGCCCTCTACGAAGCCTTGATTGATGAGCTGCCGGATTTGACGTGCCGCATTTACGCGCCGGTCGGCGGTTATTCCGATCTGCTTGCTTATTTGGTACGGCGACTTTTGGAAAATGGCGCCAATTCCTCGTTCGTGTCGGTGGCAGCCGATCCCGCGGTTCCTGTCGAAACGATTCTGCGCCGCCCGCAGAGTTGGATCGCCGAGGCGTCTCACGCGCGACATTCTCATATTCCTTTGCCTCGCGATCTGTTTGGGGCCAACCGGCGCAACTCCACCGGCGTTGAATTCGGGGATCGCGCGTCGCTGGAAGGCTTGCTTGGGGAAGTGCGTGCCGCACCGCAGGGCACAAACGCAAGCGCGCTCATCGACGGCGTTGCCGTTGCCGGCCGTGAGCGGCCGGTCAATTCGCCAATCGATGGCAAGGTCATCGGTGCCGTGCAGGAAGGCGATCAGGCTATCGTCGCTGCGGCATTTTCCGCGGCTCAGGCTGCTTTTCGCACCTGGAGCGCAATGTCGATCGCCGATCGGGCGGGCGCGCTCGAACGTACCGGCGATCTTATCGAGAAAAATCGCGGCCGGCTGATTGCGCTTCTACAAAAAGAGGGCGGCAAGACTATCGACGATTGCGTTTCAGAAGTGCGCGAAGCCGTCGATTATTGTCGCTACTATGCCAGTGAGTCGCGTCGCACACTCGTACCGAAATCGTTGCCGGGCCCGACCGGAGAGAGCAACGAGTTGCGCATGCGCGGTCGTGGCACTTTCATTTGCATCAGTCCGTGGAATTTCCCGTTGGCAATTTTCACCGGGCAGATTGCTGGCGCGCTTGCGGCCGGCAATTGTGTCATCGCCAAGCCCGCCGAGCAGACACCTCTCATCGCCTTCGAGGCGGTAAAGCTTTTTCACGCAGCCGGTGTGCCAGGTGGTGCGCTCGGTCTCGTGCCAGGCGACGGCAAGATCGGTGCAATGCTTACGGCGGATCGCCGGGTTGCCGGCGTTGCGTTTACGGGATCGACTGAAGTCGCACGCATGATAAACCGCGCTCTCGCTGCCAAAGATGGTCCGATTCCGCCGCTTATCGCTGAAACCGGCGGCGTCAACGCCATGATCGTCGATGGTACGGCGCTGCCCGAGCAGGTAGCCGACGACGTCATAACGTCGGCGTTTCGCTCCGCCGGCCAACGATGTTCGGCACTGCGGCTACTATGCGTGCAGGATGATGTGGCGGATCGCGTGATCGAAATGGTTGCGGGTGCCGCGCAAGAGCTCAGGCTCGGTGATCCGCGTGACCCTTCAACGCACATTGGTCCAGTAATCGACAGAGAGGCAAAAGAAAAACTCGATCAATGGATCGCGGCTATGGAATCGCGAGGCGCCGTACTGTTCCGTCACCACGCTGCTTTTCCTGAAGGCGGCACATATGTTGGCCCCGCCATTATCGAACTCGGCAGCGCGCGCGAGCTGAAGGAAGAAATATTCGGTCCTGTACTGCACGTGGTTCGGTGGCGCGCTAGCGAACTCGACCAGTTGCTCGACGACATTGCAGCGAACGGCACTGCGCTCACCCTCGGGGTCCATTCACGCATCGACACCACTGTCGCGCGCATTACAGAGCGTCTGCACCACGGCAACGTGTATGTTAACCGCAATATGATCGGCGCCGTTGTCGGATCCCAACCATTCGGGGGAAGCGGCTTGTCAGGGACGGGTCCCAAGGCTGGCGGTCCCCACTATCTGGATCGATTTGCCGCGGAGCAGGTCGTGACGGTGAACACGGCGGCGTCCGGCGGCAACGCGACGCTTCTTTCCGAGGGCGATCGCTAAGGCTCATTCGTCGGCCCTGGGCGTCGTTTAGCGGGAAAACGCCGCTTTTTGGACCCATTTCCTCTGTTAAACGAGCGATAACCGTGACGGCAGTCCAGTACCGCGTAATAGCGACGGCTGTCACATGCGTTAACCGGTTTTGCGCGGAGATCAGGTATTCTGGATCTATGACTGATTCGGTCGCTCGGCTTTACGATGCCGTGATTGCTGTTCGCGGCTCCGATCCGGCGAAATCGCGAACCGCCCGTCTTTTGCGCGCCGGTCGCGCGAAGATGGCCAAGAAGCTCGCTGAAGAAGCGGTCGAGGTCGTCATCGATGCGATGCACGGCCAGCCGGAGGCTGTCGTCAAGGAAAGTGCGGACCTGTTGTACAACCTCGTGGTCCTGTGGGTTCACGCCGGAGTACGACCCGACGAGGTCTGGGCCGAAATGCGCCGGCGCGAACTGATGTTCGGCATTGCCGAGAAAGTGCCAAAGGATTTGGTCCGCGGCGCGGCACGACGTAAAGTGGTCGCGCTGGAAACCAGGCGCATCCGCAAGCGCCGCTGATCCGTCACAATTCTCATCACGAGTACTTCGATGACTGTTGAGGCCGCCGAGCCGCGTTCATTGGTGCGCCGTCTTTATGACTGGTGCCTCGCCGCCGCCCATAAGCCCCACGCATTGTGGATCATGGGTGCCGTATCGTTTGCCGAGAGTTCATTCTTTCCCGTGCCGCCCGACGTGATGTTGATCCCGATGGCGCTGGCGCGCCCCGAACGCGCGTATGTGATGGCCGCCTGGTGTACGGCAACGTCTGTGGCCGGCGGTTTGCTTGGTTACAGCATCGGTGCGCTGCTCTATGACTCGGTAGGTGCCTGGCTCATCAGTCTTTATGGTTACGGTGACAAGGTTGAGGCGTTTCGCGAGGCCTACGCCCAATGGGGCGCCTGGATTATCCTCCTCAAGGGGCTTACGCCGATCCCGTACAAAATCGTAACAATTACATCGGGATTTGCAGGCTACAATCTTGGGCTGTTCCTGCTTTTTTCAATTATCACGCGCGGCGCCCGCTTTTTCGTGCTGGCTTTTCTGCTGCACCGTTACGGCGACCGGGCTCGTCACATTATTGAGAAGCGATTGGGCCTATGGGTACTGATCGGAGCCGCGGTGATTATCATTGGCATCGTAGCTGCGCTATACTTGATCTAGGGAGCGGCGTTCCTCAATTTCGCCACCTGCCGGCTCTAAAGCCGAACGGTGGAAAGGGCAAACCGCCATTCGGCGGTCGACCGGGCGCCGGTTTTCGGCAGTCATGGGCATCAAACGGGCTTTGACCTTTCATTCCAATCCTCGCACGGCTCCGCTTGCACTCGGATTTTTGTTTGCGGCCGGACTGGTGCTGATGCCGGCGTTGGCCGGCGCGCAGGAACAGGCCACTCCGAATCAGAAAGCGCAACAGAGCGAAGGCTTTTTCGCATCCGTCAGCCGCTGGTTTGAAGAGCAAACCGCAAACATGGGCGCGTCGTTCAAGGATTCGCTTAAGAGGGTCGAAGGTTTCAGCAGCGCTGCGGGCGACGCGGCGAAAACGACGGTCGAAGGCGCCAGAGATGCTGCCGATGCAGTGGCTCGCATTCCAACGGCACGCGCCGTCAGTGGTCATGAGAAATGCCAGCTGGCGCCGAACGGTGCGCCCGACTGCGTTGCCGCGGCTAACACAATATGTAAGGCGAAAGGCTTTGCGTCCGGCAAGAGCCTCGATATGACAACGTCCGAGGTTTGTCCCGCAAAAGTCTACTTGTCCGGGCGATCGAGTGGGCCCGGTTGCACCACAGACACATTCGTTTCCCGCGCTTTGTGCCAATAGTCTCTTCTCGTCCGGTGGCCGATGCTTGTGTCGCCAGCGGGCTTGTGTTTCCGTTTCAGCATGAACCTTCATGCCAAACTGCTGGAACGTGAGGCCGCCGGACGGCCTGTAACCGTCGGCCTGATAGGAGCCGGCAAGTTCGGAACGATGTTCATGGCGCAGGCCCGGCTCACGCAGGGCATGCACCTTGTCGGCGTTGCCGACCTCGATGTTGGGAGGGCACGCAGTCAGCTCAGGATCGCCGGTTGGCCGGATACTACGTACTCCGCCGCGTCGCTTGCCGATGCGCACAAAAAACGAAGCACGCTTGTCACCGATAACGCGGACGCGCTGATCACCGATCCGAACATTGAAGTCATAGTGGAAGCGACCGGTGTACCGGGCGCGGGCATTCATCACGCGATCAGCGCAATCAATAATGGCAAACATATCGTCATGGTGAATGTCGAGGCCGACGCAGTGGCGGGCCCATTGCTCGCACGCCGCGCGAAGTCGGCCGGCGTGGTCTATTCATTGGCCTGGGGAGATCAGCCGGCGCTAATTTGCGAACATGTCGATTGGGCTCGCGCCGCCGGCTTCAGGGTTATTTGCGCCGGCAAGGGTACGCGTTACGAGCCGCATTATCACAAATCAAACCCGGACAATGTCTGGGACATTCTCGACAAATATCTCACGATCTCCGACCGCAAGTCGATCAACCCGAAAATGTTCAACTCCTTCGTCGACGGCACCAAATCGGGCATCGAAATGACGGCGGTCTGCAATGCGACCGGTTTGATACCGCAATCGAACGGCCTGGGCTTTCCGCCCGCCACGCGCTTCGAGCTCGCCGATATTTGCAAGCCGAAGAGCGAGGGCGGAACGTTGGAAAAAGCGGGGGTCACGGAGGTGACGTCGTCCGTCTACCGGGATGGCCGCGATGTTCCGCACCATCTCGCCCTAGGCACTTACGTTGTATTCGAGGGCGACACCGACTATGCGCGCCGGTGTTTCAAGGAATATGCCATGTTGCCGGACAGGACCGGCAAATACGCAGCACTTTACCGGCCGATTCACATGATCGGGCTAGAACTCGGTATTTCGGTTGCCAGCGCGGCACTCCGCAACGAACCGACCGGAGCACCAACCGGCTTTCGTTCAGACGTCGTTGCAACCGCAAAACGCGACCTGAAAGCTGGCGAACTACTCGATGGCGAGGGAGGTTTCTGCGTCTGGGGCAAGCAGACGCCGGCCGATGTGTCGCTCAAACATGAGTTATTGCCACTCGGGTTGGCCCACAGCGTCAAGCTCAAGGGCGATATTGCCGAGGGGCAGGCGCTTCGATGGTCCGACGTTGACTACGATCCAAACGATTCCGCCGTGAAAGTGCGACGAGAGATGGAAGCGGCGTTTGGCCGACGGAATGTCGGCGCCGAGCCGGTGTTATAATTTCACAGAATAAATAAAAGCGACTCAGGGAGGACGACATGTTGAAGTACTTGTTCGCCGCCACCGCGGCGTTCGTTCTTGCGGCTTCTCCACAACAGGCTCGTTCTGACAACAGCAAGCTTACGGTCATCGTATTTCCGGGAGTGCAGAACCTGCCGATCTTCGCGGCGCAAGCGAAGGGCTTTTACGTCAGGCGCGGCCTTGATGTCGAAATCAAGTTCACTCCGAATTCCGATGAGTTGCGCAACGGGCTGGCGGAAGGCCGATACCAGATCGCGCATTCGGCAGTCGACAACGCGTTCGCCCTCAAGGACAAGGCCAACGTCGACATCGCTGTCGTGTTGGGAGGCGACAACAGTTTCAATCATCTTGTTGTCCAACCCGAGATCCAGTCGCTCGCGGATGTCAAAGGCAAGACGGTGGCCGTCGACGCGGTCAATACGGCTTACGCCTTCCAGCTTTACGAGATGCTGCGCCAGAAGGGACTCAACAAAGGCGACTACGAGGTCAAGCCGATCGGCGGGACGGGGTCGCGTCTGGAGGCGATGACGAAGGACAAAACAATGGTCGGGGCCATGTTGAATCCTCCCTTTTCCATTCGCGCCGAAAAGGCGGGCCTGAAAGACATGGGCACAGCAGCCGCTGCATTGGGTGCTTATCAGGGAACAAGCGCGTTCGTCTTGCGGTCGTGGGCTGGCGCGAACGCCGATACGCTGGTGAAATATCTTGAAGCCTATATCGAGGGTCTGCGCTGGAGTTTCGACGCGAAGAACAGGGCCGAGGCTGTCAGTCTGCTCGTCGAGCGGCTCAAACTACCCGAAGACATCGCGGCGCTGTCCTACGACAGCACGAAAAGTGACTTCAATCGCGACGGCGCGATCGATATGGACGGCGTGAGGAACGTTCTCAAACTGCGCGCGCAATTCGAGGGCGGAACGCCGGCGACGCCGGAAAAGTACCTCGACCTGTCCTACTACCAGAAGGCGCGCGCGGGACTCTAGAAAGCCGGGCAACAGACGCGCTAGCCAAGCGTAATTTCGCCGTCAATTTTGTGGGTGAGTCCAACCTTGCCTATGGTGAGAATCATTTGAGCGTTGACGGTTTCGGTGCCCTTGAGCCGGCCATCTGCAATCGCCGCGCGGATTGCCTTTTCGATCTCCTGTTGCGATGTGACGCCCACGATCTTGAGAAACTTGCGCAACGACATATTCAGGGCTTCTTCATTCATCTGAGAGACTCCTTGAAAGGCGTGTTTCCGACCATGTTACGGCGGGGTTCGCGTTTGCACCAAGTGGCCGTGTCGCAAAAAAGCAATGCTGGAATTTTGTTTGGCTGTCCAGCGACTTGACGCTATAGCTAGGCGCACAGCCGGTGTGGCGGAATTGGCAGACGCGCACGACTCAAAATCGTGTTCCCAAAAGGAGTGTCGGTTCGACCCCGACCACCGGCACCACGAACTCAATCGGCAGGCATCACGCATACCATGGACAACTATGTGGCCCTGCTTCGCCGTGACCCTCCTGCCGCCGCGTCGGCAATCGTGGCGGTCGTTGGCGCGCTCACGATTTGCGGTTTCTTTTTTTTCCAATATGTCCTTGGGTACCCGCCGTGCCCGCTTTGCCTCGATCAACGCAATGCTTTTTATGTCGGCGTTCCGCTTGCCGCGTTGCTTTGGCTTGGCTCAAATTATGGCGCTTCGAACAAGGTTATGATCGCCGGCTTTGCAGTTATCGCTGCAATCATGCTCTGGAATGCCGGGCTGTCTGCCTATCACGCTGGTGTCGAATGGAAATTCTGGCCAGGCCCCGCGGATTGTTCAGGGCCAATCGACAGCCTCGGTTCGGCCAGCGACATGCTCAAGAAACTTCAGAACATCAGAATCGTGCGGTGTGACGAGGCAGCCTGGCGTTTCCTTGGCGTTTCGCTCGCCGGCTACGATGTTCTGGTATCGCTGTTTCTTGCCGTAGTTGCTGCCTGGGGTTTCAAGGAGTCGCTGGCGCAGCAAAGACGCTACCGCTAGAAATGGTCAAAGGTTGGTCATCATGGAAGTACTGATTATCGGTGCGGGCATCGGCGGGTTGACGCTGGGGCTGATGCTCCATCGCGTCGGGATCGCCTGCCGGATCTTCGAGGCGGCGCCCGAACTCAAGGCGGTCGGGGTGGGCATCAATATTTTGCCCCACGCATCGCGTGAACTGTGCGCGCTCGGCCTTGAAGAGGCGCTCGCGAAGGTTGCCGTAACCACCCGCGAATATTGCTTCTATAACCGCTTCGGCCAGTTCATTTACAGCGAGCCAGCCGGCCGTTTCGCCGGCTATGACGTGCCGCAATTCTCTATTCATCGCGGCGACCTGCAGATGGTCTTGCTTGAGGCGTTCGTTGAGCGTGCCGGCGCGGACAAGCTGATCACCGGTTGGCGCTGCACCCGCGTCGAGCACGATGGGCCCGAGGCGATTGCACATTTCGAAGACATTGTCGGCAAACCGCTGACGCCCCAGCGCGGCAGCGTCGTCGTGAGCGCCGAAGGCATTCATTCGGTGCTGCGCAAGCAGCTTTATCCAAACGAAGGCCCGCCGAAATATTCCGGTATCAACATGTGGCGCGGGGTCACGCGCTGGAAGCCGTTCCTGTCGGGTGCCAGCATGATCCGCATTGGTTGGCATCACCCAGCGAAGCTGTTGATCTATCCCATCCGCAACAATGTCGACGCGGAGGGGCACCAGCTTGTGAACTGGGTCTGCGACATCGAGACGCCGCAATACCAGGCGCGTGACTGGAACCGGCGCGGGAAGTTGGAAGACTTTCTGCCTGCAATGGCGGATTGGCACTTCGACTGGCTTGATGTGCCGAAATTCATCAGCAGTGCCGATGCGATCCTCGAATATCCGATGGTCGATCAGGATCCGTTGCCACGATGGAGTTTTGGCCGCCTGACCCTTCTGGGCGATGCCGCACATCCGATGTATCCGCGCGGAGCCAACGGGGCGGCACAAGCCATTTTGGACTGTCGCGCACTTGCCGACGCGCTTGTCGCAAATGCCGATGTGGTCGCTGCACTCAAGGTCTACGAAGCGAAACGCCTGCCGGCGACAAGTGAAGTTGTGCTCGCAAATCGCAAGGCGCCGCCCGACGCCATCTTGCACGAAGTCTATCGCCGCACTGGCGACAAGCCGTTCAAGAGTATCGACGACGTTATAAGTCGCGAAGAACTGATGGCCCTGTCGGAAAGCTACAAGCGCATCGCCGGATACGACAAAGAACGGCTCAAGACGGGGACTTGAGAAGGCTAAAAAATGACGACCACGAATTGCAAGGCGCGCGTACATCCGGCGTCGCCAACAGCACTTCGTGGCCGCTCGATGATGGAGCCGTGTGGCTCAACATCACCGCTGATATTCATATAGGCAGCCTTTCTTCCAAAACAAGGCCATCGCGGTCGGCCAAGTCTTACGGCTTCGCCAGCGCCTTGCGCTTCCACGCCTCCCACGCTCGACCGAGGCCATAGCCTTCCCGTTCTTCGATTTTTTTGGCTTCTTCGGGATCGAGATATGTCACCGGGCCGCCGAGCGCCGCCGCCTGCATCTGCAAGGTCGCATTGAGCGGAAGGAAAATGCTGCGCCCAACCACGCGCTGGATTGATGGGCCCACGATCACTGCGCCATGGCCGCGCATGAGCGCAGCCGGGTGATTTCCGAGCGCATCGGCGAGCGCGCGGCCGAGCGCTTGATCGCGGATCAGCATGTCGGTCATGCCCGCGCGTTCGCGGATTTCGAATACGGGTACGCCGGCCGCGACGAACGCTGATCGATGATAGATGGGCTTTAGCGGGACTTTGCTGATCCCGAATGGAATCAATGCCGGTGCATGTGTGTGCACGATGGCCATGACGTCCGGCCGCGTCTTATAGATTTCGCCATGGATGAAGCGCTCCGTATAGAGCGAACGGCCTTTGGCATCGACTGGATTGCTGTCCAGATCGAATTCCATGATGTCGTCCGCGCTGATCAGTTCAGGCGCGCGCGAACGCGACAACAGGTATCGGTTGGGATCGCGCGGATGACGCACGCTCACATGACCCCAGCCGTCAAGTACTCCCTGGTCGGCGAGAATGCGATTTGCTGCGACCAGATCCTCGATCAATTGCGGATCGACGGCCCCTCCGGATGCGGGAGTAGTCTGGGCCGCGACGGAACCGCTGACACAAAGGAGCACCACGACGGGGATCGCGAATAAGATGGATCGCCTGCTGCGATAACGGTGCAGCTTGCTTGACATCGATGACTCCAATGCAGGTGGGGCGAACCTTACGGCTCCAGCTCGGTGTCCCAATAGAGATAGTCGAGCCAACTCTCGTGCAGGTAGTTCGGCGGGAACAGCCGGCCGTTTCTGTGCAGATGATGCACCGTCGGCTGGAAAGGCATCTGCGACGGCCACATCCTGGCCTCACTGGGCGTAAGATTGCCCTTGCGCAGGTTGCATGGCGAGCAAGCAGCGACCACGTTGTCCCACGTGGTATGTCCGCCGCGCGAGCGCGGGAGCAGATGATCGAAGGTGAGATCGTCGCGGTCGCCGCAATACTGACAGGCGAAACGGTCGCGCAGAAACACGTTAAAGCGGGTGAAGGCCGGGTGTGTCGACGGCTTCACGAAGGTCTTGAGCGAGACCACGCTTGGCAACTTCATCTCGAAGGAAGGGCTGTGTACGGCGCGGTCGTAATTGGCAACGATATTCACGCGTTCGAGGAACACAGCCTTGATTGCGTCCTGCCAGGACCACAGCGAGAGCGGGTAATAGCTCAACGGCCGAAAATCCGCGTTGAGCACCAGGGCTGGAAAACCGCCGGGCGAAACATGCACGTTCAAGCGACGCTCCTCGACCTCCTTGGAACGCTGCCGCCACGCAGCTGAGGGGCTAGTAATAGGGCAGCGTGACAGGATTGTGAAGCCGGGACGGGGAGTTACCCGCAAACCTGCTATTTGCTCCGGGCAAAGCGCCTGGCAAGGAATTCACCGCCCTGGCGGAGGCCTTCCTGGTCAATGCCGTGGCCGATTCCCGCCGATACGTGCCATTCCACCGGGACATCAAGCGCAGCCAGACCTTGCGCCGCGCGAAAGAGCGCCTGAACTGGAATAAGCTGATCCTCGTCGCCGTGGACGAGCAGCACGGGAGGCCGGCTTCGAATTTCGGCAGCGAAGGCTGCGGAATCGGTTTTCTCCGGTGTCACCAGCATTCCGGAATAGCCGACGATTGCCGCCGGTGCGACCGTCCGACGCAAGCCGACATGAAGGGACATCATGGTGCCCTGGCTGAAACCGACCAGAGCCAGCGCGGCGGGGCGGAGATCATGCCGCTTCAATTCAGCATCGAGAAAACTATTGAGAACGGGCGCGGCCGCATTGACGCCGACCCAGCGTTCGTCCGGGTCACGAAATGTAAGCGGAAACCACTCACGGCCGACAGGCGCCTGCCCACAAGGATGGTGCGCATGTGGTGATACAAACGCCGCTGTTGGTAACAGGCCCTGCCAGGCACGCCCAATCTCGATCAGATCGTTTCCGTCGGCACCGTAGCCGTGCAGAAAAACCACGAGTTGACGCGCGGGTCCCGAACGCGGGGCAAGCCGCGGGCCATCGAGTTCAGCCATTCTTCTTTTTCCTTTTCCTCGGGCTTTTGCTGGCCGCCTCTTTCGGCCGGCCATTCGGCTGAACCGGCACCACGTCGCGTTTCTTTACCACATGATAATAGGCCCATAGCAGGTGCGCCGCCACGCCTCGCCATGGACGCCACGCCTCGGCAATTTTCGCCAACCCCTTTGCGTCCGGACGCTTGCGCAAGCCGAGGGCGATACGGGCAGACTCCTGGACCGCGAGATCGCCGGCAGGAAATGCATCCGCGTGGCCGAGACAAAACAGGAGATAAATGTCGGCGGTCCACGGGCCGACGCCGTGAAGCGCGGTGAGCGCGGCGTGTGCTTCGTCGGCATCCATGTTGCCGACTTCAGTGAGGTCAATACGGCCTTTGGCGACAGCCTTTCCGATTTCCCGGATGGATTTGATCTTCGGTGCAGAAAGGCCGAGGCGCTTGAGCCTGTCTGTACGCGCTCGCCGTACCGTATCGTGGTGAAACGGATCGAATGCCGCAAACAACCGGGCGCGAATTGCGGCTGCACTCGCGGTTGAGAGCTGTTGTCCGCATACGATCGCACAGAGTCCGGGAAAGCCCGGCTCCCGTCGGCGCAGAGCAAAAGCCCCTGCCTTGTCCGCGGCAGTCTTGAGGCGCGGATCTGCAAGGATTAGCTGCGCGAGGCCCGCCTGCAAATCGGCGTCGATGCGAAGGAAATAGGTCATGCTTTCCTTGATATTATGCGGCTCGTCCGCGCGGAAGCGGGGATCCGGCCAACCCCAACCAGGCTGGATTTCCACTTGCGTTATAGGTCAGCGAGAATTTCGAACAGCTACATAACACCGATGCCACCCGTTTTCCGCTTTGCGCCTTCGCCCAACGGCTATCTGCATCTCGGTCATGCACTGTCGGCATTACTCAATGCCGACATGGCCAACGCGAAGGGCGGACGACTGCTGTTGCGCATCGAGGATATCGATGTAGCCCGCTGCCGGCCTGAGTTCGAGACTGCAATCTATGAAGATCTGGCGTGTATGGGACTTCAATGGGAAAGGCCGGTGAGGCGACAGTCCGAACACTGGGACGACTATCGTGCCGCGCTCACGCGTCTCGAGGCTATGGGCTTGGTCTATCCGAGTTTCGAGAGTCGTGCTGAAATTTCGCGGCTGGTTGCTGAACGTGAAGCGCAGGCATCTTGGCCGCGCGATCCGGATGGCGCCCCTCTCTATCCTGGTAACGCAAGGCGTATTCCGCCTTACGAACGAAAGCGCCGCATGATGTCCGGGGAGCCTTACGCTTTGCGCCTGGACATGCAGGCCGCGCTCGGCCGCGTGGGCGCGCTCGAATGGATGGAAACCGGTGAAGGGCCGGCGGGCGAGACCGGCATGGTCGCGGCCAATGCGGCCATCTGGGGCGACATCATTCTGGCGCGCAAGGAGGTACCGACCAGCTATCACCTTGCGGTCGTTGTCGACGATGCTGCACAAGACGTGACCGACGTTGTACGTGGACGCGACCTCTTTCACGCCACCGCGGTACATCGGCTTCTGCAGGCACTACTCGGGTTGCCCCAGCCCCAATACCACCACCACCGTCTTGTCCTCGATGCGGACGGCGGCAAACTTTCGAAATCGACCCAGTCTACCGGTCTGCGCGAGCTTCGCGCGAAAGGCGCTCTGCAGGCCGAGATCCGCCGGATGGCCGGTCTCGATTGAACCGCGCATCCATGGCATTGTCGGCTCGGGTAGGGGAAAAATGGCTAAACGTAAGGGCAAGGTCAGGCCTGGTAGGCGGACGCGTGCGCCGTCATATCGAGCGCGCAAAGCGCCAAGTGCGCAAGCGCGCGCGATTGAAGCCGCGCTCGCCGGCATTGCGCACGACATTCGCACGCCGCTGACAGGCATTGTAGCTTTGGCAGAATTGCTGGCCTCTTCCGATTTGGGCACACGCGAACGCGAATGGGCGGACGCGATCAAGAGCGGCGCGGACCACCTGGCTGCCCTTTCAACCTTGATCCTCGATGCGGCCAAAGCAGATGCCCGCGGACTTGTGCTTCGCAATGAGCCATTCTCACCGCGCGTACTTGCAGAAGCCGTTGGCGCGGCACTTGCGGCGCGCGCGAGCAACAAGGCACTTACGGTGGAAATCAAGATCGCAGACGACTTGCCCATCATGGTGACGGGGGATGTCTTGCGCCTGCGAGCCGCGCTGGAAAATCTCGCAGATAATGCGGTGAAATTCACTGATGTCGGGAGCGTGTTGTTCACCGCCGATGCCGAAACAGCAGTGCACAAGCACGTGCGGCTGCTGTTCACATTCACTGATAGTGGGATTGGTATGAGCTGGAATGAGTTGAGACAGTTGTTTCGCCCATTCGCACAAGGAAGCGCCGAAATCGCTAGGCGCTACGGCGGGGCCGGACTTGGTCTTTCTTTCGTTAAGCGTTTTGCCAAAGCAATGGGGGGAGATCTCAAGGTCACGAGCAGGAGAGGGGCCGGTTCAACGTTCCGCCTGACAGCGCGGGTAGAACCTGCGGATTCGCATCCCGCCTCTGAGCGGACGCAGGCACCACCGCTGCCTGCCCGACCGCTGTCCATTCTGTGCGCAGAGGATAACCCGTATGGACGCGTCGTAATGAATACAATCCTGCGCGAGCTGGGTCATCGCGTCGACTTTGTGGGGACTGGCGAGGCGGCGATCGAGGCGGTAACAAGCGGCACTTACGATGCTGTATTGATGGACGTTACGCTCGCGGGACTGGGTGGACTCGAAGCCACCAGACGGATCCGTTCGCTGCCGGGCAAAGTCGGGCAGACGCCGGTGGTCGCAATTTCCGGCCACGACGGGAAAAGCGATGCACAAGCCGCGCGCACGGCCGGCGTCAACTACTATTTCGTAAAGCCAGTCAGTCCGGCCAAATTGGCGCAGGTGCTCGCAAGTCTCGCTCTCTGAACACTTACGCGTTGGTGACGCCCTTGGCCCGCTCAACGATTCGCACGACGTCCGACATGATGCGGTTCAGCTCGAAATCCTTTGGGGTGTAAACTGCAGCAACACCAACCTTTTCCAACTCCGCTGCGTCCTCAGGCGGAATAATGCCGCCAACGATCACCGGCACGTCGAGGCCCGCTCGCTTCATGCGATCGACCACATCCTCCACCAATGGCAGGTGGCTACCCGAAAGGACCGACAGGCCGATGACATGCGCCTTTTCCTTGCGCGCCGCGTCGACGATCTCTTCCGGCGTGAGGCGGATGCCCTCGTAAACCACTTGCATGCCGGCATCGCGGGCGCGCACGGCGATCTGCTCGGCTCCGTTGGAATGGCCATCGAGCCCGGGTTTGCCGACAAGGAAGGTGAGGCGACGGCCTAGCTTGCGTGAGACGCGGTCCACGTCGGCTCGCACGTCGTCAAGACCGATCACGTCATTGCGCATGGCGCGGCCGACGCCGGTCGGCGCGCGATATTCGCCAAAGGCTTCACGGAGGGTCCAGCCCCATTCGCCGGTAGTGACCCCGGCTTTGGCGCAGACGATCGAAGCCGGCATGATGTTGCCACCACCACGCGCGGCGCCCTTCAACTCCTTCAACGCCTCAGCGACGGCCGCATTGTCGCGAGATGCGCGCCACGCCTTGAGCCGATCAATCTGGCTACGCTCCGCGTCATCTGACACGGTGAGGATGGAGTCCGCGGCCCCCGCCAACGGTGAGGGTTCGCTCTCGAGATACTTGTTGACGCCCACCACAATCTGTTCGCCGCGCTCGATCGCTTCGAGGCGTGCCGTGTTCGATTCGACCAGTTGGTGCTTCATGTAGCCGGTATCGACGGCCGCGACCGCCCCACCCATCTCTTCGATACGCGTGAGCTCTTCGCGAGTTTGACGTTTCAGATCGTCAACCTTGCGCGCAATCTCCCCCGATCCGTCAAAAATGTCGCCGTATTCGAGCAGATCAGTCTCGTAAGCAAGGATCTGCTGTATGCGCAATGACCATTGCTGATCCCATGGCCGCGGCAATCCGAGCGCTTCATTCCATGCCGGCAATTGCACGGCTCTCGCCCGCGCGCTCTTGGACAATGTTACGGCCAGCATCTCGATGAGAATGCGTGCGACATTGTTTTCAGGCTGCGGTTCGGTCAGTCCGAGCGAGTTCACCTGCACGCCGTAGCGAAACAGTCGTTGTTTGGGATCGGCAATTCCGTAGCGTTCGCGTGTAATCTCGTCCCATAGCTCGGTAAAGGCGCGCATCTTGCACAATTCGGTGATGAAACGCAGGCCGGCATTCACGAAGAACGAGATACGTCCGACAACGTCGCCAAACTTGTCCGGCGAGACTTCACCGGACGATTTCACGGTGTCGAGTACGGCGATGGCCGTGGCAAGCGCGAAGGCAAGCTCCTGCACCGGCGTCGCACCCGCTTCCTGCAAATGATAGGAACAGACATTGATCGGATTCCATTTTGGAATCTCTTTGGTCGTAAACAGGATCACGTCCTTGATCAGCCGCATCGATGGCGCCGGCGGAAAGACATACGTGCCGCGGGAGAGATATTCCTTGATGATGTCGTTCTGGATAGTGCCCTGGAGGGCGCTGCGGGGCGCTCCCTGTTCGTCTGCCACCGCAATGTAAAGTGCCATCAGCCACGCTGCCGTGGCATTGATGGTCATTGACGTGTTCATCGTGCCAAGGGGGATACTGTCGAACAGCGCGCGCATATCGCCGAGATGGCAAATCGGCACCCCGACCTTGCCGACTTCACCTCGCGCGAGCACGTGGTCAGAATCGTATCCGGTTTGGGTCGGCAAATCGAAAGCAACCGAGAGACCGGTCTGGCCCTTGGCCAAATTTTTGCGGTTAAGCGCGTTGGAATCCGCAGCCGTTGAATGGCCGGCGTAGGTGCGGAAAATCCAAGGTTTATCGCGGTGAGTTTTGTCGCGCATCACTGGCCTGACGTCGGCCATTTTGGCTCAGCGTTTGTTGCAACGCAACATCAACCGACCAGCCGGGCGGAATCGCAAGGCTGCGGTTCTTCGCGCGCGCGTTAGGAACGAGCCGACTAGGCGCGTTTCACAAGGCTTATTATGAAAAGCAGGATTACAGCGCCGATCGTGGCGTTAATGATATCGGCGATAATTCCCCCGCCGATCATGACGCCCAACGCGCCGAGCACCCAGGTGCCAATGAACGCGCCAACGATGCCGACGATGATGTTGCCGACGAGGCCAAAACCGACCCCTTTGACGATGATGCCTGCGAGCCAGCCCGCGATTGCGATGGCATTCTCCCCCAAAGGGCGACACGTCCCCGATGACGGCCGCCGATCGATACAATTGAATACCAAAGCTGAAGGCGTCGACGGCTGTGCGCTGAATTAGTTCTTGTCAGTGGGCGGCTCAGCGACGCATGTGGACGACCGCTACGTCATCGGCATAGGCGCGTTTCCAATCCGGAAGCCGATCGAGCAGGCCAACGGCCGGTGTTGACGGCGCGAGCAACGTAGCC
>DATDLC010000107.1:0-4636 GCA_036519515.1 Pseudolabrys sp. | reverse complement strand
CGCGCAATTCGCCGGCCAGGAATCCTTGATCGTCTTTGAAAATGTGTTCGTGCCCCATGAGCACGTCTTCATGGACGGCGAATGGGACTTCGCCTCATCGCTGGTCGAGCGCTTCACGACCTATCACCGCTCGTCCTACGTCTGTAAGACCGGGTTGGGCGACGTCTTGATCGGCGCGGCGGCTTCGGCCGCGGAATACAATGGCGTCGAAGGCGCATCCCACATCAAGGACAAGCTGGTGGAGATGACGCACCTCAATGAAACAATCTATTCGAGTTGCATGGCGGGCGCGCATCAATCCAAGCCCGTCGCTTCCGGCGCTTACATCAACGACGAAATGCTCTCCAACGTCGCCAAGCACAACGTCACGCGCTTTCCCTACGAGATCGCGCGCCTCGCGCAGGATCTGGCCGGCGGGCTGATGGTGACCATGCCGTCGGAAAAGGACCTGCAGAACAACGAGGTCGGCCCGCTGATCCGGAAATTCCTGCAAGGTCGCGACGGCGTCGAGGTGACCGACCGCATGCGTATCCTTCGGCTGATCGAGAACATGACCATCGGCCGCAACGCCGTCGGCTATCTCACCGAAAGCCTCCACGGCGCCGGCTCGCCGCAGGCGCAGCGCATCCAGATCGCGCGCGGCATGAAGATCGAGGAGAAGAAGGCGCGCGCCCGACACCTCGCAGGCGTCGCTCAGACCGGGTCGAAGTAGTGGATTTCCAGGAGCATGCAGCCGTCGTTCGACTTGAAGGGCCCGTGATGGGCACCGGGCGGGCGGACGGCATAGGTGTTGGGCGGGAATGACTTGCCGCCGGATCCTTGCGCGTCGTTGCCGACCGTCAGGTCGCCCGACACGAGAAAGACTTCTTCCCAGTAATCGTGCACGAACGGCCTTTTGGTGAATACGCCGGGCGCGAAGCGCAGCAGCCGGGTGCGCGTGCCACGCTTGTTTGCCTCGTCGAGAGCGCCGGACAAAATCTTCTGCTCGATGCCTTTCGGATAGCCGGGCGGCGTTTCCCAGCCCACGCTCATGTCGAGGGTATGGAATTCGTCGTGCTTCTTGTTGACGCCCATGGTGCTTCACCATCCGTGCAGGAAATTGACGATGTCGGCCGGCGCATTCGCCTCGACAGTGCCCAGGCGCCGGTACTGGCCGCCGAAGAACACCAGCGGGTGCCCGCGCTTGGCCCGATTTTCATGCAGCTCGACTACCCGCCCGACGAAGATCTCATGGTCGCCGCCGTCGTGGCGGTCGTAGGCTTCACACTCGAACGTGAGCACGGCATTCGGCAGCAGCGGCAAGCCGGCTTTACCGCGCAATACCGTCTGCCCGATCCACTTCTCGCCCTTGGCGCGCGCGAACTTGTTGGACAACTCCTCCTGGTCCTCGCTCAGCACGTTGATCGCGTAGCGTTCTGCCTGTTGCCAGGCGACGAAACTGTTGGCCTCGCGCCAGATGCTAAACAAGACCAGGGGTGGGTCGAGCGACAGCGAATTGAACGAACTGATTGTCATGCCGAGCCGATCGCCGCCCGTTGTCACGGTTGTGATGATGGTGACGCCAGTCGGAAACTGGCCGAGGGCGTCACGGAAACGTCGACTGTCCAACACGGATTTCCGCCGGTGAAATTTTTTCGGCGAACATGGTACGAAGTACCCGGCACCAACTCAAGGAACAAGCCATGCCTGCTTTCGAGCGTTATTCAAGCGGCGAAACTGATCGCGCCGAACTTCTGCCGAAAACGCTGATCACTGCAATAAGCACAGCAGCCTCGCGGGATGGTTGAATTTGAGATAGGTCCCTCATACGATTCGTCTCAGCGAAATTGATGCAGTGAGGTTCGATGGAGTTGCAATTTTGCCACTTGTTTGGCTGATCTGAGCAATGAGGCCTGCCGTGATCTTAATCGCAGAGGGTACATATACTAATTTGCCTCGGGGTAAATTGCTCAAGGGGCTGGTCATTGAGTATTAATCGTATTGGTGAGCGCAAAAGCAAACTGGAAGAATTGGCAAAAGCATCAGGCCCTAGCGGAGCTTGAACGGCGCGGCTACGAGGTACGCGGCAAAACGCCTGCTCAAATCAGAGAAATGCTGAAACGGCGTCCAAAGATATCTGTACGCGCCAAGTGACGCATCACGCTACAGTCCATTAGCGGGACTATTGGGCTATAAAATTGAAAAAGTTCAGAGTCGCGTTATGAATAAAATGTTCGCAATACCGGCGCGCTTGATGTCGGGGGCGATTGTGGCGCTGACCCTGGCGCTATCAGCATCCGCAGAATTCCGGTCATTTCCACCAGGTTTCCATACCGAAAACATCAAAACAGACGGGGCGACGATCCACGTACGGGTCGGTGGAAAAGGGCCTGCGGTCGTGATGCTGCACGGCTTCGGCGATACCGGCGACATGTGGGCGCCGTTAGCGGCGGTACTCGCGAAGGACCACACCGTCATCGTTCCCGACCTGCGCGGCATGGGTCTGTCGTCTTATCCGAACACCGGTTACGACAAAAAAACGCAGGCGCAGGACATCGCCCGGGTGATGGACAGGCTCAACGTCCAGAAAGCCGATCTCGTCACGCATGATATTGGCAACATGGTCGGCTACGCGCTCGCCGCGCAATACCCCGATCGCGTTACTGGGCCGTCATCGATGCGCCATTGCCTGGCATTGGGCCGTGGGACGAAATACTGAAAAGCCCAATGCTGTGGCATTTCAATTTTCGCGGGCCTGACGTGGACCGACTGGTGAAGGGCCGCGAGCGTATTTATCTCGACCGCTTCTGGAACGAATTATCGGCAAATCCCAAAGCAATCGACGAGGCGACACGCCGACACTACGCCAAAATCTATGCCCGGCCCGGGGCGATGCACGCCGCGTTCAATCAGTTTGCCGCTTTTTCGCAAGACGCATCCGACAACAAGGCATTCGCGGCCAAAGCCAAGCTGACCATGCCGATTTTGGCGCTGGGCGCTGAGAAGTCGTTCGGAGCGCAGCAAGCCGAAATCATGCGCGAGGTGGGCACCAATGTTGAAGGCGGCATTATCGCCAATTCCGGGCATTGGATCATGGAAGAGCAGCCGGACGCGACGGTGAAAGTGGTCCGTGGCTTCCTCGAAAAAAAGTGAAACTTTCGTCGAGCCCGTGTCAGCAACCGCGGGCAAGCGATAAACACCCATGACTGAAGGCAATTCAGCCAATTAAGCAATAGTTAACCCGATTTAAGCGATCATTAACGCGATCATTCAAATGGTCCGATACGGAGGTCGCCTCATGAAAACCGTCATTGAGAATAATGTCTTGCCTCCCCAACACTATGTAGTCGAAATCGATGGAGAAATTAGATCGGTATACGGAATTTTTGTTGAGGCATTAAAAGCAGGCATGGAATTGAAGCAGAAATTTCCGCACAGCCATATTAAAGTGCACGACGTCGACGAGACGTAAGCTTCGACCCCCGAAGGGTGGGTGGTCGTCGCGAGCCAAAGCGGGCATGCCTCGGACGCTATGCGTACTCCGCGCTAGTGGCGCTTTTTGCGTTTAGTCGTTTTTTTGGCGCGCGTTTTCTTCGTCGCTACCTTGGTGGCCGGAAGTTTGACTACTACCTCCCCGGAAACCGGATCGGTAAGCCCAAGTCCGCCGCCTAGGTCTTCGAGATGCTCGCGAAACCCGTCGAGAATGTTGATCATGAGGGGCCGTGCGTCGACGATCTTCTGGAAGCTCGCCCACTCGCCGATGAAGCAGAATGCGTCTTCGCCGCTTCTGACCAGCGACCCGCCACGGAAGCCCTTGAGGCCGCGATTCATGCCGCGGTGTTGCGCAATGAATTGCTCTTGATGGCCGGGCTTGACTCGAAACCGCACGATATTGAATGCCGTCATATCGTCCTCCCAACTGTGAAGTTTCCATTCCCTAATAATGACGCCCAGAATGCGACACCGCGGGCATTCGCGACGCGCGAAGCGTTATGGGTGTTTTCGCTCGGGTCGTTCCACGAGCCTAAAGCGTGGTCGCAAGGCTGAATTCCATTGGAATATCCTCCGTTTGCAACACTCACAATAGTCGCTACCGCTGTCGGCAATCGGCAACTTGGCATAACTCACAACGTACCGTGCCCCGCAATGCGGACAGCTAAAGTCAACGGCATCGCCAAATTGGTTGCTCATCGTTTCACTATATGCGATTCAACGCCTCGATAGCGCATCAGCACGTCATTATAAGCTTATGGCCTAGGGGCGAAGGTCACAGATCATGAATCTCACGCTTAAGCACGTCGCCGCAATCATTTTGGTATTGGGTTTTGCCACGCCCGTGGTGGCAGCCCCGCTTGAAGATGCTGATGCTGCGGTTAAGAGACGCGACTACGCGACTGCCGTGCGGCTTGTTCGTCCCCTAGCTGAACAAGGCGATGCCAACGCCCAGTACAATCTCGGGGTGTTTTACGACAACGGTCTTGGTGTCCCTCAAGATAAGGTCCGCGCATACATGTGGTTGAACTTGTCGGCGGCGCAAGGGAGAGATGGTGCGGCGGCTTTTCGGGACCTTATGGCACGGCGCATGACCCCGGCGCAGATTGCCGAGGCGCAGAAGCTCGCACGCGAGTGGAAGCCGACGAAGCAGCCGACTCGATAG
>DATDLC010000106.1:0-40991 GCA_036519515.1 Pseudolabrys sp. | reverse complement strand
GAATGAGAGAATTATGCCGCGTCGAAAGCAACCACCACGGCTCTACCTCCGCCCCGCCCGAAGGAACAAGCAAGGCAAGCTCCGCGCGAAGGCCGTCTGGATTATCCTCGATGGCGGCAAGCACATCGCCACAGGATGCTTTAAGGGCGAGATCGAGCGGCGCAGCAGGCCCTCTCAGCCTACATTACAGGAAAACATGAGCCCGCCAGAAAAGAGCGGGACATTGAGGAAATAGACGTTGCTGATGTCCTATCGATCTATGACGATGATACGCGGAACCGGCAGATCAACATTAAAAAGTTCGATGAACGACTTAGGCGCCTCAATGATTTTTGGGGTGGCAAGATGCTCTCTGACGTGACCGGTGAGACTTGTCGAGAGTACGTAAGGATTCGAGGAAGCGAAGGCGGAGCGCGGCGCGACCTTGAGGACTTGCGGGCGGCCATCAACCACCACGCAGCCGAGGGATTTCATCGAGGCATTGTTCGGGTTGTTTTGCCAGCCAAAGGTCTTCCGCGCACGCGATGGCTAACCAGGAACGAAGCTGCCAAGCTTATTCGGACGTGCTGGCGTCATCGAGAGATGCAGGTTCGCCATCGCGGCAATGACAAAGGCCGAAAGCTTCCAACCGATAAACGCCCGTTACGCCATTTAGCGCGATTCCTACTCATTGGGCTTTACACCGGAACGAGAGCGGCAGCTATCGCATCGGCCTCACCCGTGCCCCAGCAGGGCCGATCCTTTATCGACGTTGACCGGGGCATTTTCTATCGACTGGCGCAAGGTACGCAGGCGACCAATAAAAGGCAGCCGCCGGTCCCTATTCCGCCTCGCCTTCTCGCCCATCTTCGGCGCTGGCATGACAAGGGAATCGCCCAGAAGCATTTTGTCGAGTTCAACGGGCAGCCAGTGAAATCGGTCAAGACCGCCTTCAAGAGAGCCGTCTCGTTATCCAAGTTGGAGGGCAAGATCAGCCCACATACCCTGCGTCACACGGCAGCAACCTGGCTCATGCAGATCGGGGTTAGCACGTGGGACGCGGCGGGCTTTCTCGGTATGTCAGAGAAGATGCTCCGGGATGTTTACGGGCATCATCACCCCGACTATCTGCAGGGGGCAGCGAAAGCGATTGGGACCAGGAAGCCGGTATCGTTGGTCAACTCGTTGGTCAGACCCCAGCGACGCCGACCAGCACTATCACAAGTTATTGAAAAAATTGGTGGGCCCGGGAGGACTCGAACCTCCAACCAGACCGTTATGAGCGGTCGGCTCTAACCATTGAGCTACGGGCCCTGTGAGGTTCCTTCTATCAATGCACGCGGCCTATAGGCAACGCCGACCTCTCCTGCCCGACTAACTGTTGCGCTAGGCTAAAACCGGTCTTCCCGGAGCGCTATCGTCATGCACGTTTTCAGCCTTGAACGCGAGCAGCAGTGGGACCCCAGGCACCACGTCGAAAAGATCCTGGGCAAAGTCGCCGATGGTGATGTCACCGTGGCCTGCTGGGAGCCCGGACAGATCAGTCCCAATCATTGCCACCCGCAGGCCACCGAAATCTATTTCTGCTTTTCCGGCGGCGGCACGATGCGAACGCCCACCGAAACCATCGCGGTCACGCCCGGCGCCTTCGTCGTTCATCCACCCGGCGAAGTGCACGAATATGAGAACGGTCCCGCGCGCACGACGCTGTTTCGCGTGCGCTACGGGAGCGATATGCGCGCCCACCACTGTGACTGGCGCGGCAACAAGGATTGGACGCAAACCGCGGAAGACGCCGAGTACTACCGGCGCCATCCGGTGAAATCACATCTTTAGAAGCCGCTGGGCATTGCCGCTCAATATCTTGACCTTGTCCGAGTCGGATATCGAGACGCTCTCCATCCACTTGACCGCCGGCGGGTTCATCACGAACGGCCAGTCGACCGCGAACAGGATGTGGTCGACGCCCATCTCGAGCATGCAGCAGATCAGCGCCGGGTCGGAGAAGAATCCGCTGGTGGTGACGTAGAAGTTCTTGCAGAAGATATCGCGGAAACTCATCGCCTTCTGACCCGGCCGTTTGAGCGATGAATCAATGCGCCAGACAAGAAACGGCAGCGTCTCGCCGAAATGGCCGAGAATGATCTTCAGATTCGGGTGCGCGTCGAAGACCCCGGACAACACCAGCCGGATCGCCTGCGTTGCAGTCTCCACGGTGTAACCCCAGGCCGGGCGGACCACCAACGGGAAATCCTTGGCGTAGTCCTGGTAGTAGATCTCCGTCACCTTCGGGTGAGGCAGCGACGGGTGGAAATAGATCGGCACGTCGAGCGTCTCGGCGCGCTCATAGATGGGCCAGAACTTCTTGAGATCGAGGAATTCGCCGTTCGACATGCCGTGCAGCATCGCGCCCTTGAAGCCGAGCCTGGTGACCGTACGCTCGAGCTCATCGGCCGCGGCCTTCGGATCGGCGGTGGGAAGCGAGGCGAAGGCGGCGAAGCGTTTCGGGTTGGCCGCGCAGACCTTGGCAAGGCGGTCGTTAACCTGACGGGTCAAATCCGCCGCAATATCGGCACTTAGTTTTTGCGTGGAAGGAGCGCCATGCGAGAGGACCTGGATGTCGATCCCGGCCTCGTCCATTTCCTTGAGACGGAGGCTTCCGAGATCGAAAAGTCGTTCGTCCGTCTCATTACCCCGCCCGGCTTCCGGACCGGTGAAAGTCTTGGCCAATTCCGGGTCCCAGTAATGCTCCTCGATGGCAATGATCGGACAATTCGGCTTTTTCATCATGACGCTTCCCCGCAACGCTATTGGAGCCGCTTCGTAGCAACCGGCTCGTGAGCTGTCACCGCCCTCAGTGACCGCCAGTGATATAAAAGGCGCACACCTTCGGTTGCCGATCAAAGGCTTTGCAAGTGGTGCTTTGGTATTGACGCCGACTCAGTTATTCACAGCGAGATGCAGCCGATTCTCCGCATTCTTCCAGTGGGCGGCGTACTTCTCGCCATTTTGATTCTAGTGCTGGCGCTGAGCCCGCCCGACGGCTCGCGCGCGCCATTGTCCGGCGCCTACAGGGCGCAGCGCGCTGCCTGACCGGGATCGCCAGTTCGAAGTGCGCCAATTCCTGATCCACGCCGCCCTCAAGCGCGCCGATGAACTGAACCGCCTGCGCGAACTGCCGGACACGCCCACGCGCACCGAGGAGCCACCACCAATAGTCGCCGGCCTGTCCAGCGACCGAAGCGACGCCGATCCCGGTACGATCACCGAGACGCCGGTCGTCAGCATCCCTATCGAAATTGGCGAACCCTCGCCGGTTGAGTTGCCCACCGCCGCGCCGCAAGCGTCGCCGAAAGTGGATGCTCCGGCTGTGAAGAAAGCCGAGCCGGCCAAACCGCAACGGGATGCGGGCCGCCGCGTCTATCGCGTGCGCCACACCAAGGTCGCGGCCAAGCCGCCGCAGCCTCGCCAGTACAGTTTCCTTGAAATGTTTTTCTGGGGACCGCCGTATCAACAATCGACCTACGGCAACAAGCCGCAGAAAAGCCAGCTGGATCAGTCTACGGCCTACGCCCAGCAGCAGTATCAGCAACCCGCGTACGCCCAGCAGGCCGCTCGTCAGCAGTACTATTACCGGGCAGACGAACCAGCAAACCTATTCCACAACTCCCCGCGCTATTCCCTACTAGCGCGCCGCAGAATTCCCGCGCTCAGTAGTAGTCGGGCCTCGTGTAGAAATTCGAGGACGATCCGAAGCCGTCGGTTTGCCTTTGGGCCTCGCGCAGATTTTGCCGCGAGCTGAATTTGATGTCACGGCTCGACGCCGGAGCGAATGCGTCGTTCCCCTGAGCGAGGGCGTTCACCGAAACGCCTCTGGCCTTGGCCGCATAGTAGTAACCGGCTGCATAGTAATGGACTGCGCGGCCGTGATTGCCGTTCGCGAGTCGATAGGCGCCGGCCAGATATTTCACCGCGTAAGTCATATTGGAGTTGGCATCGAGCAGGCCGGCGGCATTGCCGGTGTATCCCATCGAGCGCGCGGTCGCGAGCTTGATCTGCATCAGGCCGTAATTGCCCGCGCTCACCACACGCGGATTGCCGCCGCTTTCGCGTTTGATCACGCGGCGCACGAGGGCCTCGGGCAGATTATTTGCGGCGGCATGTTGCCGAATCAGTGCATCGAGATTGCCGTTGGCATCGACAATCGTGAGACGCTGTTTTTGCGCAAACGCCGGCGTTGCGGCCAACGCAACAAGAATTGTCGTCAGTGCAAGTTTGCGAGTCATAACGGCTCCGTGCAGCTGCAAATTGTGGGTGGGAGGAATGCGGCTTTTCAAGAGAAACTCCGGCAACTTTGTGACGCAACCGGGGTGCCAAATTTTGGTTCCATCACGATTTGAATCCGTCTGTGCCGGAATACCGTCCCACTCCGAGGTATTTGATTCGCGCCGACCTCGTCCCACCAGCCGATCTGCGCTCATCGGCATTTGCGTCGTCAGTCGCGGCCAAAGCAAAGCCTGTGTAGGCTTCCCGCGTCCATTTGGCGCGGGAGGCCTGCATGACTAAGCCTGCTACGACAGAGGATCGTCTCCGCGCGGTGGAGGACACGCTCGCGATTTATCACCTGATCGCAAGCCACCCACCGGCGGCCGATACCGGTACCGACAGCTACTATTGCGATGCATTCACAACCGATGCATCGATTGACCTCGGTGGCGGCAAAGGCGCTACCGGCAACGAAGCGATCGCAGCGATTGTAAAGACGCCCGAACACCAGGCTGCGATCGCAGGCGGTCTCTGCCATTTCGCCGGACTGCCGCGCGTCGAACTCGACGGAGATACCGCGGTGGCGACATCTTACTTGCAGATCATCACGCCCGACCGCCAGGCGGCGTCACGCGAAGTTTCCGGCCACGGCAGCACGACCGGCTTTCGCATCCACCGCGTGGGTGCCAATCGGTGGGAGCTCAAGCGCGGCAAAGACGGGTGGAAAGTAACGCGCCGCACGTTGCGTCCGCTCGATGGCGGCGATGACGCGCGGGCCTTGCTGCGGCAGGCGATCGCGCCATAAGGTCCTGCAGGCGACAAGCATCAAGCGAAGGAGGAAGTCATGCCGAAGGCCTATTGGGTCGTGACCTATCGATCGGTAAAAAATCCGGAAGCCTGGACGGCCCATGCCAGACTCGCCGTGCCTGCGATCGAAGGCGCCGGCGGCCGTTTCCTCGCGCGCAGCAACCCGGCAAAAATCTACGAGTCTGGAATGAACGAGCGCGTCGTGCTGGTCGAATTCGACAGTCTCGACAAGGCGCTCGCCTGCCACGACACCGCTGCCTACAAAGAGGCGCTGAAGGCGCTCGGCAGCGGCAATGTCGAACGCGACATGCGCGTCGTCGAAGGCGCGGCCTGACGCGCAATCACCAATCGGTGAACGGAAAGCGTTTGTGCGCGGCCGCGGCCTCGCGCTGTGCGTCGAGGAAAACCTCGACGCAAGTGTTGATGAACGAAACGACGCGGGCGAAACCGCCGGACGACAGCATTGTCGGCGCGTGAACCTGTAAGGTCGACATTGGTGAACTCCCGTCAGAGGCGCGGCGGCGTCGACAGAAACCGCCGCTCGATTTCGCGCTCGGCTTCGTCGGTGAATTTGCTGTTGCGCAGATAGCGCTCGATCTCACGCTCCGCCTGACGCTGGCGCGCAGCCATCATCGCGGCGAGGAAGCGACGGAAGAAGCCGGGGCGTTCGCGAGCAGGAGCTTCTGGGGTGACGCCGCCTTTTGCGACGGCGTAAGGTGCGTAGGCCATGGATCATCTCCCTTCGTTTCGGTCCGACGACTCCAGGGCGTTTCCGTTTTTATTTTTTGTTGTTTTCAACATAGGCATTGTTCCCCGCATCCACCATGCTTGGCGGAACATACGTTCCATGCGCGTGACTCATGCGCTGTTCGCGCACATGTGTGCATTTGATTCATAAAGCGGCGTGTGCTGCCTTTTGCGACAGCATTCGGACTCAGCGCGCCACACCTCCGCCGCAAAGCAGTAAGCATTCATTAAAGATTTCACCATCGCCCGCTGGCTTGTCACGCAAGCTCCACACAATGCGGGTGCAATTCACAATTTCGTCTTCGTCACTGATTCACGTTTCAAACAGCCAAGCGTCATCGCGGATTTTTGCTCAGGCGCCAGGATAGCCTGCATTTCATCTTTCCGCCGCTCCTCCGGAAGAACCGAAAGCGCGCGGGACGCCAGGGGTCCCGATGGACCCGCGGGCCTCGACGCCTCGCGACATCGAGGCATGTCGAAGTCCATGTGTCGCGCCATCGCTTCGTGTGCTCCGGCGCGCCAACCGCAAGTCCGCCAAATCCAAGGCGTCCCGCGCGCGGTGTTTGTAGGTTTGCTCCAGCGCCGTCCCCGGTGGTCGACCGTTCGTCACGTCAGCGCCAGCCGCGTGACTCTCCACCGAATGAGACCCAGGCCACTCACCCGGCCCTCCTCTGACTGGAGAACCGGTCTACCGGCCGTCAGGAGCCTCGGCATGCGGCACGCATGCCGGGACAAGCGCGGCTTGGACCGCCGGGGGGCCTGCGCCGCATCTCCGACGCCGCCATTGCCGGCCACCGCTCCCCGCCCCGCGTCTGGCGACGCTGATCAGACACCCCTCGGCAACGGGCGCGGGATGTGATATGAATATTATCCTATAGGATATTGTCAAGATGGTATCGTTTTGCGCGACGAGTTCGCCCCAGGATTAGTTGAAGGGTCTCGATCGCGCGCATATCCTGGATGAAGACGATGACTGAATGTCATTTGAAGCGCGGCTAACGGGACTTTGGCTTCAGCAGCAAATGACCGATACGAGGCTGGGAAAAAAGAGGCCGCGCGTGTGAATCACAACGCGGCCTCTTAAAACAGACTGGCTTGCCAAGCTCATAAAACCAGCCCGCCGCGATAAATGACTCAAAATCACAACGACGAGCATTTAAAAATTACACGCGAACTGAGGAAATACTCAACTGCAAGGGGCGAAAACCCCTGTCTTCCCGGCATTTTCTGGAACTTGCGAATTCGAAAAATGGCCCCATTTCCGCCGCCAAAACGCACGCGGTCCTGCCTATCAGCCTCGCCCATCTGAGGGGCCAATCCAGGAGCATTATTGATGACCGTGCGTTTTGCCGCCGCGATTTGCGGCGCACTGATTTTCGTTGGGTGTTCGTCCGCTGTCATGGCGCAGTCCGGAATCGCTTCGGTCTATGGCTATGCCGGCGAGCGCACCGCGAGCGGAGAGCGCGCAAAGCCGAGCGGCTTGACCGCCGCGCATCGCACGCTGCCTTTCGGCACGCGCGTGCGCGTGACGAACAAGAGCAACGGCCGCAGCGTCGTCGTGCGGATCAATGATCGCGGACCGTTCGTGCGCGGCCGCATCATCGACCTCACCCCGGCAGCAGCCAGTGCTCTCGGTTTCAGCGGACTTGCGCACGTCACATTGCAGGCGAGTTGATACGAAAAACTTTTGGCAAACAAAAAGGGCCGCGCCACCTTGCGCGGCCCTGATCGTTTAGTGTCGCTCACCAATTGCTGATGGCGCGATCGATATAGCGGCCGCCGGACGACGGATAGGCCGCGTAAGAGTCGGCGCCTCTGCCAGAGTCCCATCTCCTGCCGTAGCTCCAGCCTCCGCCATTATTCCAGCCTCCACCATTGTTCCAGCCGTAGTCCTCCCTGTACTCGCGGGCCGGACGCGAGGGCAGCCGGGCGACGACGGGCTTGCTGCTGCTCGTATAGTTGCGCGGGATCGGCGTGTCGGCGATCAGCCGCTCCCCGCCGCGCATCAGTTTCAGGACCGCAGCATCGAGACCGTAAATGTCCTGACGCAAATTCAATTGCCCGATCTGATCGACAAATGCCGTCTGATACGTGACGTGCACCGGAATCGGATTCTTCAGGTTGATCATACGCTCTTCGTCGCCGTAAAGACTCCTGATTCGCGCCGGCGTGTAGCCCTCGTTGGGCTGCGACAGCGACAAGAGCACTTCGGCATATTGCTCCGGAGATTGAACGCGCATGCAGCCGTGACTGAGCGCGCGCTTGTCCTGCGCAAACAGGTGTTTGTTCGGCGTGTCGTGTTGATAGACAAGGAACGGATTGGGGAAATTGAACCGGATCCGGCCGAGCGCATTGCGGTCTCCGGGCGGCTGATAGACGCGGACTGAGCCGTCGCGATTGTGGCTGACCTTCAATCCGATCCGTTCGAGCGCGTCGGGGTCCCGTTCCAGGGCCGGCAAGTACTCATTGCGGATAATGGACGGCGGCACGTTCCAGGTCGGATTGATCGTGAGATATTTCATCGTCTCGCTGAGCAGCGGCGTGGCCATTTCGCCGGGCTTGCCGACCACGATTCTCGTGCGCCAGATCTGCTTGCCCTTATCCGTAACGGACAAGCTGTAGTCGGGCACGTTAACCACCACATAGGCGTTGCCGAGATCGCGCGGGAGCCAGCGCCAGCGCTCCATATTCGCGATCAGCGTGCCGGTGATATCCGAGCGGCGGTGCTGATTTTCAGCCTGGCGATGCTTGTTTGACGTTTGCAGCTGTGATGCTGCTTTCTGAGTTTCGGGGGCACCCAGCTCTTTTGCGAGTTGCGCCTTCAACGCCTTAAAGCCGGGATGCTGCGGTTCGAAGGACGCGAGCACGTCGGCAACGTTCTCGGCAGAGGACACCTGGGTGAGAACCTGCGCGGGATCTGCGGCATGCGCGGGATACAGAATCGCGCCACTGACACGCGTAAAACTGACGCGGCCCGCGCTTGCTTGCCGGGCATATTTCAATATTGAAGCGGTCAGCTGCAGGTCGTTCACGGCCGCCGTCTGCCCATTCATGTCGCGGGAAAAATCCGGCGTCGGATAGTCGCGGGGATCGAGGCCTTCGACAGCAACCTTGCCAAGGTACTCGACCGCCGCGCGGGTGCGCGGCAAGGCGACGCCATTTGCCGACCAGATCGGCTGGTACGAGCGCTCGCGGTAAAACGCCTCAACAGCCGCTTGCTCGGGTTTTCGATCGACGAGTTGCGAAAGGCGCGTCCTGATGAGCTCCTCAAGCTTCGTGTGCGGGGCAGTCTCGGCGGGGGCGGGCGCGGGATTCGAGATGTCCGACGATACCTCCGCGGGAGCAGTCGTGGCGGTGTCGGGCTCCCCTGCCTCGCCCAACGCCGGGGCAGACAACAGTCCGATAATCGCCAATGCCAGGATGACCTTGCAGACGCGTTGCATGTGCATCTTTCACTGTGAAAGCCGAGTCGATAACCGGTTCAGCAGAGATTAAGTTCGCGAGCGACGAAAACAACGGCCGCGGTGAAGGGAATCCTTAGGAGCTGATCGCGTTGAGCATCAGCATCACTAGAAACAAACCGGATAAAGACAGCCCGATCAGCTTGGTCGTCGCCCGCTCGCTCATATTCATCAAGCGGGTTGGCTTCACGAACGTTCCATGGCGAGCGATGTCCGGGAGCACGACCTTCCGAGAAATAAAGAACCGGGTGCGAAGTCGCGCCCGGTTCTTTGACTGACGTAACCGCGCGTTCGGGGGGAATGGGGGATCCGCGCGGCGTCACTGGAAACGCGACACGGGCCCACGTTGTTCCGCGAGTTGGTAAATTTTCGGCCGCGGCTTTGAACTTCGAAAACGGTTGCGCGTTGAGGGTCGGGACCGGTCGCCGCAATTTGTCACCACGGTTGCGGCGCCTCTCCTGGAAAGGCCGCCTCACGGCGGCTTTTCCTTTTTTCGTCCGCCGCTAGTAGCAAAGGTTGGTCACGAACTTTCCATTCTTGTCCTTGATCACATACGGACACTCGACCCGCTTCAGCGCGGCCTTGGCGGTCTCATTGCCGAGCGCCGCGGCTTTTTCGTAATAGGCTTTGGCTGCGGCGGAATCCTGCGGGCCTCCTCGCCCGCCTTCGGCAAACGCGCCCATTCGCTCCATTGCTCCGGGATGATTTTGCGCCGCGGCCTTCTCGAACAATGCGCGCGCCGCAACATCATCCTTTGCGCCGCCGACGCCGTCGGCGTTCATCAATCCGAGCTGATACTGAGCTTCCGCCGAATTCGCTTCTGCTGCTTTCGCCAAGAGAGCTCTCGCCTTGCCTGGATCGGACGGCGTGCCGGCATCGGCGGAAAGCGCGGCGAGATTGGTAACGCCGCGAGGGTTGCCGGCTTGGGCTGCACGCTCGAACAATTTGCGCGCCTCGGACTGGTCCTTTGCGATACCGGATCCAGTCCCGAGCACTACGCCCAGTTCGACCATGGCTGACGTGCTTCCTTTTTCCGCCGCCTTTCGCCACGCACTCACGGCCTCAGGCATCTGCCGATTGGCCGCGTAGGCGCGTCCGAGCTCGTACATGGCGCGGCGCGATGACGCCGAGGCGATTTTGCAGAATTTGATTGCCGTCGCGATATCGGACTGGGCGATTTCAGGCGATCCCTTGACGTCGGCCGGCTTGTCCGGATCGCTGGGGTCGGCTGCGATCCGATCGCACAGCACGAGATCGGCGGACTGCGTGCGGCCCGGCAGACTGAGCGATGAAGCAACGATCAACGCCGAAAGGCCGATTCCGATATTGAGAGCAATGAAACGCGCCCCAGGGCGTTTCGTCATTCGCGCCCCCCTTACCCACTCCACGACCGAACGACTCTAGGGCTCCCGGCAAAGGCCAGCAAGCGTTGAGCTGGGCGCGCCGCAGCGCGCAGCGACAACCTCGCGTGCGGAACTTTGTCGCATTTTTGTCCACTGTGGCGCGGCGGTCATAGGGCAAACCTCAAGAATGCCTATGATGCGTTTCAGGGAGCAAACGCAAAAAGGGACGGACTTGTGCACATGCCAGACAAATGGCTGCCGGTTGAATTTCGCCTGAATGTACTCTCCCCGATCAGAGCAATTGCTCCCATAACAACCGCCTTCGCCGTGGCTTTCCTGAGTTCGGCTGCGCTGTCCGAGACCTCGGAGGAGCGGCAGGCCTGCATCGGTGATGCGTTCCGCGTCTGTTGGTCGGCTATACCGGATCGTAACGCCGTCTTTCACTGTCTGATGACCAACAGGCCTCGCCTCAATCCTGCGTGTCGCGTCGTCATGGAACAATATCGGCGGCAGCACCGAATCACGCGGTCCGCACGCAACGCGCGGGTCGAGTAAACGTTGATCTCCAGGCGGCCGGGTTGACAGGCGGGGCGCAGCGCCGCCGCGATTCGCTGTGCAATCCTCCGCTAGGCGCGAGTTTCAAGTGGAAAACTACCAGTTTCTGAAAACATTGGAAGCCGAAGCGCAGATCAAGGTCGGCGGCATCGATCCGAACGCCCGCGAGATCGAAATTCTGAAGCGCGAGATTGCCTATCTCGAGGGTGCCCAGCACGAGCACCCCGATGACGTTCGAAGGAATTGCTGTTCCAGATCGCAATAGACTACGGCGCGACGCGACGGGCGGCGTAAAGCCCGCCGTATTCAAATGATCGCGTGGCGGACCTTGGCTGAGACCCACTCGCTCACGATCACCGTGCCGATGATGACGAGCAGGATCAGCGAGACCTGTGTCCAATAAAGCTGCGTGATCGCGGCATTGAGCTCAAGCCCGATGCCACCAGCTCCGACCAGGCCGAGAACCGTCGACTCCCGAATATTGATGTCCCAGCGAAACACGGAAATGCCGGCAAAGGCAGGCAGCACCTGCGGCACGATGCCGTAAGCCGTCACTTGCGCGCCGGATGCACCAGTTGAACGCACAGCCTCGACCTGCCCTTCGTCGATCTCCTCGATCGCCTCGTAGAGAAGTTTGGCGCAGAAGCCGATCGAGCGCAGCGCAATCGCAATGATGCCGGCGAACACACCGGGGCCGATAATCGTGACCAGCATCAGTGCCCAGATCAGCGCATTGATCGAACGCGACGACACGATGACGAAGAGCGCGATCGGCCGGATGACGCCGACACTCGGTGTCGTGTTGCGCGCGGCGCAATAGGCAACCGGGATCGCAAGCAGCACCGCGACCAACGTGCCGATCGTCGCGATATTGATGGTGTCCCAGATTGGTCGGCCGAGCACGCGGATATACGACCAGTCCGGCGGAACCATGCGGACTGCAAGATCGCCTGCCTGTTGCGGTGCGTCCCAGACGAAAGCCCACATGGTCTTTTCGGAAATCAGCTGGAAACAGCCGATGAACAGCGCCGCAGCCAACAGCCAGGCCAGCCAGATCAGGAGCTGAACGCGCGATTCGCGCCGCCGCCAGGTCCGTGCATGGGCGGGGATCGTGGCCATCACTGCACCCAGCGCCGTAGATAGCCGGAGCCGTATTCGCACAGCATCACGATCACAATGATCACGATGATGATAGCCGCAGCCGAACTGAATTCGTAACGATCGAAGGCGGTGTTGAGCGTGGCGCCGATGCCGCCTCCGCCCACGATGCCGATCACGGCGGACTCGCGGAAATTGATGTCGAAACGATAGAGGCCGAGTCCGATCATGCGCGGCATGACCTGCGGCTGCACGCCATAATTGATCCATTGCAGCCAACTCGAACCCGACGCCCGCACGGCTTCCGCCTGCGCCGGGTCCATGTCCTCGATGTCTTCGGCCAGCAGCTTGCCGTAGAAGCCGATCGTGGCGAATGAGAGCGTGATGAAGCCGGCGAAAGGTCCGAAACCGAACAACTTGACGAAGAAAATGGCGAGGATGATTTCCTGGAAGCTGCGCGATATCGCGAGCACTGCCCGGCAGAAATAGTAGACCGGCGCCGGCGCGATGTTTTTTGCGGCGCCGATGCCCACCGGAATCGAGAGCGCAATGCCGATCACTGTGGAGACGACCGTCATCCAAAGGCTTTCAGCAATGCCTTCGGCGATTTCCTCCCTGCGGGTGACAAAATCGGGCGGAAAAAACGCCGAGACAAATGCAGCCCCGCGCGGCAGGCCTTCCCACACACGCGTCCAGTTCACCGGGGTCGTCTGGAACACCAGCGCGAGATAGATCGCAGTCCCGATCACCAGCGTCCAGCGCAGCCAGGCCGACTTGATCAGAGGCGGCTTTTTCCAGCGACGGGGGGTTACAGCAGCGACGCTCATGGCGAGCCATTTACTCCGCTCATTCCCGCGCAAGCGGGAATCCAGACTTCCGCGCCAATCACGTCAGGCCCGCAAGGCGGTCGCGATCGGGGCGCGGCGGTTCGAACGGCACGACGTTGTCGACCTCCTCGTCCGGCGCCTGCTCGTCCACCTTGCGGATCGTCGCCGACCAATCCTCCTCGCCGTAAATCGACGTGAGCACGGCAGGTGTCAGTCCATCGGGCGGCCCGTCGTATACGATCTCGCCGAGACGCAGGCCGACAATGCGCTCAGCGAACATCTGCGCGAGCATGACATCGTGAATATTGATGATCGCCGACAGCTTGCGTTCGGTACACAGCTCCTTGATCAACCGCATGATCTGGCGTGAGGTCTTCGGGTCGAGCGAAGCGGTCGGTTCGTCGACCAGCAGCAATTCCGGATCCTGAATGAGCGCGCGGCAGATGCCGACGCGTTGGCGCTGTCCGCCGGACAGCTCGTCGGCGCGCTTGTCAGCCATGTGATCGAGGCCGACGCGCTCGAGCAAACGGAATGCTTCATCGATATCGGATTGCGGAAACCGCCGCAGCCAGCTTTGCCAGAAGCCGACATAACCGAGCCGGCCGCTGAGAACGTTTTCCATCACCGAGAGCCGCTCCACCAGTGCATATTCCTGGAAAATCATGCCCATGCGGCGGCGGGCGCGGCGCAATTCGGCACTGCCGAGCTTCACGATATCGACGCCGTTGAGCTCGATTGACCCGGAGGTCGGTTCGACCAGTCGGTTGATGCAGCGGATCACCGTCGACTTGCCGGCGCCGGAAGGCCCTATCAGCGCCATCACCTGCCCATCAGGCACCACAACATCGATGCCCTTGAGCGCGAGGTCGCCCGTGCGATAGCGCTTGATCAGACCTTTGATGCGCAGCATCGGTGCCCCCGGCGAGCGTGCAGCTACTTGCAGGTGTATTTGACGCCGCTCGCCGCGTCGATCTTGCGAATGACGCTCCAGTCTTTCTTGTAGGTGATCGGAACGAATTTATCCTGGCCCTTGAATTCCGCCTGGAGCGACGATCCTTCCCAGGGGAACGTGAAGAAGGCTTCCTTGATCTTCGCCTGTAGCGCCGGGTCAAGATTGTGCGCGACGCCATAGCCGGTGGTCGGGAAAGTTTCCGACTTGTAGATCGTGCGTATCTTCGCCTTGTCGACGACATTCCGCTCGAACATACGGAACATCACTTCGTTGGCGATCGCCGCGGAGTCGTAGTCCTTGTTCGCAACACCGAGAACCGAGTTGTCATGTTTGCCCGAAAACACCGGCTCGTAATCGCGCTTCGCGATCAGATTGAATTCCGATTCGAGCAAGGCGGATGGCGCCTTGAATCCTGAATTCGACGTCGGTGCGGTGAACGCCAGCTTCTTGCCCTTGATGTCGGCCGGCGTTTTGATCGAGCTGTCGGCCGGCACGATAATTTCCATTTCGTAGCCGAAGTTGCCATCTTTGCCGGCCATGATGGCGAAAGGCACGAAGCCCGCGCAATTCACTGCGATCGGATTGGATCCCGTGTTGAAACCCGCGATGTGCAGGCGGCCGGAGCGCATCGCCTCGATTTCTGCCGCGTTCGACTGCACCGGGAAGAATACGACCTTTTTGCCGGTGATCTTTTCCATGTGCTTGATGAAGCCGTCCCACACTTTCGTATAGACCGCCGGATCCTCGACGGGCGTATAGGCAAAGATCAGTGTCGGGGGATTGACGAGTTGCTTCTCGTCGGTCGGCGTGTCGGCCACCAGATCGCCATCACGGTCGCAATAGGCCTTGTCGAGATCGCCGCGCTGACAATCCTGCGCCTGGGATACGGCAAACAATGCGCTGCTGAAGATAAGTGCAATGAAGGCGCTTGCGATGACGGTGATCTGCCGTGCCATGGTTGTTATTCCCCTTTAGCCATCAACGTTCGGTGCCGGAATTGTGGGCTGGATCGCCACCGGAGATCAAGGCCAGGGAAACACAGGCATTTCTTCCCTATTCATGAAAGTGAAATAATCCTCACTTCGCAAGCCGCCGACGGTTCTTCCGTACGCGCCGCTTGTAGACGCGCAACACCTTGGTTGCGACGCGATGGCTCTTGTCACCCTTGACAGTTGCGAGTGTTGCCGCGCCTTGCGCCTCACCAAGGGCCAGAACCTTCTCGGTGATCATGCGGTTTGCTTCCGATTGGGCCCGGGCGCCGCCTGCGGCAAGCCGCATGAACCGAAGCGTCATGACGTTCTGCGTCTCGAATCCCGTGACGGCCGCTTGCATCGCCAGCCTGGCCCACGCGTTCCATGCCTGCATCGCGTTCAACATGGCGTCTCCCGGTCAGTTACCTCATTATCTATGCGCCGCAGGACGCAATCGCCAGCGCGATTCCTATTTTAACTCCGATGCGGCCAAAGCCGCCGCCACGGAATGGGTGCCAGCAGAAGAGCTCCCGCCAGCAGAGCCAAAGCCGCTGGCCAGCGGATACGCTCGCGCGCGCGCATGCGCACTTCGCCCATCACGAATTGCTCGCCCTTGCGCATCTCACCGTAGGATTTGAGGAACGAAGAGATGCGCGCGACAGTGAAATCGTCGAGCGACTGCCCTTCGGTGCGGTTGCGCCGCTCTCTCTCGTTCAGCTGTTCCGCTTGCATGCGATAGCGTTCCGCATGTTCACTCGCATCGGCGAATGTCGTCGCCTCAGCGCGCGTAAAGTAGAGCGTACGCAGCGAAGGAACGAGGTATTCCACGAAATCGACGAGGGGCTGGTCGGCACGCGGCGCGACTGCGAGCTGCAATGCCGAACCCGCAAGGACGATTGCGCCCACCCAGCGGACCGCCGTGACGGTACCGTGCATCGAGCGTCGGCGATCGCCCCGCAGAAACGGATAGAGCACGCCGGCGAGCGCCAGCGATGCACCAAAGGCGCAAACCATCGCTGCCCCCGTCGGCAGGTCGAAGATAAACGAGGCGCCGAGACCGGCCGCGCTCACGAGCATGCCGACGATCCAGCCGACAGCGAGTTGCCGCGAAAGCGTGTCCGCAAACATCACGCCGATGGCGGCAGGAATGATCAGGAACGAAAAGACCAGCAGGACGCCGGCGATCGCGACCGAGCTGGTCACCACGATGCCGAAGGTCGCATAAAACACGAATTCCCAGGCAAGGGAGCCGGCTCCCGTCATGTGATGGCGCAGGACCCAATGCAACAGCCCCACGGCCGCATAGAGCGGAGCAATGAGCGCAACGTCGTTGAGGCCGCTGGTGAGAATGTTTCCGGTGAGAATCTGCTTGAGATGTTCGGCGCCTTGCGGTGCCCGGTCGATCAGCAGGATGGCTGTTGCCGCGGCAACGACGTAGATGACGCCGATCAGCGCTTCCTGCGGCACGCGCGTACCCCAGCTGCGCGTGAACGCGAGCAGCACCGCGGCGAGCAGCGTGAATGAGAGCGAATAGCCATAGGTCGCGACGCTCTGGGCCGGATGGCCGAGCATGAACGCTACCGTCGCGCCAAGCGCCGCAATCTGCGCGAGCGCCAGATCGACGAAGATCACTTTGCGGGCAAGGACCTGAATGCCGAAATAGGCATGGATACCGACCAGGCAGACAGCCACGAAAAACGGCGGCCAGAGAAATTGCACTGCATCGATCATCGCATTGCTGCCGCCGCTGTAAGCGCCTCGACGTTCACATCGAACAACGAAATATAGTCGTCCGCCCCGGGCAGCGCCCCGACCGACGCCGCGAGCGTCACCACCTGCGCCCCGGCCCTGCTCGCCACGAAGGCAACATCGCGTTCAGCCTCGTTGGGCTCGCGCACAACGATGCGCGCACCCCGCGCGCGCATGTCGCGCACGATTTCGGCAAGATGCGAGGGGCTTGGCGGCACACCGGGCTTGGTCTCGATAAACCCCAAAAAATCAAGGCGGAAACGGCGCGCAAAATATGGCCAGCTGTTGTGGTAGGCGACGATCGGTATGGATCTGAGCGAACTCAGCTTCGCTTCCCATTCCCCCAGTTTCGTATTCAGGCGGGCAAGAAATGCCTGCCGGTTGGCTTCATAGGTTGCGGCGTTTGCCGGATCAATCCGCGCCAGAGCTTCCAGAATATTGGCAGTGATGGTCTCGGCGTTCTTCGGATCAAGCCAATAGTGCGGATTGCCGCTGCCATGAGCGTGGCCATCACCGGGGCCAACGCTCATGCCGCGCAACTCCAGAACAGCAACCGCGAGCGAAGCATCGACATAAGCGGCACCGCCGCGGCTGATCTCCGGCCTGCCGACCTGCGCCAGCAGGCGATCGACCCAGAGGTCATAGTCGAGACCGACGCGCACGAGCAGGCGCGCCTGCTTGAGACGCAACCCGTCCTGCGGCTTCGGCTGATAGTCCTCGGCGTCCATGCCCGGGGGAACGAGGCTGACCGCTACGATCCGATCCCCGCCCACAGCCTCGGCGAGGCTGCGCAGATCGGTCGTCGTCGTGACAACCTGGACACGCTCCTGTGCAAATGCCGACGACGCTGCGGCAAGCAACGCGGCAAAGAGAGCGGTACGCAAAACCATGATCGTGAAAAAGGAAGGGCCGCTAAGCGGCGGCCCTTCCCTGTCTCTCGCTAGCGTTTGCCGCCGCCGACCCAGATGCTCTTGGGCATTATGCAATGAACGCTCTTCTCGGTGTCGGAGATCGCGCCGACGCGGCAGTCCATCGCCACGCTGGCGAGGCCGTAGGCATCAAGGCGCGTCAGCTTCTTCTCCGACGCGAGCAAATTGATCATGCCCATCGAGGCGTCGTTCATTGCCTTGTTCAGATCGGCGTCCTTGGCATACGAGACAAGGTATTTCGATGTCTCCTTGGTCGGACGCTCCATGTCTTCCTTGTCACGCGTGTTCTTTGGATTGAGGCAGTGAATTCCCTTCTTGATGTTCACCACTTGCGAAACGCGGCAATCCGAAACGCTCGTCATGAGCTTCTCTGCTTGCTCGGCTGGGACGCCGCGCTGCTCGGACAGAAACTTGACGGTCTGCGCCTTGGCCTGCTTCCATGCCTTGTTCAGATCCTGGTCGAACCCCATCGTGATCCAGGATCTTGCCGTCTCGATACGCGGAAAATCGAGCGGTTTGCCCTTAACCACTTCCACTGTGATGTTGAACTCCTTGTAGGCCGTCTCGATGGCGGTGAGATTGACCTCGCCGTTTCCCTGACCGGCATGCGAGTCACCGGTCCACAGCAAGGCGCCCGGCACGTGCACGGGGACATAGAGCGTTGAGCCGGCGACGAAGTCGCGAATGTCCATGTTGCCGGCAAATTCACCTGGCGGCACGCTCGAATAGCGGCCGGGCTCCTTGCCTGCGACGGCAAGCGTGCCCGGGAAGGGACGCACTGGCAGAACAATGCCAGGCAGGAACTCGGTCTTCATGCTGTCGAGATCGAGAAACAGGTACTTGACCTGACCGTCCTTAAAGACGTTCGGGAACTGGCCGAACATGCCCGGTACGTTGAAGTTCGTCGCGTAAGCACGCGGAATGATCCTGTTGATCCTGACCTTGAGCACATCACCCGGCTGCGCTTCCTCGACGTAGATCGGCCCCGTCAAGGTGTGCGGTCCGCGTCCCGGAAAATCCGTGCGCAATTTTTTGATCTGCTCGATTGTCACCCCCGGCACCACCTGGTTGTGACTGTGCATCATCGTTTCCAGGATGATGGTGTCACCGGACTTCACACGAAGCACCGGCGGTTGCGCATTGTCGAACCAGCCCCACTGCGTGGTCTCGAGGGTCGCGGGCAACACATGCACCTTCTTGCCGCTCGGCATCTCAAGGACGCGAAGCGCCGGATCAGCGGGTCCGGCGGCGGGATAGCCGGGCGTGGTGATTGTCGAAGTCAGCGGTATTCCCAAAGGTGATTGGGCTGGCGGCGCCGGAGCAGGCGGCGGCGTTTGCGCGATGGCCGCGGTGCCGAGGATCAATGCCCCGCAGACACCGGCGGCAATGCGTGACATAAACGTTACGTAAGACATGATACTCCCCTTCCCCTTATGCTCGGATTTCAAGTTCGTTATTTCTTCCACATGCTCTTGGCGACCAGGCAATGCACGCCCTTCTCAGCGGCATCCATTTCCCCAACACGGCAATCCATCGTCATGCTCGCGAGCGAATAGGCATCGAGCCGCGACAAGGCTCTATCCTTCTGCAGCAGCTCGATCATCGCCCATGAGGCGTTATCCATGGCCTTGTTCATGTCGGCATCGGCGGCGTAGGTCACGACATACTGCGGCGTCTCGGCGGTCGGACGCGGTTCGGTGAGCGATTTCGCCGGATCCTTCGACGTCATGCAGTGGACACCTTTCTTGATGTCCACGACCTGGGTCACGCGACAATCCGACGTCTTCGAAACCATCGCCATCGCCTGCTCGGGCGAAACCTTGCGCTGTTCCACAAGGAATTTTGCGGTTTCCGATTTTGCGTTGGCAAGCGCCTTGGTGAGACCCTCGTCGAAACCCATCGTGATCCACTCGGTCGGGGTCTCGATGCGCGGCCACTCGAGTTTCGTCGTCTTGTCGACCGTCATCGTCAGAGTGATTTCCTGGAACGCGGTCTCGAGCCCGGTCAGATTGACCTCGCCGTTGCCCTGCGCTGCGTGTGAATCGCCCTGCCAGACCAGCGCTCCGCGAACGAAGACCGGAACGTGCAGCGTTGTTCCCTCGACCAGGTCGCGATTGTCCAGATTCCCGGCGAAGGGCCCCGGCGGCACCGCGTTGTAGCGGCCGGGCTCCTTGCGCGCGACGCCAAGGGTACCAGGGAATGGCCGCAACGGAATTTCTATGCCGGGCGCAAACTCCGCAGTCTTCTTTTCATTGTCGAGATAGAAATATTTCACCTGCCCGTCCGGGAAGCGGCTCGGAAATTGCCCGAACAGCCCGGGGACGTTGAAATTCGCACCCCACGGCCGTGGGACGATCTTCTGGATCTTGATCTGCAGCGTATCGCCGGGCTCAGCGCCGTTGACGAAAATCGGGCCGGTCAGCGTCATCGGCCCGCGCGCCGGCCAGTCGGTGCGCAATTTTTTCAACTCTTCGATGGTGCGGCCCGGATAGAGCTGGCCGTGCGAATGCGACATCGACTCGATCGTGTCGAACCAGCCCCACTGCGTCGTTTCCATCGTCGCAGGCAGAACGTGCATGCGGCCGGGAAATTTCGAATTCGGAACGGCCATGAGCTTCTGCGCGGCAGACTGCGCCGAGATCGGTTGCTGCTGCGCCAATGCTGCTGGACCGGCAGCTGCCCAGATAGACGCTGCGACCGTCGCGACGCTGACCGGGTTGAGAAATTGCATGCATCGCCCCCGCGTTGTTCTCTTTTTCCAACGCTAAACGATAGCAACTTCCATGCCACCGGAATAGCTAGAGGCCCAGCGAGGCCCTTGGCAACGGCCGGGCGTCAGCCGCGCGCAGCGAAGTTGGCGTGGCCGAGGCGGAATCCGAATTTCGACAGGACGAGCAGGCAGCCATAGGCAAGCTGCAAGCGCCGGAGCGGCGACAACCAGGAACGCCGTTCATAGAAGTCGCCTGCCAATATCGTGATCAGTTCGTGGCGCGTACTGAACAGATCGAACGACGACATGAAAATATCGCGCAACAGTGGTGAATTGATCCGGTAGATCAGCCACGAAAGCGAATTGAGGCTGTGCCGGATCTTGCGCTCATAGTCGCGCACAAGCCGCTGGCGCGGCGCCCGGCCCTCGAGCAAGCCCTCGACGACGGTTGCCCCGAAGGCCGCGCTGCTCATGGCCATCATGACACCGCTTGAAAACAGCGGGTCGATGAAAGCCGCGGCATCGCCAACGAGGATATGGTTTTCCCCCACGTAAGACAGCGAGTCATATGAATAGTCCGCACATGCCGTCAGTGGGCCGAGCGGCTTGGCATTCTGCATGTGAGCCGCAAGGCTCGGAGTTGCGGCAACAGCGCTTGCAAAGAGAGAGTCGAGGTCGGCTATTCTTGCCTTGAAAAACGCCTGCGTGCCGACGACGCCGACGCTCATCACGTCGTCGGTCAGGGGAATCATCCAGAACCAGCCGTGCTCGAACAGATAGACGGTGATCATTCCCTCCTTGTCGCCGGGACGACGAGGAACGTCGCGGAAATGCCCGAACACAGCCGCGGTGTTGTTTTGCTTGTTGATCCGCTTTAGTCCGAGCTTGCTTGTAAGGAGAGTGTCACGGCCGGAAGCGTCAACGAGAAATCGGGCCGACCACTCTGTTGCAGTTCCGTCCTCGTCTACAGAAGTAATGCTCGGGACTTTGCCACCATCGAGCGTGACGTCGGTAACGCGAGCACCCTCCATTACCTCCGCGCCAAGTCGCCGGCTGTTGTCGAGGAGCAATTTGTCGAACTCCGAGCGACGAACCTGATAGCTGTGGCCGACGCTCAGATAAGGGTTATCCGCAAAACGAAATGTGGTGGCCGCATTGTGTTCATCAGAAATGAGTTCGGCACCGGGCTTGTAAACGCCGATGCGGTGAACGTCGTCGGCAATACCCAATCGATCAAACAGCGGCAAATTCAGCGGAAGCAGCGACTCACCGATATGGAAGCGCGGAAAACGCTCCTTCTCCAGAACAACGACCTGCTTGTTTTTCTGTGCGAGCAATGCAGCAATCGTCGAGCCGGCGGGGCCGCCACCTACAACGAGCACATCACATTCACGGTTCTTTGCCATCGTCGCTGCCAATTAGGGCCGGGGATCGCAGTCCGGGCAGGATACGAACACTCCAGGCACATCGATTATTCGATCATTCAAATGTGAACCCGGTTTGGTGCCCGAAAATCAAGGCGGTGCTATGGTGCCTGTTCAGCGTGCAGCCGTAATGTCGATGTCAGTGGGGGATTGCGATGGACACAATCATTCTCGTGCCCGGCGGAGGCGGCTCACGACTCACATTGCAAAACAAGGAAGTCTGGCCGCCCACCCTTCTCGAATTCGGCATCGGTTATCATCGCACGACCGAGCTGCGCAGCCCGAATGTAAAGGTCGGGACAATCCTGGACGGAGTACCGCAGCCGTTGCCTTGCTACGGCGTTTATCAGCCCCTTCAGGACGATCTCGCCAAGATCGCCAAGAGCTGCGGCGCGCAATTCGTCAATTTTCCGTATGACTGGCGAAAAGACGTCGTCTCGTCGGCGGAAAAACTGGCGGCGAAAATCAAATCGCGTGTCAGCAGCTCAAGCGACAAGATCACACTGGTCTGCCACTCGATGGGCAATCTACTCGCCAGAATTATTCTGGAGAGCGGCGACTATGCGAGCAAAAGCTGGTTCGGCAATATCAAAAGATATGTCGGGATTTGCGGTCCGCATTACGGCGTGCCTGTAATCCTGGAGTACACGCTCGGCCTCAAGAGCTGGCTGGGTATTTCTTCGTCAGACATGAAAACCCTGAGCAGGGACCCGCGTTATCCCTCCTGCTATCAGTGTCTGCCGTTCAAGGGAAAAGACGTCCTATTCGACGTGCAGAGCGGCTCGCCACAGTCAAAAGACATCTACGATTCATCGGTCGCAAGCGACTACGATCTCGATTCGACAAATCTTGGCGTGGCCAAAGCCATGCAAGACAAGCTGAGCTTCGGCAACAAGCCGGCGGCCGTCGACTATTATCTGATATCGGGATCGGGTCACACGACCGACGAGGGACTCGAGTTCAATGGACCGACATCATATCTCGGACCGCAGACCGATCAGTTCGGCGATTCGACGATTCCGCTCTGGAGCTCCAAGGTCCCGCCTTTCACGCAATCGGTGCCGGGGGATCATATCGATGTCCTCAAGTCCTATCCGTTCAGGCAAATTCTCTACCAAATTCTGGCCTGCAAGGGTCTGACCCCGGATTTCACCTTGGCTGACCTTCCGGGGCTGACAATATCCCTGAACAATTTCGTCTATGCGCCGTACGAGGAAATTGAAGTGCTGCTGATTCCAGATCTGCGCACGCAGGAAATTTCCGGATCGCTGCAGATCACGCGCGTGGTCGGGCCGGACGCGCGCAGATTCGTGCGCTATCAGGAATTGCCGGTCGTTTATCGCGGCCCTCAGGTCACGTTCCTTCGATCAAGCATCCCGGCGCCGGCTGATCCCGGCGCCTATCGGGTGACTTTCAGCGGCTCGCACGGAACATCGCCGAAAACCGCGGGAGGTTTCGTGGTGAGCAATCCATCGGCCATACGGCAGTTCGAGCGGACGCGGCAGAAATGATCGACGCGGCCCGCGCGACGGATCCTTTCAGCTAAGCGCGCCCGCGGAAGGCTTTCGCGGCCATGGATGCACCCGAGTCCACCAGCGATTTCTACGACTATCTGCCGGTCTTTCGTGACTTTACCCAGGTCGCGGACGAGGCCTGCTTCGCGCCGATGCCCGAAGACTGGGTGGTTGGCGTCGCCGATGTCCAACAGTCGACGGAAGCCATTCGCCAGAACCGCTACAAGGCCGTGAACATGGCGGGCGCGGCGGTGATCGCGTCGGTCGCCAATGCGCTCAAGAACCGTGACTTCCCCTTCGTCTTCGGCGGCGACGGCGCGAGCTTTGCGGTGCCGCCTGCCGATGCCGCCCTCGCCCGGCAAGCGCTGGCGGAGACCGCGACCTGGGTCGAGGAAGATCTCGATCTCAAACTGCGCATCGGAATGGTTTCGGTTGCTGACATCCGCACGCAAGGCCACGACGTTCGCGTCGCGCGATACGTTCCGTCCGACACCATCAGCATTGCGATGTTCTCGGGCGGCGGCATGGCCTGGGCCGACGCCGCAATGAAGCGTGGCGAAATCGCAATACCGGCCGCGCCACCCGGCTCGCATCCCGATTTGTCCGGGCTGTCCTGCCGTTACGAACTGATCCCCTCACAACGCGGACAGGTGCTTTCGCTTGTTGTCGTTCCGGGACCGGATACGCGCGGCGATGATTTCCGCGCTGTCGTCGAAGCCGTCACACGCATCGTCGAGAAAACGCCGGATGCTTCGCGGCCCCTGACCGGCGCGGGCTTGCGCCTCAAATGGCCGCCGCAAGGCTACGATCTCGAGGCGCGTGCGTCGCGCCGCGCCGGAGAATCGATCCGTGTGCGAAGACTAAAGGTGCTGGCGGCGACGTTTCTTTACTTCCTCATCATGCGCGCTAGTCTGCCGGTCGGCCGCTTCGTGCCTGCGAAGTACACGCAGCAGGTCGTCGAGAATTCGGACTTCCGCAAGTTCGACGATTCGCTGCGCATGGTGCTCGATTGCACGCCGCAATTGATCGCCGAGATCGAAAATTATCTGAAATCAGCGGCGGCCAAAGGCGTAGTCCGCTACGGCATGCATTGCCAGGACGCGGCAATGCTCACGTGCTTCACGCCGTCGCCGACCAACCCGAAGCACGTTCACTTCGTCGACGGGGCGCAGGGCGGCTACGCGCTCGCCGCGGCGGCGCTCAAGGAAAGCAGCACGTGAGACCTAGCCTCTCGCGCGGGCGCGCGCGGCGTTCTCAACCAGGGTTTTGCCCAGCGACCAGATCGCACCCGGAACGCGATGCGCATCCGCTATGACCGCTTCGAAGGATCGCTCGATCCAGTCGCAGTCTTCGTCCGAAATGATCAGTGGCGGCAATAGCTTGATCGTATGGTTGCCGTGCCCTGCAACCTGCGAAAGGATACTGTGCTCTTTCAACAAGGGAATGACGATCAACTGGCAGAACAGACCGCTGTTCGCCGTCTCGAGCAAATTCCACGAGGCCTTGAGCGTCAGCGAGCGCGGCGCACCGAACTCGATGCCGATCATCAGTCCTTTTCCGCGAACTTCCTTGACAAGTTCGTGGCGTCCGATCATGCGCTCGAAACTCGCGAGCAAACGCGCGCCCTTTCGTTCGGCATTCTGCATCAGCCCTTCGGATTCGATCACCTCGAGCGTGGCGAGGCCGGCGGCCATGGCCAGATCGTTCTTCGAGAATGTGGAGCCGTGGACGACGGCACGATCCATGCGATCGAAGACCTTGTCGAAGATCCATTTGCGCGTCAGCACGGCGCCGGAGGGGACCTGCCCGCCGGACAGCGACTTCGACAAGAGAACGATGTCCGGCTCGATGCCCCAATGCTCGCACGCCAGAAATCGTCCGGTTCGCCCCAGTCCGGTCTGAATTTCGTCGGCGACAAACAAGCTGCCGTGCTTGCGGCAGAGTTCCAACGCGGAGCGCAGATAATCGTCGCCAGCAATGCTGACGCCTTTGCCCTGGATGGGTTCGACAATGAATGCCGCGACCTGTCTGGCGGCGAGCGCTTCTTCGAGTGCGCCGAGATCGTTAAAGGGCACTTCGATACAGCCGGGCAAAAGCGGGCCGAAGCCGTCGCGGAAGATCTTGTCCCCGATCAGCGATAGCGACCCATTCGTGAGGCCGTGGAAGGCATGGCTGCAATAGACGATCCCATCGCGACCAGTTGCCGCACGGGCAAACTTGATGGCGGTCTCGACCGATTCGGTCCCCGAGTTGGCAAAGAACACTTTTTCCAGGTGCGGCACGTAGCGCAGCAGCCGCTCGGCAAGGACGCCGGCAAGCGCTGACACATCCATTTGGACGAGGTTTGGAAGCTCGCTGGCGAGAACTTTTCGCAAAGTGTCGTTCACGACCGGATGGTTGCGCCCGAGAGCGAATACTCCCCAACCGCTCAGCAGATCGAGATACTGCCGGCCCTCACGATCGTACAAATACTGGCCCTTGCCCCGCTGATACGCCCGATCGAATCCGATCGTCTTCAACACGCGGACCATCTGCTCGTTGAGGTAGCGCGCGTGCAGCACGTACCGATCGGCGTCCGCCTCGGCGAACAGGCTGTCGATATCAAGGCTCATCCGGATCTCCGAAACACGCTCGGAACTTTCGTGCTTTTATGCACAAGGCTCGGGGGAATGCTACCGCCTCGACATTGGCGTGTCATGCCGAGCATGGACGCGCCTGTCCGCGTGCCGACGCTGCAACACCCCAAATATGTTAGGGAATCCGGGGGTTTTCTGCTTGTCGAGGCGTTGACCGTGGCGGCCGCCTTTGGGATAAATGCCCCGGGAAGCGGGGTGCGGATGCAGGGACAAGCGGGCGTCGTTGCCGTTACATGTTTGGCACTTGAAGCTGGCATAGCGCGCGGTCCAGGCGTGTCGGTGCTTTGCAACCAGGGTTCGGGGCTGCGCGCGGCGCTTCGGGCCGCGATCGATCGTGGCGCCTCGGGAATCATCAGTTTCGGAATCGCGGGCGGCCTCGCACCCCACCTCGCTGCAGGCGACTGGGTCGTGGCCTCGGGTGTCGCGAACGGCCAGAGCGTGATCGCGACCGATCGCGCATGGGCGCAGCGGCTGCTTGAAATCCTTCCCGGCGCAGTTCACGGAAACGTTGTCGGCGCGAACAATGTCATCGCGAGCCCGGAAGAAAAATTACAGCTCCATGGCGAGACGGGCGCGGCCGCCGTCGACATGGAATCCCACATTGCCGCCGAGGTTGCCGCCGCACACGGGATTCCCTTTGCCGCGTGCCGGGTCATCCTCGATGCGGCCCACAGGACGCTCCCGCCAGCGGCGACGCTTGGGCTGCGCCGCGACGGCGCGCCCGATGTACCCGCGGTCTTCCGCTCGGTCCTACAAAAGCCCGGCCAGCTTCCGAATCTCATTCGCGTAGCGCGCGATCACAATATCGCCCGTCGCGCCCTGCTATCCGGCCGCAAACAGCTGGGCATCGGATTGGGCTTCCCCTACTACAACAGCCTTGCATTCGACCGCGCCTTTGCGTGACAACGGCGCCTTGCAGCGCCGGGTGATCGATGCATCAGCGGACTGACAGCGCCGGCTCGACTTCGCGTCCGGCCCTAACGATCAGAGTTGCCTCCCGCAAGGAGGTTTCCGGCCTGACGCAATGGCAATCCGCATTCGCGCAAGAGCGAAAGGATCACCGCTATTACGAACTTCTGGAAGACACGCTGAAGGACGGGTTCACTTACGGTTATCTGATCGTCGAGGACGATCGAGCCGTCCGTGCCGTCCAACCCTACTTCCTGGTCGACCAGGATCTTCTCGCCGGCATGAGCGGCGCCCTAACAAAAATCGTTGCCGTCCTGCGCCGTCTTTCGGAGCGCTTCATGCGTGCACGCACGCTGATGGTGGGATGCGCCGCCGGCGAAGGACACCTCGACGGCGATGAGGCGGGCAATTTCGCGACAGCCGAGGCGCTGGGCCGCTCGTTGCCGGACGTCGCGCGCGAATTGCGCTGCGCAATGATCGTGCTCAAGGAATTCCCCGCCAAATACCGCGCCCCGCTGCAATGCCTGCTGCACGAAGGATTCGCCCGCGTGCCCAGCATGCCGATGACGACGCTCGATATCGACTACAAAAATTTCGAGGATTATCTGTCAAATTGTCTCAGCCCGCGCACGCGCGGCAAAGTCAGGCGGAAGCTACGCGCTGCCGAACGCGCGCAGCCGACGATCACGATGAGTGTCGTTGGCGACGTGACCCCGTTCATCGAGGACGTCTACCCGCTCTACGAAAAGGTCTTCGAACGGTCGCCGCTTCAGTTCGAAAAGCTCACCAAGGAATTTCTTTGCGAGATCGGACGGCGGATGCCGGACAAGGTCAGGTTCTTCATCTGGCGGCAGGAAAACCGTATCATTGCGTTCGGCCTTTGCACGACGCAAGGCAACAGCATCTGCCACGAGTATGTGGGATTCGACTACGCCGTCGCGTTCGAGCTGAACCTATACTATCGCGTATTCCACGACATCATCGAATGGGCCATCGCGAACCTCTACAAGTGCTTCTACAGCGGCAGCCTGAACTACGATCCGAAGTGGCACCTGCGACAGTCGCTCTACCCTGTCGATCTCTACGTGCGCCATACCTCCCGTCCGCTCAACGAGGTCCTGAGACGGGTGCTTCCGCTGATGGAGCCGACGCGCTCCGACCCGATTCTTCCCAACTTTCACAATTACCGCGAGCTTTGGGACTGAGCCGCCGCGCGTTTCCTGCGCCATCGGAACCAGAACAGCCAGTTCCCGTTAACACGCTGGGCGGCCCTGTGCCGCTCGCGGGAGCGAGGAATGACGGCGAATTCAGCGTCCAGTGAAGTGGAAGTCCGGCGGCGGCCCGCGCGCGCCAAGAACAAAGGCGTTGTCGACCTCGCGGGCGATGCGCTGAAGGAAATCGCAACGCTCATCCAGACCGAGCTGCAACTGCTGCGCGCGGAGATCTCCGAAAAGCTCTCTTTCACCGCGTTGTCCGTGGTTCTCATCGGTGCCGGCGGGCTTTTGCTGATGGCAACGATCGTGCTGCTGCTGCAAGCCGCCGTTGCCGGCCTCGTTGCCTACGGTTTTTCGTTGCCGGTTGCGGCTCTCACCATAGCGGCAGTCACTCTCTCAGCTGGAGCGGGGCTCGTATGGCTGGGCGTCAATCGCCTGAGTCTTGCGCGCCTTGCTCCCTCCAAAACCCTCGACCAACTGCAGAAAGATTCAACACTCACAAAACAAATATGAGGTGACTCTATGGCTACATCAGCACAGCTGGAACGCAAGGCGGACCGGGCGCGCGAGCGTCTCTCCGGCCGCATCAACGATCTGCGTTACCACGTCTCTCCGTCGACAGTTGTCAGCGACCTGCTGGGCGGCGTCAATCCTCGTGCCTGGGGCGAAGACGTCCTGCCGATCCTGGCAAAGCAGGCCCGCAACAACCCGATTGCTTCCATGCTCATCGCAGCTGGCGTTGGTTGGCTGATTTTTTCCGAGGTGCGCGGCCCGATATCGAAGAGTCTCGGTCTCAAGAGCCTCAGTCTGATGAGCACCGGGCAAACGGCAAAACGCGGAAAAAAGAAGCGTACTGCACGCAACAGCAAGGCAGCATCCGGGAGCCGGAGCAAGTAAGTGTCGACGGCGAGCCGGCGGGCGCATGAAACACAGATGCGCCGCCGACTTTGGTCCGGTATTTTAGGCGGCATTCTGCTGATCGCGGGGTTTCACCGAAGACCGGCAGATGTCGCACCTCCAGAAGCTTCTGAACCGCAGGAAAGCCGTTCTCGGGGACAGGCCGGGACAAAAGCTCGCCGCGCGTGGATCGAAGTCGCACGGCTCCTCTACGGCGCGATCGGCCAGCACCGCGTGATGTCCATTGCGGCGGGCGTTACTTTCTTCGCTCTGCTCGCAATGTTCCCGGCAATCGGCGCCCTGGTGTCGATTTACGGAATTTTTGCCGATCCCGGTACGATCCGCGCGCAGCTCGACAATCTTTCCTCGCTCCTGCCAAATGGCGCGATTGAGGTTATTGGCGATGAGCTGAGTCGGGTCGCTTCCGGCGGGACACGCACGCTCGGTACGGCTTTTCTGTTCACGCTCGGCCTTTCAGTCTGGAGCGCAAACGCCGGCATGAAGGCGCTCTTCGATGCGCTCAATATTGTCTATGACGCGCAGGAACGCCGGGGGCTCGTGAAACTGAACGCAATATCGCTTGCCTTCACGGGGGCGGCGCTTGTGGTCCTGCTGTTGGCCATAGGCGCGCTTGTCGTGCTGCCGGTTGCGCTCGACTATGCCGGGCTTCAATCGATCGGCGGATCGATTGCCATGATAGCACGCTGGCCGGCGCTCTATGTCATCGTGGCTCTTGGCTTGGCCGTCATTTATCGATTCGGGCCCGACCGGGAAAACGTGCAATGGCGCTGGATTACGTGGGGTAGCGGATTGGCCGCCGCGCTTTGGATTGTCGTATCGATTTTATTCTCATGGTACGCGGCAAATTTTGGCGCCTACAACAAGACCTATGGCTCACTCGGCGCCGTCATTGGTTTCATGACCTGGATGTGGATCTCTTGCATGGTGATCCTCGCCGGCGCCGAAGTTGACAAGGTGATGGAACGTCTGGACCGGGGAACAGCCAAATAGTCGGCGGCGGCGTTGTTGCATTGCAGCGTCACGTCAGTTTCGCGCACGCTCCAACATATCCTGGATCGGGTCGTATGTCGGCCCCGTGTCGTCCGCCTGCCTTGCAAGGCGCACGTAGGTTTTGGCGAGGTTTTCCCACTCGGCCTTGACGATCGGGTTCGGTTCCCGCGACGCCCTGTTACAGACATCTTGCGCGAGGGCTCTGTATTGCTCAGCTCGATGCTCAGCTCGGTTCATGGCTGAACTCCGCTGTTTGAAGTGAATGTCACTAGGCCAACAGAGGAACCGGACTTTCCGTTCCTGGAGCGATACAGAATTATGTGAACTGAGCGATCACAGACATTTGCTCAAATGGCGTCTTCGACGGCGAATGAAAAAACACCGCGCGATCTTGAGCAGTAAATAGAGGAACATAATCGGCATCGCATCGGTTTTCCCTCTGATCCACGTGACGGCGAAACGCCGTCCTGGAACAAACCAGAGAGGAACTTACGATGAAACGCGACACGATGAGAAAGAAGCTCCTGCTCGGAACCGTTGCACTAATCGCCGGCGTTGGTCTGGCTTCGGCGCAAGGGACGCGAGAGGGAGTCGGCGGGACTGCTGGTGGCGGCGCCACTGAACAACACGGTACGTCTTCGGGTTCGCCTGCGGCGAAGTCGCAGGGTGGGGCCGAGAGCCAGAGCAAGGGCAAGGCCGAAACGGGTCCGGCAGAGCAAAAGGCTCAGGGAGCCCAACCCGAGAAAAACCGCATGAGCGGTCAGGCAAAGCGGCAAGGCTCCTCCGAGAAGGATGAGCTGAAGACAAAGAGCTCCGGCAAGGAAAACCTGAAGTCGAAAAGCTCCGGCAAGGAGGACATGAAGGCGCGGAGCTCCGAGAAACAGGATCTGAACAAGGGCTCGGCCAAGGATTCGCCCAAAGATTCGGCCAAGACCGGTGAGCGTTCAACCACCGGCCAGGGCACCAGCGAGAAGACTGACACGAAGGGCGCTGCTGACAGCAAGTCGCAGACCCAGCAGAAGCCTGCACAGACGCAAACGCCGAATGCGGCCGGCCAGAATCAGACGACCGGTTCGTCGATGCAGAATCAGAATGCAACCCAGACTCAGTCTGGCGCCGGCATTCAGTCGCAGGCGGGTGTCAAGGTAACCGCGCAGCAGCAGACGACGATCCAGAAGTCCGTGCTGTCGGCTAGAAACGCGCCGCATGTCGATCACGTGAACTTCGCCGTCCATACGGGCGCCGTTGTTCCGACGTCCGTGCGCATCGTCGCCATCTCGACATTCCCGATCCTGATCGAGACCTTCCCGCAGTATCGCGACTACAGCTTCTTCGTTGTTGAAGACGAGATCGTGTTTGTGGATCGCGGTCATAAGGTCGTTGACGTGGTACCGGTCGGACCGCGCGCACGGTTCAGCCGCTCTTCGAGCGGATCGTCCGCAGTCGTCGCGGTCGATCTCAGCGAGCCGGAGATTCGCGAGGTGCAGCAGGTTCTCATCACGAGAGGCTTCCTGCATGGTCGCGTGACCGGCGTCTGGAGCACCGAAACCCGCGAAGCCCTAATCGCCTTCCAGCGCAAGGAAGGCTTCGCGGCGAGCGGCAGCATCGACACGCGGACCGTCACCGCGCTCGGCTTGTCCGGCAAGGTGAAGGCCCAGAGTTCAACCTCAACGCAGGGGTCGAGCTCGACGACGACCACGGGGCAAAGCCAGAGCGACACCAGTGGACAGAGCACGACCGGGCAGAACCCGCCGGCTCAGAACCAGTCCACGACCGGCCAGGACAAGAGCGGCACGCAAAAGCCGTCCGACAAGCAGAGTAGTGGGCCGAGCCAGTCCACGACCGGTCAGGGAAGCAGCAGCAACCCGCCGTCCGGTGGCAGCTCGATGAATAGCGGCTCGTCGTCTTCCTCGACGCCGGGTCAAAGCGGCTCGTCGTCCTCGACGTCGGGCTCATCCGGCCAGGGCACCACGCCCTCGTCGGAGAAGAACAAGCAGTAACTAAAACGATTGATTGATATCGCGAACTTGGCCCCGCTTCGGCGGGGCACTTTTTTGCCCAAGCGGAATCTCATCCGTACGCAAGTCAGCCATCGCTTGTCCCGGCCACGACAGCGAGGGCACGACCTCTCGTCAATCCAGAAACGTTTGCTGTGCTTATGTCAGGATTCCGGGTCCGGCCCGGAGCCTGCACTCGGACGGCGCGAAGCGCCGATCCGCGTGGGCCGTCCCGGAATGACGAGCTACGCGGAAACCGGCGATGACTTCAGCGCGACGAGCGGCTGGAGCTGTCCTTGAGCGGGTCGTAGGTGATCTCGATGTTCCACCCGTCGTCCACCTGCTTTGCAAGCCGGACGTAGGTCTGCACCAGATTTTCCCATTCCGCCTTCACGATCGGGTTAGGCTCTTTCGCAGCCCGCGTGCGGACGTCTTCGGCCAGAGTCCTGTATTGCTCGGCGCGATTTAATGCAGCGCTGCGCTTGCGAATATCGATGGAGTTGCAGGTCATAGCGACACTCTGGCTTTCCTTGCGATTGGCAGACATGGGGAGATACCGGGAATCAGTCGGACGCTTAGTCGTGGAGTCCGCGCCGATAGGCACGGTTGCCGAAAGACGACAGCCCGATGATCGTTCCAATCAGCAGGAAGATCATGAAAAGCTTGCAATATTCAATGATGACCACAGTCATGGAAACGTCTCGGTTGCCTCATTCGACAGCTGCAAAATAACAGCGTCCCCGGCAGCCGAATGTGAGCCGCCTCACAGAGGGGCAATTCCTTTTCGTCCATGATGCAGGCGTTTCCTCCCCCATCTTCACCCCCCGCCAGGCTCCCGGCGGGGGTTTTTTTTATCCACCGTCCGGTGCGGATATTTGTCAGAGAACTGAAGCACGGGGCTGATAGTTGAACCCATTACCGTTTTGTCCTGCTGATTCGAGACGAACGCGCATGGCCAATTTCGTCTGGTGGAAGCACGGGGTCATCTATCAGATCTATCCGCGCTCCTTTCAGGACACGGATGGGGACGGCATCGGTGACCTGAAGGGAATAAGCGAGCGCCTCGAGTATCTCGAATGGCTTGGCGTCGATGCGATCTGGATATCGCCGATCTATCCCTCGCCGATGGCGGACTTCGGATACGACGTCAGCGACTATTGCAATATCGATCCGCTGTTCGGATCGCTCGAGGCGTTCGACCGGCTTGTGGCCGCGGCGCGTGCACGCAAGATAAAAGTCATCCTCGATTTCGTTCCCAACCACACCTCCGAACGTCATCCGTGGTTTCTCGAAAGCCGCGCATCGCGCATCAACCCCAAGCGCGACTGGTACATCTGGCGCGACGGCAAGCCGGACGGTTCACCGCCCAATAACTGGTTGTCGCAATTCGGCGGATCGGCCTGGACGCGCGAGGCGCGCACCGGCCAATACTATTTGCACAGTTTTCTGCCCGAGCAACCTGACCTCAACTGGCGTAACCCGGCCGTGCGCACGGCGATGTACGACGTCCTGCGCTTCTGGCTCGATCGCGGTGTCGACGGATTCCGCGTCGACGTCATCTGGCTGCTGATCAAGGATGCCGCCTTGCGCGACAATCCGCCCAATCCGAACTATCGGCCGACCGAAGCCGGCATCCATCGTTTCCTGCAGGTTTACAGCGCCGATCAGCCCGAGACGCATGAGGTCGTCGCCGAGATGCGCTCCGTTCTCGACCAATTTGACGAGCGCGTGTTGATCGGCGAGATCTATCTGCCCATCGAGCGGCTCGTGACCTATTACGGACAGGATCTGCGCGGCGCGCAACTGCCGTTCAATTTCCAGCTGCTTCATACGACCTGGACCGCCGCGGCAATCAGCAAGCTCGTCACCGATTACGAAGCCGCTTTACCGCCCGGCGGCTGGCCGAACTGGGTTTTGGGAAATCACGACCAACCGCGTATCGCGGCGCGCGTCGGCGAAGCGCAGGCGCGCATTGCCGCCATGCTGCTGCTGACGCTGCGCGGCACGCCGACAATGTATTACGGCGACGAGCTCGCGATCGGCAGAGTGGTTATCCCGCACGCGGCGGTGAAAGACGCGTGGGAAAAAAACGAGCCGGGTCTGGGCCTCGGTCGCGATCCCTCGCGCACGCCTTTTCAGTGGGACGCCACGTCGAATGCAGGATTTTCGAGTGCCACACCCTGGCTGCCTGTCGATCCGTCCTACAAGTCGCACAATGTCAAGGTTCTGCGCGCCGACCCCGCCTCGATCCTCAGCCTCTACCGCGATCTGTTGTCGATCCGCCGCAAGCATCCTGTGCTCGTCAGCGGCGCGTTCCGCCTGCTCGGCGTCGAGGGCAATGCGCTTCTCTTTGAACGCAAGGCGGACAGCGAGCGCATCGTCGTCTGTCTCAATTTCGGCGACACCGAGCAGCCGCTGCCGGTTGAAGATTTCGGCCGCGCGCTCATCCTCGCATCGACGCACGCGGACCGCGCCAGCCTCGATCCGAAAACCGTTCTGCGCCCCAACGAAGGGCTGACGATTTTGACGGCGTCCTGAGCGCTAGTACTCCGTTCGCTTGAGCAGATAGTCGAGCCCGCCGACGCGATACCAGTGATAACCATAGCCTTCGAGGCAGACGCGATGCTTGCCGTTCTTTCCCGCCTGGCTGTGATCCGTCGTCAATAGATTGATGAGGTAGGCGCCGACCTCGCCCGTGAGGCCGGTGGAAAATTCGATCTCGCGCGGATCCTGCGCGAAATTGTGCAAGAACAGCACTGAATTGTTGCGCCAGTCGTAGCGAACGCCGAGCACTGCGGTGTCGCCGGTCTTCACGATCTCGTAATTGCCCCAGCCGATCTCCGGAATTTCCTTTCGCATGCGGATAATACGTTCGGTCCAGTTCAGCATCGAGTTGATGTTGCGCCGTTGCTCGGCCGCGTTGACATGTTCAAAGCCATAAGGGCCGCCGCTGATGACCGACACCACCGGCTTGCCACTCTCCGTGAAGCCGCCATTCGGCTCAGTCGACCATTGCAACGGCGTTCGGCAACAGGTCCGGTCGGGCAGCGACAGGTCATCGCCCATGCCGAGTTCGTCGCCATAGCGCAGCACCGGCGTGCCGGGCAGCGTGAACATGAGGCTGTAGGCGAGCTCGAGCCGTCGCCGGTCGCCGCCCAGCATCGGCGCGAGCCTTCGCCTGATGCCGCGGTGGTAAAGCTGGTCCTCCAGATTGGGACCGAAGGCTTCGAACACGCGCTGGCGCTGCTTTTCGGTGAGCCGTCCGAGGTCGAGCTCGTCGTGATTGCGCAGGAAGATTCCCCACTGCCCACTCGCCGGCCGCTCTTTGGTTTTCTGCATCGCCCGCACGAGCGGCCGCGTGTCGGCACTCGCCAGTGCGTAGAACAGGTTCTGGTTGATCTGGAAATTGAACATCATGTGCATGCGATCGCCGTCGTCGCCGAAATACTGCATGTCGGTTTTTGGCAGGACGTTCGCTTCCGCGAGGATGATGGAATTGCCGACGCGCCATTGCAGGAATTCGCGCAAAGTGCGGAGCATGGCGTACTGCTCGCGCGGCTTGCTGACGTCGGGACCTTTGGTGCCGATGACGAAGGGCACGGCATCCATGCGAAAGCCGGAAACGCCAAGCTGAATCCAGAAGCCCATGATCTTGAGGATCTCGGCCTGCACCGCGGGATTGGACGTGTTGAGGTCGGGTTGGAAGTCGTAGAAGCGGTGGAAGTACCATTCCTTCGCCACCGGATCACGCGACCAGGTCGTTTTCTGTACGCCCGGAAACACCATGCCCGTGTCCGAGCCCTTTGGACGCTTTTTCGACCAGATGTACCAGTCGCGATACTTCGATTTCGGATCGCGGCGCGCCTCCTGAAACCAGGGATGTTCGTTCGACGTGTGATTGACGACGAGATCGATGATCACGCGGATGCCGCGTTGCGCTGCGCCATGCGTGAATTCGACAAAATCCCCAAGCGATCCGAAGGCCGGATTGACGGCGTAATAATCCGAGATGTCGTAGCCGTCGTCTTTGCCCGGCGATTTCTGGAACGGCATCAACCAGATCGCGGTTATGCCCAGGCCGCTGAGATAGTCGAGCCTGCGCATCAGGCCTTGGAAATCGCCGATGCCGTCGGCGTTCGAATCCATGTAAGTGGCGACCGACAAACAAAAACAGAATTTTTGTACCAAAGGTCTTTGATCATCCGCCGCGCACGGTCGTTGTTGAAATGCTCAAAGGCGTTAAAGCCGGGGCATTCAAAGAGTTCCGTTGCGGTTGGGGTGGGCAAACGTCTTCGCACCTCGGTGTCAACAAGACGTGGATGGCCGGGACATAGGCGTGCGAAAGCACGCCGTTCTTCGAACGGCTATGCCCGGCCAGGACAAACGCTCTCGTCATTCCGGGGCGCGAGCCAACGGGTCCGCGCGAAGCGCGGCCCGATGACAGGCTCCGCCGAGTGAACCCGGAATCCAGAAATTGGCGTTGTGCTTGTATCTGGATTCCGGGTCCGGCCTGCGGCCGTCCCGGAATGACCGAGCCCCTACCTCAGCCGCTCCGCGAACAGCGCCATGGTCTTGCGGTAGACCTCGGAGCGGTTCCACTCGCGCATCACCTGGAAATTTTCGGTGCCCTCGCCGAACGGCGCGCCGGCGCGCCAGCCATTGACCTTGAGAAGATTGGCGGTGGAGGCGAGCACGTCAGGCACGCTGTGGCGCAGGTCGACATGGCCGTTGCCGTCATAGTCGACGCCATACTTGATGTAGGACGACGGCAGGAATTGCGTCTGCCCGATTTCGCCGGCGTAGGCGCCGATCAAATCGCGCAACGGAAGGTCGCCGCGCTGGACGATCTTCAGCGCCGCGATCAACTCGTTCTGGAACAGCTCGGTACGCCGGCAGTCGTGCGCCAGCGTCGCGATCGTGCGGACCACCGGCAGCTTGCCCATGTCGCCGGTGCCATTGTCGCTTTCCAGCGTCCAGATCGCCATCAGCAGCTCTTTCGGTACGCCGAATTGCCGCTCAACGCGCCCCAGCAGCGCCGCGTGGCTCTGCATCAGCTTCCTGGCGCGATTGATGCGCGCCGGGACGACGCGGGTTGCGGCATATTCCTCGAAGCTCTTGCGGAAGGTGCCGCGCTGGCGGCGATCGAAATTGAGCACCGCGGGATCGCTCGTCACCCCGGCAAAAGCCTGGTCGATGACGCCGCGCGAGACACCGGCCGTCTGCGCCTCGCGCCCCATCGCGGAGAGAAATGTCTGGAAATCGCCGCCGCATTGCGCGGCCGATGCGGGAGAGGCAAGGAGAAGAGCCGGGAAAAATAAGGCGAAGAACCTGATCATGAAAACAACCTGTGTTGCCCCCGGGGTGAAATCATTACACTGTCGGGATAGGTCTTGTCCCGCCTTCCATCGTGTGCCGACATCAGGACGACAATCCGACGCATCCCGATTCATCGGGCGCAGTGACTTCCGTGCGCACGCACACGCGCGGTAGGATCGGTCGACAACGACAACGACCACGGGGAGTGACGCAATGCCAAAGGCCTACTGGATCACCGCCTACCGCGAGATCAAAGACCCGGCGAAGCTCGCCGCCTATGCCAAGCTTGCGCCGCTCGCGCTTGCGCCTTACGGCGTGCGCTATCTCTGCCGCGGCAACCCGAACGCGACCTTCGAGGCCGGGCTGAAAGAGCGCCTCGTGGTCTCCGAATTTCCCAGCCTCGAAAAGGCGATCGCCGGGCACGACAGCCCGGGCTATGCGGAAGCGCTGCGCGCGCTCGGCGACGGCGCCGTGCGCGATGTCCGGATCATCGAAGGCCTTGAGTGACGCGCGCCGTTATCGCCGGGCGAAAGGCGCGAGCGCCGTCTTTGCCCCTGAAGTCCCATCGTTGTCATTCCGGGGCGCACCATAAGGCGCGAACCCGGAATCCAGACCTAAGCGCAGCGCCCGTTTCTGGATTCCGGGTCCGCCGCGTTGCGGCGTCCCGGAATGACCGATCCAAGACCCAACGATAACAGCCGCTATCACACCGCGAGCTTGTCGAACTCGTCGACCGTGAGCGCGGGCGCGGTGGTGAAGGCGATGCCGGTCGATTTCGCGAGCGCGGTCGAAGCCGCCATCGCGCGCGCATTATCCGGCAGGTCGGCGATCATCACGAGATCGACGCCGCCGAGCGTCGCATAGGCTGCCTTCAGCTCGCCGCCATGCTTCTTGAAGAGCGCTTTTGCGTCCTCGGAGCGCTTGGCGCTGATACCCTTGAGAGCCTCAGCCGAATATTTCCCGAACAAAAGATACATTGCCATGACGACATCTCCGGTCTCAGGAGGAACGTGGCGGGTGGGATTATAGTGCAGCGCGGGCGGCGGCGCACACCGCACCCACGCCGTCATGCCCGGCCTTGTGCCGGGCATCCACGTCTTTGGATGTGCAAACAAGTAAGACGTGGATGGCCGGGACATAGGCGTGCGAAAGCACGCCGTTCTTCGAACGGCTATGCCCGGCCATGACATTTGAAAACCCGGCGATAACAGCCGTTATTTTATTATTGTCCGCTCGTCCCCGCGAAAGCGGGGACCCAGCTGCTGGATTCCCGCTTACGCGGGAATGAGCGGTGTGGAGAGGCTCATTGCGCCAAACACATCCCTCTCACGCCAACGTGTACCATCGTGTAATGCCACCGGGCGCTGTCATACGTATATGAGAGCGACCGCATTCACCGGGATATCCGCCATGACCAACCGCCCTGCCCTCGTCCTCGCTTTCGCCATCGCGCTCACGCCGCTTTCCGCACATGCCGAACCCGCCGTGACGATCCCGCCGCCCGCGGCCGAGGCGCCGGCGCAAAGTACCGGGCTCGAAACCGCCGTGCTCGCGGGCGGATGCTTCTGGGGCATCCAGGCCGTCTACCAGCACGTCAAGGGCGTGAAGAATGCCGTGTCCGGTTATGCCGGCGGCGCGCAGAAAGACGCCGCGTACGACGCCGTCAGCTCAGGCCGCACCAGCCACGCCGAAGCGGTGCGCGTGACGTTCGACCCGCGCGAGATTTCCTACGGCAAGATCCTGCAGATCTTCTTCTCGGTCGCGCACGACCCGACGCAGCTCAACCGCCAGGGGCCGGACACCGGCCCGCAATATCGCTCGGAGATTTTCCCGCAGAGCGAAGCGCAGGCGAGGATCGCGAAGGACTACATCGCGCAGCTCGATGCGGCCAAGGCCTTCAAGCGCCCGATCGTGACGAAGACCCAGACGATGAAGGTGCCGTTCTTCGCGGCCGAAGACTATCACCAGGACTACGCGATCAAGCATCCCTACCAGCCTTACATCGCCATCAACGATGCGCCGAAGGTCGAGAGCCTGAAGAAGACATTTCCGGATGTGTGGCGCGATCAGCCGGTGACGGTGGCGGAAGCGGCCAAGACGAATTGACGCCCTCAAGCGAAAAGGCCCTGTTCAAACGGCAGCGGATGGTTTAACTCCGCCGCACGGAAACCCCGCGTCGCGCCATGGGGCTTCTGTTTCAAGCACCAGGACAGGACCGATGGCAAAAAAACCGGGGACCAACCCCAAGGGCGAATTCGTTTTCTTCGACGTGGTCTATGAGGACGGTTCGCAACGCTCCAACCGGCGCGTGCCGGCCGAACTTCTCGGCGGCCTTGAGAAGGACGAGCCCGCGCTCGGCTTCATCATCGAGCAGGACCGCGAGATTGCGGAGAAGTCGGGCCGCGCGCCACTCAAGATCAAGAGCATTGCCCGCGTCGGCGCCAAGCCGGAAAAGATGATGCGGGTGAAGTAGGCGCGACCGAGCCGACCGCGCGGCGCCATCAACGACGTCCGCCAAACGCGGCGAGCGCCTGATCTCGAGCCTCAAAGGCGCCTCACGGCAGATGGCCCAATCGATGAGCGAGAAGCAGCTTGAGGAATTCGCGCACACGAAGCGCAAGGGGTTGCCGCGGAAGAAGGGGTGACGGTCAGCACAGCGACAATTTGAGGTGGATTGGAATCTCCGACTGCGTTAGTTCGTCCACCACGTCCCCTGGATGCGTGGCAAACAAAAACCCTGGCTTCCGCCGGGGTTTTGCTTGGTCAATTATCTAGGAACGACCGCAATTTGCGGCTCCGCGACGGATGTTTCAACTTCCTTAGCGCCTTCGCCTCAATTTGCCGGATGCGCTCGCGGGTCACCGAGAACTGCTGGCCGACTTCCTCCAGCGTGTGGTCGGTGTTCATGCCAATGCCGAAGCGCATGCGCAGCACGCGCTCCTCGCGCGGGGTCAGCGAGGCCAGCACGCGCGTCGTGGTCTCGCGCAGGTTCGACTGGATGGCCGCGTCGATCGGCAGGACTGCGTTCTTGTCCTCGATGAAATCGCCGAGATGCGAATCTTCCTCGTCGCCGATGGGCGTCTCGAGCGACAAGGGCTCCTTGGCGATCTTGAGCACCTTGCGCACCTTCTCGAGCGGCATGCCGAGCTTCTCGGCCAGCTCTTCCGGCGTCGGCTCGCGGCCGATCTCGTTGAGCATCTGCCGTGAGGTGCGCACGATCTTGTTGATCGTCTCGATCATGTGCACCGGGATGCGGATGGTGCGCGCCTGGTCGGCGATCGAGCGGGTGATCGCCTGCCGGATCCACCACGTCGCATAGGTCGAGAACTTGTAGCCGCGGCGGTACTCGAACTTGTCGACGGCTTTCATCAGGCCGATGTTGCCTTCCTGGATCAGGTCGAGGAACTGCAGGCCGCGATTGGTGTATTTCTTGGCAATGGAAATGACGAGGCGCAGGTTCGCCTCCACCATCTCCTTCTTCGCCTGGCGGGCCTCGCGCTCGCCCTTCTGCACCATATGCACGATCTTGCGGAATTCTGCGATCTCGACGCCGGTCTGCGCGGCAAGGTCGTGCACCAGCGAGCGGATCTCCTTGATGCGATCCTTTTCCCGGGCGACGAAATTCTTCCAGCCTTTGGCTGACAGTTTGGACACGCGGTTGAGCCAACGCGGGTCAAGC
>DATDLC010000105.1:0-3046 GCA_036519515.1 Pseudolabrys sp. | reverse complement strand
GGTGGCTGCGAGCTTCGCTATAGCCATGATGGTCGCGTTCATGCGCAACGCTCCGCCCGCATTCGACTGCATTTAGAAAATCGATTGCAGGAGAACGGCCCCCCCCGGGGCCAAAATTCGACGGCGCGGGCGCGCGTCGGCTGTCAATCCTTCGCCTTCAGTCGCGCTTCATTTTCGGTAATGAACGCACGAATCTCCTCGGACATGTTCAGAAGTTTCAACCATTGCTCTTTATATAGGGTCACTGGAAAGCGTCCCATTCCATAAACTGAGACGGCACCCTTTTCACTTATCTTCATGCGGATGCCGTCGGAAGCTCCTTTTTTGAGAGCCGCGTTCTCGCTGCGGAGACGTTCTAGCTCAGCTTTCATATCTTCATCGGACATGGCATTTCCTTTTCGCTAGCGTAAATCACCGCTCGATGGCTGCAAGCTTCGCTGATCCTCGTACCCCAAATCGATACATGTGATTTTATCACGACGCGCTCGCCGTTCATAAACAAATCGGAGCACGAAACATCTGTGCCGCAGCTACTTCGGGCACGTCGCCCTCATTGAATGCTGCCGCGAAAGCCCTTCATTTCGACCAGGGCGCCCGAGGCGCAATAATTCGATGTTCGAAGCCAGCCCAGTGGGGTTCAGTAAATTTTGTGAAGAATTTTTTGAAATATGTATGATGCCGAGAGACGCTAAGGGCCCATCCATAAATAACTCAGTCAATCCGTTTTTTGGCGAGAGTTTTTTCGCTGCGGTGAAACCGTGTAGTTCCAGTCGCCGTGGAAAGTATGGCGGGTCAGGTTGACGGCGGCGATTTGGAGATCGGAAACTTTGACACCTTTGGGGTATTTGTTTTCGTCCAATTCGGCGCGCACTTTGAGGCCGGCCTCGGTTTTCGTTGCAGCAATCAATTGGACGATCGTGCGATAGCTGCGCAACGGCTTGCCTCGCCAGTTGATCGTGATGAACGAAAAAAGACGGTGTTCGATCTTGTTCCACTTGCTTGTGCCGGGCGGCAGGTGGCAAACCGTGATGGGGAGCTTGAGCTCGTCGGCCAACTTCTGAAGCTCGACTTTCCACAGACGAACACGATATCCGTTGCTGCCGCCACCGTCAGCCGTAATCATCAGGCGTTTGGCTTTGGGATGACGTTTCTTTCCCATCGTCCGCCACCATCGGCGGATCGTGTTGACGGCAAAGGTTGCGGTGTCGTGATCGGTGCCGACGCTGACCCATCCGACATTGTTGGTGATGTCGTAGACGCCGTACGGCACAGCACGGCTCAGCTTGGGGTCGATGAAATCGTGGACGTTGACGAGTTCGGGCGCTCCGTTGCGCCGCCATTCCCGGCCATTGTTCTTGAAATTGCCTACCAACTCCTTCTTTTTCGTATCAACCGAAATGATCGGTTCGTTCGCCGCCAGAAACGCCTTGGCCTGCGTATTGATGTAATGAAATTGCGCGTCGCGATCGATGTGCTGGCCGCCTTCTCGTGTCTTGCTGTTCGCCTGCAGGCTATAGCCGATGCCGCGCAGAAGGTCACCGACCACCGTCGGGCAGACTTGGTGTCCCTTGTTCGCCAGCTCGTTCGCGAGATTACGCAGGCTGCGGGTCGTCCACAACAGCGGCTGCATCGGATCGCCCCGCGTCACCGGCTCGACCAACCGCTTGAGGTCGACCACAAGAGTTGGATCCTGAATCGACTTCTTCTTGCGCCCACCGCCCTGCTTGCGGATACGTCCGGTCGCAACCGACGTCTGGTCACGAATGTCGGAAAGTCCGTGATAAATCGTCGACCGCGCCAGTCCGCTGATCCGAGCCATCAAGCTGACCCCGCCGCGTCCCAACGCTCGCGCCTCCAATGCAACAAAGCGGCGGCGGCTCTGTTCATTCAGAACAGGGGTCATCTCCCGATAGCGTTTGCGCACAGCCCGCGCCTGTCCGGCTCGAATCATCCCGCGACGCTACGTCGCGCGACTCATCCTTGTGAATCCCAGTCAACAAATCTTCTCGATCCGTGATATTTATGACTCAGTTATTTATGGATGGGCCCTTAGCATTACAGTTGCCCTTTCCGAAGATTTCTGAATCCATGGGCAACCATGATTCGAAGATCGTGGACGCAGACAGCGTCGATTGAAGAAACGCTTGCGTTATGGGCTGCGTCGCTTCGGGAGGTTAAGAAGCGGATACGCCCGTTGTTCGGGCAGGAACGGGTTGCGAGGAACGCAGGCCTGTTTCTCGAAGGTCTGCTCGGCGATGAGCAACGCAAGACCGGGTGGATGCGGGCGGAGGCAGCTGGCGATCCTGGTCCATGGCGGCAACAAGCGATCCTGGGTCGCAGGGATTGGGATGCTGATGCCTTGCGCGATATCGTGGCGATTATGTCATCGAGCATTTGGCAGATGACGATGCGGTCCTCGTCATCGACGAGACCGGTTTTCTCAAGCAGGGCAAGGCGTCGTGCGGCGTAGCGCGGCAATACACTGGATCGGCAGGCAAGATCACGAACTGCCAGATCGGCGTCTTCGCTACCTACGTTTCGCGTCATGGCCATGCGTTCATCGATCGCGCGTTGTATCTTCCGAAGGAATGGACCGATGATCCAGTTCGTCTGGAAGCCACATCTGTGCCTGCCGACACAGGCTTTGCGACCAAACCAAAGCTTGCGACGGCAATGATCGCACGCGCCATAGTCGCGGCTGTGCCATTCAAGTGGGTTGCTGCCGATACGGTCTACGGTCTACGGTGTCGGAGATATCGAACAGCAACTACGCCAGGCAGGCAAAGGCTATGTGCTCGGAGTCAGCAGCGCTCATGTGTTCCGATCGTGGGGCAAGCGGCGATCAGTCTCTGGCACCGCCGCTGACATCGCCTCGACGCGGCGTTCGTCCGACTGGAAACGCCTGTCGGCAGGGGACGGAACTAAAGGGCCGCGGCTGCATGATTGGTGCTATCTCGAATTGGCCGATCTCGATGTCGGAGAATTTAACAGCGCAAATCAAGGTCTTTGGACACGCGGTTTGTTGATCCGTCGTCATATCGCCGAT
>DATDLC010000104.1:0-8213 GCA_036519515.1 Pseudolabrys sp. | reverse complement strand
CATTCAATCTTTGTGCAAATCCCCCATTGTCGCCGCTCCCGCCAATTTCCCAGGATAGACGAGCATTTCAATCGGGCTGACAAAATGTCTGCTTTCGGGGGTAGAGCGGACATGACCTTTTGCGCTGCACATGTCTGCTTTTGACCCAAAGCGGACATCGCAGCACGGCCGAAACAGCGGACAATTCGTACGAATTCGCTACCGACACATTTGTTGTGCGGAACGGGAAGATAGTAGCGCAATCCTTCGCTGCCAAGATCAAACGGAAGTGCTGAACAAGCGGTCGAGTGGACCTCAGCGTAGCATCGCCACTTCTCCAACATACAGCCCGCACAGAATTGAAATTGGAGCAGTGAAACTGCTGAATGTTTGAACAGGAGAGACGAAAGATGTCTGATGCAAATCACCTGCGGTTTCTTCGTACCGCGCTAATTGCGATCGGCTTAGCATTTATATTTGGCGAATATACGCTGAGCATGGTGTGGCCATCGGGTTGGGCTTGGGGACAAGGACATTCGCACTATCTGATGATGATAATTGGAGTATATGCGACCCTAGGAGTGTTTTTGCTCATCGCGTCGCGCAATCCCAATGCGCACAAGAGCATCATCTGGTTCACTGTATGGTCAAGCGTAGTGCATGGGGTGATCATGGGCGTCCAGTCCTTCAATGACCCGGCGGAACGCGGTCATTTGATAGGAGATGTGCCCGCGCTCTTCCTCGTCGCGATCATTCTTGCAGTATTGATGCCGCGGACTGCGCAAGCAAACCTGCATAGTCCGACGGCAACGACCAAACTTGCGTGATGTTGCCAAGAGCGTTGCCAAACTAAGATTATAACGAACAAGGGCTTAGGCGAATTATAGCCTACCCCTTGTTTTATTCGTTCAATATTGTTCCGTTACTCGCCCGCCGACGGAGTGATCGATGCTGCAGTACATGAGTCCGCTTTTGGCACTTAGCGGACATGCCGCTCGGTGCCCGGAATGTCGGCTATTGGGGGGGGAAAGCGGACATGCTCAGCGCGGGCCAAAATGTCCGCTAATGACCCAAAGCGGACATCGACCATCGTCGATAGGTCGCGAACGCATCGGCATGAGAGGTTTACGCTGCTTGGCACTCAGCAATCGCCATACCGCGGCTGACTGTGCGTCGCTCGTAATCCTCCGCTAACGCGCGCAGCGCCCCGGCGCCATCGCCCGAGAAAGAAGGCCCGTGCATCAGCGCTAGCGTGCGCGGCGTGAGCTTCGCCAGGCCGTGGATGGTTGCACCCATGTCCGGATTGAGCGCGGAATACTTGAATAGATCCTCAGCAGCGATCGCCGGGCCGACAACATCGCCCTGCGTTAGCGCCGGCCCGTTGCCGAGTTGGGTGAACAGGTCGCCGCACAGCAGCGTGCCGGTGGACTCCTCGATCATCACGCCGGCGTCCCACCCCTGCGGCGTATGCGGCGTGTCGATATAGCGCACGCGCTTGCCGCGGCCCGAGCTCGATCACCTCGCCATCGGCGAGCACACGCGGAGCGCGGTCGGCCATGTCGTTGAGCGACACTAGGCAGCCGGTATGGCCGTGGGCGACCTGCGCATTGGGTGCCACTGCTAACCACTCGTTCATCGCGCCGCATTCGTCAGCCTCGTAATGGCCGAACGCCACCCAGCGCAGCTTTTCGGGCGGTATGATGCGGGAGAGCGCCTCGCGGTTGAGCGGAAACATCTTACGCAAGCCGGCGTGGAACATCAGCGGCTCGTCGCCGAGGATGAGGAATTGGTTGAAAGTGAAGCCTGCCGGCGGCGCGATATCCGGCACGAAGGTCGAAAGGCGGTAAATGCCCTCGGCGATTTCGTCGATTCTGGTCTCCATGGATTTTCTCCGTGTGGCGTGGTGGACATTCGCCTAATTTCACTATACACATGTGTGTATTGAAATCGTGTGGCATTGTCAATATGAGTGCACGTGCTCGTGCATTGAAATTATGACGCGGACCTACACCCTAAAGAAGCGTGCCGAGCAGCAGGCCGAGACCCGCCAGCGGATCGTCGAGGCCGCAGTCGAGCTGCATTCGAGCCTTGGGCCGGCGGCGACCACCCTCAGCATGATTGCTGATCGCGCAGGTGTGCAGCGGCACACGCTCTATGCGCACTTCCCCGACGAGCGCAGCCTAGCCATGGCGTGCTCCGGGCTCGTCTACGAGCGCGATCCCCTACCAGAGGCCGCGGCCTGGCGCGCCATCGCCGACCGTACGGAGCGGCTCACCGCCGCGCTGTCCGCGATCTACGCCTGGTACGAGCGCAATGCCTCGCTGATGGCGTGTGTAATGCGCGACGCCGAGTATCACGCGCTAACGCGGGAGGTCATTGCCTTGCGAGTCGGTCCCGTGGTCGCGGGCTGGCACGATGTGCTGGGCGCTAGCCTCAATGCAAGGCAGCGCGCGATGCTGCACTTGGCATTGAGCTTTTTCACCTGGCGGACTCTCGTCCGCGACGGCGGACTCACTCAGCGCGCTGCGGTGCGAGTGATAGTCCAAGCCATCGATGGTACAAATAGAACGTGAACCAAAGCGCTTCCATCGCGCCGAGGTCATCTTGCTGGCTGCTCGCAACGGCCTGCCTGCCGTCTATCCGTGGCGTTTCTTCGCGGAACAAGGCGGTCTGCTGTCCTACGGAAGTGAGCAGCGCGGTTTGTTTCGGATTGCGGCGAGCTATGTGGATCGCATCCTTAAGGGCGAGAAGCCAGCCGAGCTGCCAGTGCAGGCTCCGACCGAGTATGAACTGGTCATCAATCTTAAGACTGCGAAGGCGCTCGGCCTAACCGTGCCGCCTACGCTGCTTGACCGCGCTGACAAGTTGATCGAATGAGTGGCGCGATGTCCGCTTGTGGCACTTAGCGGACATGTCGACGGCAGCTCCGAATGTCCGCTTCGGGGGTAAAGCGGACATCACCCGGACGTACGCCAATGTCTGCTTTTGACCCAAAGCGGACATCCGCTGAAGTCACACTCAGCTCTTCCAGAGTGCTGCTGCGGGTTGCTACGATGTCCTGGTGTGAGCCTCGGGGGCGTCATGCGGCGGCGTGAGTTCATCGGAATTCTTGGGACTGCTTCAGCGGCGTGGCCGCTTGGCGTACTTGCACAGCAGCGCGATCACCCACGCCACATCGGCGTATTGATGGATTTTGCTGAATCAGACGAGGTTGGGCAGACCTATCTTCGAGTGTTCCGGGAACGTTTACGCGACTTTGGCTGGACGGAAGTACAAAACGTCAAGTTCGAATATTGGTTTGCGGGAGAAAGTGCCGAACGCACGCGTCTCGCGGCTGCCGAACTGGTTAGCGGCAAACCGGATCTGCTCTTCGTAACGACCAATCCGGCGCTGTCTGCGCTTCTTCGCGAAACCCGCACGATCCCGATTGTGTTCACATGGGTATCCGACTCGGTGGGTAGTGGTTACGTCAGCAGCCTCGCCCATCCGGGTGGCAACGTAACCGGTTTCCATAATTTCGAGCCCGCGGTTGGAGGAAAATGGCTGGGAGTTCTCAAGCAGATTGCACCGCAGGTTCGTCGCGTTGGCGTGGTCCATGTTCCAGAGATCGCCGCAAATGTGGCGTTTATCCGCGCAGCGGATGCGATTTCTAAGCCGTTAGGCATGAGCGTCACTGGGTTAGGAGTTCGTGACGCTGCGGATATCGAGCGGGTGTTGAAAGACTTTGCTCAGGAGCCAAATGGCGGATTGATCGTAACACCGAGCCCGCTCACGGCGACAAAACGAGACGTGCTTATTGATGTCGCCGACAAAGTGAAGCTGCCTACGGTGTACTCATTCCGTTTTTATGTCGAGAGCGGTGGCTTGGTCTCCTATGGAATTGACCAATTGGAGACAGTACGTGAAGCGGCTTCTTACGTTGACCGCATCCTGCGCGGCGCAAATCCGGCGGACCTTCCGGTGCAGTTACCGACAAAATTCAGGCTGGTGGTGAACCTGAAGACCGCGAAGGGGCTTGGTCTAACCGTCCCGGAATCGTTCCTATTGTTCGCCGACGAAGTCATCGAGTAGGGACAGATGTCCGCTTTTGGCACTTAGCGGACATTCCGACCGCACCCGCCTTTGTCCGCTATTGGGGGTAAAGCGGACACGCCTCTGACATCGCGGAATGTCCGCTAATGACCCAGAGCGGACATAGCCAGAGTTCTTTTTATTGCTTTGCTACTGCCCGTAGCGGCAAGAAACGGAAATTGCGTGGAGCGTCTGCCGCGCCATTAAGCTTCCACAATCATTTCAAAGCCACCGTAGATCATGCGCTTCCCATCAAAAGGCATGGGGTTTACATTCGGCTGCAGGCGAGGATCGGCCATGACCTTCTTCATGGCCTCGTTTCTCAGATCGCGCGATGGCCAGATGATCCAAGAAAAGACGACCGTCTCGTCGTCCTTGCGTTTGACCGCCATAGGAAACGACGTGAGCTTCCCGTCGGGAACATCATCTCCCCAGCACTCCACAAATTTCAAAGCGCCGTGCTCCTTGAACACCAGTGCGGCGGCTTCAGCGTGCTTCTTGTAGATATCGCGATTGGTGGTGGGAACAGCGGCAACAAATCCATCGACATAGGTCATGATATTCCTCCGTTGTCCGATGCTGGGCCGCTAGTTAAGACACCGTGCGGTCGATGGGGAGGGTCATGCGGCAAAAAAAACGCTTCGATGCTCGGGAAGGTCAGTTACCTTTTCGCGCCGGTTTACTTACCCAAATAGCGGACGGCCAACTAGATATCGTTCACCCCGCGTCCCGAATTTCGCGCGTTAGAGCCAGTTCGTCGATGGGTGTCACCCGAAACTTATTATTGCGTGCGTTTGGCCGCCCTCAGGGGATGCTCGGGAGGTTGGGCGGAATCATCATGGCCCGTACGAACACTGAATTCGGTACCTGGATCAGTGGCCTGGCTTCATAGTGTTGGATTGGGCCGCCAGCGGCCGGCGTGAAGATGCAACGAACGCACCAGCGGCCCGCGCTGTGCGATTACATCCCCGCAATTTGTGCCCCCGGTGTGCCCGCGGACAAAATGGGCTCTGGGTCGAGCTCGAGTCGTCTTCGTAAATATCGGAGATTGTTGGCTTTAGGTGGTGCCCAGGGGCGGGTTACCTTAGCCAAATGTCATCAACACGTTAGATTGGCTAACCGCAGTAACGGCGCGTGTTGAACCCAAAGGCATTTCCGGCGCACTGGCAAACCCGCAGCGCGATCCTGCAAGGCGATCAGGCTGCCGGTTGCTGAATCAATCCGGTCAACGCCATTGGCGAGATCGCCATCATCGAAGCGACGAGCGCGCCTTTGCAGCGCGGCGGCGATCCGCTGCAACAACGTGATTTCGATCGGCACCTGCGAGGCAGCCGCCATCATCACCTTCAACTGCGCATCGGTAAGCGCGATCATCCTGTCTTGTACCAAGGGTGATTGGGATCGAGAGGGTACCCGCGCTCGTCGCATCCCTTCACCGTCAGCTCCTGGCCCAACTGCTCAGTCACGCGCGTCTTGCGGTTATGGCAGGACGCACAGCACGACATGAGTCCATCGAGCCCAGGGTAAGCATCTCCACCCTTGCTTATAGCGACTAGATGGTCGACGGCGACTGCGATGGTCAGTCTGCCTTGCTTGAGGCACTGTTCGCACAACGGATTGGTTTGCAACTTGAGGCGGCGCAGGCGTTGCCAACGCCGCGTACTGTACGGCCGTTTTGACATCTTTCACCTCGTCATCCGATCAACGCCTCTATGTCTACGACCGGCGCCGGCCGCGCTGCGATGCCCACGGCCATCGTGAGCGCGACAAGTGCATCGATCCGACCGTTTGACTTGCGCTTGCTCAATTTTCGATTTCCGGCGGCATCCGTTTCCGTCTTGGCATTGACCGCACACATCGACAGCACCGGATGATTGCCGTGCAGCAGCTTGCCCTCCTCGACCAGGCGTTCGAGCATGTCGACGGCTGGAGCCATGTCTTTGAAGCCTTGGCCGAACGGCACCAGCTCGACACTGCACCCAATCGCGCCGAGCTCGCGCTTGATGTCTTCAATCCGCCACCTATCAAACGCCAACGCTCGAATGTTGTAGGTGCCGTGGAGCTCCGCGATTTTTAGTGCGACCGTTTTTGGGTCTGTCGTTCGTCCCAGAAATGTCAGCAGGTGACCGTCCTTGGCCCAGACAGCATAGGGCATGTGATCCCGATCCGTCGCCTCCTGCAGCGTTTCGCCCGGCAACCAACAAAACGGCAGTGCTATGTACTCGCCATCGTCACCGACGAACGCCAGCACTAAAGCCGTCAAGTCTTTTGAGGCGGCAAGATCGAGGCCGGCATAACACGGCAGGCCACGAAGCCCCGGCAGGAAGAGCTCAACGTCGCCACACGCACTCCAAGATCTAGCGTCGATAAATTGCACGGTGGTGTCGACGCGCTGATTCAAAATCAGATTCCGAAAACTCATTTCGGCGCTTGGCATCCTCTGCGCCTGCAGCGACAGACGCTTCACATCCTCCAAACTTCTAAAATCGCCTAACGCAGGATTTGCCAATTTCCACGTCACGAATTCCCACGGGTTGGCATCGAGCGGCGCGGTGTGCAGCGTGAGGTGAAACGTCGGATCAACAATCTCGCCGCGCTCGATACGCAGACCGCAATCGATGAGCTGAGATAGCGGTGCCTCGTCGCGCGCTGCCTGCGTGCTGATGACAATCATCAGCGGCTCGGCTTTTTTGCCCATGGCAGTGTCGAGCGCATCGAGCAGGTCGCGGCTTTCACTCTGGCCAAGCTCGTCGTAGATGACGACGCTTGCAGCGAGGCCCATCTTGGTACCGCTCTCACGCGATAACGCGGCGTAGGTCGAACCAGTACCACCCGCGCCGATCCCGAAGCGGTCCTCCATCCGTCACACCCGGCAGCGGTGAGCGGCGCGGAAACCGTTTGATGTTACCGCAATCCGTATAGAATGGCGGTGACTCTGCGACAGTCGTTTCCGAAGCGAGGGCACCATGCGTAGACCGAGGATGCCGGGACGCAATTTTCTGTTCGTCCCCGGACCGACCAATGTACCCGACCGAGTGATGCGCGCGATGATGGTGGCGATGGAGGACCATCGATCCTCCAAGTTTCCTGAACTGACATTGTCATTATTCCAAGAGCTGAAGAAGATATTTAAGACCGAGAATGGGCAGGTTTTTATATTCCCCTCCAGCGGCACTGGTGCCTGGGAGGCGGCGCTGAGCAACACCCTCTCGCCCGGGGACAAGGTGCTAGCGCCGCGCTTCGGCCAGTTCAGCCACCTCTGGATTGATCTCTCTCAGCGCATCGGTCTTGATGTCGTGATACAGGACGAAGAGTGGGGGGTAGGGGCCTCGCCCGATCGCATTGAGGATGCCCTGCGGGCCGACCGGACGCATGCAATCAAAGGCGTTCTTATAGTCCACAACGAGACCGCCACCGGTGTTACGAGCGACATCGCCGCGGTACGGCGCGCGATCGATGCTGCCGCCCACCCGGCGATGCTTTACGTTGACGGCGTCAGTTCGATCGCGAGCATCGATTTCCGAATGGACGAGTGGGGTGTGGATCTCGCTGTCGCTGGATCGCAAAAAGGACTCATGCTTCCCGCTGGTCTCGGCATCGTCTGTGCCGGTCCCAGGGCGTTGGCGGCGCAAAAGAGCGCCCGCTGCACTCGGGTGTTCTTTGATTTCGGCGACCACATAAAAGCAAACGCGACGGGGTATTTCCCCTATACGCCGTCGCTGCCAATGCTCTATGGGCTGCGAGAATCCCTCAACATGTTGTTCGAGGAGCGCCTCCACCGCGTGTTCGAACGGCATCAGGTTTTGGCCGACGGCGTGCGGGCAGCGGTAAAGGCGTGGGGTTTGCGGCTCTGCGCCAAGGAACCGAAATGGTACTCCAACACGGTGAGTGCCATCTTGGTGCCACCCGGTATCGACGGCGCGGATGTGATCGACTCCGCATTCCGTCGCTACAACTTGGCGCTAGGCGCAGGACTCTCCAAGGTTGCTGGCAAACTGTTCCGCTTCGGGCATCTGGGCGATCTCAATGATTTGATGGTGCTGGGCGCGCTGGCCGGGGCGGAAATGGCGATGCGCGATGTTGGTATAGACATAGCGATGGGAAGCGGCGTTGCGGCGGCCCAGGCGCACTTCCGGAAAACAATCATGGCAAAAGAGAAGCTA
>DATDLC010000103.1:0-58246 GCA_036519515.1 Pseudolabrys sp. | reverse complement strand
AAAACCCGGCCAGGCGTGCGCGGCGGCGCCTGGCCGGATAAAAAACATACGTCTCTAGCTCCTGCGGGCGCGCGTTCGCCGCGTCGTCAACACGCTCGCTTAGACGAGCGCGACTGATCGCAAGGGGCAGCTCTGAAATTGCTTCGACAGCGCGTTGTTGCAGGTAGTGCACTTCGGCCGGATCCTCGGCGTAGGCGATTTTGCCGAGTATGGTTTCAACGCGCCGCGCGACAGCGAGAAGGTGATCGTCTGGCGGTGTCATCGCGCCCTCTTGCGCGGCGGGCGCTGGTTTGGACGGCGAACGCGCGCTGCAACGACCCGCAGCGACTCGTTCTTGGGGACGTACGCGATGTTGCCGATGTACGTCGTCGGCAAGTTCATGCGGGAAGCAGTCTTGTCAGTGACGCCGAGGATGTCCTCGGCAAGCTCGCGTCGCGGCATCAGCACGTCATCGGCAAGCTCGATATGACGTCGGGAACTGGCAGGAGAGGAATCGGACATTGAGGGCTGCCCTTGGGAAAATTCGGGACAGCCTTTCAATTAACGCAAAGCGCGCTAATTAAAACTACCTTTAGGAAAAGCGCGTTGGGTAGGTTTTACCGGTCGAAGAAATACCGGACCTCTGCGGGGGTGCCACGCGCCTTTTCAACCTTGTCGAAACTGTCCTGGATTTGGCGCGGGCGGCCGCGAGCAACACTTTTGACTTTGCGCAACGCTTCGGAGGCCTGCTGGCGCGCCTCCTGAACGCGCGCATCCTTCGGCCGTCCGGGGGTTTTTTCGTATTTCTCTATGCCGTACATCCGAAAGGCAGTCGAAAGCGCGCGCCACCGCGTGCGGTGTATGTAGTCGAGAGCGTATTGCGAACGAAGGCGCTTCTTGCCACTGGTGGCGTTGTGGTGAGCAACGATCAAATTAAGCACTGCCACCACGGCCCATTCGGGCGGCGAGATTGAATTAACGTGTGCCCACACGATAGCGTCGTAGAGGGCAGGTAGATGCTTCGCCGCATCCCATACCTTTTCCAACGCCGCAAATTTTTGCGCGAAAAATTCTTCTGGCGTCGGCCCGCGGGTCATGTGCGGCCCTTGCGGGTAGCCGCCTCAACGACCGCGCCCACCCGCTCGACGGCCGCGCGTTGCGGGTCGTCGTACAAATGCGCGTAGCGGTGCGTCGTCACCGGGCTGCTGTGGCCCAGCAGCGCACCGATCAGCGGCAGGCTTGCGCCACCGCTCGCCAGCTGGCTCGCAAAAGAGTGGCGCAGGTCGTGGATGCGCAGGCCGGTGATACCTGCGGCTTTGATGATCCAGCGCCAGTTGCGTTTGATCGTCGTGCGGTGGCCGGCAGTCGCGTGGCCCGGAAACACGTATTCCGACAAGCGGCTGTCGCCGCCCTTGGCGGCGATGTCGGACAACAGCTGCCGCGCCGGGGCGGAGAGCGGTGCGACGTGATCGGCCGCCTGCTTCGTGGTGCTGGCCGGCTTGGTCCATGTGCCGGTGCCGAGGTCGATATCGTCCCATTTTGCCGCCAGCACCTCGCCGCGACGGGCGCCAGTCAGCAACAGCATCCTCACAATGTTGGCGGCTTGGCGGTCCGGGTGCTCTGCCAGTGCCGTCGTCAAGCGCACCAGCTCGTCGCCACTCAAATAGCGTTTGCGCTTGCCCTCCTGGTTTTTCTCAATGCCCTTGCACGGGTTGTCCGGTCGCAGTTTCCAGCGGATCGCCAGGGCGAACATTTTGCTAAGCACGGCCACGACGCGATTGGCGCGATGCCCGTGCCCGGCCTTGCTGATTTTTCGGTGCAAAGCGTCGATATGGGAGAAGTCGACGTCGGCAACCTTGGTGTGCTGGCCAAAATGGGGCCGGATATGGTTGCGCAACATGCGCCGGTAATCCGTCGCCGTGCCGGGCCGCTTGCGAGGCAGATGCTCTAACTCGAAGCGGTCGCACAGCTCCGCAACCGTTGGCGCGTCCCGCTCGGCTTCGATATCGGCAAGCGGGTCGCCGCCTTCGTCGACTAGCCGGCGCAGCCGGCGCGCTTCCTCGCGGGCGCCGGTTGTCCGCCAGTCCGGATAGCCGCCAATGGTGTGGCGGCGCTCGCGGCCGCTGCGCGTCCGGTAATTGAAGACGAAGCTGCGGGCGCCGGCCGCCGTAACGCGAATGCCAAAGCCCGCCACGTCGCTGTCGTAGGCGATCTTGTTGCCCGCACGCGGGGCGCGCAGCCGTTTGACGCTGGCGTCGGTGAGCCGCTGAGCCATAATCTGGGGGTCCGCCGTGTCCGCACTATGTCCGCACCGTTAGCGGCATAGCGTGTCCCGACGTTGACATGGCGTGTCCTGGCGTGGCAAGGGGAAGTGCCGGGATTTCCGCAGGTTATTCGAGAGCCAATGGCAAAACACCGATCGCGCAATGACTTGGAAATACCCCGGAACAAAACTACGAATCTGGGGGTCAGGGGTTCGAATCCCTTCCGGCGCACCATTATTTCAAAGGCTTAAGTGGAATTGACCGCTCGCCTGCCGCGGCTAACAGCCCGCTGGTGCGCTATCACCAGCGGGCGAAGTTCAAAACTCACAACCAGTTTCGAGTTTTTGCAGCTCAATTTCTGGTCGTCTAATCGCATTTAGTTTCAATGGCTTGCAGACCGAAAAGTTTCGCTTGACGCGTATTAAAATCCGTCTGCTAGAGGTCTTGACCACGAAAGCAAAGCGCTAAAGGTCAAAATCAATGGAAAATACCTGTGAGAGATGCCGATATTGGAATTACAGCCAGCGAGATAAGAACGAACGCAGTCAGTGCCGGCGTTTTCCGCCGACGTTCCGCGGGGGATCCTCGATGCTGTGGCATGCCGCATTCCCCGAAACGCAAAAGGACGAGTGGTGTGGCCGCTTTCAGCGCCGCAAAGAAGTTAAAAAGATCGAGCAGAAGCGGCCTTCCAAGAACGCCACGCGGAGAAAATCCTCATGACTAACGATTTTACTCTGTCAAGGCGGCGTCGGAAGAATCAACGACCATTTGGCAGAAAAGCACCATTGGATTCATCCACATTTCGAGGTCGGTTTGTTTGTTGAGGATACGCGCGCACTGCCCGTGCAGTCGACCATGGGGGTCAACGACAAGAGAAGGTCGTAGAAAAAACCTGCGCTTCTCGAATAAGCCGTCTCGCGAAAGGCGGCTTATTTTTTCACCAAGCCACCGCCGCGACAGTCAGCATTTTATGATTTGTCCTTGACCTTAAATAGTGCATCAAGTACGCAGACGCCGGTCTCCTCAGCGTAATCCGGCGTAAACATCTTGAACATTATCCTCGCCGTTGACTTTGGTGACCTCGGCAAGCGCTTTCACAAAATGGCTGGCCGGCATTGTCGCCAAGTGCCGAATGTTGATTGCTGTTCCGACCGCGCTCTCGCCGGCGTCGAGTTAGTCGCATAACCAAAGGGAAGCGCTACTAAGACGCGAATGCCCCTCTTTAAATTAGATCTTGATTTCAATAACATAAGTGTTCGCAGTTTTATTCTGACTGGCGCGCCACTCAATCAGGCACGACAAAGGTCGGGTGCGGTCGGACTGTCCGCTTTGTGCCAATAGCGGACATCACTCAGCCAGCGGGTCGATGCCATCAGATGGGGTGCGGTTGTAGAGGATAGAAAAAAGCATATTGCCCGGTTCTGATGTCGCGTCGGTGCGGCAGGCCGCAACCTCACCGTCAACGCCGCTGGTATATTCCGCGACGACTTCGCCGAACGCATTGCGCTGAACGGCGATCTTTTGCCCGGCTACGACCTTGTCATTTAGTTTGACCAACAGCTCAACAAAGCCACCACGGGTCGCGAGCACACCGTGAGCGCTGTTGGCGACAAAGATGCCCGTGTCCTTACCGGTGCGGCCCATCGGCCCGGCGATGATCCCATGGTGCTTGAGGACATTCATCGTCCCTTCCACGAACAAGGGGATCATGTCGTGGTCCAAAATACGCGACGCGCCGATTTCCGGTGTGAATGCAGGAATGCCGGCATCAATGAACGCGTTGGCCAATATACCGGGGTAAGCGGCGTTGTCGAAGATCTGATCAATAGGAAACAGCTCCGCCATCGCCCGCACTTCGGCCAGGTCCATTCGCGCAATATGGAGTGCCGTCATGTCAATTCCGGTCGTCGAGGTATGGAAATCGATCGCATAGTCGGCGTTCGGCCTGAGCAACCTTTTGAACAGCATCCCGGCGTGTCGAGACGGAGCCGTTAGGCCATTTTCATTGCCCGGCCATTCGCGATTGAGGTCGATTAAATCGACGCCTCTCCCCGAGTTCGGCCACCTCCGCGCCATGCCTTCCATGGCTGGGCGTGACACGTCGAGAACGGCCAACACCGTGCCCGACATTTCAACCGGATTAAGCTCGTCCATGACGGTCTGGATCGTGCGCACCGGGCTGATTTCATCGCCGTGCACACCACTGACGAGTGCGATGCGCTTGCCCGGTCGCATCCCCTTCGCGACCATTGTCGACACGTACCAGTGCTGCCCCGTGGCCGTCTGCACGCCTTGAAAACAGAACAGGTGCTTCTTGCCGGGCTCCAGATCATCGATGTTGAGCGCACTGATGACCTTCTTTCCGCCAATCATGTCTCCCGTATAAACCGTTCCTCGCGATGCAGCGGTTGCCTGGGCACTCGCAGGATCAGTATTGGCCGCGAGGGCGGCAGATGCGCCGATAGCAGTGACCATAAAATCGCGGCGATCGAGGCCATCCCACCCTGGATCGTCAGACATCGTGTGGACCCTTTCATGTTGCGGTGCGCGGCGGTGTGCTCGCACAATGCTCGCTTGCGTAATCTTTGCGGCGGTAGATTGCCCAATCGATTGGACATAGGTCCAACACCGGCCTTGGAACTCAATGTGCGGGATGTCCGCTTTACCCCCAAAGCGGACACTCTATGCGGCATCGGCATGTCCGCTAAGTGCCAATGTATTACTGCGGTTCGTGTTAAAAATTGTCAAAGTAGTTCCGAGTATTCATATGCAGAACTGGGCCGCAGACTGTCGCCGAACTCACGTCACAACTACACAACTTGCTTAACGAGTTCCTGAAGTGATGAAGGCATTTGGATGAGCGTAGGAAACATCGGCTCGGCAAGCCGGCTATAGCGCGGACTGGATGGACCGGAGCAGCTGGAAGCGCATCGCGCCGTTATTGCTTCGCAGCGAGATCACGAAGCGCACCTGCCCGTGCGCGGAGGTGGTGGCGTAGCCCGCCAGCGTGCGGACACCGTCGAGGGTGCCGGTCTTGTTCTTGCCGCCATCATGGCCGCGGAGGAGATCGGCGTGGGGCGCAAAAAGGTCGAGCACCTTGGCGAGGCCGCGTGCCTTGAAGCGGTTGCCGCGGCTGATGCCCGACCCCTCTTCGAGATGGATGGCTTCGGCGAGGTCGTACGCGGCGAGCATCTCGCGCGCGACCTGTAGTGATTTTTCGAGGCTGACGGGACCGCCATGGCGATGCCCGCCGATCTCCAGGAAGACCTGGTTGGCGATGTAGTTATTCGAGGCGAGGAGCAATTGGACGAGGATTTCCGAAAGGGTACGCGACTGGCGGTGAACATAGACCGGCTCCAGGCCCTTGGGCACGGACCCGGTTGAAATCTTGCCCTTGACGCTGCCGCCGGCCCGCTCGATTAACGCGGCGATCAGCTCGCCGGCGTATTGCAGACTCACCGCAGGATCTTGGCTCAGGCTGATGCGGCCACGACCTTTCGGGCCGCGCGCCTTGAACTGGCTGATCGCCAGCGGGGTGATCGGGGTCTGCTGCTCGGCGGAACGCACGCTGTTGCCGCGGCGCTCGGCGTAGATCGTGTTGAAGTTCACGGCCAGCGCGGAGCTCAGGGCGTCGTACGCCTCCTTGCTGTCCTCGATGCCCGGGATGCGGATGTCGGCGGGGTAATAGCTTGCGTCGAGCACGATGCCGGTGAGCGGCTGCTTGCCGACCGCGGCGACCAGCCGCGGCGCGAGCAGAGCCAGCTCTTCGGAAATCAGGAATGGATCTCCGCCCCCGCGCACATACAGCACTCGGTCGTCGTCCAGGTAGAAGCGGGTCTGGAAGCGGTAGTCACCACCCAGGACCTCCATCGCCAGCCAGGCGGTTACGATCTTGGTGATCGAGGCCGGGACGAATGGCTCGTCAGCGTTCTGGGCCACCAACTCTTTGCCATCGGAGTCCATCACCAGCACAACCCCCGACGGAGCCAGCGCCGCGACATTCTCCTTGACGCCGGCGAGGGCCGGAGCGGGCAGCAGCAGGAGGGGAAGAAGGACGAGGCGAGACCACATGGCAACTCCCGCATGAGATCGAGTCGGTGCTGAGTTCAGGAGCGTGCAAAGGAACTGCTGCGCGCGGGCACGATCTTTAGTTGCGCACATTGCACATGAGCTCGGTTCGTCAAATTAAGACAATCTTACTTACGTACTCAGGAGAATTTTTCCATCGTAGCATAGAGATTAGGCGCTCTGTTGTGCGTGCCACGGACCGCTTCGACATGGCCGCAGTCGCGGAAGGAACAGCCGTTGTACAAGCCGGCCTGCACGATGTCGTTCATGTGGTAGACGAAGTCGGGTCCGCGGTTCCAAGCCTTCTGAATATCGCAGGCCGCGCCGATGTAGTGGTTGGAGCCAGCAACATGCGTGCCGCGTGGCGCCCAGCACTTGGTGATGTTGGCCGGCACTTTGTAGCCACGCTCTTTCAGTAACGCGAAGAATTTCTGAAATTTGCCGGCGTAAGCCGGATGCACAGTGATGTTGAAGCCAAAGGCCGTTTTCACCGTCACCATCATGCTGTTGCCATTGCCATCGACGGCGCGGTGCGCTTCACGCTCTGATGTGCGGATGCGGTGCGCGCGCGAGCTTGGTATCGTGCTCGATGCGGTCACGCTGCGAGTCGTGCAGCGGCCATTATTGTCACAAAGTGGCGAAACATTGCTTTGCCATTGACGCTGGCCAGCTTCAGCCGGAAACGCAATAAGCGCAGTGAGGACGGCAAATGCGGAGACCTTCACGCTCTCCTCCTGGGTAGACCACCGCTGCGAAGCGGCCGTCTGCATTTTCCGATGAGTCGCCCGCCGATCCGAGGTATTCAGGTCGCGTATTCAAGTTTACCGTTAGAAAGAAACCTTAATGCGGAGCGGCGCATGCCCGCTTGGGGTCAAAAGCGGGCATTTCCGCATATCGACCTGTGTTTGCTCTGCTGCTCGGACGCAGACATTGATTGCAATGATGGTCCTGCGTTGTACACGCGGCCCCGTATGTCAGCTTTCAAAGGCTAAGCATGTCCGCCTTTTCGTTTATTTCGAAGAGCTGAAGCGGGCGGCGATCCAAACGCCGGCGATAATCAGCGCGAATCCCAAAATATGAAAAGTCGACAGGTGCTCGTTTAGCAGCATGCTGCCAAGGATCGCCGTGTAGACCGGTACGAGATGGACGAAGGGTCCGGAGCGATTGGCGCCAATCAGTTGGACGCCGCGGTTCCAGGCGGCAAAGGCGAGCAAGCTCGGAAAAATGGAAACATAGGCTATGGCGAAAACAGTCAACCAAGTCGGTTTGAACGTGATGCCTGCGGCCGTTTCCCAGATCATGAACGGTAACGTCGCGAGCGTTGAAACAGCGCCGAAGACAAAGATGAAGCTTAGCCAGTGCATCGGCGGGCGCTTGCGCAAAAAAAACGGCATAGACGGCAAAGACCAGCATATTGAACAGGATGATGATGTCCCCCCAATTGAACAACAGGTGTTGCAGGTTGCTCAATTGGCCTCGCGCAATGACGACAAGCACGCCGACCGATGACATCAGGATGCCGACGAATTGGCTCGCCGTGACGCGGTCGCGAAATATGATTCCGCCGGTAGCGATAATGAGCACGGGCACCAGCGAGTTGAGCACTGAAACGTTGAGCGCCGTCGTATATTGCAGGCCGATATATTGTCCGGCTGTGAGCTGTGAAGAGTGCCCCGCCGACGATGCCGAGCCAGAGCAGGATGCCCCAGTGGGCGCAGATCACCGGCCAATCCCGCCTGATATGCGGGAATGCGAGGAACCCGAGCGCTATGGTCGGCAGCAGCCAGCGTACCGTCGAAATGCCGATCGGCGGAACCTCGCCACCAATAGCGCGGCCGACGATGTGGTTGCCGGACCAGAACAGCGTGGCGAGTGCCAGCAACCAGTAGGGGTTGTCGTGAATCCAACCGAGTTTGGCGGGCGCGCTATCTTCGTCACCGGTCATAGGCGTGTGAGCCAGTAGAGCAAGGCAGCAAGACCGGCCGCTGCGGCGGCAAAGCCGATCAGCGCAGTCTTGCCGTCAACGATGCGGTCGGGAAAAACCTGCAGCGCCAGCGGCGCAAGCAAGATCGCGCCGCCCCCACCGATCACAGCCGCGTACCAGGGAATAAGCATCCAGGCTGCGGCGATCCCGGCGGCGACGGAGCCCGCGGTCACGACCATCGACGTCCACAACACCAATGGACCAGAACCTTGCGAGATTGCCGGAAGCCGTGACGCCTCGGGAAAATGTCCGCTCGCTGACAAGGCCTGAAGGGACGCGAGCAATATCAGCGCGACGAATACGGCAAGCGGGAAGATACTGGCGAGCGACATTGTCTTTTTGCACCCGCAGGCCGGCTTGACCCCAAGAACGCAATCTCCGTAACATACGAGACATATATCAGCGGTACATGCAATCGCCGCGGCGAGGAAAAATTCAGGAGCCCCGATGTCGAGCGCGGATGTCGCAGCCAAGCCGGCCGCAAAAGCCCCCGAGAAGAAGCCCGACGCCAAAGCCGATGGCAAGCGCGAAAAGCGCACCATCACCGAGATCCGCGACTCGAAAAAGACCGGCGAGAAGATGGTCTACATGTCGGTGCCCGACTATACCTCGGCGCAATGGGCCGAGATGGCCGGCGTCGATGTTGCCGTGCTCGGTGACAGCCTGGCGATGATCTCTCATGGCCACCGCAGCACAGTCCCGGCGACCATGGATATGATGGTCATGCACGGCCAGGCCGTGCGCCGCGGCGCACCGAACACATTCATGCTAGGCTGCATGCCGTATCAGAGCTACCACACCGTCGACCGCGCGCTCGCCAATGCCTCGCGCTTCATGCAGGAAACCTTGTGTGAGGCGGTCAAGCCGCAAGGCGGCAAGTCGCAGGCGCATATTCTCAAGGCGTTGGTCGATGCCGGCATCCCGACCGCTTCGCACATCGGCCTGACGCCGCACACGATTGCGATGTTTGGCGGCTTCAAGATCCAGGGCCGCACGGCTGACGCTGCGATGAAGATTCTCGAGGATGCTTTGGCCATCGAAGATGCAGGCTGCTTCATGCTGGAGTTCGAAGCCGTGCCGGCCAAGATCGCGAAGCTGATTTCCGAACAGCTGACGATCCCGACGATCGGCATCGGCGCCGGCGCGGGAACCGACGGGCAGATTCTCCTCTGCTACGATCTGCTTGGCGTGTTCACCGACTTCAAGCCGAAGTTCACCAAGCGTTTCGCCAAACTGACAGAGGTCGCTGTCAACGGCATCAGGGAGTACGTCAAGGAAGTGAAAGAGGGCACGTTCCCGGACAATGACCACTCCTACACGGTGAACGATGCTGAGTACGACGAGTTCGCAGCGATGGTCGCGAAACGAAAGCACATCTGACGTGGCGCGCGGGCAGGCATCAGCGGCGAAGCGTTCACGGAGTTCCGCGCAACGGATGTCGGTCAGCGCCGAAACGCTGACTGAGCGCGCTTACCGCGCTCTTGAAGAGGAGATCGTGACCCTGCGCCTCAAGCCGAGCCAGGTGCTGTCGGAGCAAATGCTCTCGGCGACGTTCAAAATTGGGCGCACCCCGATTCGGGAAGCCCTGCAGCGGCTGGCGCGCGAGGGTCTCGTCGCCATTCTGCCGCGCAAGGGCATCCTCGTCTCCGATATCAACCCGCGCAATCAGCTGCTTGTGCTCGAAGTGCGACGCGAGCTTGAACGCCTGCTCAGCCGCGCCGGCGCCGAACGGGCAACAAAGGAGCAAAGAGAGCAGCTGCAAGAGATTGCGCGAGGCATGGATCGCGCCTCCAAAGCCAATGATGACATTGCCTTCATGCGGCTCGACCGCGAGTTCAACCGCTTGATGATCGATGCGGGGCACAACGACTATGCCGCGCGCTCGATGAAACTCCTACAGGGCCTGTCGCGGCGCTTCTGGTACATGCATTATCGCGAGGCCGCCGACCTGCCCTTGTGCGCGCGGCTGCACGCGAACCAGGCACGCGCTATCGCGCAGGGCAATGGCGATGCCGCCGCTCGCGCCAGCGACAAGTTGATGGACTACGTCGAGAACTTCACGCGCCGCACAGTGTCGGTTTAGCGCCATGAAAACATATGAGGGAAAACGCACGATTGACGGGCTCGTGGTCACGGCCGATGGCCGGCCCTTACCGGAGCACTATGAGGTCAAGCGCTTCACGAAATACGGCTTCGAGTGGACTTACGAGGGCGAGAGCCCGCAACAGTTGTCGCTCGCAATCCTCTACGATTACCTTGGCGACAAGGAGCGTGCCATATCGCTGTCCGAACCGTTCATGAAAACGGTGGTGGCCAACCTCGACAACGACTGGAGCCTCACGAGCGCAGACATCGACGCTTTCCTGCAGGGAGCCGAAGCCCGCTGACGTGGGACGCGCTTGTTGGTGACATGCGTCTGATATATCATCTCAAAGGGAACACGATAACCACCGCCTCAAGGCGGGATCACACCGGGAGGGCTTCCATGGCAATTTCTCGCCGCAGGCTTCTTGCATCCGCCGCAGCACTCGGCGCGGTCTCCGCCTCCGCTGGCATCTTCGCACCCGCGATCGCGCAGAACAGGCCGCTGCGCCTCGGCATCCTGGCGCCGCGCTCGGGGATTGCCGCAGCTCCGGGCGAGAACGGCATCCGCGCCACGCAGTGGGCGGTTGAAAGATACAACGCCAAGGACGGAATCGGCGGCCGCAACGTCGAGTTGGTGATCGAGGACGAGTCGACGCCCAAGGACACGATCGAGCGGTTCAGCAAGCTCGTGCAGCAGGAAAAAGTCGACTGCGTACAGGGCATCGTTTCTTCCGGCGTGGGACTTGCGCTCGGTCCGGTGATCGAGGAAGCGCGCGCATTCACCATCTATTGGGACGGGACCACGCAAAACGGCGTCGACGAGACCATTCCCGATCCGAAATATCTCTTCCGTTCTACCGACAACGAATGCGAGGCCATGATGGCCTCGTTGCTCACGATCAAGCACTGGAAAGGCAAGTTCGCCAAGGTCGCGGGCATCAACCCCGACTATTCCTACGGCCGGAACAACATGGCGGCGTTCATTGCCGTGCTCAAGCGTTTCAACATCGCGCATGAGGTGGTGACCGAGCAGTGGCCGAAGGTCGGCACCATGGACCTGACCAGCCACGTCGCTGCGCTCAAAGCGGCAAAGCCAGATCTGATTTTCTCTTCGCTGCTGTTCGCCGATTTGCCCGTGTTCATGAAGCAGGCCCACGCCGCCGGCTTGACCGAAGGCACCAAGCTTGTCTTCCCGGCGGCGGGATGGCAGCACACGTTGATGAAGAAGGAATTCACGCCTGAAGGCATGTTGTTCGGACACAACACGCTCTATTTCGCCAACCCGAAGAACTCTGCGACCGCGAAGGAGTTCGTCGCGTGGTATGGCGACAAGTTCAAGGACTACCCCGAGTGGGAAGCCGATCGTGCTTATTTCGCGGTCGAATCCTACAAGCAGGCGGTCGAGAAAGCGATGAAGGCCAAGGGCGGCAGCTGGCCGTCACAGGACGACGTAATCCAGGCGATGATCGGCCTCGAGGTCGAGAGCCTGGGCGGCAAGGGAAGCTGGCGCAAGGACAAGATCGCCAACCAGACGTTCGTGCAAGGCTTCACGACGCACAAGAACAATTACGATTTTGTGACGCTCGCCGAGCCCTTCGACACGATGTACTCGGCCGACTTGCAGAAACCGCCTGGTGCGAATTTCTGGGAATGGATCAAGACCGCCCAGTTCAAGATCTAGTATGCCGGCCTGATGTCGGCCTTTGCGAATATCCTGGCCGGCGGCGTATTTCACGCCGCCGTCTTGTTTCTCGTCGCCGCTGGTTTGCAGCTCGTCTTCGGCGTGCAGAAGATTGTCAATCTCGCTTGCGGCTCGTTTTACGCGCTCGGCGCGTATTTCGGCATCACATTCATCGGTTATGCGTTGCAGGTCGGCGTGTCGCGGTGGTTGATCCTGCCGGGGCTGGTCGTGTCGGGAATATTGCTGGGATTCATCGGCCCGCCGATCGAGCGTCTTCTGCGGACGGTCTATTCCCGCGATGAGAGCTTCCAGTTGCTGCTGACGTTTGCGCTCGTTCTGATGTTTCAGGATGTCTTCAAGTTCATTTGGGGAGCCAATCCGCGCTCGCTCGACAGCGCCTATCTTGTCTACGGCACCATCAGTGCCGGCGACTTCAGCATGCCGGTCTACAACCTGCTGGTGATCCTGGCGGCGATCGCGACCGCTGCCGGGCTCGGTGCGTTCCTGCAAGGTACGAATTACGGCCGCATCCTGCGCGCCACCGCCGAGAACCGCGGCATGGCGGAGGCGCTCGGCGTCGATGTGCGTCGCATCTATTCGGCCGTTTTTACCCTTGGTGCCGTGCTCGGTACCACGGCCGGCGCGCTTGTGGTGCCCACCGCTGCAGCCTCGCTCGATATGGCGATCGAGTTTGTCGTGGAAGCCTTCGCCGTCGTCGTGATCGGCGGCCTCGGTTCGATGCGCGGAGCGCTTATTGGCGCGGCAATCGTGGGACTGATCCGCGCGCTTTCGATCGTCTTTTTTCCGGAATTCGAGGTAATCGCGATTTACGTCATCGTGATCGGCGTCTTGATCTTCCGCCCGGCAGGCCTGTTCGGGAGGTCGCTCGCATGAAGGCCCCCCTTGTGGTCGCTGTAGCGGGGACTGCGGCGTTTGCACTGCTGCCTTTCATTTTGCCTGCATATTACATCGGCCTGATGATCCCATTTTTCGGCTACGCCATTGCGTTGCTCGGGTTCAATCTGTTGTTCGGCTATACCGGCCTGCTGTCCTTCGGCCATGCGATGTTTCTCGGCTTTGGCGCCTACGGCGCCGCCGTGATGACAGGACTCGGAGTGAAGTCATTCGAGCTTGTACTCGTTGTCGTTATTCTGGTATCGGCCGTGATTGCGCTGCCCATTGGATTGCTGTGCGTGCGCTACGTCGGGATTTTTTTCGGGATGCTCACGCTCGCCTTCGGCATGCTGTTCCACTCGTTCCTGTTCAAGTTTTACTACGTCACCGGCGGCGACAGCGGCATGCGCGTGGCGCGGATGAAGATCCTTGGGTTGGAATTCGCCAAGTACAACAAGATCGAGTTTCTGGCGGGACCCTTCTACTACTACTGCCTTGGCCTGCTGGTTATCGGCGGTTTCGTCATGTGGCGCATCGTGCATTCGCCGTTCGGACTGCACCTTCGAACCATTCGCGATAACGCGCGCAAGGCCGAATACCTCGGCGTGCACGTGCACCGCTTTCGCCTTGCCGCCTTTGTAATATCGGCTGCATTCGGCGCCGTTGGCGGCGCCATTCTGGGCTTTCGCGTTGGCCTTGCCGATCCAGATCTCGTTTACTGGACGCAGTCCGGCCAGCTTGTGTTCATGGCGGTGCTGGGTGGCTTTGCCAATTTCTTCGGTCCTATTGTCGGTGCGCTCAGCTACATCTTGCTGCAAGATCAGTTGCAATCGCTCACGGAATATTGGCGTTTCGTTCTCGGCGCGATCCTGGCGCTGATCGTCATCGCCTTTCCCCAGGGCATTGCGGGCCTCGCGGTGCAATTCAAGCGCCTCGTTGCAGGGAGGCCGGCATGACCGCGCTGCTCGAGACCCGCAACGTCAGCAAGTCCTACGGCGTGTTTCGTGCGCTCGATCAGGTCACCATGACGGTTCATGAGGGCGAACTCGTTTCGGTGGTTGGCCCGAATGGCGCGGGCAAGACGACGCTCGTGAATTTGCTCACCGGGTTGTTGGAGCCGACTGCGGGCGAGGTCCTCTTTATGGGCAGGACTATCGCGGGCGTTGGACCGGTCGAGCTTGCCGACCATGGGCTCGCGCGCGCATTTCAGCTGATCCAGATTTTCCCTCAGCTGACCGTGAGAGAGACGATTGCGGCGGCCGTCGTCTCGCGCCAGAAGAAACGCTGGCGGCTCTTTGCCCGTCTTTCAGCCGATGCAGCGATCGATGCGCGTGCCGCCGAGGTCGCCGATATCTTCGGGCTCGGGCCTCGGCTCGATATCGTCGCCGCAGCGCTATCGCAGGGGGAGAAGAAGCTGTTGGACGTGGCATCCGCCTTTGCGCTGGATCCGCAGGTCATCCTGCTCGACGAGCCGACGTCGGGTGTATCGACGTCCGACAAGCACGGCATCATGAAGACGTTGATCGCGGCCGCCAAACGCGCCGGCGTCAAGGCTATCGTGCTGGTCGAGCACGACATGGACCTGGTGGCGGCCTATTCGCACCGCATTATTGCGCTATCGGAGGGACAAGTGCTGGCCGACCTGCCGCCGGACCGGTTCTTTGCCGATCCGCATCTGATTGAAACCGTGATCGGGCGGCGAAAGGGGCATTGATGCTTTCGGTCCGCGATCTGGCAGTGGACATCCAAGGCAGCCGTGTTCTGCGCGACGTGTCGTTTTCGGTCGGCCAGGGCGAGCTCGTGTGTTTCGTTGGCCGTAACGGGGCGGGCAAGACGACGACGCTGCGGAGCATCATGGGCTTCCGCAAGCCGGTCTCCGGTACGATCGAGTTCGAAGGTCAGACCATCCTTGGCCTGCAACCTTTCCAGATTGCGCGGCTCGGCATCGGCTTCGCGCCGGAGGAAAGCGAGGTGTTCGGCGAGCTCACGGTGGCCGAAAACATCGCCATGCCGACCTGGACCTGCCCCAGCCCGCGGCCGGCCGCGGAGCGCATCGCCGACGCCTACAAGGTGTTCCCGAACCTCGAACGTTACCGCGAACGTGGCGGTCAGGCCCTCTCAGGCGGCGAGCGCAAGATGGTATCGATTGCGCGCGCCCTCGTGCTCGGACCGAGGCTTCTGTTGCTCGACGAGCCGACCGAAGGGCTGTCGCCGGTGATCGTGCCGTCGATCGTCGAGGGGCTGGGAAATATTCGCGCCTTCGGCCACGCGGTATTCATCGCCGAGTCGAATATCCACCACGTGCCGGATTTCACCGACCGCCTTTATGTCATTGAACGCGGTGAGATAATCTTTGCAGGCAAGCCGGCGGAGGCGCGCCGGAACTCGGCTGTGGCCCGGGTCATCGACGGAACTGGGCAATCGGCGACCGTCTGATTGAAAGGGGCGGCCGGCTGTGATAGATGCGTGATATATCAGATGGCCGATCGCGCCGGCCAAGGAGACGCGGGATGATCAGTCAGCGGCAGATCGATTTTCGCCAGGAGTATCGCTCTCGAATCATGGGGTGGTACGACGGCTATTTCCACATCGTCGTCATTTATGCCATGGGCGCGGCGGCGTTCTACGTCTATGTCGAACACATTCACAACGTGACCTGGCTCGAGTGGCTGACCGTTCCGCTCACCTTCCTGTTCACGAACCTGTTCGAATGGGCCGTGCACAAATACGTCATGCACCGCCCGGTCAGCATCAAGGGCCTGCGCGCGATCTATGAGCGGCACACACTCAATCATCACCAGTTCTTCACCGACGAGGAGATGCGTTTTCGCGACCACAAGGATTGGCGCGTGACTGTGTTCCCGCCCTATGCGCTGGTCGTGTTCATCCTGATGTCACTGCCGATGGCGGTCATCCTCGGGCTTGTGTTTTCGCCCAATGTCGGCTGGCTGTTCATGAGCGTGACCACCGGCATGTATCTCATCTACGAGTTCATGCATTTCTGCTGTCACGTCGATGAGAACTGGTTCGTACGCAATTGCCCCTTCGTCAATACGCTGCGGCGCCATCACACCGCGCACCACAATGCTCGGCTGATGATGGAGACGAACATGAACCTGACGTTCCCGATCGCCGATTGGCTATTCGGCACGTCCGACCTCAACCGCGGGCTGATCGGTACGCTGCTCAATGGCTATGATACGCGGCACCTGAAGAAGAACTTGCGCGGCCATCCGCGCCGTCCCGACGAAGCGGCGATGGCGCCGCTGGGGCCATATTAGGCGGGGTGCCTTCGCGGCGCTCCGGCGCTGCGGATTTGCGGGGAGGTTGCCATGCCAAACGATGTCAAAGCGGCTCTCTCGATTGTTTTTTTGATCGTCGCCGGCATCCTCGCCTATTGGCGTGGCTCGCCGATTCGTCCGGACTTTTCCACCTACATCATGGTCACGGCGCTCTTCATGGTGGTGGCCATGTGGATTTTTCCCGAAGCCGGCGTCAAAAAAGGCGATGTGAAGAAAGGCGCTTCTCGTGGGCCAAACGAGTGAGTTGCGCGAGCGTTCCTGACGCGCAAGCTCACTAACGGCAATAACAGAGACGCCCGGCTGTTGCGGATTTGAACCCGACCTGCGCACGCAGTCCACGATACACGTCAAACCGAGCCACCCAACCGTCAGAGTCGCGCCTTAAGGAAGTCGACAAGGGCTTTACCCGGGGGATCGATTGCCGGTCCGGCAGCAGCAAAGCCGTGAGCGGCTGCGGATCGTTATCGTGGCAGTCCGTCAAGAGCGGGCTCAGTTGTCCTTACCTCAATGCGGACTCCCCGAGAAAGTCTCCAAGCCGTTGAATTCCTATTCCGGCCAGCGCAAGGTCGAGCAACAATTCGGCACTATCGGACGTGACGTTCCCCTTGGCGGCCACGAGCACGCGCCTGCCATTCTCGAATAACGGCCACTGCGAAAGGTGAAAGAAGCCGCTGAGCAGCATGCAATTGTGCCGCAACAGAGCTGCGGAGTTCCGTGCGTTGCGAGGTAGTGTGGACTGGCTGCGATTACGCGCCGAACCTCGCTGAGCCGCACGGCGATGAGCTCGCTGTCGTGAAGCGGGCCGACCCGGATTCGTCACGTCAACCCTTTCGGAAAATTGGATCGATGCGCTGGTCGCTGACCGACAAGTCGATCGTGATGTCCGGATATTGAGCGAAAAAATCCGGTAGCAGCCTGGCCAGCTTGTGCTTCGAAATGCCGTTCCGCTATTGAGCCGAATGTGGCCGCGTGCACGGCCGTGAGTGGACGCAACGGCAGCTTCGGCTGCCTCAACCGCGCTTAAAATTCCTCTTGCATGCGCCAGAAATGTTTCGACCTCGGGCGTGAGCGCCAGCCGCCTCGTCGTGCGATGGAGCAGCTTCACGCCGAGCCGGTCTTCCAGCCTGGTGACGATACGAGACACACCCGAGGCGGTCAGCCCGATTTCGGCACCGACTGCCGCGAATGAACCGAGATCGACCGTCCTCACGAAACACGCGATATCGGACGAGCCTGCCCGCAATTCCTGATAATTTGGCACAAGTGAATTCCAAAATGGACGTTTTATTTGCCGATACAGCCATAATAAAACCTCCGCGTGTTCCGCCGCTTAGGGAATTGGGAGATATTTTTATGCCGCTTGCCCGTATCGCCGTCCCGGCGTCTCTTTCGCCCGCCAAGGTGAGCGCCCTCGCGGACGCCGTGCATTTCGGGTTGGTGACGACATGCAATGTCCCCTACAAGGACCGTTTCCAACTTGTTTCGCACTATCCGTCCGGGTCGATGATTCTCGATCCGAATTTCCCGAATTTTCGTCGGACCGCGGAAGCCTGTGTCGTTGAAATCCTGTTTCTCGAGGGGCGTACGACCGAGCAGAAGTCACGGCTCTTTCAGGCCATCGTCGCAAGCGCCGTCGACGCAGGATTCCGCAGCGATGACATTATGATCGCGCTCACGGAGAACGCGCCAACCGACTGGTCGCTCGGACAGGGCCTCGCGTTCGAAAAGGAACATCTGCGCGAGTTAGCGTAACATCAACGGCGACAAATCGTTCAGGTACAAGTCAGGGGGCGATTGGGGTACGCCCCCGACTTGGCATCGGGATATGCGCTGTCACATTGATTGCCCCAAAGGCTAATTCAAGCCGTTACTGTCCTCTCGATAGCATTCAAACGAATGCAGGCGCAGGAGTTGAAACGCTGCGCGCACGCGATCTCGTGGAGGATTCCTATGAGCGAAAATTTTGCAACGTTCCTGCGCTTTTGGACCGCGGAACATATTCATTCTCTGGGCCACACAGATCCGAGCGATCTCGATCACATCATCCATTCGCAAGCGGAAGCGCTGGCCTCGGCAGCTACAACGGCCGGGTTTTATGGTGAGCTCGTCGAGGCGGCCCACCCCTACGGCGGTGTTGAAGGTTACGTGCGGAGCAAATTGAACGAAGCAGGCGAACCCCGCTAGCTGGAATGTCTGCCTCCGGAAAGCGGAGAGTGCTCGCACGTGCCGTCATCCGCCAATCACCAAAAACGGACAATGTGTTGCTAGCCGGGCCTTTCCAATTGTACTAGCCTAAGACCTGCGATGCCTGGCCCGGGGGGTAATCGCGACAACCGGGAGCATCTTATGGACGAGCCTACCTCGCGGTCGCGCCTTCGACCGGAAGCAATTTCAAAGCCGCGCCAAATAACCGTAACGCTGCATGTCAATGGCGAACAGCGCACGTTGGCTCTCGCGCCATGGACAACGCTATTGGACGCGCTGCGCGACCGTCTTCATCTGACCGGAACAAAGAAAGGCTGCGATCACGGACAATGCGGCGCATGCACGATCCTGGTCGATGGTCGGAGGGTCAACGCCTGTCTGACTCTGGCCGTCATGAAAGATGGCGCGCGCATTACAACGATCGAGGGACTCGCGGCCGACGGCGCGCTGCATCCGTTACAGCAGGCCTTTATCGAGCACGATGCGTTTCAATGTGGCTACTGCACGCCCGGACAGATCTGCTCCGCGGCTGGTCTGCTTGCGGAGGGAAAAGCAAAGACCGCCGATGAAATCCGCGAGCTGATGAGCGGCAACATTTGCCGTTGCGGTGCGTACCCCAACATCGTCGCCGCTATTCAGCAGGCGATGGGTGCGATGGGGGGCAAGTCATGATCAATTTCGAGTATGCCAAAGCGCGCGACGTCGCCGATGCGGTCCGGCAAATTGCCGACGATCCTGAAGCGAGGTTCATCGCGGGCGGGACCAATCTCGTCGATCTGATGAAATACGATGTCGAGCGTCCGATGCGACTGATCGACATCACGCATCTACCGCTAAAGACAGTGGAAGAAACGGCAAACGGAGGCCTGCGCATAGGCGCACTCGTGCCGAACAGCGACCTCGCTTATCACCCGCTTGTCGAGAAGCGCTATCCGTTGCTATCGAGCGCGATTTTGGCCGGGGCCTCGCAGCAACTTCGCAACATGGCATCGACTGGCGGCAACCTGATGCAGCGGACGCGCTGCTTTTATTTCTATGACGTCGCGACGCCCTGCAACAAACGGGAGCCCGGCAGCGGCTGTTCCGCCATCAACGGCATCAACCGGATCAACGCGATCCTGGGCACGAGCGAAGCCTGCATCGCAACACACCCATCCGATATGTGCGTTGCGCTCGCAGCGCTTGAAGCGAAGGTCCATGTCTTGGGTCCGGCAGGCGAGCGTGTGATCGCGTTTTCTGATTTCCATCGGCTTCCGGGGGACACGCCGGAGATCGACACCAATCTCAAGGCAGACGAGATCATCACGGCGATCGAGATTCCGCCGCAGGGCTTCGCGGCCAACTACAGTTATCTGAAGATCCGCGACCGGCTGTCATATGCGTTCGCGCTGGTGTCGGTTGCAGCCGCGCTGGGGCTTGAGGGAGGCCGCATCAAGGAGGCACGTCTCGCGCTTGGCGGTGTCGCGCACAAACCCTGGCGCAAGCCGGAGGCTGAAGCAGCATTGCGCGGCCAGCCCGCCAAGTCCGATGCCTTTGCACAAGCGGCCGAAATACTGCTGCGCGGTGCCAAAGGCTTCGCGCACAATGCCTTCAAAATCGACCTCGCGCGCCGTGCCATTCTTCGCACGTTGACGCAGGCCGCAAACGGCACGCCGCAAATCCAGTCCAGCAAGAAAATCCGGTGAGCGTCATGACATCCTATATCGGCACCTCCACGTCCCGCGTCGACGGACGCGCGAAGGTCACCGGCGCGGCGCAATACGCCGGCGAATTCAAAGCACCGGGTCTGGTCTATGGCAGTGTCGTCACGTCGACCATCGCCAGAGGCCGCATCGCGCGGATCGACACGAGTCAGGCGCTCGCGGTCGAGGGCGTACTCGATGTGCTGACGCACGAGAATCGCCCGAAGATGGCGAACACCGACGAAGGCTACCATGACGAGGTTGCGCCCGACGGCTCACCATTTCGGCCGCTCTTCGACAACAAGATCAGGTTCAACGACCAACCGATCGCACTGGTGCTCGCCGAGGAATGGGAGATTGCGCGGTTTGCAGCCACTCTGGTGCACGCCGAGTACGACGCCGAGAAACACGCGACCGATCTGCATGCGCGCATCGACAAGGCCTACGTGGTCGAAAAGCCCGATAAGCCACGTGGCAATGCCGCGAAGGCCTATGCCGCCGCGGCAGTGCGGCATGAAGGCGAGTACTTCATCCCGATCGAACATCACAACCCGATGGAATTGTTTGCGGCGACGGTGGTCTGGGACGGCGACGGAAAACTCACGGTCTTCGACAAGACGCAAGGCGTGCAGAACGTGCAGCGCTATGTGTGCGGCGTCTTCGGCCTCAAACCGGACGCTGTACGCGTCATGTCGCCTTTTGTCGGGGGCGCATTCGGCTCAGGCCTGCGCCCGCAATATGAGGTGGTGCTGGCTGTGCAAGGCGCGATTCAACTGAAGCACCCGGTCAGGCTCGTGCTGACGAGGGAGCAGATGTACGGCCTCGGCTATCGGCCGGCGACGATCGAGCGCGTCGCGCTCGGCGCCAAAACCGATGGAACGCTGGAGGCGATCACCCACGAATCGATCGCCATGACCTCGCAGTATGAAGAATTCTCCCGCAACGACACGTCCTGGTCGGCGCTGCTCTACAAGAGCGCCAACGCGAAATACGAACACAAGCTCGCGCGGCTCGACGTCCCGACGCCCTCCGATATGCGGGCGCCCGGCGCGGCAACAGGCGTCTATGCGCTGGAATGCGCAATGGATGAGCTGGCAGTTGCGCTCAAGCTCGATCCCGTCGAGCTGCGCCTGCGCTGCTATTCGGACCGCGACCAGAACAATGACGTTCCCTTCACCAGCAAGCAATTGAAGGAGTGCTACCGGAAAGGCGCCGAGGCTTTCGGCTGGGCCAAACGCAATCCCGAGCCGCGATCGATGCGCGACGGCACCGATCTGGTTGGGTGGGGCATGGCAACCGGCGTCTGGGAGGCGCTGCAGATGCCGACTGCGGCTCGCATCGTTTTGACCGGCAACGGCCACGCAGAAGTGTCGTGCGCCACATCCGACATCGGCACCGGCACCTACACGGTGATGGCGCAAGTCGCCGCCGACATGCTCGGGCTGCCGATCGACAATGTCACGGTGAAGCTCGGCGACTCGTCGCTTCCACAGTCGCAGGTCGAGGGCGGGTCGTGGACGGCGGCCTCGGTGGCGCATGCCATTGCGGCTGCCGCCGGTGAGATTCGCAAGGAGCTGCTCGGTCTCGCGCAGAAGATGCCAGGCTCGCCGCTGGCGGGTCTGAAGCCTGATGATGTCGTTCTTGCGGACGGCATGATTGCCGCAAAGAAAGCTGCTGGCCGCTCGGTATCGCTCGCGGACGCCATGCGGCACGGTGGCGTGGATCGCATCGAGCGGGAAAAGCTTGCCGAATTTGCAGAAGACAACAAGCATGCGCGCAATACGCACTCGGCGATCTTCGCCGAAGTGAAGGTGGACGAGCAGCTCGGCGTCATCCGCGTGACGCGCGTTGTCAATGCGGTCGCTGCCGGCCGTATCATCAATACGAAAACTGCCGCCAGTCAGATCATGGGGAGCGTGGTCTGGGGAATCGGTATGGCGCTGCATGAAGAGACGCTGGTCGACCACACCTTCGGTCGTGTCATGAACGCCAACATTGCCGAGTATCATGTGCCGGTGAACGCTGACGTGCAGGATATCAAGGTCTTCTTTGTTGACGAGCCGGACAGCACCGTCAATCCGCTCGGAATCAAGGGCGTCGGTGAAATTGGAATTGTCGGGGTTGCGGCCGCCGTGGCCAATGCCGTCTATCACGCGACCGGAAAACGTGTGCGCGCCCTTCCGATCACACTCGACAAAATACTCGGGTGATTTTCCCGGGTTGTGGCGCAAAAGAGCTGGCTATTTCGTGTTTCGCGAATCTTGCGAGCGATTCTGCAATTCTTCGATCTTTTTTTGTTGCGCCTTCCATAGTCCGTAAGGCGCGAAGAGATACCCCAGGGTGGCCCAACTGATCATCCACGTTACTGCCGCCCATTGAGGGAAGTTTACGATCGTCTTCAGGCCCAACGGCGCAAACATGCCGACAAGCCAAAGCGATGCCATGAACGCCTTGCGGCCAAGCGACTGGGATGCGTGTCTGCAATATTCACGCAAATAATTCCGCAAATCGGACAAAAGGGTCATACCGCTTTCCGATTCCCAAGTGCGCGGTGCCGGTCAACCTTTGGCGACGTCGACGACCGCTTGGGCAAAAGCCTGCGGGGCTTCCTGCGGAAGATTGTGTCCAATACCGCCCGTGATGGTCCGGTGCTCATATCTGCCGGAGAATTTCTTCGCATAGGCGCTGGGCTCCGGATGCGGGGCACCGTTGGCATCGCCTTCAAGCGTAATGGTCGGCACGCTGATAACCGGGCCTTGCGCAAGCCGCCTTTCCAGATCGTCGTATTTCGCCTCTCCTTCGGCCAAGCTGAGCCGCCAACGGTAATTGTGCATCACGACGTTGACATGATCGGGGTTGTCGAGGGCCGCCGCGCTGCGATTGAACGTGGCTTCGTCGAAATTCCATTTCGGCGAAGCGAGCTGCCAAATGAGCCTGGAAAAGTCGTGCCGATATTTTTCGTATCCCAGGCGTCCGCGCTCGGTGGCGAAATAGAACTGATACCACCATTGCAGTTCGGCTTCGGGGGGCAGTGGCATCTTGCCGGCCTCCTGGCTGCCGATCAGGTAACCGCTCACGGACACGGTTCCTGTGCACCGCTCCGGCCAAAGCGCGGAGACGATGTTCACAGTTCGCGCTCCCCAATCGAAACCGGCGAGAATCGCCTTGTCGATCTTGAGGGCATCCATGAAGGCAATCGTGTCCGATGCAATCGCCGCCGGCTGGCCGTTGCGCAGCGCGTCGTTCGAAAGGAAACGTGTCGCACCGTAGCCGCGCAGATAGGGAACGATCACGCGATACCCTGCCGACGCCAACAAGGGAGTGACATCGACAAAGCTATAAATGTCGTATGGCCAACCGTGCAGAAGAATGATCGGCGGGGCAGCGGCCGGACCTGCTTCGGCGTATGCAACATTCAAAACACCGGCATCGATCTGCTTTAACGGCTCGAACGACGTGTGCGCCCCCGGTTTGATCGCGGGCAGCGGCTTGGCTGGTGTCTGTGCCGCTGCGGGACCGACGATACCGAGCTGGGCGGCGGCCGCTGTCACGGCAGCGGCGCCAACGAAGTGACGGCGACGCCAGTCTATCTGTTCAGTGACTTTGGTGGTGTCCATGGGTGAACCTCGACGGTTACGTTCAGGGTCAGCCGAACGCGGACGCTGCCGCAGGGGAGGTGGCGCGCGCAACGTGCGCGCGCCGAAGTCTTCAGATCGATTTGCGGAGTGACCTAAAACCCGTGCGAACTTCCTCTGAATAAAATTGCGGCTGTTCCCACGCGGCGAAGTGCGTGCCCTTGGGAAGCTTGTTGTAGTGAATGAGCTTGGGATACGCTTTCTCTGCCCAACTGCGCGGGGCGGTATAGATCTCGCTCGGAAAGGCGCTCACGGCCACCGGGGTGGCGACGCCCTTGACGTCGAAAAAGCCCTTCTTTGCCGTGACGCTGTGGTCCCAATAGAGACGCGCCGAAGACACCGCCGTGTTCGTCAACCAATAGAGCGTGATGTTGTCGAGGATGTCGTCTCGGGTGAGTCCTTCGGGTTGTCCGTCGATCGCGCGTGCGATCATCTTGTAACTCTGATCATCGTGGTCGAGGATCCAGCCGGCCAGGCCGACCGGTGAATCCGCGAGCCCGTACAGCGTCTGCGGGCGGAGTGCCATCTCGTTGGCGTAGCCCAGCCCTTTCTTATAGAAGAAGTCCAGCTGGTCCCACGCATGCCGCTCCTCGGCTGAGAGCCCGACCGGCGCTGGCTCGTGGAAATTGAGTGCGTTGGCAATGTCGTCCGGAACGGTACCAGGCATGTTCGTGTGAATGCCAAGCAATTCCGGGGGTGCCTGCACGCCCAATTCGTCGACGACCTGCGCACCCCAATCGCCGCCCGCCACCACAAAGCGCGTGTATCCAAGGCGCTTCATCAGCGTAATCCACGTGCGTGCGATGCGGGGAACGTCCCAGCCTGGGGTGGTTGGCTTGCCCGAGAATCCGTAGCCCGGCAGCGACGGAATCACCACGTCGAAAGCGTCCGACGCGCTTGCGCCATGGGCGATAGGATCGGTCAACGGACCGATAATCTTCAGTTGCTCGATGACCGAGCCAGGCCACCCATGCGTGACGATGAGCGGCAAGGCGTTGTCATGTTTCGAGCGAACGTGAATGAAATGAATGTCGAGCCCATCGATCTGAGTCACGAAATGCGGCAAGGCCTTCAGTTTCGCCTCGCCCTTGCGCCAATCGTAGTCCGTCCCCCAATACCCCACGAGTTTCTTCATCGTCGCGAATTGCACGCCCTGCGTTTCATCCGTGACCGTTTCCCGTTCGGGCCACTTTGTGGCGTTGATGCGTCGGCGGAGCTCGACGAGGTCCGCTTCAGGAATATTGATGGGGAAGGGGCGGACCGCGGTGTCATCGGTTGCTGCGGCCGAATGTTCGGGAAGCAACCCGAGGGTTCCTGCTGCAGCAACGCCCGCGGCGGCGGTTTCGACAAAACGGCGGCGATCATGGTTGATCTCTTCTGACGCTTTAGCGGTACTCATTGCTGAATCTCCCTGTTCGAAAGTCGGCTGAAGGTCTCCGTAGTTTTGCCCCCCAAGCATCCCAACGGCGCTCATGTTGGCAGCGGTTTACCGGCCTGCTCCCGGACGATGTACTCGGCATACCAGTCGGGCCAGTCCTCATCTCGCTGGCCGATCCGCTTCTCGTGTTCGCCGTGCGCGGCTTCTGCACGCCGGAGCGCAGCCGCGAGCTCCGTCGGCGAGGTGAATATCGTGTCGGTGCCGTCCACGCGCCCGGGCAATCGCGCGGTGACCTCCTGGGTCAGCCAGCTGTTGCCGTCCGGATCGCTGAACGAGGCGAACGAGGAGTAGCTACGACGCTCCGGATGCGGGCCATTGACAGGCGGTTGTCCAGGACCCGCACGGTGGAACACTTCGCTCACCTCGACACCGCGCTTGACGAGTTCGGCGCGCGCGGCCTCGATATTGGACACGACAAGATAGAGCCCACGCACCGAGCCCGGCACCGCTGACGTAATTCCTTTGCCGAAATGGATCGAGCACGGTGAGTCTGGAGGTGTGAACTGTACGCCCCGAAACGCGTCGCCGACGATGAAGTCGGCGTCAAGCCTCCAACCCAGGCCGCCGTAAAAGCGCTCGGCGCGATCGACGTCCGATACCTCGAGCTTCATGGAAATTTGCTTGTCGGATGTCACTGCCGGCATGGTCGCACTCTCACTCTCGTATCAAGGTGCGTAACGGTTGAAGACAAAGTCGCGAGCCTTGACGATCTCATGGCAGGGGAAGCAGGCGCTTTGAACCGTCTCGCCAGCGGGTTTGCCGTCATCAAATTGGGCGAAGCCCCAGCCGCCGGTCGAGGCGTATTTTTTTGAGTCCTTGACCATAAACTGAACCCCGTTCTTGGGAGGCCCGGCCACGAAAGATTGGAGATGACCAAAGGCTTTGCTGCTTTCCTCCAACGGATCGTAGCTCCACGCGAGCCGGGCAATGATTGTGCCATCCGGGAACGGAAAATTACCTTTCCGGGAGGCCTTGATCGCTACGTCGTTGCCCAGAATGGCGCGCAAATCGTTGAGTTTGCCTTCTTCGTGGGCCACGGAGATCAACCTCCAGTCGCGATATCCGGTGGGGATTTTGATTCCGAAGACCGGTGAGCTCTCGTCTTCCGCGCCTTTAACTGCGAACGGCACCGCAGCAAGAATGGTCAAGGCGATTACAATCGCAAGCATCACGATCGTGATCCATTTCATGACGTGTTCCTTCGCTGCGGATCGGGTTTCGACTTGTTGAGATTGTGCGCCATGACCTCTCGGGAAATTGCTCGTGAACAAGTATTGGCGCCATCAAGGGCTCATCGCGGCGTCGATTGCCAGAACTTGAGGACCGCCTCGGTCATTTCGTCAGGGCATTCCTCGGGGAGAAAGTGTCCGCAGTCTGTGCCGACCGCACCGCCCTGCACGCGGTCTCCGATCGTAGCAACAGTCGCGCGCAGCGCATCGCCTACCCCGTCGGAGCCTCCGAGTGCCAGAACGGGCATTGTCAATCGCTTGGCCGCGCGCGCCTTTGCCTGCGCCAGACCTTCCGCATTGAAGTTTGCCCGATACCAGTCGAATCCGGCGCGCATGGCCCCGGGCGTGGAATACTGACGCGTATATTCTTCGAGAGCGGCCGGTTCGATCGCGTAATGTCGTGTGCTTTTCGTCGCGAAGATCCAGGCAAGGTATTCTCGCTCGCGGCCCTGGATCAGCATCTCCGGAAGATCGTTCAGCCGATTGAACGCAAATTGCCAGCTCTTCAGGTTTACGGTCTCGCTCGGGATTCCGCCGGCGAATGCAGTAACGCCGGGAATATTCGATTCGGTCAGCACCAATCGTCTTACGTCCGCCGGATAGTTTGCTGCGTGGGCGTGCGCGATCCACGTCCCGACGTCATGGGCGATGATGTCGATCCCTCCCGCGCTCGCGAGGTTGGTCGCTTCAAGGAAGCCATGCAGGTCGCGCGCGGCTGTGTCGAGATCGTAACCACCGGCCGGCTTGTCGCTTTCACCGAAACCACGGGGATCGAGTACGACGACACGACGGTCCGCGTTGACCAGCAAGGGCAGAACTTTCCGCCAGGCGATCCAGCTTTCCGGCCACCCCGGAAGTAGCAACACCGGATCGCCGGCCCCCGCCGTGACGTAGTGGAAGCGTATGCCGTCGATCTTCACGATGTGGTGTTCGGGGGCGCGGACCTCTCTCGTGATCTGCGCAAACGCGTTCGTCGCGAGCACGATGCCAACCACGAGTGCGGCAAGGGTTCTGATGAGCATGGTCATCGCATCCTCACCATTGGATCACCGCAGAAATCCGGCATTGTTGGGAAACCGATTTGCTGGCTTGGCCTAATTCTGCATAGTGCCTTGCAAATTTCGAGTTGGACCCAAGTCCAATGCCCTTTTCTTACTCAGCCAGAAAAATCAGGGCTTGGTCCGCTTCCGGTATTCCGGCACGAGCACGCCTGAGCGAAGCGCGCTCGTGCAGCAATAAACCAAGCGGTGAGTGAGCTCGCTCACAGTCCGGGCGTGTGCTTTGTCCCAGACTCTGGGGAGATCAAGGATCGGAGGTGCCCCATGTCGGTTTCACACTCCAGGCAAACTCGGGCCAAGCGCTCGCGCAAGGCGATCGATAATGCGGCGCGAAAGATAGAAGATGTGAGAAGCGCCAGCGGTGCCAATCTGGTTTACGCCGGCTACCCCTATGACCCCTACGCGTAAGCCGGACTTACGCTAGTGCTGTTTTGATGCGCCGATCAGTCCCTTGTAAACGAACGCGCCTTGCTTTTCGTTCATCGACGCCAGCGCTGAGATGAATCTGTAGCCAATCTGACAGCCTTCGGCCGGCGGCAGCGACTGCACATTCGCGATCTTGGCCATTTCCGCCGCGTCATAACCCTTCGCCTGATACGCGCCCGTTATGGTGCGGACGATCTCGTCGATGCTTGCGTTTTTCGGCGGCGGCGACGGCATGGTGACCGAGCTTTCAATGATGTCCGCTTTCGCATTGAGCAATTCCGCAGACAAAGATTGCGGGATGGATTCGAGGCCGGCAGCCGGCGTGCCGAGGTCTGTGCGACGCAGACAGTCGGGTTGCCTTTCAGGGATTCCATTATGTCCGCTTGCGCCTGCAATACGTGATGAATGACGGTGTCCGACGCCGTCGGCGTGTGCAGATCGACATAGCGGTTGGCGATGTCGGCACCCAGTACGCGCGACAAGGCACTGACTTGCTCGCGCGGTCCGGAATAGATCTGTTCAAACCGGGAGAGAGTTTCCCTTTCGGCTTCGGGATGATGCTTGAGAATGAGATTGAAGAGGCGGGATTGCTTGAGCTCATTGACCGCCTTCACGGGGCCGGACGCGCGCTCGAGCCACATCGTTACAAGATTGAATGAGATGACGACGAAGACGATCGGCGTGAATCGCCAGATCTCTTCGTACCCGAATTGTTTCCCCGCGAAGTAGCCGATGAGACCGCCGATGCCGCCAGCGGTGGCACCGGCGACGAAGTGGACAACAAGTGCCGGCAACGAAGCGGCATAGAGCAGAATGTCGGTCATGGGTTGATTCCGGTGGGGCAGGACGGGCAGTATCGCTTGGCCGCAGGTGTCCATCCGGATGGCGGAGAAATCAGGGCTCCGGTTCCGCGTGTCCTGCCGATGAAAGTTGCAATGAAAGGCCTGCCGTCAATCTTTTCGTTTTTTGTCGTCCTGACAGCCGGCTCAGCCCAGGCGCAGGATCCGGTCGCTCGCGGCCAGGCGCTTGTCGCGGAGTTTTGCGGGCGCTGTCATGCCATCGGCGTCAAAGGCAAAAGCCGGCACTCGGATGCACCGCCTTTCCGGACGCTCGGCCGCAGCATCGATCTTGACGAATTTCCCCGCAGGCTCGAACGCGGAATCTCGAGCGGCCATCCCGACATGCCTGAGTTCAAGTTCAGCCACGACGATGCGCTTGCGGTGCGCGCCTATCTGCGCTTGATCCAGCAATAAAAACGGATTTGGGATGACTCGCGTCATGGCCGGGCATGTCCCGGCCATCCACGACTTTCTTTGGAGTCAAGAAGACATGGATGCCCGGCACAAGGCCGGGCATGACGGGGGAAATCCAGCTGCCGACTGAAGAGTGTTCTAGCGATCGATGGTAATCTCGCCGCTGCGCGCACGGGAAACGCAGATCATGATCGTGTCCTTGCGCTCGTGTTCGGCCAGCACCAGGTCGCGGTGATCCGCTTCGCCGGCCAGCAATTTTGTCCGGCAGATGCCGCAGGTGCCGGTTTCGCACGAACTCGGCACCTCGAGCCCATGCTCGCGCAGGGCTTCGAGGATCGTCGTGCTGGTCGAAACCCCGAGCACCGCGCCGGAACGCGCGAGACGCACCTTGAACGGCTTGTCATCCGGCTTGTGCGTCTCGGCTTCGCTGAATGCCTCGAAGTGCACAGCCGTGGACGACCAGTGATCGGTCATGGCGCGCACCGCCTCCATCAAAGGGCGCGGCCCGCAACAATACAGATGCTCGCGATTTTTCCGCTCGGCCAGGATCGGGCGCAGATCGAGCGAGCGTAATATCTCGCCCTGGTCATAGTGGATCGTGACCATGTCCTTGAATTGCGGTGCGCTCAGTTCGTCGAGAAATGCCGTCGTTTCGGGCGAGCGCGTGCAGTAGAACAGGCGGAAGCGTTTGCCCTCCGCCATGACCTGGCGAATCATGGCCATGATCGGCGTCACGCCGATGCCGCCGGCAATGAACAAGAAATCCTGCGCGCGCGGCGGCAAGCCGAAATCGTTCACCGGTGAAGTCACCGTCAGTTCGTCGCCCGCCTTCACGTCATCGATCAGGCTGCATGAGCCGCCGCGGCCATTGACCTCGCGCTTCACCGCGACCTGATAGCGATCGCGCTCGGCGGGGTCGTTGCACAGTGAATATTTGCGCAGCATGCCATTGGGCACCCGGATGGCGATGTGTGCGCCCGCGGAAAATTGCGGCAACTCGTTCCCGCCTGCATGGCGCAATTCAAGAAGGTTGATGCCATCGGCTATCGCATCGTTGCGCGTCACGCGTAACGTCATTGTCGGCGGAGGCGTCGTGGCGGTCATCACAGGTTCCTGAGTGTCGTTCGCCACAAGTGCGCGCGCATGTTGACCTCAAAATGGCGTCGTCGTCTCACTCTGTCGCGGCGATGAAGCCGATAACTTTATCCTGCTGCAGCTTCTTCACAATATTGGCGAGTTCGCCCTTCGGGATTCCGGTCACCGCGACGCGCACTTTATAAAGTCCGCCTTTTCACACGCGATTGGGCAAGCAAAAGCAGGCAAATCCGGGCTTTTGCGCTGCTTTGGCGGGGAAAACAGCGGTGCGGTTTTCAAGCGTGAACCGGTTTGAACCTTTCGCCGGGCGCCAGCGACCCATGTCCAGGATGCACATTCCGTGCACGTCCCTGAGACAGGAGACCCACCATGTTCCGCAAGCTCGCTCTCGCCCTCGGTGCCTCTGCTGTGATCCGTGCCGCGGCTCTGACCCCAACCACCGCGTCCGCCCACTGGCACGGCCAATCATGGCCATTGGCACAACGGCGGCCTCCGCGTCGGCATCGGCCTCGTTGCGCCGGCGACCGTCATCGCTTCCGAATGCTACGTTGTGAAGAAGGTCGTCGACACGCCGTTCGGACTGCGAGTCCGCCGCATCACGGTCTGCAACTAAGCGAGCAGACCATGCACGGGAAATAACCCCGGCTTCGCCACGAGGCCGGGGTTTTCTCTTTGCCTTCCGTTCGACTGTCTTGCCGCCTGCGGGAATTTGTTATGCTCGCCTCATGCTTCTTGAAGGCTTCACGCGATCGGACATCAAGACCAACGGCGCGCGCATCGTCACGGTGACGGGCGGAAGCGGACCGCCGGTGCTGCTGATGCATGGCAATCCGTTTACTCATCTCAATTGGCACAAGATCGCGCCAACACTGGCGCGCCAGTTCACCGTCGTGGCGACCGACCTGCGCGGCTACGGCGATTCGGAAAAGCCGCCGGGCGGTGAGGACCACGCGGGCTATTCATTTCGAGTGATGGCGCAGGATCAAATCGAAGTGATGGCCGCGCTCGGCTTCGACAAGTTCTATGCGGCTGGCCACGATCGCGGCGGCCGCGTGCTGCATCGCATGTGCCTCGACCATCCGCAAAAGGTCGTGCGCGCTGCGATTCTCGACATCATCCCACAACATCATCTGTACAACCACATCAACAAGCAGTGGGCGACATTTTCCTGGCACTGGTTCTTCAACATCCAGCCTTTCGATTTGCCCGAGCGGATGATGGGCGCCGATCCCGACTGGTTCATCGAAAAGAAGCTGGCGAAGACCAAGCAGGGCCTGAGTTTCTTCGACCCCGAAGCGCTGGCCGAATACAAGCGCTGTTTCCGTAATCCGGCCACGATTCACGCCATTTGCGAGGACTATCGGGCGACAGCCGGCATAGATCTGGAGATGGACGCAAAAGATTTTGCGGCGGGCCGCAAGATCGAATGTCCCGTACTTCTTTTGTGGGGAGCGACCGGAGGCGTCGGGCGCAACCACGATCCGAGTCCTGCGGACATCTGGCGGAATTACGCGAACAATATCGCTGCCGCCAAGGCCGTTCCGTCCGGGCACTATCTATCTGACGAAGCGCCGGCCGAAACCACCGCCGCGCTGCGGGAGTTTTTTGCCGCAAGATTGTAGCGGTCATTCCGGGGCGCGAGTGAAGCTCGCGAACCCGGAATCCGGCGACACTTGAAAGGACAGGGGACATTCTGGATTACCGGTTCGCACGCTGGCGCGTGCGCCCCGGAATGACGGATCAAAAAGATTTGCTGCCCAGTCTTAGTCGGCACTCGGGTCCGGCTTCGGAGTTTGCGGCACCCGTTGGAACTAAATCGCCGTCGGTGCCGGCATGTCGAGGAATCCGCGCACGGCATGCCAAAACAAGTGACGGTTGATCGCGACAGCCACCGAATGCGCGGTGTTCGGCAAAATCACCAGTTGCTTGTCTCCGTGCGGAAGCTGCCGGTAAAAATCGAACAGATCTTCCACTGTTGCGATGCCATCATATTCGCCGCGTACGAGCAGGACCGGCGTCTGCACCTTTTTGGGATCGACAACGGGAAGGTTGGCGGTCATGTCGAGATACGTGCCGGTCGGCACCTGATCGCCGAATTGCAATTCCACGTGGGCCAGGATTTTTCCCACCGCGGGATCGGTGGTACCGGGCTTGTCGCGCGTGAAGATGCTCTCGATCATGGCGCGGTCGCGCAGGCGCATGTTGTGTGTGCGGAAATATTCGAGCTGCTCGGCGCGTTTTTTCAAAGTCGGGGATTCGGTGCCTTTGTAGGTAAAGGCCGCGAGCACCAGACGGTTCACGCGGTCAGGTTCGGTCATTGCATAGACGCCGGCACGCAACGCGCCGGACGATTCACCCATGAAATGCGCCTTCTGCTGTCCTGTCTCGCGCGTGACCACCTGCATCGCTTCCTTCAGGTCCTGCGCGCCGCTCGCGATATCGGAATTGCCGCCGGTGCGTCCTGATTTGCCGTAGTTTTCGTGGTCCATGGTCCAGACGTCGAAACCCCAGCGTGCGAATATATTCATCATCGAATATTCGCCGCGGCCGGGCGTATCGAGATCGAAAATCCGCCAGGTCACCGAAGAGCCGTGCACAAGGAAAAGGATTGGCCGCGACGATTCGCCCGCCTTGGGGACGCCGAGCCGTTTACGGACTATGTAGAGAGGGATATCGCCTTTTTTGGCCCAGTATTCGGCGCTCCAGATCTCGCTGTCGGGCGCCGCTTGTGCCGGCATCGAGACGCCGGATAGCAGGCCCGCGCCAACGCCCAATCCGGCTGTCTGGATCACGGCGCGCCGCGGCAGAACGTGCTTGGTTTCCGTCATGAACGCCTCCTGAACGGGCGAGCCCGTACGCGTTTCTCCGTACGCCTTATTAAGGACATTGTAGCAGTCTGCTGGAACTGGCGGCAGTCTACTCGCCCAGTGATAGGAGTTCTGCTAGGGGTCGGTTGCGCGCGCGATTATGGCGTGCGCGACGTCCAAGGCCGATATAAACGGCATCTAGCCGGAGGAATGATGCTCAAGTCTTTGCGTGCGGTGGCGCGGTTTTTCACGAACACGATCGGCTGGAATCGGATCGGTGTACTGCTCAGCGTCGCCATTATCAGCGTGGCCGCGGTGGTGCTTTTCCACATGCTGCGCGACATCGACACCAACGAAGTGATTGCCGCGCTGAAGGCGACGCAGCCCTACCACATCGCGGCCGCTGCATTTTTTGTCGCCTGCGGCTATTTCACGCTCACCTTTTATGACTTGTTCGCGTTGCGAACCATCGGCCGCAATGAAATTCCCTATCGCATCGCGGCGCTGAGCGGCTTCACCAGCTATTCGATCGGCCACAATATCGGCGCGACCGTGTTTACTGGCGGGGCCGTGCGCTATCGCATCTATTCAATGTACGGGCTTGATGCGATCGAGGTCGCGAAAATCTGCTTCATTGCCGGTCTGACTTTCTGGTTGGGCAACGCCACCGTGCTCGGCCTCGGCGTCGCCTATCATCCGGAAGCTGCCGTACCGATCGACCAGTTGCCGCCGTGGCTCAACCGCGTCATCGGCATCGGGATGCTCGCGGTCCTCGTGTCCTACGTGATCTGGGTGTGGAGCGCGCCGCGGGAAATCGGCCAGGGCGAGTGGAAGGTGCGCTTGCCAAGCGGACCGTCCACGCTGCTGCAGATCTGCATCGGCATTCTCGATCTCGGCTTTTGCGCGCTTGCCATGTACATGCTGCTGCCGGGCGAACCTAGAGTCGACTTCGTAACCATCGCGGTGGTGTTCGTTTCGGCAACGCTGCTTGGTTTTGCCAGTCACGCGCCCGGTGGTCTTGGCGTCTTCGACGCAGCAATGCTCGTCGCGCTGTGGCAATTCGACAAGGAATCCGTCCTCGCGGGACTGCTGCTTTTCCGGCTGCTCTATTATATCGCGCCGTTTACGCTTGCATTGATCATACTCGGCACACGAGAGCTTTGGCTGAATGTGAAGGGCGCGCGACGTCCGCGCAAACCGGAACTGATAACGTCGGTGACGGCGCCGATCCGCAGCGAGATTGAGGGGCGAAAAACCGACGCCGATTGACCATGGCGATACAAGACGACCGCCGCGATATTCCCTCCGCCAACGGCCTGGCGGGCCGATTGCGCGGAGCGTGGCACGCCTTGTTCGGTTCTCCCGCGATCATCAGCAGCGGCACCGTTGCGCGCACGGCCGAACAGATTATTGGCAGCCCCCAGGCTCAATTGATCGAGCAGCTCATCGGCGGCCTGCCCGGCGCGGCGATCGTGCTCGACCGCGAAGGGAGGGTGGTTGCGTTCAACGAGGCGGCCACCGGAATCGCGCCGGCTCTGAGCCGCGGTGAGCCTGCGCTGATCGGGTTGCGCATGCCGGAGCTTGTCGATGCGGTGCGACGGGCGGCGAGACGACACGAGCCGCAACGCGTCGAATTTTTCGAACGGGTGCCGCTCGACCGCTGGCTGGAGGCATTCGTCACACCCGTGAGGATCGACGCCGGCGGCGAACGTTTCGTCGACCTTCTGCTGATGACATTCAACGATCTCACCCCGCTGCGACGGGTCGAGGAGATGCGCGCCGACTTCATTGCAAATGCAAGCCATGAGCTGCGCACGCCGCTCGCAGCTTTGCTCGGCTTCATTGAAACCCTGCAGGGTACTGCCAAAGACGATCCTGTCGCGCGAAGAAAATTCCTCGATATCATGCAAGGCCAGGCGACGCGCATGGCGCGCCTGATCGACGATCTGTTGTCACTGTCGCGCATCGAGCTCAACGCTCACTTGCAACCGAATACGCCCGTCGATCTTCCGCCGATCGTGCGACAGGTGGTGGACGGATTGCAGACGCTGGCGCGCGATCGCGATGTCGATATCAAGGTGACGATACCGGCGGATCCGCTTCTGGTGCTGGGCGACCGCGACGAACTGATCCGCGCGCTCGAAAACCTGGTTGAAAACGCTCTCAAGTATGGTGCGGTTGGCAAGCGCGTCGACATTACGTTTTCGCGCGGACAGACCCGCGCGGGCGCGCCGGAGGCCCGGGTCGCGGTACGGGACTACGGTCCGGGCATTCCTCCCGAACATCTGCCTCGCCTCACCGAACGGTTCTATCGGGTCGACGTGACCGACAGCCGGGCCCAAGGCGGAACCGGACTGGGGTTGGCGCTGGTCAAACACGTGCTCAATCGGCACGGCGGCCGCCTCACAATCGAGAGCACTCCTGGCGCCGGCGCTACATTCACAATCCACCTGCCTTTGCAGACTGACGATTCTGCCCCGGCGGGAGAATCCTGATCGGATTCATAGCGTTAGAGTGTCATGTGACTGTCACCAAAGCTTTATAGAACGGTGACATGCGACGCCTATGGCTGACCACGGCCTCGGAAACTCGAGCGCTGAACCAGAACAAAACATCCGAAGCCACCCGTGGAGAGCGTTTTTTAAGATCAACAGCGGTCGCCCGAGCGATTGGGCGCGACAAACCACCTCCGTGGCCCGCACGGAGATGTGCGCTCGTCTACGACCGTAAACATGGAGAGAGCCTTTGAAACATTGGACCACATTGGCAGCTGCGGGCGTTATCGCCGTCGCAGCGTCTGTCCCGGCCAAAGCCGTAGACATCTCGGGTGCCGGCGCCACGTTTCCCTATCCGATTTATGCGAAATGGGCGGATGCGTACAAAAAAATCACCGGCAATGGGCTGAACTATCAGTCAATCGGCTCGGGCGGGGGCATCAAACAGATCAAGGCGAAGACCGTGACCTTCGGTGCGAGCGACGCTCCGCTTCCGGGCAAAGAGCTCGACGAAGCTGGCCTTGCGCAATTTCCCATGGTGATGGGCGGTATCGTACCCGTCGTCAATCTCGAAGGCGTGAAACCGGGCGAACTGACTATTGATGGCCCGACCCTCGCCAAGATTTTCCTCGGCGACATCAAGACCTGGGATGACCCCGCGATTAAAAAGCTCAATCCGAGCGTGAAGCTGCCAAGCCAGGCGATTGCGATCGTGCACCGCTCGGACGGATCCGGCACCACATACAACTTCGCCTATTATCTGGCCGATGTAAGTCCGGACTGGAAATCGAAAGTCGGCGTCAACACTTCCGTGCAGTGGCCGAGCGGAATCGGGGCCAAGGGCAACGAAGGCGTCGCCAACAACGTCGGCAACACCAAAGGTTCGATCGGCTATGTCGAGTACGCCTACGCCAAGCAGAACAAGCTGACCTACACGAAGATGGTCAACAAGGCCGGCAAGACGGTTGCGCCGACCTCGGAAGCCTTCCAGGCCGCAGCCGCCAATGCCGACTGGAAGTCGCAACCCGGCTACGGCGTCGTTCTTGCCAACCAGCCCGGCGACAGTTCATGGCCGATGACGGCCGCCACCTGGATCCTCATCTACAAGCAGCCGAGCGACACGGCCGCTACCGGCGAGGCGCTCAAGTTCTTCGCGTGGGCCTATAAGAACGGCGGCAAGATGGCTGAAGAACTCGACTACGTTCCGATGCCCGCCAATGTCGTGAAGGACGTCGAGAAGACCTGGTCAAACGACATCAAAGACGCGAGCGGCAAGCCCGTTTTCGCGATGACCAATTGATCCAATGGCAATGGGAAAGGGCGCCGGTTCGGCGCCCTTTCCCATTCCTTGTTCTACCTCCGGCAGAAAGACGGCTTGTGCTGCAGCCGGGAGGCGGCTTGAGTAGCTCTCCACGAAATGGCCAGGGAGAGCCCGATGCAATCAACGGGGAGGGGATCCGTGGTTGATGTGGCGTTGCAGGGCACGGGCATCTCGACCGCTGCCCAAGTCGATCGGGCGAGGGTGCTGCAGCGGCTGAGGTTGGGCGACATCGCATTTCGCCATCTGACCCGTGCGGCTGCAGCCACTGTTCTTGTCATCCTCGGCGGCATCATCGTTTCCTTGGTCTGGGGTTCGTTGCCGGCCCTGCGCGCGTTTGGCGTCAGCTTCCTTTACGAAGAAGTTTGGAATCCGGTCACCGAGAAATTCGGAGCGATCGCGCCGATATACGGCACCGTTGTTACCTCGCTTATTGCGATGCTGATCGCGGTGCCCGTCGGCCTTTTCATAGCGCTGTTCCTGACTGAGCTTTGCCCAATGTGGCTGCGTCGCCCCATTGGCATAGCCATCGAGTTGCTCGCCGGCATTCCCAGTATCATCTACGGCATCTGGGGCCTGTTCGTCTTCGCGCCATTTCTGCAGCAGCACGTGCAGCCGTTTTTGATCGCCGTGTTCGGGGAAATCCCGATTCTGTCCACGCTGTTCGCAGGACCGCCGTACGGCATCGGTATTTTCACTGCCGGCCTGATCCTCGCGATCATGGTCCTTCCCTTTATCACGTCCATCTCGCGCGATGTGTTCGAAGCGGTGCCGACAGTGCTCAAGGAGGCGGCCTACGGACTCGGTTGCACGACCTGGGAGGTCGCACGCTACGTCGTATTGCCTTACACCCGCGTCGGCGTGATCGGGGGAGTCATGCTCGGCCTTGGTCGCGCGCTCGGCGAGACGATGGCCGTGACATTCGTCATCGGCAATGCGCACCGCATTTCCGGTTCGCTGCTCGCACCCGGCACGACAATTTCTGCAACCATTGCCAACGAATTCACCGAAGCCGTCGGTGACCTTTATACCTCGGCGTTGATTGCTCTTGGCCTGATCTTGTTCGTCATTACTTTCATCGTGCTGGCGATCGCGCGCCTGTTGTTGTTGCGCCTGAACGCGCGCGTGGGAGCCTGACAATGAATTCCGGGCTCTATGCAAAGCGCCGACGCCGCAACGTCATCACCATGGGGCTCGCCTACGGGGCGACGGGTTTCGGCCTGAGCTGGCTGGTGGTCATTCTGGCGGTGCTGCTGTGGGAAGGCTTCAGCGGCCTCTCGCTTTCGGTCTTCACCGAAATGACTCCGCCGCCTGGATCGGCTGGCGGTCTGCTCAATCCTATCGCCGGCAGCCTGGTGATGACGGTCATCGCGGTGCTGATCGGCACGCCGCTCGGCGTCCTGGCCGGCACCTACATGGCTGAATATGGCCGCTACGACAAATTGACCACAGTTGTCCGCTTCATCAATGACATCCTGCTGAGCGCGCCCTCGATTGTAGTTGGCCTGTTCATCTATGAAGTGATGGTAGCGCAAATGGGCCATTTTTCGGGTTGGGCCGGAGCCGTATCGCTGGCGGTGATCGTCGTTCCCGTCGTCGTGCGCACGACCGAAGACATGCTGACGCTGGTGCCGGACACGTTGCGGGAAGCGGCAGCCTCTATCGGCCTGCCGCGGTCGCTGATGATCCAGAGGGTCGCCTATCGCGCGGCGCGCGCGGGCATGATCACGGGCGTGCTGCTCGCGATCGCGCGCATTTCCGGCGAGACCGCGCCGCTTCTGTTCACCGCGCTGAACAACCAGTTCTGGAGCCTCAATCTGAATGCTCCGGTTTCCAGCCTGCCGGTCGTTATCTTCCAGTTCGCGCTCAGTCCCTACAGTGACTGGCAGAAGCTTGCGTGGACTGGGGCACTGATCATCACCCTGGCGGTGCTCGCCCTGAGCATCGTCGCCCGGATCCTTACCGCCCAGAGAAAAACGTCATGAGCGTAGCAGCCATCACCGTTCCGACCGTCACCCATGCGCTGGCCCAGGGCGAAGATCTGATGGAGAAGATCTCGGTCAAGAACCTGGATTTCTACTACGGCGATCATCGTGCGCTGAAGAGCATCAGCGTGACGCTTTACAGGGGCAAGGTCACCGCCTTCATCGGGCCGTCCGGCTGCGGAAAGTCTACGCTGCTGCGCATTTTGAACCGAATGTACGACCTTTACCCAAACCAGCGCGCGACCGGCCACGTAACGCTCGATAACTCGAACATCCTCGCGCCGTCGCAAGACCTCAACCTCCTGCGCGCGAAAGTCGGAATGGTGTTCCAGAAACCGACCCCGTTTCCGATGACGATCTTCGAGAACATCGCGTTCGGAATTCGCCTGTACGAGCGATTGTCGAAATCGGAGCTTGAAGATCGCGTCAGGCACGCGCTCGAGCGGGCCGCGCTTTGGGACGAGGTCAAGGACAAGCTGGGTGCCAACGGACTTTCATTGTCCGGCGGGCAGCAACAGCGTCTGTGCATCGCGCGCACCGTAGCGGTGCGGCCGGAGGTAATTCTGTTCGACGAGCCATGCTCGGCGCTCGATCCGATCTCCACGGCCAAGATCGAAGAGCTGATCGACGAACTCAAGGACGACTACACGATCGCCATCGTCACCCACAACATGCAACAAGCCGCACGCGTATCGGATTTTACCGCTTTTATGTACCTCGGTGAGCTGGTCGAGTTTGGTGAAACTACCCGCATCTTCACCACCCCGAGCGATCGTCGCACTCAAGACTACATCACAGGACGCTTTGGCTAGCGCATGACTCCGAAAAGCGGGACAGATAATGCGCCAACGCGGGTAACCGAAAGATGACCATGTCCGACCACACAATGAAGGCTTTCGACACCGACCTGCAGGATCTCTCGCGCATGGTCGCTGAAATGGGTGGCCTTGCCGAGAAGCAGGTCGCTGACTCGGTCGACGCGCTGGCAAAGCGCGACACGGCGCTGGCGCAACGCGTGTCGCTGGCGGATGCGAATATCGACGCTCTGCAGCGCGAAATTGAAGAAAGGGCGGTGCTGACCATCGCCAGGCGCCAGCCTATGGCGGTGGACCTGCGGGAAGTCGTGGGCGCTCTGCGGCTCGCCAACGATTTGGAGCGCATCGGCGACCTTGCAAAAAACATCGCCAAGCGCGTGATGGCTCTCAATGGCGAGTTCCCGCCGCCGAAGCTGATCCGCGGCGTCGAGCACATGACGGATCTCGTGCTGCAGCAGATGAAGCTCGTGCTCGATGCCTATGGCGGCCGCGACGTCACCAAGGCGATGGCCGTATGGCGTGGCGACGAGGAGATCGACGCGGTTTGTACGTCGGTGTTCCGCGAGCTCCTCACCTATATGATGGAAGATCCGCGCAACATTACCTTCTGTATCCATCTGATGTTCTGTGCCAAGAACATCGAACGCATGGGTGATCACGCAACCAACATTGCCGAGACGGTTCACTATATTATCGAGGGGCATCCGATCGCCGATCAGCGTCCGAAGGGCGACACCACGACCATCGCTGCGCTGCGCACGGCGGGGTAATATTTGATGGAAAACGGATTTCGCATGAATGCGCGCATCCTGATTGTCGAAGACGAAGAGCCGCTGACAATGCTGCTTCGCTACAATCTCGAAGCCGAGGGCTACGAGGTTGAGACTTCGGCGCGCGGCGACGAAGCCGATACGCGATTGAAGGAAAGCACGCCCGACCTGGTGGTCCTTGACTGGATGCTGCCGGGTCTTTCCGGCATCGAACTTTGCCGCCGGTTGCGCGCGCGCCCGGAGACCCGCCAGTTGCCGATCATCATGCTCACCGCCCGTGGCGAGGAGAGCGAAAAGGTGCGCGGGCTCGCGATCGGCGCCGACGACTACATCGTAAAGCCGTTCTCGGTGCCCGAGTTGCTGGCACGCGTGCGCGCTTTGCTGCGCCGGGCCAATCCGGAGCGGGTCGCTACCGTGCTCAGCATCGGCGATATCGAACTCGACCGGGAAAAGAAGAGGGTGTCGCGCAACGGCCGCCCGGTCGATCTCGGGCCGACCGAGTACCGGTTGCTAGAATTCCTCATGGAGCGACCGGGGCGCGTTTTCTCGCGCGAACAGCTGCTCGACGGCGTCTGGGGTTCGGACATCTATATCGACGAGCGAACCGTCGATGTGCATGTCGGCCGCCTGCGCAAGGCAATCAATCGCGGGCATATGGCCGATCCCATTCGCACGGTCCGCGGGGCCGGCTACGCGCTCGATGATCGCTTCGGCCGAATGAACTGACGGCCATCGGCGCAGAGCGCTGATATTGCCCCAAACCTATTGAATCCGGCCCTGTCATCCCTTTCTGTCGCCCCCCGTTCTGGTATGTTTTGAGCCGAGACTGGGCGAAGTTGTCGGCAACAGGGGGTGGTTGCGTGCGCTGGCTGGATGTTACCGGTTTCGCGGCTTCGGCTGCTGTCCGCGTGCGGCGGCAAGCACGGGCCGCGACTGCGAAGCGGGTCTCGATCGCCGACGGGGTGATCGGATGACAGACTACGCTGCGCCAGCCCAGCCCGACGCACCGGCGCGGCCGAAGATTCGAAGCCGGCTCTTTCTGAAATACACAGGTCTGTTCGTCGCCGTTGTGTGTCTGGCGCTGCTGGTCAACGGCATTTTTGAAATCTGGGGCTCGTATCGGGAAAACAAAGAGTCGCTGATCCGAATCCAGCACGAACAGGCAGAAGCCGCGGCGGCCAAGATCGGCCAGTTCATCAAGGAAATCGAAAGTCAGGTTGGCTGGACCACCCAATTGCTCTGGTCGGCCGCCACCACCGAGCAGCGCAGGTTCGATGCCTTGCGTCTGTTGCGGCAAGTCCCGGCGATCACCGAGCTCTCGCAAGTCGACGCAAGCGGCAAGGAGCAACTTCGCGTGTCGCGCCTTGCGATGGATGTGGTCGGTAGCGGTCTCGATCTGTCCAAAGAACCGAAGTTCACCGAAGCGGTCAAAAACAAGATTTATTACGGCCCGGTCTATTTCCGCCGCGAGTCCGAGCCTTACATGACGCTATCGCTCGCCGGTACGCGCCGCGACGCCGGCGTCAGTATCGCGGAAGTCAATCTCAAGCTGATCTGGGACGTGGTCTCCAAGATCAAGGTCGGCGAACGCGGCCAGGCCTATGTGGTGGACGCACAGGGCCGGCTGATTTCGCATCCGGATATCAGCCTGGTTCTCCGCAACACTGACATGACGCGTCTCACGCAGGTGCAGGCCGCGCAGCGCCTGGAGAAGGGCGCGGTTGCGGAGGACATCGAGACTGCTACCGACATCCAGGGCCGGAAAGTGCTGACGGCCTTTGCGCCGGTCGCTCCACTGGGCTGGACCGTCTTTGTCGAGCTGCCGGTTGATGAGGCCTATCAGCCGCTGATAGCTTCCATCCAGCGCACTGCTCTCGTTCTGATCGGCGCGCTCTGTCTCGCCGCGCTCGCGGGCATATTCCTCGCACGCAGGATGGTAGTGCCGATCCAGGCCTTGCGCGCCGGGGCTGCGCGGATCGGCGGCGGCGATCTCGCACAACGCATCTCGATCAAGTCCGGCGATGAGCTGGAGGCTCTCGCCGACCAGTTCAATGACATGGCCGGCCGATTGCAGGATTCCTATTCCGATCTGGAAAAGAAAGTCGAGGTACGCACCCATGAGCTCAGCGAGTCGCTCGAGCAGCAGACAGCCACCTCGGAGGTGCTGAAGGTCATCTCGAGTTCACACGGCAATCTTGAGCCCGTCTTCAATGCCATGTTGGCGAATGCGACTCGCATCTGTGAAGCCACGTTCGGCAATCTGTTCCTGCGCGAGGGCCCCATCTTTCGAGCCGTCGCGGTCTATGGCAAGCAAGACTACGTCGAATACTGGGCGCGCAATGCCGAAGTCGACCTGCGTGACCGTCCGGGAATCCCGCTTGATCGTATGCTGAAGACCAAACAGGTCATCCACATTGCCGATCTCCGGACCGATCAATCCTACATCGACAAAGACAGCCGCATCGTTGCGCTCGTCGAAGTTGCGGGCGCTCGGACCGTTGCGGCAGTGCCGATGCTAAAGGAGGGTGAGCTCATAGGCGGGATTAATGTGTACCGCCAGGAGGTTCGGCCTTTCTCCGACAAGCAGATCGAGCTGGTCCAAAATTTTGCAGCCCAGGCGGTCATTGCCATCGAAAACACGCGCCTGCTCAGCGAGCTGCGGGAAACGCTGCAGCAGCAGACCGCGACCGCCGACGTGCTCAAGGTCATCAGCCGCTCGACCTTTGACCTGCAAACTGTGCTGCAAGCGTTGGTCGAGGCGGCCGCCCGGCTTTGCGAGGCCGACCAGGGGACCATTGCCCGGGAACAGGGCGGAGTATTCGTTCGCGCGGCGGCCTATGGCTTCTCGGATCAATTCACCGAGCTTGTGAAGGCTGTGCCGGTCAAACCGGAACGGGGTTCGGCGACGGGGCGAGCCCTGCTTGAGGGCAAGGTCGTTCATATTCGCGACGTGGAGGCGGACCCCGAATACACTTTTGACGAGGCACGAAAGTTGGGCGGCTTCCGCACCATCCTCAGTGTTCCGATGCTGCGCGAGGGAACGCCGATCGGCGTTCTGGTTTTGACGCGTCACGAAGTGCATCCGTTTACCGACAAGCAGATCGAGCTGGTGACGACGTTCGCCGACCAGGCCGCAATCGCGATCGAGAATGTTCGTCTATTCGAAAGCGTGGAGGCCCGCACGCGTGAACTCGGCAGATCGCTGGAGGAATTGCGCACGGCCCAGGATCGCCTCGTTCAGACGGAGAAACTCGCCTCGCTCGGCCAGCTTACTGCGGGCATTGCGCACGAGATCAAAAACCCGCTCAATTTCGTCAACAATTTTTCGTCTGTTTCGGTCGAACTGATTGAAGAGCTGCGACAGGCCCTTTCCGCGGCCAACCTCGACAGCAAGTTGCGAAGCGAGGTTACCGAGATTGCGGACATGCTGCAGGGCAATCTCGACAAGGTCGTGCAGCATGGCAAGCGTGCGGACTCTATCGTCAAGAACATGCTGCTGCACTCCCGCGCCGGCTCGGGCGAGCACCGGCCTGTCGACATCAACGCTGTCGTCGAGGAAAGTCTCAATCTCGCCTATCACGGCGCCCGGGCGGAGAAGCAGGGCTTCAATATTACGCTTGATCGGTCTTTTGATCCGACGGCCGGGGAGGTCGACCTCTTTCCACAGGAAATCACGCGCGTCCTGCTGAACTTGATTTCGAACGGCTTCTATGCGGCAACAAAGCGCAAGGACCAGGCCGGCGATAACGGCTATGAGCCTATCCTCGCTGCCGCCACCAAAAATCTCGGTGATCGTGTCGAGATCAGGATACGCGACAACGGCACCGGCATTCCTCCCGAGGTGAAGGACAAGATGTTCAACCCGTTCTTCACAACCAAGCCTGCGGGAGAGGGGACGGGGCTTGGCCTCTCCATCAGTCACGATATCATCGTCAAGCAGCACGCCGGCTCTATCGAGGTGGATACGCGGCCGGGCGAATTCACGGAATTCACAATCATTCTTCCGCGCACCGCGGCATCCCTCGGCAAATCAGGAGCATGAGCGTGAGCGTCCTTATCCTTGTGGTCGATGACGAGCCCGATGTCGAAATGCTGTTTCGTCAGCAGTTTCGGCGCGACCTCCGCGCCGGCCGGTTTAATATGGAATTTGCCCAATCCGCTCCTGCCGCATTGCAGTGCATCAGCGATGCGCGGACCGCTTCGCTCATATTGATCCTGTCCGACATCAATATGCCGGGGATGACTGGACTTGAGCTCTTGCCCAAGGCCAAGGCGGCTCGGCCCGACGTCCCAGTCATCATGATTACTGCCTATGGCGATGCGGAGACCAAGCGCAGGGCATTGGAGGGGGGCGCCGAAGCGCTACTTAACAAGCCTATCGATTTCGTGTTGCTGCGAAACGAGATCGATACGCGCGTCGCGGGAATGGCTTGACCGTTCGGGGCAGAAAATCTCCTCTCCGGGTTCTAGTGCCCGTCGTGCCACGCTGAAATAGGCTCACTTGGCGTACCTGACCCATGAGGGCGCGATGCAACGCGCGAGTTCATTTCCCTGCTGGGTGGTGTAGCCGCCACCTGGCCGTTTGCCGCGCGCGCGCAGCAGAAAATTCCCCAGATCGGGTTCATGGGCAACTCCACGGCGGCGTTGGAAGCCAATCTCGTGAACGCGTTTCGCGAGGGTTTGCGTGATGCCGGCTACGAGGAAGGCCGGAATATCGTCATAAAATACCTCTGGGCCGACCGGCACTACGATCGACTCCCGGGACTCGTTGCCGAGCTCGTTGCGGGCAAGGTCGACGTGATCGTCACCGCCGGCACGCCGGCGGCGCTCGCGGTGAAACAAAAAACGACGACCGTGCCACTTGTCATGGTCGTGGTCGGCGATCCGGTCGGCACCGGTCTTGTGCAGAATCTGGCGCACCCCGGCGGCAATCTCACGGGGCTGAGTTCGATCGCGCCCGACCTGGAGGGCAAGCGGCTTCAGCTGTTGCGTGAAGTCGCGCCTACACTTTCACACGTCGCGGTGTTTTATAATTCGCTCAATCCGTTTCATGTCGCTTCGGTGCGTCAGGCGCTCGGTGCCGCGCAGACACTGGGCATAAGACTGCAACAGCTGGACATTCAGAAATCCGAAGACCTCGATGGCGTCGTTGCCACCATGCGCAAAGATAAGCCCGGCGGCCTTTTCATCCTTGCGGACCGGATTTCTCTACACAACCGCCAGCGCATCGTTGATTTTGCATTGGAACAACGGGTGCCGAGCATCAGCGCCTACGAGGAACTCGTCGAAGCCGGAGGCCTCATGTCATACGGCCCGAGCTACGAGGACATGCACAGACGTGCTGCCATCTACGTCGATAAAATTCTCAAAGGCACCAAACCGGGCAATCTGCCAATTGAACAGCCAACCAAGTTCACCTTCATCATCAATCTCAGGACGGCGAAAGCGCTGGGCGTGACGGTACCGTCGCAACTGCTTGGGCTTGCCGATCGATTGATCGAATGAAGTGTGTGGTTGAATAGAGATGTACGTCGAACCGCAGCGAATGTTAGAGTGTATGGTGCGTTTCAATTGCCGAAGTGAGTTGACGCAAGGGAGAAACGAAGATGGCGGATAGTAAGCGGAAGCGCGGAAAATCGGATCGTTCCAAGATCTCCGGGAAAGAATCGTACGAAGTCTATTATGTTGCGCGGAAGTTCGGCGTCAGCGCGGACACCGTACGCAAGGTCGTCAAGCGCGTCGGCAACAGCCGCAAGAAAGTCTACGCGGCGCTCGAAAAAATGTAGCCGGGTATTGCGGCGACGCCCGTCACGGACTTCGACCAGCCTTTCGCTTCACCGTGCGGCGCGCTGCACAGCGGCGCCCGCAGCGCCGCCCTATTGACTTTAATCCTATATGATATTATTCCTAGTGATGTCCGGTCGGCCAGAGGGGCGCTCTCATGAGGCGTCATGCGGGTGGGATCGGATGCGGCGCCCGCGGCCGGGAGGAAACGCAACCTCTCGCACTCGGGCGGCGCCGGGGCTCCGCCCGGCGGCCAATACGAGCTGCCCGCCAGGAGCATGGCCATTCAGGGGCCGACACCGCCCGCCTGCGTTTTCGCCAATGGGCGAAGCCGGCGCGGGAAGAACGGACGGCTCCCGCAAAGCGCGGCCCGGCGCTGTAGGGAAGACGCCCGCGATGGCGCGCCATGAGGCGCCCGCGTTCTCGAGAGGGAGCGCGGCACCAAACGAACAATGGTTGCGCCACCTGGCGCGCCATCTCCCTCTGTTTTTGAGAGGGACAAGAGAGACGCCGGCGGACCCGGCGCCGAAAAAATACGGGCGATGACGCTCGCCCAATCAGCGAGCTGACGCTGTTTGACAATTGAATATGTGCCGAACGCCCGCCCGGGGGCGGGAATGAGCGGAGTGTGTACTACGTTAGGCACCCCCAACTCCGGTCATTTCGGGGCGCGCTGAAAGCGGCCTAGCGGCCGCGCCCCGGAATGACGGGACAAAAGGACAAGCGGCAAAAAAATAAGCACCAAAAAACAAATGGCCGGGCGTTGGCCCGGCCATCAACACGTGAGCTGCCTCTTGCCTAGTTTCTGAATTGCCGTTTGTCGCGGCGGCGGTCGTTTGCCGGCTGGTAGGCGATGCGGGAATGATAGGAGCAGTAGGGAAGTTCATTCACGATATCCCCGCCGCAGAAGAAAAAGTCCGTGCTGCCCGGATCACCGACCGGCCAGCGGCACGTCTTTTCCGTTAGCTGCAAAAGGGTCTTGCGTTGCTCGACCGGAATTTCGATGAGCTCCGGCTCGGGCTCGATATCGTAGTCATAGGCGAGCGCCGTGTTGCCGCGCATTGAGGGTCGCGGCACGCGCATCATGTGGCCCGAGGAGCGTGCCTTGCGTGGCCGCGGGGCCGTCGAGGAGGGGCTTTTGGCGCGCCCAGAGAGGCCCAGCCGGTGGACCTTGCCGATCACGGCATTGCGGGTGATGCCGCCAAGTTCGGCCGCAATCTGACTGGCGGACAGCCCGTCCGCCCATAGTTTCTTCAAAAGCTCCACCCTCTCGTCGGTCCAGCCCATTGGCTTTTCTCCTTAGGCTCCAAGGCCTTGGATGGAATCCAACCCCGTCGTCGGACACCCGATAGGGCGCCAGACGCATACGCGTCAGGGATTGGACTAGAAAATCGTTCGGTAGCACGAGATGTCGTACTAGCTGGCCCTGAGGCTACAATAGGCAGTGACTCCCTCGCAAGCTTCGGCAAGCCTTCCAGGCTAGCTACCAACAGGTTTTCCTTTAGAATCGGCACTTAAGGCACGATTGAGTCGGGTTGATTGACACCGGTGGGCCCGGCAATAGAATGAAAAAAGTGCCGCCCGGCGAGGCGGCACATTTCTTTTCGGCGCGCGCATGACCCCGAAAAGCGGTGACCAATAGTCGGAATGGTCATGCAATAACGAAAATGGTCGATGGAAGAAGCAGGCCGTGAGCTCACATTTGTTGCCAACCTATGCACGGGTCGACCTCGCTTTCGAGCGGGGCGAGGGCGCCTGGCTGTTCACGGCCGAGGGTGAGCGCTACCTTGATTTCACGTCCGGTGTCGCCGTCAATGCGCTCGGACATGCGCATCCACACCTGGTCAAGGCCCTGACCGAGCAGGCCCAGAAGGTCTGGCACGTCTCCAATCTTTACCGGATTCCGGAGGGCGAGCGGCTGGCGGACCGGTTGTGCGCGGCGAGCTTTGCGGACACCGTCTTTTTCCAGAACTCGGGTGCTGAGGCGCTGGAATGCGCGATCAAGGTCGCGCGTAAATATCAGTCCGCCTCGGGCAGGCCGGAACGCTACCGCATCATCACGTTCGAGGGCGCCTTTCACGGCCGCACGCTCACAACCATCGCGGCCACCGGCAACAAGAAATATCTCGAAGGCTTCGGCCCGCCGGTCGACGGCTTCGACCAGGCGCCTTTCGGCGACATCGAGTCGGTCAAACGGGCGATCGGTCCGCAGACGGCAGCGATCCTGATTGAGCCGATCCAGGGCGAGGGCGGCGTGCGGGTCGCGTCGCCGACTTTCCTGCGCGCCCTGCGCCAGCTCTGCGATCAGCACGGCCTCTTGCTAGTGTTCGACGAGGTGCAGACGGGGATTGCGCGCACCGGCGAAATGTTCGCCTACGAACGCAGCGGGGTTGAGCCCGACGTCATGGCGCTTGCAAAAGCGCTGGGCGGCGGGTTTCCGATCGGCGCCTGCCTGGCAACGGCGGAAGCATCCAAAGGGATGACTGTCGGCACACACGGCTCGACATTCGGCGGCAATCCGCTGGCCATGGCAGTGGGCAATGCGGTCCTTGATGTCGTGATGGCGGACGGGTTCCTGGAGCGGATGCGCAAGAATGCGCTGCTGCTCAAGCAACGGCTCGCCGAATTGAAGGACCGGCATGCTTCGGTCCTTGCCGAAGTGCGCGGCGAAGGACTGCTGATCGGTTTGCGGATGGTCCCTCCGGCCTCGGAAATGGTCGACGAACTGCGCGCCGAGAAAATGATCACGGTCGCCGCCGGCGACAATGTGGTGCGGCTGCTGCCGCCGCTCACCATCGACGAAAAGGAGATTACCGAGGCGATCGGATGCATCGATCGGGCCTGCGCGCGTCTTGCAAAAGCGCATGCGCGGGCGGCGAAGGTGGCGTCATGACCGCAAACGGCGTCCGGCATTTCCTCGATCTGATCGATATCCCGAAACCGGTGCTGGGCGGGCTCATCGATAAAAGCCGCGCTATGAAGGCCGAACGGGCGCGCGGCGTGCGCAATGTGCCGCTCGCCGGGAAAACCCTGGCAATGGTGTTTGACAAGCCGTCGACGCGTACGCGCGTTTCCTTTGACGTTGCCATGCGGCAACTCGGCGGCGAGGCCATTCTTCTGACCGCACAGGAAATGCAGCTTGGCCGCGGCGAAACGATTGCCGATACGGCGCGCGTGCTATCGCGCTACGTCGACGCGATCATGATCCGCATCCTCGACCACGAGGCGGTGGCGGAGCTCGCGCGGCATGCGACCATTCCCGTGATCAACGGACTGACGCGACGTTCGCACCCGTGCCAGGTGTTGGCCGACGTGATGACGTATGAGGAAAAGCGGGGATCGATCCGCGGCCGCACGGTGGCATGGAGCGGCGATTCCAATAATGTTCTGGCGAGCTGGATGCACGCAGCGGAGCGCTTCGACTTCCAGCTGCGGGTCGCGACGCCGCCGGAGCTGCGGCCGAAGAAATGGCTGATGGATTGGGCCAAGTCGTCGGGCGCTGCGATCATGATCGGGGACGATCCCGACGCTGCCGTGAAGGACGCCGACTGCATCGTCACCGACACCTGGGTGTCGATGGGTGATCGCGACGGCAAGCACCGCCACAACATACTCAAGCGTTACCAGATCAATGCGAGCCTGATGGCGAAGGCCAAGCCCGATGCGCTCTTCATGCATTGTCTGCCGGCCCATCGCGGGGAGGAAGTTACCGACGAGGTCATCGATGGACCCCAGTCGGTCGTTTTCGACGAAGCCGAGAACCGGCTGCATGCCCAGAAAGGTCTGCTCGCCTGGTGTCTGCACGCCGACGCGTAATGTTTTCGGTCATTCCGGGGCGCCGCGCAGCGGCGAACCCGGAATCCAGATGTGATGACTAATTTCGTTTTTGGATTCCGGGTTCCGGTCTTCGGCCGGCCCCGGAATGACGAACCTCTCGCTTTTTGCCCGTTGAACTCTACATAAGGCGCATGACGGAACCCGCCATGACCGATCCCCAAATCGCCATTCCGACCCGTGCGGCATCGTCCACCGCCCTCGACGATACTGTCATGCCGTTCGAGGTGGCCAAGCTCGATCTGCGTGGCCGCGTTGTGCGGCTTGGCCCTGCCGTCGACGAGATTCTTTCAAGGCATGCCTATCCGCAGCCCGTGGCCAAGCTTTTGGGCGAAGCTTTGGTGCTGACCGCAATGCTTGGCTCGGCCCTGAAGATCGATGGCCGTTTCATTCTGCAGACGCAGAGCGATGGCCCCGTGCGCATGCTGGTGGTGGATTTCACCGCCCCGGACAAAGTGCGCGCTTGCGCCCGCTTCCACAAGGATCGCGTGGCCGCCGCTATCGCAGCAGGCGAGGCAAGTGGCGGTGCTCTGCTTGGCAAGGGACACCTCGCCATGACAATCGACCAGGGACCCGACATGAACCGCTATCAGGGCCTGGTGGCGCTGGATGGCGGCTCACTCGAAGATGTGGCGCACGAATACTTCCTGCGCTCCGAACAGATTCCCACGCTGGTGAGACTCGCGGTGGCGGAAGAGTTGCGCGCGGCCACGGGTGGTGCGACCCACCGCTGGCGCGCGGGCGGGATCATGTTGCAGTTTCTACCCAAATCTCCGGAACGCGCACGGACGGCCGATCTCGATCCGGGCGATGCTCCCGAGGGCACGGCGCCGCATACCGTCAAGGAGGACGACGCCTGGGTTGAAGGTCAGGCGCTGGTCTCGACCGTGGAGGACATCGAGCTTATCGATCCGTCGCTTTCGAGCGAGCGGTTGGTCTATCGCCTTTTCCACGAGCCGGGTGTGCGTGTGTTCCGCGCGAGGCCGTTGCGCGCGGAATGCTCGTGCTCGCGCGCCAATGTCGAGGCGATGTTGATGAGCTTTTCGCAGGACGATCGCGACCACATGGTCGAGGACGGCAGAATTTCCGTGACCTGCGAATTCTGCAGCGCAAACTATCAGTTCGCGCCGGGAGAGGTCGGCGCAAATCCTAGTTGATGGTGCGCTCGGCGTAAGATGAGTCGAGTGAGAAGGCGGGAATTTCGATGTCGAAATGCTCTCCCGCCTCGCTCACCATGCCGTAGCTGCCGACCATGAAACCTGACGCCGTCGGTAACGGAACCCCGCTGGTGTATTCGAACGACTCGCCGGCCTTGAGCGTCGGTTCTTCACCGACGACGCCTGGCCCCTTCACTTCTTGCAGACGGCCGAGTGCATCGGTGATGCGCCAATGCCGCGTCTTGAGCTGCACAGTTTCCGCGCCGAGATTCGTAATGTTGATCGTGTAGGCCCAGAAAAAATAGCCGTTGCCCGGCGACGACCGCTCCGAAACAAAGCGGGGCGTCACTGTGACTTCAATCTTGCGTGTTACGGCGCGGTACATCTAAATGCCGCAAGATTTACTTTACCGGGGCTTGCCATTGGCTTGTTGCCCGGGATTATGGCCGAAAGAGCGCACGAAAGAAAAGCCGCACATGGCCCCGGTTTCGACCGAACGCGATCTCCGGCTTGATTTGTTCCGCGGGCTTGCCCTCTGGCTGATCTTCCTCGACCACATCCCGTCCAACGCGGTCAACTGGGTGACCATCCGCAACTACGGCTTCAGCGACGCGACGGAAATCTTCGTCTTTATCTCGGGCTACACGGCAGCCTTCGTCTACGGCCGGGCAATGCGCCAGCACGGGTTCATCGTGGCCTCCGCGCGTGTGCTCAAACGCGCCTGGCAGATATACGTGGCGCATGTGTTTCTACTGGCGATTTATCTCGCCGAGATCGCGTATGTTGCGAGCAGTTTCGACAATCCGCTCTACACCGAGGAAATGGGAGTCCTCAACTTCCTCAAGAATCCGGACGTCACGATCCTTCAGGCTCTATTGCTGAAGTTCAAGCCTGTGAACATGGATGTGCTGCCGCTGTACATCTTGCTGCTGCTGTGGTTTCCGCCGATGCTCTGGCTGCTGCTGCGCGCCCCGTCGCTGGCGTTGATCACATCCGCGTCGGTCTACGCGTTGATGTGGCTGTTCGAGTGGAACATCCCGGCCTATCCGAGCGGAACCTGGCTGTTCAACCCGTTTGCATGGCAATTGCTGTTCGTGTTCGGCGCGTGGTGTGCTTTGGGTGGCGCGGAAAATCTTTCGCGCTGGATCCACTCGCCGGTCATGATCGGGCTGGCGATTACGTATCTCTTGTTCGCATTCTCGATTGCCATGACCTGGTATTTTCCGCGTCTTGCAATCTACGTCCCGAAATGGGTCGGCGATGCGATCTATCCGATCGACAAGACCAATCTCGATGTGCTTCGCATCATGCATTTCTTCGCGCTGGCGATTATCACCGTCGCGTTCATACCCCGCGACTGGCCGGGGCTGAAATCCTGGTTTTGCTGGCCGGCGATCGTGTGCGGCCAGCACTCGCTTGAAACATTCTGTCTCGGGGTGTTCCTGTCCTTCGCCGGTCACTTTGTCTTTACGGAAGTGTCCAACCGAGTGGTCACGCAGGTCGTTGTCAGCCTTGCCGGCATTGCCATCATGGTCGCCGTTGCGGCGCTGATTTCGTGGTATAGACAAGCCGAACGTCGAGGCGGAGGACCGCGGCCGCCCGCCGCAAAGCCGGGTTATGCGGGGGGCGAGCCATGAGGAAACGCCTGCTGCTGCTCGCGTTGCTGATGCTGGGTGCCGGGCCTGCGTGGGCTGAGCATCCGGCCGAATGTCGTGTCGCCGAAAACCTGATCGAGCCGAGCTTCCGGCTGCCGCGCGTCACAAGCGCGCTGGCCGCCAAGCAGCTGACCGTGCTTGTTGTCGGCGCCGGCTCTTCGCAATTGCCGGGATCGAGCGGTGGCGGCAACGCCTATCCCGCGCGACTACAACGAGCGCTTGCGGAGCGACTGCACGGTGTAGACGTCAAAGTTACAACCGATGTGAAATCCGGACGCACTGCGGCTGAGATGGTCAAGGCACTTCCGGGTGCGCTTGGTGCCGCCAAACCTGCGCTTCTGGTCTGGCAGACAGGGACCGTGGACGCGATGCTTGGCGTTGATTCCGATCTTTTTAGTCAGTCTTTGGATAAAGGTATAAAAACTGCTCATGCCGCGGGCGCTGATGTTGTTTTAATCAACGCGCAATACAGCCCACGCACGGAATCGATGATCGCTCTTGGGACGTATGTGGAAGACATGCGCTGGGTTGCATTGCAGCAAGAAGTGCCTTTATTCGATCGATTCAGCATCATGAAATTGTGGGGAGAGCTCGGAACGTTCGATTTATACTCTGCCACGAAAAAACTTGACATCGCGGAGCGTGTCCACGATTGCATAGGGCGGCTGCTGGCCGATATGGTGATCTCCGCAGCCAAGCCTGAAGAGCCGCCGATCAACGGCAGCCGCTGATCGATAACTGAGGACGCGCATTTGTGGAGCGATAATCCCCAACGTCGAGTATCGACATTGTTGGCGGCCACGCTGTTCGCGGGGCTCGCTTTGGCATCGCCCGCGCGCGCCGATACGGCGGGTCCGACTTGCGCGACCCCGCTCGATCTGATCCGATTGGCAAATCCGCTCCCGCATCTCGCACAGAAGGTTGCCGCGGGTGATCCGATCACCATCGTTGCGATTGGATCGTCATCGACATCGGGCGCCGGGGCAAGTTCGCCGGCTGCCAATTATCCCAGCCGGCTTTCCATCGAGCTCAAGCGGCATTTCCCGAAAGTGTCGTTCACAATGCTTAATCGCGGCGTGAACGGCGAGGAAATCGGCGACATGCTGGCGCGGTTCGATTCCGCGGTCATCGCCGCCAAGCCCGATCTGGTGCTCTGGCAGCTCGGCACAAACTCAGTTATCCGCGGTCATCAGCTCGGCGATCATGGCCTGCTGATCCGAGAAGGGCTCGCCAAGATCCGCGCGATCGGCGCCGATGTCGTGCTCATCGATCCACAATATGCGCCGAAGGTGATCGCCAAACCCGACGCCGAGTCCATGGTTACGCTCATCTCCGCGACGGCCAAGCGGGAAGATGTCGATCTGTTCCGCCGTTTCGAAGTGATGCGCCACTGGCGTGATGTCGAGCAGCTGGGGTTCGATACGTTCGTGTCACCCGACGGGCTGCACATGAACGACTGGAGCTATGCCTGCATGGCGAAAGGTCTTGGCAACGCCCTCGCCGAGGCCGCACAGCGCCCTGTGATGTCGGCGACCGCCTTGTCGCACGTCATGCCCTGAGCGGGCACTGCTCTCACGCTTTCTCTAGCGCGGTCAGAAGATCTTCGATCAGATCGTCCGGATGTTCGAGTCCGGCGGAAAACCTAATCAGCCCGTCGCCAATGCCGAGCTCGGCACGTTGTTCCGGCGTGAGTCGTTGATGCGTGGTAGTTGTCGGATGCGTGACAAGACTCTTCGCGTCGCCGAGATTGTTCGTGATCTCGATCAGTTGCAGCGTGTTGAGAAAACGGAATGCGCCTTCCTTGCCGCCTTTCACCTCGAATGAGCAGAGTGTCGAACCGGCGCGCATCTGCTTTCGGATGATGTCGGCCTGCGGGTGGTCGGGTCGGCCGGGGTAGATCAATCGGGTGATCTTCTTGTGTCCGGCAAGCGCATTCGCGACCGCGCCGGCGTTATCGGTTTGCCGTTGCACGCGGACCGGCAGGGTCTCAAGACCCTTGAGCAGAACCCAGGCATTGAACGGCGACAAGGACGGTCCGGTCTGACGCAATATCTGGTGGTAGTGATCAAGGATCAGCTTTTCCGAACCGAGAATAATTCCGCCGAGCACGCGGCCCTGACCATCGATGTGCTTGGTTGCCGAGTAGACGACACAGTCGGCACCAAGGGTGAGCGGGCTCTGATAGAGCGGCGTCGCAAAAACATTGTCGACCACGAGCCGAGCGCCGGCATTGTGCGCGATGTCGGCAACGGCCGAGATATCGATCACCTCCAGCGTCGGATTGGTCGGCGATTCCAGAAAGAAGGCTTTGGTATTCTTCTGGACCGCTTTCTTCCACGCATCCAGATCGGTGCCGTTGACGAGCGTCGACGTCACGCCGAAGCGCGGTAGCCATTCCTCGATCACCCAGCGGCAGGAACCGAACAGTGCTTTTGCAGCGACCACGTGATCGCCGGCTCTGACGAGGCCCATCAGCGCCGTCGTGACGGCGGCCATTCCCGTTGCCGTCGATCGCGCTGCTTCCGCCCCTTCGAAGGCGGCCATGCGCTGCTCGAACATGCTCATGGTCGGGTTGGAGTAACGCGAATAGACGTAACCCGGAATCTTGCCGGAGAAGCGCGCCTCGCATTCTTCTGCGGTCGGGTAGACGTAGCCCTGGGTGAGGAACAAAGCCTCCGAGGTCTCGCCATACTGCGAACGCAGCGTGCCGGCATGCACCAGTCGGGTTTCGGGACGGTAGCTCTTGGTCGATGCGGACATCATGGGCCTCCTTAAGCCTTGCGCCTGGCCTTTTCCGAAAACCGGCAAGCCGCCTTTCGGGACCACGCGCGTGGCCAACAAAAAACCGGCCGGAGAAATATCTCGGCCGGGCTCACGCGTCCCCGGCCTTTTAGCGACTTGTTTAACGTGGCTGCAAGCCGGCCGGCTCAAATGACCACGGGATAAGGTGCTTGTAGCGGGGTGCACGGCTTCCCGTCAAGGCACTCCTCGGGTTAGATCGGCGCGATTGCAGAACAGGGACACCGTGACACTTTCCTTCGCAGTCCACGACAAGGGCATTCTGCCCGACCGCATGATCGCGGTGCTCGCCGCGGACGGCGGTATTCTGTCCGAAAACCAGTTCGTCCCCGATCAGATCCAGCCGGCGAGCCTCGATTTGCGTCTGGGCGAGGTGGCCTACCGCGTGCGGGCGAGTTTCCTGCCGGGCCGCACAACCGTTGCCCAGCGCATCGACGGACTGAAGCTGCACGAAATTTCGCTGAGCGACGGCGCAGTTCTCGAAACCGGCTGCGTCTACATCGTGCCGTTGCTGGAAAGTCTGGCATTGCCCGACGACATTTCGGCTGCCGCCAATCCGAAAAGCTCGACCGGGCGGCTCGACGTTTTCACGCGCGTGATCGCCGATGAGACGCGTGGGTTCGATCGTATTGAGGCCGGCTACCACGGTCCGCTCTATGCCGAGATCAGTCCGCGCACGTTTCCGGTGCTAGTCCGCGAAGGCTCGCGGCTGTCGCAGATTCGTTTCCGGCGCGGCCAGGCTTTACTCGACGCGGAGTCGTTGCGCGCTCTGCATGCGCGCGAGCGCCTCGTCGACGCCGACAATGCCGACGTAAGCGAGGGTGTGGCAGTCAGTGTCGAGCTTTCGGGTCTGGGGCCCGGCGGTCTCGTCGGCTATCGTGCCAAGCGGCACACCGGACTTATCGATGTGGAGCGGCGCGGTGGATACACGGTTGCCGACTACTGGGAGCCAATGCACGCGCGGCCCGACAAAAGCCTGATCCTTGATCCGAACGAATTCTACATTCTCGCGTCCAAGGAAGCCGTGCAGGTGCCGCCCGATTACGCCGCCGAGATGGTGCCATTCGATCCGCTGGTTGGTGAATTCCGCGTGCACTATGCCGGCTTCTTCGATCCCGGCTTCGGCTATGCCGGCGCCGGCGGAAAAGGCGCGCGCGCAGTGCTCGAGGTGCGATCGCGCGAGGTGCCGTTCATTCTCGAGCACGGTCAGATCGTCGGTCGTTTGGTCTATGAGAAGATGCTCGCAAAGCCGGAAAAATTGTACGGCCAAAGCATTGGCTCGAATTATCAGGCGCAGAGCCTGAAACTCTCGAAGCATTTCAAGACCTGACGAGCGGCACAGCGCGCTTGCCGGGTGCGCAAGCCATTCGCTATTGTGGAATTGCGCGGGCGTAGTTCAATGGTAGAACGGCAGCTTCCCAAGCTGCATACGAGGGTTCGATTCCCTTCGCCCGCTCCAATAGTTAGCCGATTTTCGTGAAAGGTTTTGCAGCGAGTTTTGCAAGTTATGTTCTCTTTTTGGCCTCATTGAGCTTTCGGATAGTCTCTTTGGTTGCGGCCGCGCGACCCACGTAGCGTCTGATGATCCGGTCAACTTGATCCTCGCTCCATCTACACGGATGGGAAGGCCAGCAATGTAGAACTTCGTCGCGGCCGTGCCGCGCAAATCATGAAAATGAAGGTCCTTGTCGTTAACCCCTGCCTTTTTCTTCGCCGAATTAAAAGATGATCCAAAGCCATCGGCAGTCCAAGGTCGACCCTTGCTGTTCGTGAGGATAGTGGTTGATTGTTTCGGAATTCGCCCAAGGATGTCGCGGAGTTCATCGTAGAGCGGGACAATAGCTTCGCGGCGGCCACGGCTTTTCCCCGTAGCAAGCGTGATCGAGTCTTCGCCAACGTGCGACCATGACGCACGCAGAAGGTCGCTCAGACGCAGACCAGTGTACACCGCAAGATCAACTGCATTAGAGATTTCTGACGAACAGGTTTGCTTAATCGCTGCAATGTCGGAGTCGGTCCAAATAGTTTCCGAGCGATCGGCTCTGTAAAGTTGCTTGATGCCGTCGCAGGGATTGCTAGCAATCTTACCTAGAGGGTCAACGGCATGAGAGAGCACTCGGGATAGAACTTGGATCCCATAATCAGCGGTGCGTGGAGTCCCGGCCCATTTGTTGCGCCAGCCCCGGATGATCGGCCGAATCCTTTCCGACCGGTCGAATTGAGCAACCCGAAGCTCTCCAAAATAGTCCGCGATCCGATCCAACCAAGGCGACCAGTTTTTACGCGTCGATTCGGCAAGTCTTTTGTATTCGACGCTCGCCTTGTACGCCGTGACGAGCGCTTTGAAACGGGACTGGTCAGGGGTGCGACGGCTCTCGATGGCTTCAGCGTTGATGACCTCGGTGGTGTGCTTCTCCGTATCTACAACGGTAACGACCACGATGGGATAAGCCTTTTTTATCACCGCCCCGGCGGTTGCCGCATCTTCTTTGCTACTGAACGAACGCTTGATTTGTCCATCCACCCTCAAGAGGAACCGTTCCTCGGTG
>DATDLC010000102.1:0-25326 GCA_036519515.1 Pseudolabrys sp. | reverse complement strand
GCCGGTCGCCGGATTGCGGCCTACGCGGGCAGCACGATTACGCACCACCAAAATTCCGAGCCCGGCGATTTTCACGCGCTCGCCCTTTTTCAGGTGCTTGGTGATCATGCCGATCAGGTCTTCCAGCATTTCCCGACCCTGCTTCTTTGTGAGGTGATGCTGCTTCGCCAACGCATTGGCGAAATGCTTTTTGGTGACTGTTGAGGCTGTCATGGGCTTTGTTCCTTGGGTGCACTGTGTGCCATGGCATTAGCCTTATGAGATTCGCGGGTTTAGGGCCAATCGCTGAATACGTTGCGCCGTCGCGGGGCATCTGGCCTCTAACGGAAAGCGTCACGCGGATCGCCGCGAAGGCCAAGCAACCGAGACCGCCCTCAGCAATGGGGGCGGTTTTTTTTGGCCCCTCACAGGCCGCCGGGGTACTCCTTTGGAGCCTAAGCAGTACCCCGCTGAATCTGGCGTCACCTTGTATGACATGGAGTCTCGTAACCAACAGACAGGATCTGTCCATGTCAAAGCGATCTAAGAAAGGGGCCAAGGCGGCGAAAGCTGCCAAGGCCAAAGCCCCGGCGCTGGCTGAGCTTGAGCAAGAGGAGAGTTATTGCCGCAGCAATTTGCAGGCAACGGCGGACGAGGCTTACGCCTACGGCCTCGAACTCCCCGCCATCGACGCACCGGAGGAAGATGCTGATTCCGGTATATTTGATGTCGAGGAGGCTGCACAGCACGGCGTCAACCTCACCTGTGACGCGGAGGACTGGCTAAAAGCCTACCGGGCATTGAGGGAGGCGCGGGTGGTTGCCGAAAGCAGGAGGATAGCCGCCGAGTGCAGAAAGACTTTCCGCGTATTAGACGAGTAAGGAGGGCAAAGCCCCCGGCCTAATCACCGGGGGCTACTTTATTGCGGACCTTGCAGAATGTTGCCCCAGATGTTGCCCCCTGCCCCACCGAGAGGATTGCATGGGCATTTTATTGATTTATTCCAGTAGCTTAACAAATTAGCCCTACTGGTGGTAAGCTAGGCGACGCTCGGCAAAGCGCGATTCAGCGCGGCGATAAAATGCGCACGCTCGTCGCCGAGCGCGATGCCGCGCGCCTCCGGCACGTGGCGTGTCAGGAAATAACCCGTTAGCGCAAACCCGTCGGCAATGTCGTTGCCGATGGGTTTTGCGTCGTGTTCGCGCAGGAATGCCGGAAGGCGCAGCATCTTGTCGGCCCACGGTTCGCCGGCGCTGCGTGAAACCGCGCGTCCGGATTTCGGCGACACATAGACGAGGTCACCGGAACTGCCGGTCGCGACGCAGCGTTCGAGATCGAGACCAAAACCGAGTTCGGACAGGACCTGCAGTTCGAAGCGAACGACCATCGGCGCGCTGAGTCCTGCGTCTTCGAGATGGCTCAGAATTCCCTCCAGTGCTTCGTAAAGAGAGGCATGCGGATCGCGCTCGGGCAATAGCCGCATCAGCGCTGCGAGGTGCGTGACGCCATAGATTGCGTGAGGCGCCGAAAAGAAATTCGCCGCGCGCAAGGCGAGGCCTTCTACCGTGTAGTTGCCGAGGTGTTCGTCAAGCCTGGCTCGCCATGTGGCGCTGACGGTGTTGCCCGGCTGCAGAACCGGATTGAGCCGCGAACCGAAGCCGCCACGTACAAGACCGAGGTGGCGGCCATGCGCGCGCGTCATCAGCTCGAGGATGGCATTGGCCTCCCCGTGACGCTTGACGCCAAGCACTATGCCCTCATCGGTCCATTGCATGCGAACAACGCCGATTCAGGATAAAGCTGCGCGGGCCATTTGCGGGGGCATTCTAGCGGATGATCGGGCATTGGCCGACCGTGGCGCCCTCATCAGCGGTTTCGTTCCAGAATTTTTGCAGCTCATCTCCAGTGAGAACATCGCTGATCTTGAGATTCGGATCAGGGCACGCCTTGCTTACACATTGGTAGAACCGGCTAACGTGGCCTATTCGAGCAAGGGTTTCCTCATTCAGCTTTCCGGCATTCGCCAAAGTTTCGAGTTTAGTGCGGTCAATCTTGCCGCTCATCAATTCATGATAATAAAATGATTTCATGCTCATTTGCCACTTTCGAGGCGTGCGATCTCTCTAGGCTTTTCCTTTGTCCACCAATTCGCGCAGCAGCGTTCTCGCCAATCTCTCGGGAGTGTGACCTCCTATTTTGGTCGTTTTGCTACCGAATGACGTTCTGACAGTCATCATTTTGTTGGAGAAACTGTACGAAGCCTTGGTAATTTTTCCGCCGTATACGTCTGTTATATCTCTCCAAACTCCAAGACTCATAAGCGGCTCTCCCATGTTGCAGATCCTTGGACGCGTCAAGCTCCGCGCCGGATAAATCAAGTTCAAACGTCATCGAGTTTGAGATCGTAAGTGCCCCTGCGTCCTCTGGCATAGACCTTAGCGGCAATTGAATAGATGCGCTCACGGTTGTCGTCAAAGGCCCGCAGGATATCGATTTCGTCGAGCCGAAGGTTCGGCTGCATCTGCTTCAATGCATCCGCCATTATAAAGAATGAACTCTCCATGGAGCGATCATATCCCCAAAAGCGAACCGCCCGCCGCGTCGCATCGTAACTGCGGCTGCGGTTCGGAAAATTGATCGTCATGTTGTCAACCGGGAAACGGATTAAGGCAGACGACGAAGCTGCCAACAGGTGGAATGTACATCACTCAAACAGCAGCTGTATGTAGGAATGAATTGCGAGAACCACAGGGGCACGCGACCGTCTGCTTGAAATAAGCGTCGGCTGTATCGGCCCGGGTATCGGCTGCGAATGAGCCCATGGGCGCCCGATTCGTTGAATTGCGTCAATATCGTCGCAATTCGGAAGCCTGAATCGAAAGAAAGTGCTTACCCGCTCTGTTAAACCCGCCTCTGGGACCCCACATTTGTTGTGTCATCGGCAATGATCGGGAGGGCGGCTTGGACAGATTCGATTATAGTGCACCGGCCGAATTGTATCCTGGGCGTAATCGCAAGAGCGCCAGGAAGGTCAGTTATCGCCGCTTCGAAACAGCAGCCGATGCCATTCGTTTTGCGATCGAGGAACTTCCGGAGCTGTTGTTACTTGGCGCGTGCATCGAAATTAACGAACAGCGTCTCAACTACAAGGATATTCAGGAGCTCTACGCGAGCGAACAATATCCACTCGAAAAAAGGAGTCTCGCTTGAATATAAAGAAGTCAACTCTTGGGATGAAAGAGCCAACAGTTGAGGAAGCTGCGAACAACGATACGACGAGGCCCAAAAATCCGTCAGCTAATACCATTCCGTCCGCGGGCTACGTTCTCGAGATCGATGGAAAACTCAAATCCGGATTCGAGACTTCGGAAGCGGCGATGAAATCGGCCTTGGCGCTCAAGAAAAAATATCCGCAAATCCAGATCAATGTATACGACGCAAAAAAGCATGCGCGAACACTGGTCGAGCTCACCGAGAAATCAGCTGTTTCAGTTGATCTTGCCTGATGTAAGGCAACCCGGAATGACCGAACAGGTGCGGGCAGGTGGCGGACGCAATTGATCCGCTCATTCCCGCGTAAGCGGGAATCCAGGCTTTGCGAAAAGAGGGACGAGCGGGCGCGGTGTCTGTTTCTGGATTCCGGGTCCGGCCTTTCAGGCCGTCCCGGAATGACAGACGCCTAATCCTTCGGAAACTCCAGGCCCATGGCACGGTAGCGTTCGGGATCTTCCCCCCAGCCCTCGCGCACTTTCACGAACAAGAACAGGTGCACCTTGGCGTCGACGATCTCGCCGATTTCTTTGCGGGCCGCCTCCCCGATCGCCTTGATGGTCTGACCGCCTTTGCCCAGCACGATCTTGCGCTGGCTTTCCCGCTCCACGTAGATCGTCTGCTCGATGCGAATATCGCCCGCGCGTAATTCCTTCCAGACTTCGGTTTCCACTGTCGAGTGGTAGGGCAATTCCTGGTGCAGCCGCTCGAACAGTTTTTCGCGCGTGATCTCCGCGGCAAGCTGACGGATCGGAGCGTCCGACATCTGATCGGGCGGATAGAGCCAGGGCCCCGGCGGGACGTGCTGCACCAGCCAGGTCTTGAGATCAGTGACGCCATCGCCGGTCAGCGCGGAAACCATGAAGGTGGGTTCGAACTTTGCTGCTTGGTTGGCAGCACTTGCCAGGCTCAACAGCGCCTCCTTGGCGACGACATCGATCTTGTTGAGCACGAGCAGCTTCGGCGCCCTGACTTCGCCGAGCCGTCGCAGAATATCTTCGGCTTCCTCATCGAGACCCTTGCGCGCATCAATGATGACGCCGACGAGATCGGCCTCGTGTGCCCCGCTCCAGGCTGTCGTCACCATGGCGCGATCAAGCCGTCGCCGCGGCGAAAAAATTCCCGGCGTGTCGACGAAAATAAGTTGCGATCGGTCCTGAATTACGATCCCGCGGATCAGCGCGCGCGTTGTCTGCACCTTGTGCGAGATGATGCTGACCTTCGATCCGACCAGCGCATTGAGCAGCGTCGACTTGCCGGCATTGGGCGCGCCGATCAATGCGACAAAGCCGCAATTGGTTTTGTTGTCCTGCGCGTTTGGATCAGCCATCGAGCTTGTCCGCCGCCACCCCGACCCGCGTGAGCATGGCGGCTGCGGCGGCCTGTTCGGCGGCGCGTTTGGAATTTCCCATCCCTTCGGCCGGTGGGCGGTCCGGCAATACGACGGCGACGCGGAATTCCGGGTCGTGGTGCGGACCCGTCCGCGCAAGCTCGCGATAGGCCGGCGTCGGCAGGCCGCGCGCCTGCGCCCATTCCTGCAGCATGGTTTTCGGATCACGAAGCGGGCGCAGCGGCTTGAGCATGCGTTCTTTCCAGAACCGCACGATGAGCTCATCCGCCGCCTTATAGCCGCCGTCGATAAATACCGCGCCGACCAGCGCCTCGCAGACATCGGCGAGAATGGTGGTGCGGCGTCGCCCGCCGGCATGCGATTCCGAATTGCCCAGCTTGAGTGCGGGTCCTAGATCCATTGTGCGCGCGACCTCCGCGCATGTCTCCTTGCGCACGAGATCGGCGAGCCGCCGCGAGAGTTCGCCTTCGTTCGCCCGCGGAAAGGCGCGATACAACATGTCGGAAATGACGAGGCCAAGCACGTGATCGCCGAGAAACTCCAGCCGCTGGTAGCTGGCCGCGCGATTGCCACCTGACAGTGCGGAAATGTGCGTGAGCGCCCGCTCCAGCAGATCCTTATCGGCGAATTTATAGCCGATCCTGGTCTCGAGCGTCGTCCTGTCCTTGGCCTTGCGGCTCATCTGACGATCGTGAACAGCCTGCTCCAGCGAACGGACACCGGCCAGCGCCAGAATTGCCAGGCGCGCTCGCCCTCGAAGACGGAGAAGAAGATGATCTGCGCCTTGCCGACGATATTCTCGAACGGCACCATTCCGACCTGGCTGAATCGGCTGTCGGTCGAGTTGTCGCGGTTGTCGCCCATCATGAAATAATGATCGGCCGGCACCGTATAAACCTGAGTATTGTCGGCAAATCCGTTATCGACCAGATCGAGCGTGAAATAGCTCACGCCATTCGGCAGTGTTTCCTTCCAGCGCTTGACCGGCGCTTCCCGCGTGCCCTCTTCCGTCTCGATGAAATCCGGCGCGCGCTCGCGCTTGACGGGAGCGCCATTGATGTTGAGGACGCCGTCGACGACCTGGATCTTGTCGCCCGGCAACCCGATCACGCGCTTGATGTAATCGGTCGATGTGTCCTTTGGCAGCCGAAATACGACCACGTCGCCCCTCTGAGGCAGCCACTCGCTGGGAAGCCTCCCCGAGAACAAAGGCGGCGACAGCGGCAGCGAAAACTTGCTGTAGCCGTAGGTGTATTTGGAGACGAACAGGTAATCGCCGACGAGCAGCGTCGCCTTCATTGAACCGGAGGGAATATTGAAGGGCTGAAACAGGAACGTGCGGATCACCAGTGCGATGATCAGCGCGTGAATGATCACGCGGACTGTTTCGGCAACGCCGCCCTCTTTGCGCTTTGTTCCTGATGTCACACTCATCGGCCTTTCGTCCCACATTTCGGCACACGCACTCCGGCGACCTTGTAGCGGCTGATACACGGGCAGGCAATCAACAAGGCCGGTACATGACAAACGTTTGATCCTATTGGAGGACCCAATTTCAACGTATTTCTCCCCGTGCAGGGACTGCGGAAATAATGACGATGGCCTGCGCGGTCGGACCTTCGTCGGTCAACGAAACATCGATTCTGGCTTCGCACCCAGACGGCGTGATCGCCTGCAGACGCGTGAGCGCTCCGCCGGTGAGTTTCATCGTGGGCCTTCCCCCCGCGAGATTGACGACGCCCATGTCGCGCCAGAAAACACCGCACCGCAGCCCGGTACCGAGAGCTTTGGCGCAGGCTTCTTTGGCGGCGAAACGCTTGGCGTAGGTTTCGACAGCGTTGGTGCGCCCCTCGGCTTTGCTGCGTTCCGTTGCCGTGAAAATGCGGTCGAGGAAACGCTCGCCATGCCGTTCGATGACGTCGGCGATCCTTCGTACATCGACAATATCGGAGCCAAGGCCGATGATCATGCCCTTGATCGCCCCATTGGTGCCCGCCGGTTCACACTCATGCGCTTGCCTTCTTGCGACTGCGGTCCATCGCGGCGCGCATGAATTTTACGGTCTCTGCCAGTCCTTCAAATACAGATTCACCGATCAGGAAATGACCGATGTTGAGTTCGACGACCTGCGGCAGCGACGCGATGGTCTCGGCGGTGCCGTAGTCGAGACCGTGGCCGGCATGCACCTCAAGCCCAAGGCTTGCGGCGAGCTCCGCGCCGTCGCGAATGAGTTGCCACTCCGATTTCGCTTCGGCGACGCGGCCTTCGCTCAGCGCGTCGCACCACGCGCCGGTATGGATTTCGATGACGGGTGCGCCCAGTTCGGCGGCCGTCTCGATCTGGGCCGGCGCTGCGCCGATGAACAGGGACACGCGAATTCCGGCGTGCTTGAGTTCATGCACGACAGGAGCAAGCTGCGCGCGTTGACCGACGGCATCGAGCCCGCCTTCGGTGGTACGCTCCGTGCGTTTTTCCGGCACGAGACAGGCCGCATGCGGCCTCGTCTTCAAAGCGATGTCGACCATTTCCCTGGTCGCCGCCATTTCGAAATTGAGCGGCTTGTCGATTTCCGCCTTCAGGCGCGCGATGTCGTCATCACGAATATGCCGGCGATCTTCGCGAAGATGGGCGGTGATGCCGTCGCAGCCGGCCGTGATCGCAAGCTTGGCCGCGCGCACGGGGTCGGGATGGCGGCCGCCGCGCGCGTTGCGGATGGTGGCGACGTGATCGACGTTGACGCCGAGGCGGAGACGTTTCATGCGTGACCCTTGCGCCCGGCCTAGCCGTTCACGCGCTCGGCCTTGGCCACCACCGATTTGGCGCGCAGCTGCGCGAGGATGGCGGTGAGATGCTTGAGGTCGTAGACCTCGAGATCGATCGTGACGTCGGTGAAATCGGGCGCACGCCGCGTCATGCGGATGTTGTCGATATTTCCGTCATGCTCGGCGATGATTTGCGCGATCTGGGCAAGCGAACCCGGCTCGTTCACCGATTGCACCGCGATGCGCGCGGGAAAGCGGCGCGGCGCCTCGTCTTCCTCGTCCCAGCGCACATCCAGCCACAGCTCGGGCTTGTCCTCGAACTCGCTCAAAGCGGGCGACTGGATCGGATAGATGGTAATGCCCTCGCCAGGCGTGAGGATGCCGACGATGCGGTCGCCCGGCACCGCGCCTCCGTCCGGGTCAAAGCGCACCGGCAGGTCGCCATTGATGCCGCGGATCGGGATCGCGGGTCCCTCGGCGTTCTCGGGCAGCTTGAACTTGACCGCGGTCAGCTTCTTCAGCCCGAACCAGCCGCTTTCCGACTTCGGCTTTGCCGCCATGGCCGCGGCGCGCTCTTCCTTGTAGTCGGGATACATGGCACGGGCGACATCGGACGCTTTCAGCTCGCTGCGGCCCACCGCTGCCATGACATCATCGATCGAGGCGCGCGCAAGCCGCGGCAGTGCTCCCGTCAGGCTTTCATCGGAATAGCCGATCTTGGCGCGCTGGAAGAGCCGCTCGACAATGCGGCGGCCGAGCCCCGCATACTGCCTGCGCACCGCGACACGCGTTGCGCGCCTGATCGCCGCGCGCGCCTTGCCGGTGACGACGATCGTTTCCCAGGCCGCCGGCGGCGCGCTCTGCGCTTTCGATGTGGCGATTTCGACTTCATCGCCATTGACGAGTTCGGAGGTCAGCGGTGCGATCTGGCCGTTGATCTTGCAGCCGACCGCGGTGTTGCCGATATCGGTATGCACCGCATAGGCGAAATCGATCGGCGTTGCCTTGCGCGGCAATGCGATCAGCTTGCCCTTCGGCGTGAAACAGAACACCTGGTCGTGGAACAGCTCGAGCTTGGTATGCTCGAGGAATTCCTCGGGGTTCGAGCCTTCCGCCAAGAGCTCGATGGTTCGCCGCAGCCAGGCATAGGCGGTCGATTCCCGCGACAGCAGCTCGGTCGGCGAGCCCACATGGTCCTTGTAGAGCGCATGAGCCGCAATGCCGTATTCGGCGATTTCGTGCATCGCGACGGTACGGATCTGCAGTTCGACGCGCTGCTTGCTCGGCCCGATCACGGTCGTGTGGATCGAGCGATAATCGTTTCCCTTCGGTGTCGAGATGTAGTCCTTGAATCGCCCCGGCACCATCGGCCAGGTGCTGTGCACGACCCCGAGCGCCTGGTAGCAATCGGCCAATGTATTCACGAGCACGCGGAATCCGAAGATATCCGACAGCTGCTCAAATCCGACCGACTTGCGTTCCATCTTGCGCCAGATCGAATAGGCGCGCTTGCGCCGTCCGACGACGCGCGCATCGATGCCGCGATCGCCAAGTTTCTTGGTGAGCTGCTTTTCGATCTCCGAGATCAGCAATTTACTGCTCTCGGTCAGTGCATTCAGCCGCGCGGTCACCACGTCATAGGCTTCCGGATAAAGCTCGCGGAACGCCAGATCGTCGAGCTCCTCGCGCATCTCGTGCATGCCCATACGGCCGGCAAGCGGCGCGTAGATCTCGAGCGTCTCTTCGGCGGCACGGCGGCGCGCTTCGGGCGGCATGTAGCCGAGCGTGCGCATGTTATGCAGGCGGTCGGCGAGTTTGATCAGCAGCACGCGCACGTCGTCGGCGATCGCCAGCAGCAGTTTGCGCAGGTTCTCGGCCTGCTTGGCTTCCTTCGTGACGAGGTCGAGTTTTTTCAGCTTGGTGAGGCCCTCGACCAGCGTTCCGATGTCGTGCCCGAACAGGCCGTCGATCTCGGCGCGGGTCGCCTCGGTATCCTCGATCGTATCGTGCAGCAGTGCCGCGGCGATGGTGGCGTCGTCGAGCTTAAGATCGGTGAGGATCGCGGCCACCTCGATCGGGTGCGAGAAATAGGGATCGCCCGACGCGCGCCGCTGCTCGCCATGCGCCTTCATGGCATAGACATAGGCGCGGTTAAGCAGCGCCTCGTTGGTATTGGGGTTGTAACGCCGGACCCGCTCGATCAGGTCGTACTGGCGCATCATTGGCGGCTTTCGGGCCGGCTTTTCAGTAGCCGGGGTAGCCGGGGCAACGGCTGGCGGGCGCGGCGCCCGGATCGGGGCCTGTTTTTGCATGCGCGGAAGGTCGGAGCGCGTACGCGCCATATCTGCTGCCTTTTGGTCGCTCCTGATGATACCACCTCAAGATATCACGCTGTCTCAGCTTAGCCGCAAGGCTTTGACCAACTGGTTGACGAAAAGCGCCGGCCCGGCTTTTGGCCGGGCCGCTACGTGAAATCATTAATGGATTGGCTATTCGGCGTCCTCTTCCGGCGGCTCTTCCGGCGGTGCCAGGCCCTCGAGGCCCTTGAGTAATTCTTCCTCGGTTATGCGGTCCGCCGTTACCTCTGTATCGTCGGAATCGACGCTGGCGCCCGCACCGGCACCGATCAACGGCACGTCGGGTTCGGGCTCGTCAACCTCGACATACTTCTGCAGACTGTGGATGAGGTCTTCCTTCAGGTCGCCGGGCGATACAGTGGTTTCGGCGATCTCCCGCAACGCCACGACCGGATTCTTGTCGTTGTCGCGCTCCAGGGTAATCTGCGAGCCGGATGAAATCATCCGCGCGCGGTGACTCGCGAGAAGCACGAGATCGAAGCGGTTCTCAACTTTGTCGATGCAATCTTCTACGGTGACACGGGCCATCGGCTCGTCACTCCATCTTTTGGAACTTGTCCTGAATTCGCCCGGTAGGTACCCTCTGGCGCGTGAAATTTCAAGCGGTTTTGTCTTGGTTTAGCCGCAACCGTCTGTTACTCGACCCTTGCGCGGGCAAGCCGGTGGCAGGGGATTTTATCGGCACTGCGTGATTGCGCAGGCGGCGCACCCAATTAGCTGGGGAAGCCGCAATGCTCAGTTAACGACGATCCAAAACGCGCGTGCGCGGCGCCACCTGCGCGTCGGCGGGCCGGTTCTGGAAATAGACCGTATTGAATTGAGAAGATGCCATGACCGTATCCGGCGAGAAAATCGCTTTATTCATTGATGGTGCCAATCTTTACGCGACTGCAAAATCTCTCGGCTTCGACATCGACTACAAGCGCCTGCTGCGTGAATTCCAGTCGCGCGGCTATTTGCTGCGCGCCTTCTATTACACCGCGGTGATCGAAGATCAGGAATATTCCTCGATCCGCCCATTGATCGACTGGCTCGACTACAATGGCTATTCCGTCGTCACCAAGGCGACGAAGGAATTCGTCGACCAGACCGGACGGCGCAAAGTCAAAGGCAATATGGATATCGAGCTTGCCGTCGACGCGATGGAAATCGCCGGCACGATCGATCACATGGTGCTTTTTTCAGGCGACGGCGATTTCCGCTCGCTGGTCGAAGCGGTCCAGCGCAGAGGCGTGCGCGTCACCGTGGTCTCCACCGTTTCGACGCAGCCGCCGATGGTTGCGGACGAGCTGCGGCGGCAGGCCGACGTCTTTCTCGACATCGTCGAATTGCAGACCAAGATCGGGCGCGATCCCTCCGATCGTCCTGCGCGCGAAGGTCGGCCGCCGCGCGAGGATCGTGCGGCGTCGCATACGCCCCAGTTCCTGCAGCGGCCACCGACTGCGCCGCAACGCGCCGGGGCGCATGTGGGAGCTGACGACGACGACGAGTCGTACGAGTAACGGCGTAGCGTTTTCATTCGGGATCGTGGGCTATGGCTGGGGCCGACGGAAAGCCTGGGCGCGACTGCCCACGTTGCGCGCGCCTTGCAACCTTTCGCAAAACCTGGCGCGGCAAAGAACCCACCTGGTTCAATGCGCCGGTGCCCTCCTTTGGGCCGCTCGATGCGCGTCTTTTGATAGTCGGTCTCGCGCCCGGACTGCAGGGCGCCAATCGTACCGGCCGGCCGTTCACCGGCGACTATGCGGGCGTGCTGCTTTACGAGACGCTTGGAAGATACGGCTTTGCGCGCGGCGAATATCGCGCGCATCCGGATGACGGACTTGAGCTGATCGATTGCCGCATCACCAATGCCGTCCGTTGCGTGCCGCCAGAAAACAAGCCGACGCCGGAAGAAATAAAAACGTGCCGCGAGTTTCTGGCGCCGACCATCGCCGAGATGAAGAAGCTGCGCGCCGTTGTCGTACTGGGCCGCATCGCGCATGAAAGTACGGTGCGCGCGCTGGGCTGTAAGTTGTCCGACGCCGTCTTCGGGCACGGCGACCAGCATCAGGTCGGGCCGCTGGCGCTTTTCTGCAGCTATCACTGCTCGCGCTACAACACGAACACCGGCGTACTCACGCCCGAAATGTTCCGCACCGTATTCAGAAACGTTCGCGCCTATCTCAATCGCTGAAGCCAGGCGACCACGTCCGCGGCGTTCTTGTCCGGCGGAAAAACCGGATAGAAGACTTTAGTGATCGTGCCGTCGTCGATGACGAGCGCCATGCGCTTGAGCAGCGTCATGCCGGCCGTGGAAAATGTCGGGAGATTGAGCGCGCGGGTGAGCGCAAGCTTTTCGTCCGACAGGATTGCGAATGGCAGATGCAATCGCGTCGCCGCCTCTTTCTGATAGGCGGTGTCCTGGGTCGACAGGCCATAAAGCTGCGCAACGCCCAGACGTTTGAGTTCGCCGAAATGATCGCGGAACGAGCAGGACTGCGGCGTACAGCCCCGCGCGCCAGGGATCTGGTCCCAGCCATCAGGCGGATCGACACCCGGCACGCCCGTTCGCGGATAGACATAGACGACCGTCCGGCCTTTGAGCTTCGACAGGTTGACCGGTGCACCTTCGGTCGCCGGCAGGGCGATATCCGGCAGTTTCGCGCCCGCGAGATGGCGCGCCGCGCCGTCGTCCTGCGGCACCGGGATGTTCGGCGGCAGGAATTGCGGGTTATGCGTGCCGGGGGCTTCGGTCAATGTGTGTGTCCTGTTTGGTTAGCGATCGTCATTCCGGGTTCCGGCCACCGGTGGCCGGAACCCGGAATCCAGCAACAATAACTGTTTCTGGATTCCGGCTCTCGCCGCTAACGCGGCTCGGCCGGAATGACAGAACTGTAGCTCATAAATTCCATGAGCGAGCCATCCGGGTCGCGGAAATAGACCGAGGTGCCCGGTCCTTTCGCACCAAACCGCTGCATCGGCCCGCGCTCGACGGCAATTCCGTGCGCCTTCAGATGCGTGATCGCGCCCTCGATCGGTCCCTGCCACTCGAAACACAGATCGCTGTTGCCCGGCTGCACCGGCAGGTGCGCGACCTCTGCGGGCTGCACGCCTGGCCCATGCACGTTGAGCTGCTTGTCGCCGAAGCGATAGGCCCAGCCCGCCGGCCGCTGCACCAGCTCGGCGCCCATGACATCGGCATAGAACGTGTTGGACCGTGCCCAATCAGACACATGGATAACGCAGTGGTCGAGTTTGGTTGGGACCATATCGGCCTCCCGGGAGTTGAATGTCACGGCAATGTTATTACCGCCGATCCTAAAGTCGGCAATGCTCTCAACGCGTCAGCCTGTTTTTCTCCTCTTGAATCGGAGCGAACCTATGACGTTCCTCAAACTGGTTTATGTGACCACCCTGTTCCTCAGTGCGGCTCTACCCGCTGCAGCGCAGACCGCCAGCGCGCCGATGAAAAGCAGTGAGGGCAAGGAAGTCGGATCGGTCAACCTCACGCAGACTGCGCAAGGCGTGCTGATCAACGTCGCAGTCAAAGGTCTGCCGCCGGGCGAGCATGCGATCCACGTGCACGCTGTCGGCAAGTGTGAGCCGCCTTTCAACTCGGCCGGCGGCCACCTCAATCCGGGCAACAAGAAACACGGAATGCTGTCGCCTGAAGGTCAGCATGCCGGCGATATGCCCAATCTGCACATTCCGCAGAGCGGCGACCTCACGGTCGAAATTCTCAACGTCAACATCACCCTGGAAAAGGGCAAACCGAATTCAGTGTTCGACACCGACGGCTCTGCTGTGATTATCCATGCGGGAAGCGACGACTACAAAACCGATCCAACCGGTGAGGCCGGCGGCCGCATCGCCTGCGGCGTGATTCAGTAGCTGCGGGACTCGTCACTTTCCCGCTCATTCCCGCGCAAGCGGGAATCCAGTTGGTCAGAAGAACTGGGTCTCCGCTTTCGCGGGGACGAGCGGCATGTGACTCAACCGGATTCTCACCCGTCATTCCTGGGCGCGAGCGGCAGCGAGCGAACCCGGAAACCAAACGCAGGCACGACGCTTGTTTCTCGATTCCGGGTTCGCGCTTTCAGCGCGCCCCGGAATGACCGGTGACTAGATGGCGGCGAGCCCCGAAAAGAGCTGGCTCCCTCAGCCCTTCATTCGCATAAGGCGACCGCGCTCGCGCTCCCAGGATCGCTTCTTCAACGTCTCGCGCTTGTCGTGCAGTTTCTTACCGCGTGCCAATGCGATCTCGACCTTGGCTCGCCCTTTTTCGTTAAAGTAAAGCTTTAACGGTACGATCGTCATGCCCTCGCGTTCGACCGCGCCAACCAGACGATTGATCTCCCGCTTCTGCAGCAGCAATTTGCGCGCCCGCTTCGGCGCATGGTTGAAGCGGCTGGCCTGCAGGTATTCCGGGATATTCGAATTGATCAACCAGAGCTCGCCCGCCCGCGCGTCGGCATAGGATTCCGCAATCGTCGCCTTCCCGGCGCGCAACGATTTCACCTCGCTGCCGGTGAGAACGATCCCCGCCTCGAAAGTTTCTCCGATCGCGTAGTTGAAACGCGCCTTGCGATTGTCGGCGACCACCTTGAAGCGGCGCTCGGGTTTTGCAGCCATGGGATGGGGGGCGATTCAGTTCGTTCAGCGCGCCTTGAGCTGGTCGCGGATTTCGGTGAGGAGCTCTTCGGTCTTGGTCAGCGGCGGAGGTTTTTCTTCTTCTTTTTGCTGCGTGTAGGCAAGCCGGTTGATCCCTCGGATCACGAGAAACAAAATAAACGCGATGATGATGAAGTTAAGCGTGACGGTCAGAAAACTTCCCCAACCGATGACTGCGCCCTGCTTTTTTGCATCGACCAACGTGTCGGCCGTGACCTTCGACGACAGCGGCAGAAAATGGTTGGAAAAATCGAGCCCGCCGGTAATCGCCCCGATGATGGGCGTGATGACGTCACCGACCAGCGAATTTACGATCGAAGAAAACGCCGCGCCGATGATCACGCCGATCGCGAGGTCGACGACATTGCCGCGCAATGCGAATTTTTTGAATTCCTCGAGCATGGCCTAGGATCCTAATCAGGGGTGAACCGAGGAGCTCTGTCATGGCCGGGCTCGTCCCGGCCATCCACGTCTTTCTGTAACACCAAGACGTGGATGCCCGGCACAAGGCCGGGCATGACCCGAAACTAGTTGATTAGCCCGGCGTGCACCATCGCCTGGTGCACGGCGGCCTGCGCCTTCTCGCTCGCCGGCACCATCGGCAGCCGCAGCGTATTGGCGCACTTGCCGATCAGCGACATCGCATACTTGATCGGCGCCGGACTCGTCTCCACGAACAGATTGATGTGCAGCGGCGCGAGCTTGTCCTGCAGCTTGAGCGCGGCCTTGAAGTCGCCTTTCAGACAAGCCGCCTGGAATTCGGCGCACAGGCGCGGCGCGACATTCGACGTCACCGAGATGCAGCCGTGGCCGCCGTGCGCCATGAAGCCGAGCGCGGTGATGTCCTCGCCCGAAAGCTGGTTGAAATCAGGCCCTATTGCCGCGCGCTGCTGCGACACGCGCGCCATGTTCGCGGTCGCGTCCTTCACGCCGGCGATGTTCTTCAGCTCGAACAGACGCGCCATGGTTTCGACCGACATGTCGACGATCGAGCGGCCCGGAATATTGTAGATGATGATCGGAATGCCGATGGCGTCGTTGATGGCCTTGTAGTGTTGGTAGAGGCCTTCCTGCGTCGGCTTGTTGTAATACGGCGTGACGATCAGCACGGCGTCGGCACCCGCCTCCTCGGCGTGGCGCGACAACTCTATGGCCTCAGCCGTCGAATTCGAGCCGGAGCCGGCAATCACCGGCACGCGTCCGTCGGCCTGATCGATGCACCACTCGACCACTTGCTTGTGCTCGTCATGCGACAGCGTCGGGCTTTCGCCGGTGGTCCCCACCGGGACCAGCCCGTTTGTGCCCTCGGAGATCTGCCATTCCACGATGTCGCGGAAGGCTTTTTCGTCGAGCGCGCCGTTTTTGAACGGCGTGACCAGCGCGGTAAAAGAGCCGCGAAAGCTCGTCTTGGCGGTCATGGCACGACTACTCCCAAAGGTTTCCGGGGTTGCGGTCCCATAAATATCGGGTCGGGGAGGACGATGATAGTCCCTCCCGACCCACTAAATTACCGGTCTGCCGCGTTTTTGCCTGCGTCGCTAAGTACTGTCCCAGCACATGAAATTTTTGGGTATCATCCATCAATGATTTTGGCCTAATAAGCCAATGCCTGCGGCCCCGCGCTGATTCGGGTCGCCGGGGACCGATCCGCACGGGGTTTGATGATAGCGACTGGCCGAAGCCGCTTGAGCATTCTTTTTGCGTTGGCAGCCTCCTGCGGGCTGTGCGCGGAATCGTATTCGGCCACCGCACAAAAAGTTCCCTTGCCACGCCCGCGGCCGCCTCTGAATACCGCCAAACCGGCCACAACCACCTCCGCCACGACTGCGCAGACACAAGCGAGCGCTCCGCTCCCGCAGATGCGGCCGGCCGCCAACGGTGCCGGCATGTCGTCATACGCGCAGGCCAATGTCGGGCTGCGCGGCGCGCTTTTCGAAACCCGCGCCCATTTCAAACCGCTGGCGCGGCCGGCGGCTGGTCCCTTTTCCGTAGCGCCAACAACCTCGACGTCCGCAGCCGATATCGCCGCGGTGAAACGCGTGATCGAAGCCGGGCGCAAAGGCAAGGAAGCGGAAGCCAACGCGACCGAAGCGGGCATCAGCGATCCGGTGGCGCGCAAGCTTGCCGAATGGGTGATCCTGCGCTCGGACAACACCAATCCCTCTTTCGAGCGCTACGCCGCCTGGGTCGAGACCAATGCGAGCTGGCCGCACTCTCCGCTGTTCCGCCGCCGCGCCGAGAACGCGCTGTGGAACGACGGCGTCGACGACCGCACCGTGCGCGCTTTCTTCGCCAAGCAGCAGCCAAGCACCGCCAAAGGCCGCTACATGCTGGCGCGCACGCTGCTCGCGCAGGGCGATCGCGAGGGCGCCGCCAAACTCGTGCGCCAGGCCTGGCGCAACGACGATGCGAGCGAAGGCGTCGAAAAGCGCGTGCTCGAGATGTTCGGCGGCATGCTCACCGCCGCCGACCACAAGGTGCGCATGGACGCGCGCTTCTACGCCGACGATGCGGCGGCCGGCATGCGCGCCGCCGAGCGTCTCGGCGGCAACGAAGTCGCCATTGCGCGGGCGCGAGCGGCGGTGCTGCGCAAAGCCGGCAATGCGAAGGCGCTGCTCGATGCGGTGCCTGCCGCGGCGCAAAGCGACGCCGGCTATATCTACTCGCGCGTGCAGTGGCTGCGCCAGAACAACAAGGCGGAAGAGGCCGGCAAGTTGATTCTCACCGCGCCGAAGAATCCGGACGTGCTCGTCAATCTCGATCAATGGTGGCAGGAGCGCCGGCTGCTGGTGCGCAATCTGCTCGACGAAAACGACGCGCATGCCGCCTATCTCGTTGCGCGCGAAGCTGCGCCACCGATGAAGGGCTTTTATCGCGTCGACGCGCACTTTACCGCCGGCTGGGTCGCGTTGCGTTTCCTGCGCGATCCGAAGACCGCCGCGGAGCATTTCGCGCGCATCGGCGAAAACACGCATAACCCGCACGCACTCTCGCGCGCCGGCTACTGGCAAGGCCGCGCGGCCGAAGCCCTGAATCAGCACGCGCAGGCCAAGGCATTCTATGAATCGGCGGCCCAATACACCGCGGCCTATTACGGGCAGCTTGCGCGCGCGCGTCTCGGACTGAAGGATCTCGGCCTGCGCGGGCCGCCGGTGTTCACGCAGCAGGAGCACGAGGCGCTGAAGAATCTTGAAATCGTGCGCGCGGCGGAAATTCTCTACACACTCGGCGAACGCGACATGCTGGCCTCGATCTATGCCGAGCTCGGCGAAAGCGGGACCGATGTCGCCGGCATGGCGATGATGGGCGAACTCGCCGCAAAGAATGGCGATGGCCGCGCGATGGTGTTCCTCGGCGAATACGCCTATGCTCGCGGGCTGCCGCTCGACTACTACGCTTACCCGACGGTCGGCCTGCCCGATTATCAGCCGATTGCTCCGCCGATCGAGGCGGCGGTCGCCTATTCGATCGCGCGCCAGGAGAGCCACTTCAACCAGAAGGTCGTCTCGAGCGCCAACGCCATGGGCCTGATGCAGGTCACGCCGGCGGCCGGTATCGATACCGCCGCCAAGTTCAAAGTGACCTATAATCGCGAACGCCTGCTGAACGACCCGGTTTACAACATGCAGATGGGCGCGGCCGAATTGTCCAATCTCTTCAGCGGGTACAATGGCTCCTACATTCTGACATTCGCCGGCTACAACGCCGGACGCGGACGCGTGAAGCAGTGGATCGCCGCCTACGGCGATCCGCGCGATCCACGTATCGACCCGGTCGACTGGGTCGAGCGGATCCCGATCGCCGAGACGCGCAACTACGTCGCGCGCATCATGGAGAACGTGCAGGTCTACCGGGCTCGCTTCGGCGGCGGCACCAAGCTCGTCATCGAGGCCGATCTCAAGCGCGGCGGCGCGCACTGATTTTTGGACGGCAGTTCGTCTCTTTCTGTCATGGCCGGGCTTGTCCACATCGTCATGCCGGGCTACGTTTTGTCGGCTCTGCAAGAAATCAAGACGTGGATGGCCGGGACAAGCCCGGCCGTGACGGTGCGGATAGACATTGCCTTGCCACCTCGTCATTGCCGGGCTTGACCCGGCAATCCATGAGGCAGTTCAGCGAATTCGGACCACGTAGGCCCTCACGCGCAGCACCTCTTCATGGATGCGCGGGTCATAGGCGTGCGAAAGCACGCCATCCTTCGGACGGCTATGCCCGCGCATGACCGGGGTGATATGTGGTGCATATCCACGTCGGTCATTCCACGGCGCGAGCGACAGCGAGCGAACCCGGAATCCCGACCATGGGCACGGCGCTTGTTTCTGGATTCCGGGTTCGCGCCTTCGGCGCGCCCGGGAATGACTGAGGCGGCAGGTGTGGGCAGGTCCGCTGCCCCGCTCCCGGACGCCCGGTGGTATGTTATAACCACCACCATGCAGAACGGCGTATCCAGCACTTTTATCACCGCGCCCGATGGCCTGCGTCTGCACGCCCGGTGCTATGGCGCCCGGATCGCGCCGGCGACCCCGGTCATCTGCCTGCCCGGCCTCGCCCGCACCGCCGCCGACTTCGAGGCGCTTGCCTCCGCCCTCTCCCATGACAAGCCGCTCCGCCGGGTGATTGCGCTGGATTATCGCGGGCGCGGCCTGTCCCAGTACGATCGCAATCCGGCGAATTACGCGCTGCCCGTCGAGCTTGCCGATGTGCTCGCGGTCGTCACCGCGCTCGATGTAGCGCCCGCGATCTTCGTCGGAACGTCGCGCGGCGGCATTCTTTCGATGCTGCTGGCGGCCGTACGGCCGACCGCGATTGTCGGGGTCGTGCTCAACGATATCGGTCCGGTGATCGAACCGCAGGGCCTGATGCGCATCAAGAGCTATGTCGGCAAGCTGCCGCAGCCGCGCACTTTCGAGGAAGGCGCCGGGATCCTGCGCCGGCTGTTCAGCGGACAATTCCCGAAACTCGACATGGCCGACTGGCTCGCCAGCGCGCACCGCATGTTCAAGGAAGAGAAAGGCCGACTGGTGCCGACCTATGACGTGAAGATCGCCACCACGATGAACGGCGTCGACGCCGAGCGTCGGGTTCCGACACTGTGGTTGCAATTCGATGCGCTCAAGGCGAAGCCGGTGATGGTTATCCGCGGGGAAAACTCCGACCTTCTCACGGCCGAAACGGTCGACGCCATGCGCGCGCGGCGCTCATCGCTCGACGTGCTTGAAGTGCCCGACCAGGGCCACGCGCCGCTGCTGACGGATGCAGATACGATCGGGCGCATCGTCGAATTTGTGCACCGCTGCGATCGTACGGTGCATTAGAGCATTGTCCATTCCGCAACCGCTCGTCCCCGCGCAAGCGGGGACCCCGGGGCAACAGATTGAAGACGAGGAGCAGTGGCTCTGGATTCCCGCTTACGGCGGGAATGAGCGGGTAAGCTTTTGCGTCGATCCGAACTGATGACGATGCGCCAAGTAACGAATGATGAAAGCAAAATCCCCGGCGTATTGCGCCGGGGATTTGCATTTCGTCAGGTCGCTATGCCGCGATCAGGGATAGAAATCGCGATGCACGCGGAAGCGGAATTGCCAGTTGTCGGTGTCGGCGACATTGGTCACGTTGGAAGCATTGGTGATGAGCGTCGTATTCAAGCCGTCAAACGTCGATGCGCTGTTCAGCTTTGCGTACAACACGTCGAAGCCCATGTACAAATCCTTGCTGACGTTCCATTGGGTCCGCGAACCGATTCATCGGTGGCCACTCCGGGTTGCGTATAACTGACTGCCGCATAGCCGCCATAGAGCGCCGTCCGACATTGCGGATTCCAGAAATGCTCGAAGGCAACGTTGACGTTCCAGGCGGTCGTAAGGTCGAGATCTGATGCTGTCCCAGCGATACAAGTACCACTTGTAATCACGCAACCGCCATAGATCGCATCGCTCAGCACGCCGAAGCCCGTGTCCGCCCCTGAGACCTTGCCCCAGTTGGAGTTGGGCGTCTGGAAGATGTAACGCAGAGCACCCTGGGTGTAGTTGATCTGAGCCTCGCCCTGGCTGATCATCGGCGCGTTGAGCTTGATGCCGGCACCGATGGCAACGCCTAGCTCGTCGCCGGGATGGCCCGTGATCGGCGCGTTGTTGCCGCCATAGTAGGTTGCGTTGACCTGGTGCAAGGCGCCCATGATTTGGGCCGAGCCCCAGGCCTGATCGACGCGCAGATTGGCGACGAGGTCAGGCGCGCGTGATGTAGCCGCGTGCACGCCAGGTGCTGTTGTTGGTGGTGCGGTTGTTGAGGTTACCGTTCGCCCAACCCCAGGCGAAGTTACCGTTGTCGCCGTACGCATATTCGGCGCGCACCCAACCACCAATCTTGAGACACATATCAGTGCCGGGCACGTAGTAGAAACCGACACCATATAGAGAGAGCAAATCTTCACGTACTGGACCGGCTTGAACAACAGGCTCTGCGTGAGTTCCAGCAACATCAATCACGCGCTCACGTCGCCGTCGATGACGGCAGAGACCCGGCAGCAGAAAAAGAAACCAAGCGTGCCGCCTCTGGCCTGATCTTCGCAGCGGTCATGCGCGACTATCTGGAAGCGTGCCAACGCGCACTGAAACCGAAAACGCTTATCGGATACAAAGGCGACCTCGAAAGACTATGGAAGCCGCTCCACAAGATGGCCCTGAGCGCCGTCAGCCGCCCAGTGATCGCCGCACACCTTCGCGTCATCGCTAAAGAGAGCGGCCCCGTATCTGCGAACCGCGCCCGTGGCACGCTGAGTTCTTTTTTCGCGTGGGCAATTGGCGAAGGACTTTGCGAAGATGACGCCGTTAATCCTGTCATCGGCACCAATACGTTCGACACAAAGCCGCGTGACCGTGTGTTGTCAAACGCAGAGTTAGCGGCAATCTGGAAGGCCGCGCCCGACAACGACTATGGGCGCATCGTCAAGCTACTCCTCCTCACCGGACAGCGCCGCGATGAAATCGGCGGCTTGCGTTGGTCGGAAATCGACACGAACGAAAATCTAATCACGCTGACAGGCGCACGAACAAAAAACGGGATCGAACATCGGGTGCCGCTGTCGGGCGAGGCAATGGAAGCTCTGCAAGGCATCACCCCTCACCGCGATCTTGTATTCGGTATCGGACAGGATGGATATGCAGGCTGGTCGAAAGGCAAGACTGCGCTCGACGCGGCATGCGGCGTTAAAGGCTGGACCCTGCACGATCTACGGCGAACAGCAGCAACGGGCATGGCCGACTTGGGTGTGCTGCCCCATGTGATCGAGGCCGTTCTCAATCACGTTAGCGGCCATAAGGCGGGTGTGGCGGGTATCTACAACCGGAGCACCTACGCCAACGAGAAGCGAGCGGCGCTTGATCTGTGGGCGGGCCACCTTCGGGTTATCGTAGCGCAGGCAAGCGGGGCCAACGTCACCAGACTGAAGCGCAAGGCTTAGTTAGCTTTCAAGTTGAGAAAATAACTTGGTCTTTGAGGGCCGGGCGATGGTGATCAACCCGGCCCCAACAACCGCGTATCAAGGTGTAACCCAAGGGGGACGCGGTCCTGAAAATAACGTTTGCAGAGTTGCTCCGTTCCTGTTCTTGCAATATATCGCCCGCATGTTGTGGCGTAACTCTCCGCGCGGCAGGCCAATCAATGCGCCCGCCGCCTTCATTCATCCATGCCAGCCAAGCGTCGCCAAGCAGCCCCCAAACCGGGCCTGGCCGGGTGCACGAGCTGAAGCATGACGGCTACCGGCTGCAAATCCATGTCCGCGATGGCCGGGGCCTGTTTAACGATACCGAGAGCCGCGGCGGCTCGCAGGCCGACATGGATTGTAAAATTGATTAGGTACGCAAAATCCACCGATGCCGCTCACGGTTGCCCTGCACTGCTCAATGGTGAAGAAACCGCAATTGGTGGCACCGCCAGCCTTACCCGAATATTGGGCGCACCATCGAGTATTATCGCAGGGCAGAGCGTTGGCGGACGTTTGCGTCAGCACCGCTGGCAGCATGACGAGCGCCGCTATAGTTCCGTAACGCATCCGAGGGCCCTCCTATTGTTATTGGAATAACACCGTGCAACCTAGTATCAGTCCATCCGGCGACGTGTGATGCCCCGCGACGGCGCAATCATCTTCAGCGATCTCATCGGTAAGCTCGATGTGCTGCGCGTCACTTGTGAGAAATGTGGGCGGGATGGCCACTATATCCTACCCCGTCTCATTCGTAAGCGTGGCCGCGATGCCAAGCTATCCGATTGGCTCGATGAACTGACAGCCGAGTGCCCGAAGAAGATTGCACTCAATATGAATGACCCGTGCGGTGCGCGGTGCCGGGATTTGGCGAGGGTGTTATAATTGCACAACCGTGGGAAACCTTGTTTTGATAACTTTTTTGGGACACGGGAAAAGAAACCTTGCCGTTGTCGGTCTGGGATTGCTTTTGTCTTGCTGCACCAATGAGCGCGAGACCAAGATACTGCTTGGCATTCCTGATACAGTCGAGCAGACACCTGATACGGACGCCGACCGGAAAATCTTTGTCTGCCGCCAATACGGCTTCTATCCCGGCACCCAGCAATGGGACGAGTGCATAAAGTATGTTGGATCCAAGCGGCCCGCCCTGAAACGCTAATACGGCCTTGCCGTCCTGTTGCGGGCGTCGGTTTTAACAAGGACGATACGACGCCAGTCGTCTAATGCCATTTGCAGTCGCGCAAAGTTCCGTCTACCGGGTGCCGCCCGAAGTTCCACTGATCCATGCGGAACGACAGAATAGCGAGCGGCGTTGAAATGACCAGGCGGGGCTGAAAACTAACAGGACGTAAAGCAACCATGTCCCGCAGAGATGAATTACTCAAGCTCGCGCAGCTATTCCATTCGCAGGCCCTTAGAGCGGAAACACCCGACGCAAAACGGACTCTGCATAGAATGGGCCAATACTACCAAAACGAAGCCACCCACGCTCCGGATCGCCGCGCTGAACGACAACGGAAACTCGGGCAGTTCAATCGCTACCCGGAGCAGGCTGCATAAGCGCGTCACCGGTACACAGAAACTTGTGTGCGCAAGTCGCCGCTTGTTGTTGCGCAAATCACCGCTTGTCGGAACGCTGAAACATCTTGGAAATTGAGATGTTGGCAGCGATGGGCGGGATTGCGCGGAAGATTGAGTCGTACAATTCGGCCTATCGACTCGCTTGGGAACACATTTCCGAGCATCAAAAGCGCGAGCATCCAGATATAGCTCGGCGTCTTCATGATTCCGTCAGGCGCCAGGTCAGTGAGGGGGCAACCGAAGGTGTTTTCATTGCCTCCGAGGCGCTCAGGGATATTGAGAGAGGCTAGCGATGCCGCGAACAGGCAGGACAGCATCAGGTTGAGCTTGGCGCCGGGCCAAAAGAAAGGGCCAGGCGATGCGATCAACCCAGCCCTAACAGGGTCAGGCGCTCCGAAAACGCGGGTATCGCTTGTTGGTCGGCGTTACCCCGTCAGCCTCCACCACCATTCCCGCGACTCCCCCCGAGTAAGGGCGCTCTCAGTCCGCCGGTCGGGCAACGCCCTGCGCTCCGCGATTGTGCGCCACCGGTCGCTCTCGGCCTTCATGTTCTCGAGGGCCGCCTTCAGACCAGCCACCTGCTGTTCGGCCAGTTCTGCACGCAGGCGCAACTCCGACTCAGGAGTCAATGCATCCATAAGCAACTCCCTGTTGTTGTGGATGCCAACGGTGCGCTGATCCGGTTAACAGATTCTTAACAGGTTGCAATACCGGCCAATGACCTAATCTGCCATTGACCCAGCAGGCCAGTGACCCATTAGGTTTGGGCTACCCAACGCCACGACCCGGTGCGACCGCACCAGCGGGCTTCGGTCGAGCATTTGCAACAACGTTCAAAAACGAAACTTGTGTGCGCCAGCTCACAAACGTTTCGCTCGACCAGGGCAATTATCCGCATGAGGCATCTCCACAGGAGGCCCACATGCGAAGAATACTACTAAGTATTGCGTTGGCCCTGGTCGGCATCTTCGCCAGTGTGATGGCATCACCGAGCAAGCCAACCCCCGAGATCGCGACGGAAAACCACGTGATCATCGAAGGTCTTTATGTCGCGCCACCAAGTGACCTCAAGACCTTTCCGGTGGAGCTAGTGCCATTGCCTTGATCGCGCAGCGAGGTCTCTAGCTGCGTGATTTGATGGGGCCCGCATGGGCAAACTGTGCGGCCCCTCGCCACCTCCGGGCCGGTGCTTTTTATTCTTCCTCATTGCCAACTCCAGGACAGCCGCGGCGAACCTATCTTATTTGTAACTTGGCACTGGTGTGCCTCAAGCGCATAGAGGCCTCGAAAACATGGGGTCAAAGTCAAAAACGCGATGGTACATTCTGAGGTCAATGACACAAAGCTTGTTCTTGTATCGGCACGCAAAAGCCGTGGTGCGGATCATTGGGACAAGGACGACTACGATGTGCGACTCGGTGACGCGAGCGGATCAGTAATCGGGCGCATTATGCGCAACCCGCAGGCACCGGAGGCACAGCCGTGGTTTTGGACGATAACCGCGCGGGAGCAACCGCCTTCGGTCTATAATCGCGGCTACGCAACGAGCCGTGAACAGGCGATGCGATATTTTAAGGCGCGGTACATAGGACCCTCCAACTAACTCACACGATTTCAGGACATGCGACGAATTTCGGGTTTTCATGCGCTCCATGCTTTGGAGGGAACTCTGTGCGCCGAGGTTTATTGACGTGATGACCGCACATTCGCGGCGTGCAGGAAGAAATGACAAGCGACCTAGGAGCTAATTATGGCGAACATCGGAGAGCCGATGCGAAGACATCATGTGATTCCGCTGGATCATCCAATACCGGCCACCACAGAGCCGAACCCCTCCTCATTACCGGCAACAAAACCAGAGACGCAGCCCTCGGAGAGCCCAGAATTAGA
>DATDLC010000101.1:0-6380 GCA_036519515.1 Pseudolabrys sp. | reverse complement strand
CTACGCGCCGAACGATCCCGGTCTGGTGCAAAAGCTCTATTCGAAGGGCGTCACGATCACCGCGCGGCCGCAACAGGACAATGTCCCGTGGTTTGTCTCGCTGCTGGTGTCATGGCTTCCGTTTATTGCGCTGATCGGCGTGTGGATTTTTCTGTCGCGCCAAATGCAAGGCGCCGGCGGCAAGGCGCTCGGTTTCGGCAAGTCCCGGGCAAAGCTTCTGGCTGAAGCGCACGGACGCGTCACCTTTGAAGATGTGGCGGGGGTCGACGAAGCCAAGCAGGACTTGCAGGAGATTGTCGAGTTCCTGCGCGATCCCGGCAAATTCCAGCGGCTTGGCGGCCGCATTCCGCGCGGCGTATTGCTGGTCGGCCCTCCCGGCACCGGCAAAACTCTGATCGCGCGCGCAGTAGCCGGCGAAGCCAATGTGCCGTTCTTCACCATTTCAGGCTCGGATTTCGTTGAAATGTTCGTCGGCGTCGGCGCAAGCCGCGTGCGCGACATGTTCGAGCAGGCGAAGAAGAATGCGCCGTGCATCATCTTCATCGACGAAATCGACGCCGTCGGTCGTCATCGCGGTGCCGGCCTTGGCGGCGGCAACGACGAGCGCGAGCAAACCCTCAACCAGTTGCTGGTGGAGATGGACGGCTTCGAAGCCAACGAAGGCATTATTCTTATCGCGGCGACCAACCGGCCCGACGTGCTCGATCCGGCGCTGCTGCGCCCCGGCCGCTTCGACCGCCAGGTGGTGGTGCCGAATCCCGACGTTGTAGGCCGCGAAAACATCCTGAAGGTGCATGTCCGCAAGGTGCCGCTGGCGCCGGACGTGAACCTGAAGACGATCGCCCGTGGCACTCCGGGTTTCTCCGGCGCGGACCTGATGAACCTTGTCAACGAAGCGGCGCTGATGGCCGCGCGGCGCAACAAGCGCATGGTCACGCAGTCGGAGTTCGAGGACGCCAAGGACAAGGTGATGATGGGCGCCGAGCGCAAGTCGCTGGTGATGACAGAGGAAGAGAAGCTCCTCACCGCCTATCACGAAGGCGGCCACGCCATCGTTGCCCTCAACGTGAAAGCCACCGACCCGGTGCACAAGGCTACGATTATTCCGCGCGGGCGCGCGCTCGGCATGGTCATGCAATTGCCCGAGCGCGACAAGCTGTCGATGAGCCGCGAGCAGATGACGTCACGTCTCGCTATCATGATGGGCGGGCGCGTCGCCGAGGAAATGGTCTTCGGCAAAGAAAAAGTTACGTCAGGGGCGGCCTCGGATATTGAGCAGGCAACCAAGCTTGCTCGCATGATGGTGACGCGGTGGGGCTTGTCCGACGAGCTCGGCACGGTTGCCTACGGCGAAAACCAAGACGAAGTCTTCCTTGGCTACCAGGTCTCGCGCCAGCAGAATATTTCGGAGGAGACCTCACGCAAGATCGACGGTGAAATTCGCCGGCTGGTCGAGGCCGGCTACGCCGAGGCGACGCAGATCCTCTCCGAAAAACGTGCCGATCTTGAGGTGCTCGCCAAGGGTCTGCTCGAATTCGAGACGCTGACGGGCGAAGAAATTACCGATCTGCTCGCCGGCAAGCGGCCGGTGCGCGAGTCGGTGATCGAGCCGAGCACGCCGCGGTCATCTGCAGTGCCGCCAGCCGGCAAGCCGCGTCCGCGGCCGGAGCCGCCATCCGGTGAGGTCGCCCCGCAGCCGCAGGGTTAGTTACTTCCACGAGTGATGATATCAAGGCCGGGTCTTCTGCCCGGCCTTTGTCTTTGCAGCAACAATCGCCATGACTGTACTTCAATCAGCATCAGACAGACCCAGTTGGTCGGGCTTCAGGCATGGATTGCGGCAGGGGCTTCCGATAACGCCCGGTATCATGGCGTTTGGGCTTGTCGTCGGCGCTGCCGCCGCCCGGCAAGGGCTGTCATTCTTCCAAAGCCTGGCAATGAATTTTTTTGTGTGTTCCGGGATTGCTCAGCTTGTTGCACTCGAGATCTGGCCAAGCGTTCTCACATGGGGCGCCGTTGTAACACTCGCTCTGCTCGCGGCCGTCATCGGGGCGCGGCTTTTTCTGATGAGCGTTGCGATGCGTCCCTGGCTGGGCGAACGGCCCGCGTGGCAGGCCTATACGGCGTTGTTCTTTCTCACCGATGCGACTTGGCTGATCGCCATGCGCTATCGCGCCGAAGGTGGCCGCGATATCGCGGTCTATTTCGGCGCGGCGACCGCAATCATGGCGGGGTGGCTTGCGGCCGCGGGCATCGGATACTTTCTTGGCGGGTTTATTGTCGATCCGGCACGATACGGACTCGATCTCGTGATGCCGGCATTTTTCGCGGCGATGCTGGTGCCGCTATGGGCTGGCGCACGCCGCGCCGGCGGCTGGGTTGTTGCCGGAATCGTGGCCGTCGTCGTGGAACGTCTGGTCCCCGGATGGTGGTTCATCATCGCGGGCTCAATTGCGGGCGCCGTCGCGGGCGGCTACTTCGACGAGCCGAAAGAATGAACGCCGAATTGGGCACGTTCGGCGTTTGGATTGCCATCGCGGCAATGGCGGTGGTGACATATGCGATCCGCGCGGGCGGATTCTGGCTGATGGGCTACGTTCCGCTGACGCGACGCGTCCGCAGCATCCTGAATGCGCTTCCGGGCTCGGTGATAGCGGCAATCATTTTGCCGCTTGCGGTGCGCGGCGGGACGGCTGCGGCCGCTACTGTTATCGTGGCGCTCGTTGTCATGGCATTGCGTCGGAACGATCTTCTGGCCGTCGTTTTCGGAATAGCTGCGGCGGCGTCCGTCCGGGCGCTGGCACTTTGAGGATCGGCGATGCCTCTGCCCAATCGCGTCTCCCCCTTCGGAGAATTGGTCGCGACGCCTGCCCGTGGAATGTTGATGGGCAATCGCGGCGGGCGCCTGCATGACGCACAGCGCAAACTCACGGCGCGCCGATGGGCTACGTGGGCGTGGATCTGCTGCAGGCTTGAGTTCAACAACCGGCACCGCAACGTCTGGGGCAACAGCTACACAGAATTGTTTTTCCTCGACGAGATCACTGCTCTTGCCGCCGGCCACAGGCCTTGTTTCGAGTGCCGTCGTAAAGATGCCGAACGATTTGCGATTCTGTTTTCAGGCAAGAAAAAACGCGCGACGTCGGCGACGATGGATAGGATTCTTCACGCCGAGCGGCGGAACGGTAGAGCCAAGCGCACCCACCGGCGAAAACTGGAGACCCTGCCCGACGGCGCGATGATTGCGCTCGACGGCGAAGCCTATGCCATTCGGTCCAAGCGGCTTTTGTGCTGGACACCGGCCGGATACGCCCAATCGAGACCGCGCCCGCGTGGCATCGACGTTGACGTGCTCACGCCCCCTTCGATCCTCAAGGTGCTTGAACGAGGCTATGCGCCGCTCTGGCACCCGACTGCGGGTTAAGCCGGTTCAATCGGCACTACAGAGGGAGCCGCCGGCACGCGGCGGCTCCAGCCGAACCACACTATGGCGGCGAGGACAATGAGCATAGCCATCACCAGCGCGACGCAGGCCGGCCAGCCACCGAAGCTCCAGGCGAGCCCACCGAGCGCCGCGCCGAAGCTGCCGCCAATATAAAATGATGTGACGTAAAGCCCGACCGCCGAGGAGCGCCCGGCCTTGGCAGTCACGGTGACATAACCCGTCGAAACCGCTTGGCAGATCAGCCCGCAGGCGGCGCAGAGCGCCAGGCCGGCAACGATCAGTGGCAACGAAGGCAGCAGCGTCAGCGCAATTCCGATGGCCCACACGGCAATCACGCGCACCGTCAGACGCCGTCGGCCGAAACGCCCGACGGCCCAGCCGGTCCAGGGTGTAAGCACGGACCCGGTGAGATAGACGATGAAGATCGCGCCGAGCCAGCTTGCCGAGAGACCATAAGGCGGGGCGGCCAAATAGAAACTCACGTAGGTAAACGTGCAGATGAAATTGAACAGCACGCCGAACCCAATCGCGTAGGTTGCGAGCAACTGGCCATTGCGAAAATGGGCAAGCATCTGTTTGCCGGAGGCGAGCAAGCCTTCCGAGCGGACAAATTTACGCTCATGCGGCAGGAGAAAAGCGACCACGACCGCGCCGGCAAAGGTTATCGCCCCAAGCACCATAAAGCCCGCGCGCCAGCTTATGAGGTCCGCCAGAAGGCCGGTGAATAACCGGCCGCTGAAGCCGCCCAGGCTGGAACCTGACGAATAGATCCCGGCGACGGTCGTCGCCTCATGGTGTGGCAATTCATCGCCGATATAGGCGACCATGACTGCGAAAATCGGGGGCAGAACGAGCCCCTGGACGGCGCGCCAGAAGATAAGCGCAGACAGACTGGTCGACAGGCTGACCATCACGGTCGGAATGACCAGCATGAACATCGCCGCGACGATAACCCGTTTGCGGCCAAGCACGTCGGCAACCGCCCCCGTAAAGGGCGCAGTCAGCGCTACCGCCAGCGTGCTCACGGTAATGATGGTGGAAACCTCAGCCGCGCTTGCATCGAATTCATCCGTTAGCAGCGGCAGGACTGCCTGCGGTGAATAGAGATTGATGAACGCGCAATATCCAGTGAGCCCGGCCGCCAGCCGCACTGCAAATTGGTGTCGGGCTTTTGTGGAAGTCATCGTCGGTAACCGGGCGCTTTACTCAAAGCTATGCATTGGTTTCGTGGGAAACGCCACAAGCGGCGCGGCGGGACAGCGGGTCGCACAACGCATAGCTTGGCTATCGCTGGTCGAGCATTGCCTCGGCTCGGATCAGCGTTTCTTCGGCCGTGCCGGAGGCGTCGACTTTCGTCCACTTGATGTGGCCGAGGTCGAGATCTTCCTGCTTGCGCGCAACGTTTGTGTCAGCATCTGAAGCGTCGCCCGAGCGCATGCTGATGCGGGAGAGGCGGGCTTCCACGTTCGCAGTCAGAAAAAATCCCTCGAACCCGGATGGCGCGACCTTCGCGATCGCGGCACGCTCCTCAGGCCGCGCAAACACTGCGTCCACGATGGCTGAATGGCCGGCCGCCACTATGCGTCGCGCCTTTTCGGCAAGCACGTCGTAAACCCTGGCCGTGACTTCCATAGCGTAAGCCTCCTGTCGCAGTCTTTCGTTTTCATGTGCACCAAACAGCGCCTTGCGCTCGACGTCGCTACGAAGCACGACGGCGCCCGGGAGCGGCAGAACGTGCGGCGCGAGCGTGCGTGCGAGCAATGATTTCCCGGTACCGGAAAGTCCGCCGATCGCAATCAGCCGCGGTTTGGTTGGAATCAATAATTTTTGCGCCAGGGCGGCATAATCGCGCGCATTGTGTGCAAGTTCGGCGTTCAATCCGCGTTGCCAACCGCGCGCCGCGGTTACTTTGGCGCGGATCGCCGCACGCATCGACATGAACAGCGGCAGGGCCGCAAGTGCGTCAAGATCGTAGACGCGGCCCGTTTCCGTCAAATAGCGATTGAGCACGATATTTGCCGGCTGATGGAGACCGCGCTCGATCAGGTCCATCAACAGAAAGGCGAGATCATAAAAGACATCGCCGGTGGCGATACGATCATCGAATTCGATGGCATCGAAAAGAACAGGTTTGCCATCGATCAGCGCGATATTGCCCAGATGCAGATCGCCGTGGCATCGGCGCACCAGGCCCGCCCGCTCGCGGGCATCCAGCAGCGGCTTTACGCGGTCGAAAGCGTCAAGCGTCGCAGCGGACAAAGCGCGCAGAGCTTGCAGTGAAAACAAGTCCGGATCAGACGCGAGTTCCGCTTCATTCTGCGACGCAATTTCGGCGAGCGTTTCGGTGAAATGTGCCTGCGTAACCGTTGGAGCCAGGCGGTGTGCCGCCGCCACTGCCCGGCCGAGTGCATCCGCGAGCAGTGCGTCAATTTGGCCGGCCTCGGCCAGACGGTCGCACGTCTGGCTCTCGTCGAAGCGCCGCATCTGGACAGCCCATTCTATCGGTTCGCCCTTTCCGCCGATTGCGAGACGACCGCCACGCTCCCTCGTGATCGGCACGACCCGAAGATAGATCGACGGGGCGAAGGCGCGGTTGACCGCTATCTCTGCTGCGCAGGCTGCTCTGCGTTTCTTGAGCGTAGAGAAATCCAGAAACGGGAACCGGACCGAACGCTTGATCTTAAGCGCCCGCTCGCCGGCCAGAAAAACCGAAGCGATGTGGGTATCGATGCGTTTGACCGGCGCACCGCCGTGGTTGGCGGGATCGCTCAGGAAATCGATTACCGGCTGCTGTGAGGCCTCTGCCGTCATGTCAGATCAGTATGCCCTTGCCGTGCCACGGCACGAGGGAGCAGCATTAGATCAAGGAGACTATGCCGTGACTGCCCTGCCGCACGCATTCAAACGCATCAGGCTCAATCTCGCCCGTTCCAAG
>DATDLC010000100.1:0-27447 GCA_036519515.1 Pseudolabrys sp. | reverse complement strand
GATTGCTATCCCGATATTGCGTTGTGCGAGCTGAGAGCCGATGCGCTGAACGAGTGCGTAATCGTTGACCAGATCGATAGAATCGACTCCGATCAGGAAGCCATTCTGCCGTGTTTTCTCCGAAAGCCGCTCCAACATCCCGTCAATGAACTCCATGTCCTCAAGCGCGACAGCGCATGAAGGTAGGGATCGTCGGCGGCCGGAATGAAATAGGCCGGCGCAACGACGCCCCATGTGGGATGACGCACGCGAATGAGCGCCTCGGCGCCGCGCGGCACCAACGACTGCGGATCGATCTTGGATTGGTACAAGAGTTCGAGCCATCCATTGCACAGCGCTTCGTCGACATCGACGGGAAGCGGCGGCGGCGGCTTGATCGGCAGGAAGCGCTCGAGATTTGCATCGAGATCGCGCGCGCGAAACGGCGTGCCCAGCGGCGGCAGCATCATCGACCCCGCCTGCTCGCCGAATTCATGACTGCGGATCAGCGCCTCCGAACTGCGACCGCCGCCGAACAGCATGACGGTGCCGCCGTAGCCCTGCGCCTGCAGGGTCTTGAGGAATGCTTGCGCCTCGAGTGTGCCGCCGAGCGGACCGAGCACGATCAGATCGGGGCGGAATTCGCGCAGCACGGTCCTGATATCGGACGTGCCGGCTTCGCGCGCGATGAAGCCGAGTTCGTCGAGCATGTCGGCGAAAAACATGCGCACATAGGTTCTGTTCTCGACGACGCATGCGCGTGGCGGAATCGGTCCGCGGCCAAACTGGATGATCTCGCAGCCACTCGTTGTTGTCGCCTCTCATGGTCCCGTCCTCATAAAATCAACAAGCAGAATTTGCGTGGCGCATATGACATTCATCGGCGACCGCGCTATACGCAAAACTGCACAATCCTCCGAACGATTCCTTCCGCGGTTAACGGGAGGATCGCGTTAATTTTCAAATTTGAATCAGTTGGAAGAAGTTGTTCCGCGCGACGCGCGCGGATCACATCGCTTTCACGATGCTCTCGGTCATTTTCTTCGCATCGCCGAGCAGCATCATCGTGTTGTCGCGATAGAACAATGGATTGTCGATTCCAGCATAGCCGGATGCCAGCGAGCGCTTGATGAACATCACGGTGCCGGCCTTCCACACCTGCAGTACCGGCATACCGTAGATGGGAGAGGATTTGTCGTCTTCGGCTGCGGGATTTGTGACGTCGTTGGCGCCGATGACGAAGGCAACATCAGCCTGAGCAAATTCAGAATTGATGTCTTCGAGCTCGAACACTTCGTCGTAGGGCACATTCGCTTCCGCCAGCAGCACATTCATGTGCCCAGGCATGCGGCCGGCCACCGGGTGAATGGCGTACTTCACTTCGACGCCTTCTTTCTTGAGCTTGTCGGCCATTTCGCGCAGCGCGTGCTGCGCCTGAGCCACCGCCATGCCATAGCCCGGGACGATGATCACTTTCGACGAATTCTTCAGGATGTAGGCGGCGTCCTCGGCCGAACCGAGCTTGACCGGGCGCTGCTCGGCGCCGGCGCCGGGGCCGGCCGTTTCGCCGCCGAAGCCGCCGAGAATGACCGAGATGAAGGAGCGGTTCATCCCCTTGCACATGATGTAAGAGAGGATCGCGCCCGAGGAGCCAACCAGGGCGCCGGTGATGATCAGTGCCGAATTCCCGAGCGTGAAACCGATGCCGGCCGCCGCCCATCCCGAATAGGAGTTGAGCATCGAGATCACGACCGGCATGTCGGCGCCGCCGATCGGAATGATGATCAGGATCCCGAGCAGGAGCGAAATGCCGGTGATCAGCCAGAAATCCATCTGGCTCTGCGATACGAAGAAACCGTAGATGAAGAAGATCAAGGCCGCGGCGAGCGCGAGATTGATGACATGGCGCCCCGGCAACGTGATTGGCTTGCCGCTCATGCGGCCGGACAGTTTCAGAAACGCGATCACCGAGCCGGTGAACGTGACGGCGCCGATCGCGACACCGAGCGACATTTCAATGAGGCTTGAACCGTGGATATGGCCGTGCGTGCCGATGTCGAAAGCGGCCGGCGCGTAGAACGCCGCGGCTGCCACCAGAACCGCCGCCATGCCGACCAGGGAGTGAAACGCGGCGACCAGTTCTGGCATCGACGTCATCGGTACACGGCGGGCGATTACGGCGCCGATACTGCCCCCGATGGCGATGCCGCCGATCACAAGCCCCCAGGCAAGCGGACTTGTCGGCGGATGCGAACCGAGCGTTGTCAGCACGGCGATGGTCATGCCGATCATGCCGAACAGATTGCCGCGCTGGCTGGAATCCGGGCTCGACAGGCCGCGCAGCGCCAGAATGAACAGGACTCCGGCGACCAGATAGAGCAACGCGACGAGGTTCGGGCTCATGTCGTCGTCACTTCTTTTTCTTCTGATACATCGCGAGCATGCGCTGGGTAACCAGGAAGCCGCCGAAGATGTTCACGGAAGCAAAAACGAGCGCGACGAAACCGAGCGAGCGCGCCCACAGGGGGCCGTCGTCATTGGTCGCCAGCGCGACGCCGACCGCAAGCAACGCACCCACGACGATCACCGAGGAAATAGCGTTGGTCACCGACATCAACGGCGTATGCAGCGCGGGCGTCACCGACCACACGACGTAGTAGCCCACGAACACCGCGAGCACGAAGATCGAAAGCCGGAACACGAAGGGATCGACCGCGGTTGCCACGTTTTCCATCGGAGTTCTCCGTCAGGAAGTCTTCGGCTTGAAATTCGGATTCACGACCGCGCCATCGCGGGTCAGCAGCGTCGCCTTCACCAGTTCGTCGTCCCAATTGACCGCGAGCTTCTTTTCCTTCTTGTCTATCAGCGTCTCGACGAAGGTCAGCAGATTCTTGGCATAGAGCGCCGAAGCCGAGGCGGCCAGCCGTCCGGGCACATTGAGGTGACCGAGGATCTTCACGCCCCCGGCCTGGATCACGCTATTGGCCTGTGTACCTTCGACATTGCCGCCGCGCTCAACGGCGAGATCGACGATGACCGAGCCGGGCCGCATCGACGCAACCATCTCCTTGGAGATCAGACGCGGCGCCGGCCGGCCGGGGATCAATGCAGTCGTGATGACAATGTCCTGTTTTTTAATGTGCTCGGCCACCAGCGCCGCCTGCTTGGCCTGGTACTCCTTGGACATTTCCTTCGCGTATCCGCCCGCGGTCTGCGCGTTCTTGAACTCTTCATCCTCGACCGCAAGAAACTTGGCACCGAGGCTTTCCACCTGCTCTTTCGTGGCAGGACGTACATCAGTCGCCGTGACGATTGCGCCGAGGCGTCGCGCGGTCGCGATGGCCTGCAAACCGGCGACGCCGACGCCCATGATGAACACCTTCGCGGCAGGAACCGTGCCGGCAGCGGTCATCATCATCGGCAACGCGCGGCCGTATTCTTCGGCAGCATCGATCACCGCGCGATAGCCGGCCAGATTGGCCTGGCTCGACAGCACGTCCATCGACTGCGCACGGCTAATGCGCGGCATCAATTCCATGGCGATCGCAGAAATTCCTGCGTCCGCCATCTGCTTAAGCGCGGCTTCGTTGCCATAAGGATCCATGATGGCGATGACGAGCGCGCCTTTCTTGTATTCGGCCAGCTCGGCCGGAGCCGGCCGTCGCACCTTGAGGACGATGTCGGCGTCTTTTGTAACGACGTCGGCGATCTGTGCGCCCGCCGTTTCGAATTCGCTGTCGGGAATCCCCGAAGCAATGCCGGCACCACGCGCAACCGCGACGTCGGCGCCGAACGATTTCAGTTTCTTGACGGTTTCCGGAGTAGCCGCGACTCGGGGTTCACCGGCATCGGTTTCACGCGGTACGACAACTCGCATTCGCGCCTCCCCGCCCGGCCGTGAACTTCGTCAGTGCGGCGACAGTCCGGTGAAGGCAAAAATCAGAAAACAGACGACAAAGGCGACGTAACTCGGGGTCGTCGCCCTGCTCAGCAGGCCGGGAATGGCGCCTAGCAGGCCGATCACGAAGATCGTCGCCGCCAGCAGCCAGTGGCCCATAACGCCGCCGGTCGCCAGACCGAACATGACCGTCACCACATAAAGAATGCCGACCAGTGTAAAATGAACAAAGTTCTCGTAGCTTTGTTCGTGCGCGGCAGAGTCGTTGCCGGTGGCGGTGGCGTATTCGACGGTGCCGTGGTCGGCCATGGGACGGTTCTCCGGATCGCTCAAAAAAAGGCAGTCGCTGAGGGGTTAGCGCAATTGCAGCCGAAGGGCAACGTCAGAGGCTTAGCCTTTGGTGGACGGCTGCAAGCCGACTTTGGCCAGCGCAGCCGCTTGCCGAGATGCGACGTCCTCGACCGCGAAGGATTCGATTGCCTCATTGAACAACCGGTAGAAATTGAGTTCCGCCGCCAGATGTAGAAAAACGGCGCCAAGGCCGATCGCGGCGCGGTCCATGAAGACGAATTCGCGCGGCACGGTCACCGGCCCCCTGGCCTTGAGGGCTTGGTGCACGCGGAAGGCTTCCTTGCGGCCGTACTCGGACGGCTTCACCCCATTGGCGATAGTCCGCACGCGATTGTCCAACATCGGGCCGTAGATGAACCGGGCCCAGATATTGAGCGCATCGATCAGCTCGCGGTTGAGCCGCTTGAACCCCCACGTCTCGTAGGCATGCACCACAAGGTCGTCATCGTCGCGCAACAAACCCCGATAAAGTTCGACCACACCACCGACGAAGCTCGGCGGGAAAATACGGATACAGCCGTAGTCCAGGAGATTGATACCTGCCGGTTTTCCTTTCGCATGATCGAAGACGGAGTAATTGCCAAGATGCGGATCGCCGTGGATGACGCCGAAGCGGCTGAAGGGAAACCACCAGGCGGTGAACATCGCCTTTGCGAGTCGATTGCGTGCGGCGAGCGTGTCGCTCTTGTGCTCGAGCAACTTGCGCCCGGACAGCCAATCGAGCGTGAGCAGACGGCCGGTCGACAGATCGGGCCAGACCTTCGGCACGCGAATCGAATCCTCATCTTTGAGCATGTGTCGATAAAGCGCGACGTGTTTTGCCTCCCGAACATAGTCGAGCTCTTCCCGCAGGCGCGCGCCGATCTCGATCGCAATCTCGCTGGTGTCGATCGCCGGATCGAACCGTTTGCGAATGGCGAACAGCAACTGCAATTGATTGAGGTCCGCTTCGACCGCCGACTGCATGTCCGGATATTGCAATTTGCACGCAACCTCGCCGCCACCGAGGGCGCGAGCGCGGTGCACCTGGCCGAGCGAAGCCGCGGCCGCAGGGTGATGTTCGAATTCGGAAAATTTCTTCTGCCAGTCGGCTCCGAGCTCGGCGCTCATCCGGCGCTTGACGAAGGCCCATCCCATGGGCGGCGCCTGGCTCTGGAGTTTGATCAGCTCATTGGCGTATTCCGGCGGCAACGCATCCGGGATGGTGGCGAGCAACTGCGCCACCTTCATGATCGGGCCTTTTAAGCCACCCAGCGCGGCAGCAAGCTCCAGCGCATTGGCGGCCCGGTCGAGCGGTACGCCGAAGAAGCGCGCGCCGGCGAACCGTGCGGCCGTACCGCTCAGTTGCGTGCCGACCTTGGCATAGCGGCGTGCGCGGGCGGTAAATCGGTTCTGTTCACTATCTTTCATGAAACTCAACGCGGTATTCCAGCGGTTTCATCACACCTTACATAGTTTGCATTGCGACTGTCGCTATTGGTCAATACGACTGCGCTCCAAGCAAAGATTGGCGCAGGCGGCCAGAGTATCCTTCAAGGTAGGGTGCACTCTATGAATTGTGGAATTGTGGCCTCTAGATGGGCCAGCTTTTGGAAACCGGTGGCTGCGACAGCAATCGGTCTATGGCTCGTGTTTGCCTTTTGTCCGGCGGTGTTTGCCGCGGATGGCGCGCAAGCCGCGGCGGCCGCGAAGGAAGCGGCAGGCCGTTTTAAAGCCTATCTCGGCGATCTGGAAAAATCGAAAGGCAAACCGGATTACGCGAAGCCGCCTGCTTCGGAGTACCTCAAACGCATTTTCGACGCTGATGCGCTTGCGGCTCTACCGGCTCCGAAGACGGGTAATTTCGACTGGCTGCTCGAATGGGTTACCAGCGTTGATCAGACCTTCATTGCGATGCTCATGTTTGGAGCGAAAGACCCGATCGATCAACCCGCGGGGCGCAATCTAGTCGATTACCAGGACAACACCTTGCCAGCTGCGGCTTTCAAGTTGCGCCTCAATGCCTACGCGGCAAGCGCGATGCCGGCATATCTTGATTCGTTACCGCCCGGTGAGCGCGCACAGGCGCGAGGCGAGATTGAACAAAGTAATCGTAGCCTGGTGCAGATGGCGACGGGCATGGCCGGATTCATAGGCATCCGTCTCAAATTGGAGAACGTGCGTCTGACCGCAAAAGCGTTGCGCGATACGGTGTCGATTTGGGCACCACTGGCCACTTCAAAGGAACGCGCTGAACTGTTGGCTCGCCTTGAAAAGGCACGCATCGCAAACAAGGATGCCGGCATCGACGATGCGATCACTGCAATCTCGACGGTCATCAAAAACGTCAAGGATTAGTGTGGGTGCTGCGATGCGCTCGACGTCATGGGCGGGCGTGCCCCGGCAATCCATGAGGCATCGCAGGCGATCAGAGCCGCAAGAATTTTGAATTTGCGCCTCATCATGGATGCGCGGGTCAAGCCCGCGCATGACGCTCTATGTCAGCGGCGTCCCCACTGATCACAGCCCTTCCAGCTCATCGATAAGATGCGCGATGACGTTCAAACCGCCGTCCCAGAACTTCGGGTCGCGCGCATCGAGGCTGAACGGCGCCAGCAGTTCGGAATGATGCTTGGTGCCGCCCGCCGAAAGCATCGCAAGGTAGCGTTCGGCGAAACCGCTCGCGGATTTCTCGTAGACCGCATACAGCGAGTTCACCAGGCAATCGCCGAATGCGTAGGCATAAACGTAGAATGGCGAATGGATGAAATGCGGGATATAGGCCCAGAAGGTCTCATAGCCTGGCTTTAGCTCGATCGCGGGCCCCAGGCTTTCACCCTGCACCGACATCCATAACTCGCACAGCTTGTCGGCCGTCAGTTCGCCGTTGCGGCGCTCGCTGTGCACCTTGCGCTCAAAACTGTAGAACGCGATCTGCCGCACGACCGTGTTGATCATGTCCTCGACCTTGGCGGCGAGCATTGCCTTGCGCTGCTTCTTGTCGGTGGTTTGCGCGAGCAGCTTCCTGAAAGTGAGCATTTCGCCGAAGACCGATGCGGTTTCCGCGAGCGTCAGCGGCGTGGGCGCCATCAACGCTCCGTTCGGCGCAGCCAGCACTTGGTGCACGCCGTGCCCGAGTTCGTGCGCAAGGGTCATCACGTCGCGCGGCCTGCCCATGTAATTGAGCAAGACGTATGGATGCGCCGATGGCACCGTCGGATGCGAAAAAGCGCCCGGCTGTTTGCCCGGACGCACCGGCGCATCGATCCAGTTCTTTTTGAAGAACTGGTCGGCAACCTCCGCCATGCGCGGCGAGAACGCGCCATAGGCTGTAAGCACCGTCGCGCGCGCATCGGTCCATGGAATCGAGCGCTGAGCGACCTTCGGCAGTGGGGCGTTGCGGTCCCAGTGCGGCAATCTTTTTTTGCCGAACCAGTTTGCCTTCAATGCATAATACCGGTGCGACAATTTCGGGTAGGCCGCCCGCACGGCGGCGACCAGTGCCTCCACCACCTCACCCTCAACCCGGTTCGAGAGATGGCGCGAGTCGGCGATGTCTTTAAAGCCGCGCCAGCGATCGGAAATTTCCTTGTCCTTGGCCAGCGTGTTGGTGATCAGGGTGAAGGGGCGCAAATTTTCTTTGAAGGTTTTTGCCAGCGCTTCAGCGGCCGCTTTGCGTTTCTTGCCGTCCGCGTCTTGCAGCAGATTGAGCGTCCGCTCGATCGCGAGTGACTTTCCGGAAACTTTGAAACGCAGACCGGAGATTGTTTCGTCGAACGACCGGTTCCAGGCGGAATAGCCGGTCACCGATTTCTCGTGGAACAGTTCCTCGACCCGGTCTTCGAGCTGATAAGGTTTTTCCTTCCTTACATCTTCGATCCACGGCCGGTAGTGGCCAAGCGCGGGATTCGCCATGGCCGCGTCCAATTGTTCGTCAGGAATGCGGTTGAGTTCGAGCGTAAAGAAAAGCAGATGGAGCGAAGCGGCCGTAATGCGCTCCTGCACGTCGCCATAAAACTTCGCACGGACCGGATCGGTTGTATTGCCGGCGTAGACAAGGGAGGCATAGGAGATCAGCCGGCCGAGCCGGTCATCGATCGCCTCATATTGTTTGATCGCTTCCGCGAGGCTGCGCCCCCCGCCCTCGCTCGAGACCATTGTACCCAGACGGCCCTTGAAGGCCTGTTCGAAGGCCGCGCAGTCGCGATCGCCCCGTTCCAGATCGGACTTGATCTCCGGGCTGTCGAGACCCGGATAGAGGTCGCTGAGGTCCCATTCGGGCAATTTGCCGAGCTTGGGTGCTTTTTCTGGCTTTCGCCGCAACGCGATCTTTGGCATGGGCAATTGTTAAATGAACGCACCTTGGAGGGACGCCACCTAGGTCGCCGCTTATGGCGACCCGATAGCAAGCCTGCATATCGCAAGCCGCAGACGGGGTTTCAACGGGTCCCGGCGGCAAGCGCTCCGACTTAATAGCCCATTAATCGAGACCGGCGACAGTGCACCAATTCGGTACAGTTGCGAGGGTCAATGTCAGAAGTTGTGCTGATCGTCGATGACGATCCTGTTCAGCGTCGCCTGCTCGAAACCATGGTCCAGCGTTTCGGCTATGGGACAATCCTCGCCGAAAGCGGGGACACAGCGGTTAAGCTTCTCACGCGGTCCGATCCCCGCATCGATGGCGTCATTCTCGACCTGGTCATGCCCGACCTCGACGGGCTTGGCGTTCTGGCCTTTATGCGTGAGGCCGGTCTGAATATCCCGGTGATCGTGCAGACCGCCCATGGCGGGATCGACAACGTGGTATCTGCCATGCGCGCGGGCGCGACCGATTTCGTGGTCAAGCCGGCGAGCCCCGAACGCATTGAGGTCTCGCTGCGTAATGCGCTCGCTGCGAGAGCGCTCGCGGGCGAATTGCAACGGCTCAAGCGCAGGCACGAAGGCACGATGACCATCGGCGACGTGGTCACACGTTCGGTTGCAATGCAGCCGGTCCTCAAGGCCGCGGAGAAGGCCGCCGCTTCGGCCATATCGGTCCTGATCGAAGGGGAATCCGGCGTCGGCAAGGAACTGATCGCGCGCGCGATCCACGGCAGCGGCGCGCGGCGCGCGAAACCCTTCGTCGCGGTGAATTGCGGCGCCATGCCCGAGACCCTGGTCGAGTCGATCCTGTTCGGTCACGAGAAGGGCGCTTTCACCGGTGCAACCGAACGTCACCCGGGCAAATTCGTCGAAGCCGACGGCGGTACGCTGTTTCTCGACGAGGTCGGCGAATTGCCGGCTCCCGCGCAGGTGAAATTGCTGCGCGCGCTGCAGGACGGCGCGGTCGAGCCGGTGGGAGGACGGAAAGTCGTCAAGGTCGACGTGCGCATCATCTCGGCCACCAACCGCAATCTCATCGCCGACGTGAAGGCAGGCCGGTTCCGCGAAGTCCTATTTTACCGCCTGCACGTGTTCCCGCTCTTGGTGCCGCCGTTGCGCACGCGCCGCGAAGACGTCCCCGACCTTGCTCGCCATTTCTTCACGCGCTTTGCCGCGGAAGAAGGCAAGCGCGTTCGCACGATCAGCCGCGAGGCGCTCTCCCTGCTGGCCACGTGCAATTGGCCGGGCAATGTGCGGCAACTCGAGAATGCGATCTTCCGCGCGGTTGTGCTCGCCGACGGCGAGGAGATCGGCATCAATGAATTTCCCCAAATTGCAGCGCAGATCGCAGCCGACGAAACGTCGATCCCGCAGCTGATCGAGCCCTCGCCCGCCATTGTTTCATCATGGCCCGACACCCCCGCTGACGTCGTCCCGGAGAGGACCGCGATTACCGCACCGTCGCTGCCGCTCACCGATTCCCGGGGTGACGTCCGGCCTCTGGAGGACATCGAGAGAGACTCGATCCGGTTCGCCATCTCGCACCATCGGGGACAGATGTCCGAAGTTGCCCGCAAGCTCCGCATCGGACGCTCGACCCTTTATCGCAAGCTTGAGGGTCTCGGCCTCGAAGACGCCTGAAAAACCACTGGAATCTGCGCTAGGGCCCACTCCATCCTGGTGTTCAGTGCAAAAAATCCCCAGCGAGTTTCACAAATGCCTAGTTTTCGGCCCAATTTCCCGCATAGTTAACCCCCGGACGGACGGGGAACGGACGCTAAACACTCATTAACCGATCCCGATAACACTCACGGGGTTGCCGGCATGGCAGCCCGAGGGGACGTGGCGGCGACGTGGGACGGACTCTTTCTTCACGGAACGATTCTGTGGCTCCTGATTCAGTGAGCGGGCGTTCTGTCGTTGTGAGACTGGCGCGCGCCGGTGCCCGCCTTGGTCTGGCGGGTTTATTTATGTTCGGCGCCAACGATGCGCTGCAAAACGCGATTGCCGAAGGCGACACCCGCACTCTCTCCTTCCACCATCTCCACACCGGCGAAGACATCACCGTCACCTTCAAGCGCAACGGCCGTTACGACGATGCCGCGCTGAAGAAACTCGACTGGTTCATGCGCGATTGGCGCAAAGAAAAATCGACGCGCATGGATCCGCATCTGTTCGATCTGTTGTGGGAAGCTTATCGCGAGGTCGGAGCAACCCAGCCGATTGACGTCGTCTGCGGCTTCCGCTCGCCGGAAACAAATTCGATGCTACGCCGCCGCTCGAGCGGCGTTGCGCAATTCAGCCAGCACATCAACGGCCAGGCCATGGATTTCTTCATTCCTGGCGTGCCGCTCGAGAAGATTCGCGAAGTTGGCCTTCGGATGCAGCGCGGCGGCGTGGGTTTCTACCCGACGTCAGGCTCGCCTTTCGTGCACATGGATACGGGAACCATCCGGCACTGGCCGCGCATGACGCACGACCAGTTGGCCAAAGTGTTCCCCGATGGCCGCACCGTTCATATTCCGTCGGACGGACAGCCATTGCGCGGCTACACGCTCGCTCTCGCCGAGGTCGAGCGCCGCGGCGGCAAGCCGTCTGAAACATCACTGGAGGCTGCGCGTGAGGCTGGCGTGGTCTCCGGCTCGCGAACCCGTAACTTCTTTGCCCGTCTGTTTGGTGGCGGCAAGGATGCCGACGAGGTGAATGAAGATTCGGCTCCCGCGCCGACGGCAAAGGACACGCGCGCGCCCGTGGCCGTCGCCAGCGTGACCCCGCCCAGGGCCCAGACGGTGGCCGTAGAAACGATCGTACCGCTGCCGACAGCCCGTCCGACGACGACGGTCGTTGCTACCGCCGAGCCCAAAGGCACCTCGATTGGCGCAGTCGCCGTCAAGCCGGCAAGCCATTCCTTTGTGACGGCGTCGCTTGGCGCCAATCTGTTCGACAACCGCGGCTACTGGCGCGGAGCCATACAGAACGGTCCGGATTTGCCGACGGCCGTGACGGCATCGACCAAGTATGAAACGGCGAGCCTCGATCCGGCCAGCACGGGCACCGCAGCGCTCGCCTACGCCGTCGAGCCCGGACCGTCAAAGCCGGCACAAGCCCGTCCGATGGGCTCGCGTCCGCTGCGTCAACCGGCTGAAGCCGCCGTTTTGCCGGCCCAGGGCAATACGACGGTCGTGGAGAAGGCGGCACTATCGCCGGCGAGCATGCAGCAGCCCATCGACAGCCCGTGGCTGCGCGCGGCGATACTTACGCCGAGCATGACCACGCACATGAACACGACGCGGCTTGGTGCAGTCGACATGAGGCCGCTGCAAGAACTGCTGTATAAGCCTTCGCAGTCGCTTGCGATGTCGTTCTCGGTCGATCCGAATCTCGGCTTGGCGACCAACCGCTTCTATGGCCCGGCGGTCGTCTTCCTGGCGACGACAACATTCACGACACAGTCGACCGCCGCCTTCGCAATGCACGCGACAACGCTGCGCTGATCTTTAGCGTGTAATCCACGTCTTTCTCCCGCTCGTCCCCGCGAAAAGCGGGGCACGATCTATCGTGTTGCGCTGGATTCTCGCTTTCGCGGGAATGAACGGAAGAAATAACGCCCTATTATTGCTGGCTATTTGCTGCTCGAGCCCTTATATAGATTCATCATCGGCTTTTATCCTAGGCGCCGTTGACTGAGAGACACGCTCCGTGCTCCCGCCTCTGAGGGAGCGGCCGTGGTCCAAATTCAAGCACACACGTTCGTCGCGGTTTCGGCCGCCCATCATTATGGTTGCCGTGTCCCGGCACGTAACGACAATTCCTGCAGCGGTAGCTACTGCCCGCGCTGCAAAAAGACTGCGATTGCGCCGGTTGCCTCGGAATATCGTGGCAAAGGTCTCGTCAGTCACCGCTGGCATTGCACGGCTTGCGACCACGATTGGATGACCACGTCGCGCGTTCCGTACTAACAGATCTTGTTGCGAAAAGTTTGTCGCGCTCTCCATTGAAGGACCATAAATGCAAGTTTTCGTTCGGGATAACAATGTCGAACAGGCTCTCCGCGTGTTGAAGAAGAAGATGCAGCGTGAGGGCATCTTTCGTGAAATGAAGCGACGGCGGTTTTATGAAAAACCTTCGGAGCAGACGGCGCGAGAGAAAACCGAAGCAGTGCGCCGTTCCCGCAAGCTTGCCCGCAAGAAGGCAATCTTCGAAGGTTCGATCGCGGCCCCGCGCAAGAAGCCAAGTGTAGACGCCAATGGCAGGCCAAAATTCGGAGGGCGCGGCCGACCTGTCGCGCGATGACAAATATGCAGATCTACATCTTTAAATCAGAGGCGAGCGAAGGGCTGTGTGCCTTTGCTACCAATGAGGATGGGAGCAAATTACCACCTCAATTTGCGCCCTGGCGCCTTGAAGGCGTCATCGAGCCGTCCGCTCAGCCTCCGCACAATTTTTCTCGCGGCAAGATCGAGAGCGCAATCAAACTGAGCGGTTTTCAATTGTGGCGCCTGAAACAACCCGCACCGGCAGCGGGAATGCGTAGCTGATCTGCCACGGATGTACTGGCAGGGATTGTGATTCAAGGTCCCCCGCAGGGGTCTGCGCGCAAATTCAAGCGCGGCAATTCAATCGCAAGGAATAAGACGCTAGCTGGCCATTCCCAAGGCGTGCAAGTAGGTCTCGAGCACTTCCTGCTGCTCGCGACGCTCGTCCGTATCCAGCTTGCGCAGGCGCACGATTGCGCGCAGCGCCTTTGTGTCGAAGCCGGTTCCTTTGGCTTCGGCGTAGACGTCGCGTAAGTCGTCCGATGTCGCCTTTTTTTCTTCTTCGAGCCGCTCGATACGCTCGACGAACGCTTTCAGCTGATCTTTGGCAAAGCGAGTGGCTGGTTTTTCTTTTTCAACCGAAGCGGTGGCAGCAGACATCGACGTCTCCTTGACTACGCACGGTGGCCGATCGCCACCGCTCGCCAAGAAGCTTTCTGAATTGGACGCGCTCAGGTCAAGGAAAGGACGCCGTCATCCACGCTGTTCACATGCCAACGGTGAGTTCTAGTGTCCCGATCTGGACTTTTCGAATACCGCTTTCTGCTCCGATGATGCTTCCTTCTGGTATTTCTTGCGCCATTCATCGAAAGGCATTCCGTAGACAATCTCGCGGCTCTCGTCTTTGCTCATGCTGATACCCTTGGCATCAGCGGCGTCTTTCATCCAGTTCGACAGGCAATTGCGGCAGAAGCCGACCAAATTCATCATGTCGATGTTCTGCACGTCGGTGCGTGAACGAAGATGCTCAACCAGACGGCGATAAACCGCCGCTTCCAGTTCGGTACGGGTCTTTTCGTCCATCGTGGTGTCCTCCGCTACCGCAAACATAGACATGCCCTGCGGGGCTTTGAAGGGCCCCACTGACAGCAATAAAAACCCGCCGCGCTTGGTTCGGAACGCGGCGGGTGCCGATTTTTTCGCTCAGACCAGCGTTTTCTTGACCCGGTCCGCAGTCATCGGCAAGTGGCGCAACCGCTTGCCCGGACAGGATAGCTATCGAAGTTCGCGGCCTGGACAGTGCCGTCCTTGACTGCGAACTGTTCGATCAGCGCGGCACTCAAGCCGTAAACGACCGCGCTTTCGAGCTGCGCATGAACGTGGTCAGGCTGGATGACCAGGCCGGGATCGGCGAAGATCCAATAGTTGTAAACCGTGATCTTCCCGGTTTTCTGATCGAGCGAGACCTCGGCCACGCCCGCTGACAACGTGTCGTGATAGTCGGCAAATGCAATGCTCATGCCGTGACCGGGGCGCTTGCGCTTGAAGTCCGACATTTCGGCCACTGCATTGAGCACCGCATTGGCGCGCGGTTTGTCTTTCGTCAGCTCGAGACGCAATGCCAGCGGATCCTTGCCGGCCGCCTGGGCCACTTCGTCAAGGAAGGCCTCGGCTGCAAACTTGTTGTAGCCGGAACCGATGCGGCGCCAGGCATGCACGCGCATGCCACGATCCTCCCGCACATATTCAGCGAGTGCGTTCGGAATCGCATAGAACGCCTGATCGAGACCACGCGCGCCGATATAGTCTTTGCCGCCCGTTGCCTTGAAACGCGGCGGCGCCGCGACAGCGTCGACATTTTCCGACACCAGACGATGATGCCAGCCGACGACATTGCCTTTTGCATCGATGCCCGCCTTCATCAGATGGTGAGTCATCGGCCGGGGACGCGCGGCGGCGATGTCCTCCTCGCGCGTCAGGATCAGCTTCACCGGCTTCTTCGTGATGTTTGAGAGAATGGTGGCCTGGATCGCCGCGTCCGGCCAGATACGCCGGCCATAGCCGCCACCGAGAAATTGCTGGTGCACCCGAATCTGATCCGGCGTCGTCTTCAGAATGCCGGAGATGATCTGAGCGGCCAGCGCGCCGAACTGCGTGCCGGTCCAGATATCGGCCGACTTGCCGTCCTCCGAAACCTGGGCGACCGCGTTCATCGGCTCCATCTGGGCGTGATAGGTGTATTCGGACCAATAGCCCGCATCGACCGTCTTGGCTGCGCCGCTCAGGCCGGCCTTTACGTCACCGACCTGATATTCGACCTTGGTCTCGGCGTTCGGATCTTTGGCTTTCGCCGCGTAATCGTCCTTCGCCTTGTCCGAGTCGAAGCCTGCGGCCGTAGTGCCGCTCGTGTCCCAGGTCACCTTGAGCGCTTGCACGCCCGCACGTGTCGCTTCGACGGAATCCCCGATCACCGCCACGCCGAAAGGAAGCGGAATGACCTTGGATACGCCCTTCGCTTTCATCACGTCGGGAACATTGACGTCTTTCGACTTGGCGCCTTCCATCGGGGCCTGAAGCACCGACGCATAGACCATGCTCGGCACCTGCACATCGATGCCGTATTTCGCCGAGCCGTTGACCTTCGACGGCACGTCGCTGCGGCCGATATCCTTGCGGCCGATCAGCTTGAACTGCGCCGGCTTTTTGAGATCGGCTTCGCTGATTTTCGGCGGTTCGGCCGGCAGGTCGCAAAGGCCACGACTTCGCCGTAGGTGATCTTGCGGCCGGACTTCTTGTGAACGATCGTGCTCTTGTCGGTCGTCAGTTCGGCAACCGGCACCTTCTATTTCTCGGCAACCGCATCGAGCAGAACCTTGCGTGCCTGCGCACCGGCCATGCGCAACGGCATGAAATAGCCTGGCACCGACACGCTCGCGGCCGTGATCTGCGCGCCGTGGAACAGATTGTCCGGATTGCCGTAGACCTTCGGATTGGCGGGCGCGAATTCGGTCTTCACTTTCGACCAGTCGGCATCGAGTTCTTCCGCGAGTATCAGCGGCAACGATGTGTAGCCGCCTTGCCCCATTTCGGCGGCCGGGCAGATGATACTGATAGTGTTGTCGGGAGCGATGCTAACCCAGGCGTTGAACTTGGTTGGTTGCGTCGCTCCGAGCGCCTCCCCGCCGTGGCCGATACCGCCAAGCGTGAACGCGAAAGTCATTCCCGCCGCGCCGGCAACGAAACCGCGCCGGCTGATGCTGGTGTCGAGGGAGCCGTTCTTGATCTGAATGGTCATGGCTCAGGCCTCCCGATCTGCGCGTTGAATGGCGCGCACGATGCGCGGATAGGTGCCGCAGCGGCAGATATTGCCGTCCATGTGCGCGACGATCTGCTCGCGCGTGGGTTTCTTGTTCGTCGCAAGAAGCGTCGCAGCCTGCATGATCTGTCCGGAATGGCAGTAGCCGCATTGCGGGACCTGCTCGGCGATCCAGGCCTTCTGCAGGGGGTGCTGCCCCTTCGCCGAAAGGGCCTTCAATGGTGACTTTGCGGCCGGCGACTTTCGACACGGAAATCTGGCAGGAGCGTACGGCCTTGCCGTCGACGTGAACCGTGCAGGCGCCGCACAGGCCGGAGCCGCAGCCGAATTTCGTGCCCGTCAGCTTCAATTGCTCGCGCACGACCAAAAGCAAAGGCGTGTCCGGCTCGGCTTCGACGCTCGCCGGCTTGCCGTTAATTGTGAATGATGTCGCAGCCATACGTTTTCTCTCCCTCGAGAGTGATTTTGTTGTCGTGGATTGCGCTTGATCCGCGCATTTAGTGGCCTTCGTCCGCACCCCTGCGGCCGCGGCAAGTGGGACTCACCCCCAATTCCGGCGTGCTGCCGGGCTGTGCCAGTCACCAATTATAAGCAGATTTTCCAAAAGGTGGGCAGCTATGATCGGATCATGAATCGCCCCCTGCGCTCTTTTCTCGCAGACCTGTACCGCATTGCGGTAGCAGCGGCGCATCCCGCGTCGTGTCTGTTTGCGCTTCTGCCGCCGCCGCCATCGGGCCGGCTGATCCTGCTGGCAGCCGGCAAGGCGGCGGGTTCGATGACCGAGGTCGCGGAGGCGCACTACCTCGACCGGCTGCAGATTGCCGCCGAGCGGCTGAGCGGCATTGCGGTCGCTCGTCACGGCTATGGAAGACACCTGCGGCGCGTGCGCATGATCGAAGCCGGGCATCCGATCCCCGATGCGGCGGGGCTTGAGGGCGCCGATCGCGCGCTCATGCTCGCCGACGGCGCCGATGAGAACGATCTCGTGCTGGTCATGATGTCGGGTGGCGCTTCGGCCAACTGGGTCGCGCCCGCGCAAGGCATTTCATTCGAGGACAAGCAGGCGCTCACGCGCGCGTTGCTGCGTTCCGGCGCGACGATCAACGAAATCAATGTCGTGCGGAAACATCTGTCGCGCATCAAGGGCGGGCGGCTTGCGTCGCACGCGCATCCGGCGAAACTGGTGACGATTGCGATTTCCGACGTGCCGGGCGATGATCCTTCGTCGATCGGCTCGGGACCGACCGTGCCCGATCCGAGCACGCTGCAAGACGCGCGCGCGATCGTCGCGAAATACAAACTCGATATTCCCGATGCCGTCACGCGCGCGCTTGCCGATTCGCGCAATGAATCGCCGAAGCCTGGCGCTTCCGTTTTCGCCGGCAGCGAGGTCGTGCTGGCGGCGCGGCCGGCCGATGCGATGCGCGCGGCCGAGGCAGCCATTCGCGAAGCGGGTTACGAGTGCGTTTTTCTCGGCGATCGCGTCGAAGGCGAGGCGCGCGAGGTTGCTGCGGATCATGCGCGTCTCGTGCGCGAATTGCGCGCGGACGGGCGGCGCGCCGTGGTTTTGTCCGGAGGCGAATTGACGGTGACGATACGCGGCAAGGGGCGCGGCGGGCCCAATCAGGAATATGCGCTGGCGTTGGCGATAGCGCTCGCCGGCATGCCGGCGATCGCCGCCATCGCCGCCGACACCGACGGGACCGACGGTGGCGCCGGTGATGCAAATGATCCTGCAGGCGCGGTGGCTGATGGCGAATCGGTGGCGCGTGCCAAGGCCCGCGGCCTCGATCCCGCCGCCTTTCTCGCCGACAACAATTCAACCGCGTTCTTTGAGGCGATTGGGGACCTGCTGACACTGGGGCCGACTTACACCAACGTTAATGACTTTCGTGCCATCATCGTTGACAGACCATAAACGATCACGCCAGAACCCGGCATTATTCGGAACCCGCGACAAACGTGACCGCATTGCTGCCCATCAACGTTAGATGCCGGCCTTTCTCTTCGATTGCCCGCACTGCGGTTGCCGCGGCGCTGTTGCTCGCCGCGTCAATTTTTCCGGCCGAAGCCGATTTTCGGCTATGCAACAATACCGGCAGCCGAGTTGGTGTCGCGATCGGCTACAAGGACAGCGAAGGATGGACTACTGAAGGCTGGTGGAACGTATCATCACGCTCGTGCGAGACGCTGCTCCGGGGTGCACTGGTCGCGCGTTACTATTACATCTATGCCGTCGACTATGATCGCGGTGGCGAATGGTCCGGCAAGGCTTACATGTGTTCTCGTGAGAAAGAATTTACGATCCGCGGCACCGACAACTGCCTGGCGCGTGGCTATGATCGCACAGGTTTTTTCGAGGTCGACACCGGAGAGCAACGGTCCTGGACGGTGCAACTGACTGATGCCGCAGAGCAGAGTCCCGAGCGGCCTCTCGCGCCGAGGGGGCCGGCGGGGGTGTCGAGACCGCCGACGACGTCGCCCTCGTCGCCATCGTCGCCTGGATCTCCATTGCCGCCGTCGTCGCCTGGATCGCCATTAACCCCACCGTCGGCAAACTCACCGGCGCCATCGTCACCGCAGCCCGGATCATCGCCGCCGTCGGCAACGCCGCCAGGATCACCACGATGACACCCTCGCCGAAGTCGCCACGATCGTCCGGGGGCACCAGACCATGAGACGCCTGCGGCGCACCAAGATCGTTGCGACGCTCGGACCGGCGTCATCGAGCGCTGAAATGATCGCGCGCCTATTCGAAGCAGGCGCCGACGTCTTCCGCATCAACATGAGCCACACCAGCCAGGATCGCATGCGCGAACTGGTCGGTATGATCCGCACCGTGGAACGCGACACCGGCCGGCCGATCGGCGTGCTGATCGATCTGCAGGGCCCGAAGCTTCGTCTCGGCACGTTCGGCAGCGGCGCCGTCACGGTCAAAAGCGGCGACAGCTTCGTGCTCGACGCAAATCTGGCAGCCGGCGACGCGACACGCGCCTATCTCCCGCATGCGGAAATTTTCGCGACCATCAAACCCGGCCACGCGCTGCTGATCGACGACGGCAAGGTCAAGCTCACGGTGTCCGAAGTGGAGCCAAAACGCATCGTCACGCGCGTTGTCGTCGGCGGAAAACTGTCCGACCGCAAGGGCGTCAGCCTTCCCGACACGACGATCCCGTTCTCCGCGCTCGCCGACAAAGACCGTTCTGATCTCGAAGCCGCGCTCGCGAGCGGCATCGATTGGGTCGCCCTTTCGTTCATCCAACGACCGGAAGACATCGCGGAAGCAAAGAAGATCACGCGCGGCCGCGCCGCGGTGATGGCCAAGATCGAGAAGCCGCAGGCGGTGCACCGCCTGGCCGAGATCATCGATCTGACCGACGCGCTGATGGTGGCCCGCGGCGATCTCGGCGTGGAAATGCCGCTTGAAAAAGTACCCGGCGTACAGAAACAGATGACCCGCGCCGGCCGCGTCGCTGGAAAGCCGGTGGTCGTCGCGACGCAAATGCTGGAATCGATGATCAACTCGCCGGTGCCGACGCGGGCGGAAGTTTCCGACGTCGCGACCGCGATTTTCGAAGGCGCCGATGCGGTGATGCTGTCGGCGGAATCGGCGGCCGGAAACTACCCCGTGCAGTCGGTGGCAACAATGAACCGCATCGCAGAAGAGGTCGAGGGCGACGCGCTTTATCGCAACATCATTGCCGCGCAACGCGCCGCGCCTGAGCCGACCGGCTCCGACGCAATCGCCGACGCCGCTCGCCAGATTGCCGATACGCTCGATCTCGCGGCAATCATCTGCTGGACGTCCTCCGGCTCGACCGGTTTACGCGTGGCGCGCGAACGGCCGCGCTCTCCGATCGTTGCGCTATCGCCCAATATCTCGACCGGACGGCGTCTTGCGGTCGTCTGGGGTGTCCATTGCGTTGTGACCGAAGATGCGCATGACCAGGATGACATGGTCGACCGCGCCTGCCGTATCGCCGTCAAGGAAAGCTTCGCAAAACCAGCCCAGCGCGTGATCGTCGTGGCCGGCGTTCCCTTCGGCACACCCGGCGCGACCAACATGTTGCGTATCGCCTATATCGGAACTGACGCCGCCAAGGATTAGTCCCGTACGCGTCGCCCGCCATTTTTTAGTCCGATCGGCGGGAGGTTATCGGCTTTCGGCGTCGAGGCTAGATATCGCGCCCTTCGATTTTTTCCTGCAACGTCTTCACGAGATCAGGAATGCGTTCCATGCGCGGGTAGACTTCGAGCGCGCGGCGATAGACTTCTAGCGCCTGTTTGTCGTCGCCAATGTCCTGCAGAATGAGCCCTAGTCCCGCCAGAGCGCCGAAATGGCGCGGCTCGCGCTTGAGCACCTGACGGATATCGGCAAGCGCGCGGCCATAGTCTTTTTTCATGTAAAAAATCGTCGCGCGCCGGTTCCAGCCTTCAATGTAGTCCGGCTTTATCTTCACGATCCCGTCGAGCAACGTGACCGCGAGATCAAGATCCTTCGCCTCGATCGCGGTCTTCACCCGCGTCATCAGCAGATTTGCGGTGTCGCTGCGCGAGGCAGTCCAGACCGACCAGATGCGCTCTTCGATCGCCTTCGCCGTTGTCTCGTCCGGTGCGACCTTGAGCGCGCCGAACAGGAAATCCAGATTGCGGGTGCGGTCCACGCGCGACACCTGCGGCGGCTTGCTTGCCTGCTCGCCCCGCCTGCCGGATTGGGCAGTGGCTGGCGCAGCGCAGGTGACGGCCACGGCTGCGGTGAGGAGCGCTGCTAGGAATCGCGTGCGCAGAAGCATAGGCGGAGTGTAGTGCCTCCGCGTCTTGTGGCCAACCAATATGCGCGATGGAACAGGCGCCGGACCGGCGCCGAAATCAGCCCTGCCGGGCCTTAAAGCGACGATTGGTCTTGTTGATGATGTAGACCCGGCCCTTTCGGCGCACCAGCCGATTATTACGGTGCCGGCCGCGCAGGGACTTAAGGGAATTGCGGACTTTCATGACGCTCTCAGGCTGCTGTTTTGCGGGCTACATACGCAGCCCACCCCGTCCTGTCAACGCAAGCCGGGCGATGGTTGCGGCCATCGCCCTGCTCTACAGTCGGGACCAGGAGTTTGAGCCATGCAGCGCAGCCGTGACCGCTTCCTGACCACTCATACCGGCAGTCTGCCGCGGCCGGATGACATTATCCGGATGATGTACGCCAAAGAGGAAGGCGTCCCGGTGGACGGGGATGCTTTGGCGGCCCGGGTGAAGGCGGCCGTTGCCGAGGTGGTCAGAAGACAGGCCGATGCGGGCATCGATCTGATCAACGACGGAGAGATGTCGAAGCCGAGCTATGCCACCTACGTCAAGGATCGGCTCGAAGGGTTCGGCGGCACAGGCAATACTTTCGTCTATCAGGACCTGTCGGACTTCCCACGGCTGGAAAAACGCGTTTTTGGCGATCCCGGTCGTTCCCGCCGAAAGACCCCCGCGTGCAATGCCCCGATCCGAGTTCTTGACGACATGGCGCCGCAAGTCGATGCCGACAATCTCAAAGCCGCGCTGAGAGAGGTGAAGTCTGCCGGCGGCTTTATGAGCGCGGCTTCGCCAGGCGTCGTCTCGCTGTTTTTCCGCAACGACCATTACAAGGATTTCGAGAGCTATATTTACGCCATCGCAGACGCGATGCGGCACGAATACGAGACCGTCACCAAAGCCGGCTTCGTGCTGCAGATCGATTGTCCCGACCTCGCCATGGGCCGGCATATCCAGTACGCGGATTTGAGTTTGGCCGACTTTCGCAAGCGCGCGCAGTTGCACATCGAGGCGCTCAATCACGCCGTCGCCAATATTCCGGCGGAGCAACTGCGCATGCACTTGTGCTGGGGCAATTACGAAGGCCCGCACCATCGCGATGTGCCGCTCGCCGAGATCATCGATATCGTCTTCAAGGCGAAGCCGGTTGCGATCTCGCTTGAAGCCGCCAATCCGCGGCACGGCCATGAATGGACAGTGTTCGAGACCGTAAAGCTGCCCGACGGCAAGGTGCTCATCCCCGGCGTCATCGAATCAAAATCGAATTTCATCGAACACCCTGAACTGATCGCGCAGCGCATCGAGCGCTATGCCAAACTCGTCGGGCGCGAAAACGTGATCGCCGGCAGCGATTGCGGCTACGGCACCTGGGTCGGACAGGCGGCGGTCGACCCGGACGTGGTTTTCGCCAAGTTCAAGGCCATGGCGGATGGCGCGGCCATCGCCTCCCACCAATTCTGGAAATAGGAAGACAGGCAATGGCATTCGAAATGCCGCGGGCTGACAAACCCGAAGATGTCGGATTTTCGTCGCAGCGCCTGCAACGCATCCGCGATACGTTGCAGGCCGACGTCGACAAAGGCATCGTGCCCGGCGCGGTGATGCTCATCGCGCGGCGTGGACACATCGTGAGCCTCGATGCTCCTGGCTATCGCGACCGGGAGGATGGCTCGGTGATGACGCCGGACACGATCTTCCGCATCGCCTCAATGACCAAGCCTGTCGTCTCGGTTGCCGCGATGATGCTGGCCGAGGAAGGCAAGCTCCTCATCGCGGAACCCGTTTCGCGCTATATCCCGGCATTCGCCGATCTCAAGGTCGCCACCAACTCCGACGACGTCACCGTAAAAACGTTGACGGTGGAGCCGCCGCGACGCGAGATGACCGTGCAGGACCTGCTCCGGCACACGTCCGGCCTTACCTACGCGCATCTCACCGGCCCACATCTCAAGCAGGCCTATGAAGCCGCGAACGTTGTCGATGAGCGGCAAACGAATGCCGAGATGGCGGAAAAGCTCGGCGGCGTCCCCCTCGCCTACCAGCCTGGCACCACCTGGCAATATGGCGTGTCGACTGACGTGCTGGGGCGCGTGGTCGAAGTCGCTAGCGGCATGGCTCTCGACCGCTTCATTGCCGAACGGATCTGCAAACCGCTCGGTCTGACGAGCACAAGCTTTGGGCCCATCGAAGGGGCCCGCGCAGCGCAACCACAAATCGACAGCTCTTCGGAAAAGCGGCCGCCGATGCGAGATACGGCCGTTCGTCCAAATTGGATTTCGGGCGGCGGCGGATTGCTGTCGACGGCCGGCGACTATATGCGCTTCTGCCAGATGCTGCTCAACGGCGGCGAACTCGGTGACGCAAGATTGCTCGCGCCGGCAACCGTTGCGCTGATGACCTCGGATCATCTGACGCCGGAGACGCGCCGCAGCCCGTCAACTCCGATCCTGTTCGGCGCGCTGGCGCCGATGCCGGAGCTTGGGCTCGGTTTCGGCCTCGGCTTCGCGGTTCGCACGCACAGCGGCCGCAATCCCTTGCCGGGTTCGGTCGGTGATTTTTCCTGGAGCGGTGTCACCGGCACCTACTTCTGGATCGATCCGCAACAGGAATTGATTGCCATTCTCATGATGCAGGCGCCGGCGCAGCGGCTGCACTACCGCTATCTCATGCGCACCATGGTGTATCAGGCGCTCGTGGAGTGAACGTCGGGTTTCGTTTGTGAAAGGCGCGGAAAATTTTGCATTGCCAATCTTCTGCAACGCTCGCGCTTCCAGCGTTGTCAATTGCGCTATGACTTCGACAAAGTCGCTTCCTGGCGGCAGTTCGTTCCATCTCATCGTGAAACGTAGATCGCCATCGAAACGGGCGCGCCCTCCGTTCGGGGGATAAAATCTAATGCCCGCTTATTGCGCGGAAGAAGGACTTCGAATTTGCAACGCGGAAAGAAGCTTGAAAAAATCTAGCCTGTCGTAGGGCACGTCGCCGCGTAACACAGCGAACTCAATCGATGTTCGGGGGATTGTTTCAGCCGGCGCATCCTCGTGTCATTCCGGAGCGTGAGCGAAGTGAGCGAAAACAGGGCCTTGCTTGAGTGCGGATTCCGGGTCCGGTCTCCCGGAAGCAACGAGGACGACGAAAACAACTGTGATGGAGAATGGTGGCGGACGGTACACACCGCCGCCGCCAGCCTCCTTGCGGTTGATCCAAGTCAAGGCCCTAAGGCCCCACAGCTGCTCTATTCAATATCCTCTCTCGTGCCCCGAACGGATTAGCCCGGAAGGCGGCTCCGTCATGGATAATCGTCCTTCAGTTTCAAGCCCTACTTCTCGATACGATGACTTTCTGTTTGCGTCGATTTGCGAGGAAGCCAACGGAATGCGGCTCAGTGTCCTTTCCGCGCTAGCGCGGATGAACGTCGATCCGTGGGACGAGGCGACCCGTTTGGCGGCAATGCCCAAGGCAGTCGCGGAGAGGACGTTGGTGTCGATACTCGATCTGGTCTCCGGCAGAAAGTGGAATCCGTCGGAAGCAGAGGTCGTTGCTGCGCGATTGGTTCGGCTTCTCCCGCAGCGGGGAGATGCTGCGACAATTGCGGCGGCAGACGCTGCAAGAGTCGGCGCGCGTCGGACAAACTATTGGTGGGTGTGGGTGGTCTTTGCGATAGCGATATCGCTTCTCTCACCGCGCCACCACGCGACAACGACGGACGTAGGCGCGTCCGCGTCCAAATCCAGCCCGACATCCCCGTTGAAGAGCGGTAGCACAAACAGCACGTCTCCAGGCGCGAACGGCCAATCTCATTAGATGTGCCGTGCACGAGCCATCTGGGAAATGTCGGTATATACTTCCACGGCAATATCCGAATGGCCCGAGGTTATCCGCAAGGATGAGGTTTTTGGTACACACAGGATCGACTTCGGTTTCGCTAGAGGCGATCTTCCCGTGTTGTCTCCTTGAGGGCGCGCATAACATCTTCTCGAGAGATCATACCAACCAACTGACCATCGGAACCGATGACCGGGAAGCTGCGACTCTTGAGGCCCACCATCAATTGTAAAACGCGAGTCAGAGGTGCTGCCGGTTCGACATTCACAACCGCCTCCGTCATTACATCTGCCACCGTTCGTCTCATCAGCTCATCGAAATGAGGCACAATTTGACTAGTAGTAAAGGCGAACGCCTGAAGAAAATCGAATTTGGTGACGATGCCCAGCATCTTCCCTGCTTCCACGACAGGAAAGGCATTGAAATCACGCTTCTCAAACAGCGTTTCCAGGTCACGCAGGGTGACCTGGCGTGTCACAGTCTTCACGGCAGGCGTCATATACTGACTCGCCGTGCATTCGAGAAAGCGATACGTCGCTCCACCTGGACTATTGCTCATCGGAATATGCCCACCGGTCTGCTCTCAAGTCATATAGCTTAATGCATTCGCTCGCCTATCAATCAGAATATCCGTTGATTTAGATCAAAGACAAACTCTGGTATGAGTCGCCTCGGCATCCGCGGCATCCCGACGACGCACGTCCAGCGCGATGTCCGCCGCCCAGATTGTGCGATGGGTGCGCGACCGCCTGCCCACTATTACTGTTTGAGCCTGCTGATGGACCCGCTATTAGCGCAGCTGGAACTGGCTTTGGCGATTGGCCGCATGCGATGATCCGTGGTTAGTTGTGGCGAGGCTTGCATGGGATCAGGTTCATGAAGGACCCTTACGAGACCCTCGGCGTAAATCGATCTGCGACCGACAAGGAAATCAAGAACGCATTCAAGAAACTGGCACGTAGATTCCATCCCGATCTGCATCCGGGCGACAAGGAGGCGGAAGCGAAGTTTAAGGACATATCGGCTGCTAACGACCTGCTCAAGGACCAGGAGAAGCGCCGGAGATTCGATGCGGGTGAGATCGATGCCAGCGGAGCGGAGCGGCCGCAGGAACGGTTCTATCGCGACTTCGCCGACGGTCCGGCCTATGCCTCGCATGCTACGCAGGACGGATTTGCCAATAACGAGGAATTGGAAGAGTTTCTTGCGCGCGCGTTTGCGGGCGGGGGACGTCGGTCGCAGGCCACGTTCCCGGCGCGCGGCCAGGATGTGAGCTATGTGCTTCCGGTTGGATTTCTGGAAGTAGCGAATGGTGCCGCACGAACGATCACGCTGTCTGAAGGCAAGACGCTGCAGGTGACGGTCCCCGAGGGTGCCGAGGACCGACAGATGCTGCGGCTGAAAGGACAGGGAATGCCAGGCTTCGGCGGTGGGCCGGCGGGCGATGCCTATGTCGAGCTGCATGTCGAGCCGCATGCGTTCTTTCGCCGCAAGGACGACAATATTCATGTGGAGGTTCCCGTCACCCTAAAGGAGGCGGCACTAGGTGCGCGGATCGAAGTACCGACCATAGGCGGCCCAGTGACGGTGACTGTCCCGAAGGGGTCGAATACCGGTACCACACTCCGACTGCGCGACAGAGGTATCCGCAACCGCAAGTCTGGGCAACGCGGACATCAACTAATCACCCTGAAAATCGTTCTGCCTGCAGTCGAAGAGCCCGAGCTGGTCGCGTTTCTGGAAACCTGGCGGCCGAAAACCCAGCAAGACACGCGCAAGGAGATGCTGCCATGATGCGTGTCGATGACCTTGTCGCGGCGATATCCGCTTTGCAACGCAGCGACCTTGAAGCTTGGATCCGCGAGGAGCTGGTTGTGCCGCGGCAGGAGGCGGGAACGCTACTCTTCACGGACATGGAATGCGCGCGGGTCCGCCTCATATGCACGCTGCACTACGAGCTTGAGATTGATGCGAGCACGCTGCCGGTGGTGTTGTCGCTGGTCGATCAGCTCTACAACACCCGGCAGCGCCTATTGTCGCTCACCGCCGCTGTAACGGTGCAGGACAAGAACGTCCAAGCGGCGATCATCGCTGCTATGGAGCCGAATGTCGAGTCCTCTGGGGCCGACAAATCATAGAATTGCCTTCCCAGAACGAGGCATCCATCGCCGCAACCCCATGCGCATGATTGCGCAGGAACGTCTTCCAGCCTTGGGACGGCGGTCCTCTCCTGCGCGACATATACTTGGCGACGCTGGTCTGCCCAATATCGATGCCGAGCTTGAGCAATTCGCCATGAATGCGAGGCGCACCCCACAATGGGTTGGCAACGCTCATCTGCCGAATTAACTGCCGAATCTCACCCGGCACCGCTGGCCGGCCCGTACGAGACCTTGATATCCAGCGCCAGTAACATCGGAAACCTGCGCGATGCCAGCGAACAACGGTATCAGGCCGAACGATGGCGAGCGCCTCGCGGGTTTTCGGAAACAACTGGCAGACCCAACCCAGAACCATCCTGTCGACGGCCAGAAGTGGCACCCGATTGGGCCTACTTCGTCGCAGCACAATGATCTGCTGCCGCAACACCAGGATCTCGGCTTCCAACGCCGCGCGCGGTCGGAACAGATCGACGACAATCCCAAAAATTATTCTGCAGAGATCTAACATCCCGCAGAGGATCACCC
>DATDLC010000099.1:0-22287 GCA_036519515.1 Pseudolabrys sp. | reverse complement strand
GGCTGAGACCGGTCGACTGAGGCAAGCGGCGGCTGCCTCCCCGGCAATCAGTCCGGTGACCTTGCTGCGCATCGCCATTATCCTGGCGGTGCTCGCAGCGTGGGAATTTCTCGCTCACTCGGGCTGGCTGTATCGCGACGTGGTGCCGTCGCTTCTGTCCATCGGCCGCGCAATGGCGGCCCTACTCACGGACCGCAACTACTATTACAATCTCGCGGTTACCGCCGCGGAAATCGGCGCAGCTCTGGCAATCGGCGGTTCCGCCGGCCTCATCGTTGGCCTCATTCTTGGCGCCAATCGCTTTCTGTCGGGGGCGTTCGAACCGTACCTCTACTATCTCGGGCCAACGCCAAAAATTATCTTCTTCCCGGTGATGATCATGTGGTTCGGAGTTGGGCCGGAGTCCAAAGTGGCGCTCGGCACACTGTCCTGCTTTTTTCCCGTCGCGCTTAATGTGGCCGCCGGAATGCGACAAATAGACAAAGTTCTTATCCGCGTCGGGCGCAGCTTCCGTGCCAGCACCTGGCAGATGGTTCAAAAAATCTATCTTCCTGCGATGCGTCACCCGATCATCAACGGGGTTCGCCTCGGATTTGGCTTCGCATTAATCGGTACTTTGCTTGCGGAAACAAAACTCTCGAACAAGGGCATCGGCTTTCTGATCATCCAGACTTACAGTATTTTCGATATGCCGGCCATGTACGCGATGCTGATCATCCTGTTCGTATTGGCGATCGGCGCGAACGCCCTGATCGGAAAGCTCGGCGGTCTGGACAGCATCAAAAGGATCTAGCAAAGCGTGGGAGGAAGCCTCATGAGACACTTCCTTGCGATTGCGGCAGCGGCGGTAACAATTGTTCAAGTCAGTCCGGGCGCCGCTGACGATCTCGTGAAAATGACCATCGGCCAGCGCGGCAATTGGGATACCTCGATCACCCACCTCGGCGAAAAGGCCGGAATTTTTAAGAAGCACGGCCTGCAGCTTGAGATGATCTACACCTCTGGCAGCGGCGAAACCCTGCAGCCAGTGATTGCCGGCGGCGTCGATCTTGGATTGGCGGTTGGCACGCTCGGCGCCATGGCGGCCTATGCGAAAGGCGCACCCGTACGCATCATCGGTGCGCAGGCGACCGGCGCCGCCGACTATTGGTACGCCAAGAACCTCGGCATCAAGACGCTCAAGGACACCAGCGGCCACACCATCGCCTTTTCAACCAACGGTTCCTCGACCAATAGCGTCGTCCGGGCCTTCATCGATGAGTTCAAGCTCACCGCCAAGCCGCAGGCGACCGGCAATCCGAGCGCAACACTTACTGCCGTCATGACCGACCAGGTCGATGTCGGTTGGGCCTCCCCGCCCTTCGGCCTCAAGGAAATAGAAGAAGGCAAGATTCATCTGGTCGCTCGCGCGACCGATGCCACGCTGGTACGGGGCCAAACAATCCGCGTTCTGGTTGCCAATGCCGACGTCCTCGCCAAGCGCAAGGACGTCATCGAACGCTTCATGAAGGCCTATCGAGAAAGCATCGAATATATGTACTCGTCGGATCCGCAGGTCATCAAAGACTACGCCGAGTTTGCCAAGGTCCCGGAACCGATGGCCAAGCGCGTGCGGGATGAATTCTTTCCCAAGAGCCTGGTCAATCCCGACGCAATCCATGGCCTTGATTCGCTGATTCCCGAGGCGGTGAACCTGAAGTTCATTCCAGGGCCGCTGACCAAAGAGCAGGTCGCCGAGTTGATCCAGATTTCACCGCGTAAGTAGCGAGACGTCCCATGACCACAGCCGTTTCACCGCAAGCAGCTTCCGCACAAGCCGTGGTGCTGCCGAAGAACCGCGGCGCATATTACGGCGGCGCGTGGCACGAACCGGAGACGGGGCGATTTGTCGAAACGATCAATCCAGGCACTGGGCAGTCGCTGGGGAAAGTCGCCGAGTCGGGGGCGGCCGATATCGATGCCGCGGTTGCGTCTGCAAAGACGGCGTTCGGCGAGTGGCGGCGCGTCCTGCCACTCGAGCGCGCGAAGATTCTGCGGCGGATCGCGGAGGTCCTCCGCCAGAACGCCAATGAGCTGGCGATGATCGACGCCGCAGACTGCGGCAATCCGGTCAAGGAAATGGTGAGCGATGCGATGATCGCGGCGGCGCAGATGGAATTCTTCGCTGGCTTTGTCACGGAAATGAAGGGTGCATCGATTCCGATGGGTCCGGATGCAATCAATTTTTCCGTGCGCGAACCGCTCGGGGTCGTCGGCCGCATCATTCCTTTCAACCACCCCTTCATGTTCTGTGCAGGAAAATCCGCAGCCCCGCTCGCGGCCGGCAATACGGTGGTCGTCAAACCACCGGATCAAGCACCCCTCTCCTCACTGCGGCTCGCCGAGCTGATCGGCGGACTGTTGCCCGCGGGTGCGTTCAATGTGGTACCGGGCGGACAAGAAGCGGGGCAAAGGCTGGCCAGCCATCCCGATGTCGCAATGATCGCACTGATTGGCAGCGTCCCGACGGGGCGAGCGGTGATGAAAGCGGCGTCCGACACAGTCAAGCGCACCGTGCTGGAACTTGGCGGCAAAAACGCGCTGATCGCCTACGGCGATGCAGACCCCGACGAGGTTGCTGCCGCCGTCATTGGCGGCATGAATTTCACCTGGTGCGGGCAGTCCTGCGGTTCGACCAGCCGCGCCTTCATCCACGAGGCAATCTACGACGCGGTCGTCGCGCGGGTGAAAGAGAAGATCAAGTATTTCAAGCCCGGCATCCCGACCGACCCGGCAACCACCATGGGCGCCATCGTGTCCAAAAGGCAGTTCGACCGGGTGATGAGCTTCATCGACTCAGCCAAATCCGAAGGTGCCCAACTTATTACCGGCGGCGGACCGCCGGCCGACCCGGCTCTCAAAAATGGCTTTTTCATCGAGCCGACGGTATTTGCCGTCACTGAGAAGAACAGAATAGCGCGCGAGGAAATCTTCGGACCCATTCTCGGCGTGTTCAAATGGCGTGATGAGGCAAAGATGCTCGAGACCGTGAACGCGGTCGAGTATGGGCTGACCGCTTCGATCTGGACCAATGATCTCAATACGGCGCACCGTACCGCAATGGCCGCACAGGCGGGCTATGTGTGGATCAACGAGGTGGGCAAGCACTTCCTTGGTGCGCCGTTCGGCGGCTTCAAGCAATCGGGACTTGGACGCGAAGAGTGTTTCGAGGAGATGCTCTCCTTTACACAGGAGAAGAACATCCACATCCGGCTGAAACCCGCAAAAGCCTAGGAACCGGACGGATCGAAGCCGGCGTGCTTCCAGACGCCGCGATTCTCCGGTGCCGCCATGAATTTTACAAAGGCCGCCGCAGCATCTCCCGCGGCGCTCTCGGCCGTAGCTGCCGCGCCATAGAGCGTGTTCAAGTCAATGCCCGCCGGCAATGGTCCAACAACGGCCAGGCCTTTGATGTTCGCAACTTCGCTCGCCGGATAGATGCCGATCTCGGCCTGACCCTCCGCGACAAGTTGCACGCCGCCTTCAAGCGCCGGCCGATGGATGACCTTCTTCGCCATCGCATCTGCGATCCCGATCTGCTCCATCACTTTGCCCATGTGCGTGCCGCTCGGCGTCTTTCCGGGAGTCGCGTGGACCACCGACCGTGCGGCCAGCATGGCCTCGCGGAATTTCTCCTTTGTGGAAATATCCGGCTTCGTCGCGCCTTCTTTCACGACCACGCTTGTACCCACTATGCCGAGCGTCGCGCGGTTGTTGTCGCTCAATTTTGCGTCCTTGGCATAAGTGTCAAGCATGGGCACCGGCATCACCAGCACGTCGGCTTTTTCGCCTGCAGCAATCTTCTCGCGCAGCGCGGTCAACACATCGTAAATGAAGACCACCTTTTTTCCGGTCTGCTGCTCGAATTTTGGGACGAGGACGGCGAACGCCTCCTTTGGCGCGCCGCCGCTCATCACTCTGATTTCGGTGGCTGATGCGGGCATCTGACTACCATGGCAATGGATGATGCGATCAATCCCGGAATGATCTTCATCCGGGTTTCCTGGTCAGACTAGAGCTTGAACGTCTCAAGTGTGCCGGGGTGGAACATTTCTTCTATCGTAACAAGTCGCGCCGACAGGCCCTGCGAATGATGATGTCGCAGGAAGGTCTCCAGTGTCTTGCGATTGGCGGCAACACCATACGACCAGAAATCCTCGCCCATCAGGGCGCGTGCCTCCATAAGCCGCTCTTCGATGAAAGGCAGTGTCACTTTAGTCGCGGAGGTGTCGCTCAATTGATCGAGTGCCACCTTCTTTGCCTGCTCAAAGGCCTTGAACACCGCACCCGGCAGCCATGGATGCTTTTCTGCGAGCGCGCGCCGCACGCCGACAAGATGCATGATCGGGAAAATGCCGGTGCGCTTGAAATAGTCCTTTGCCGCCGCCACTGGATCGGAAAATAGCCAGCCGACATTGGGCGTGTCTTTCGGCAACGACGGCGGGCGCGGCGCAATGAAACCGTCGATTGCACCGTCCTTGAGGAGCGCGGAGATCGATTTCGCCTTGGGAGCATCCTCGATCTTTACATCGGGCGGCAACTTGATGCTGATCTTCTCCGGCCGGTCCGCATCTTCAATGCCGCCGCGGATCCAATGAATATCGGACGGCTTCACGCCATAGTCGTCATGTAGAATTGCGCGCGCCCACACATTTGCGGTCAATTGGTATTCGGGCAGACCGACTTTCTTGCCCTTGAGGTCCTCCGGCTTCTTGATCCGGTCAGTTCGGACATAAATTGACGTGTGCCGAAACGCGCGCGAAACGAAGGCCGGAACACCGACATAGGGGCAGTTTCCCTGCGCGGTCTTTACCGTGAAACTCGACAGCGACAATTCGCATATGTCGAATTCCGCCTGCCGGAAGGCTCGGAAGAATATCTCCTCCGGCGACAGTGTCATGCATGCCGGCTTGACGCCGTCGATAGGCACAGTGCCATCAATCAGCGCCCGCGTGCGATCGTAAGGACCGACAGCCACAGAAAGACTAAGTTTGGCCATGAAAAACCCGGCTGGACGTACCGCCGGAATGTCATAAGGGAAATGACACCGGAAGGCTACTCCACCCCGCGCTTCTGCGTCTTTTCATCGGGGGTTACGTCAACTGCCTGCGCATGCCCGGTGATCTTTACCGGCCCGCGACAGTCCTTCATGCACGGATTCTGATTCCAGAAGATCTTCTCAGTCTTTTCGCGGTCGTCGTCGAAAAACCCTGCCTCATTCGGCATCTTGACGCGGTCCCAGGTCGTCTTTGATAGGACGAATTTCTCGTCAACAATGTCGTTGAGATTGAGCACGTAGGCCGTGACGGCATAGAGTTCGTCGTTGCTGAGTGATTGCGCATCGCCGAACGGCATAGACCGGCGGATATAGTCGAACACGCTTGACAGATACGGGAAATAGGAACCGACCGTTTTCACCGGGTCATGCGAGGCAAGCGTGCCCCTGCCTTGCGCAAGCTGCGGCCAACGCCCGGCGCTTTCGCCGAACTCACCGTGGCAAGCCGCGCATTTGTCCATATAGACCTTCTCGCCATCCTTGACCGATCCGCTCCCCGCCGGCGCGCCCTGCCCGTCGGGTCGCACGTCGATATCCCAACCGGCCATTTGCTCCGTTGTCGCGGCCTGACCAATACCGTAGTTGCGCGAACTCTCCTTTTTTGGCTGAGCAATTGCCGACGCAGCAAACGCAACCAGCAGCGCGGCGCCGAGCGCGATTTTACCCGATTTCGACATTCTCAACCTCACCGTCCGGCTTGATCGCCCAAGTCTGGATTCCGTTGTTGTGGTAGATCGAATTAACGCCGCGGATCTTGCGTAAGGCATCCTTGCTCGGCTGAACGTACCCCGTGTCATCCATGGCACGCGACTGCAACAGAAGCTCTTCTCCGTTCCAGTCGAATTCGTAGTAGAAACGCGCGCATGCCTTGTCCAGTACAAGGCGGTCAATGCGCGCCGTGCGCCAGTTCCGACCGCCATCAAGCGACACATCGACACGCCTGATCTTGCCGCGGCCGGACCAGGCCAGTCCCGAAATGACATTGAAGCCCTTTTGCTTCACCGGTGCCTGCGGCGATGGCGACGTGATGACGGATTTTGCATCCATCACGAATGTGAATTTGCGCGCTTTGCCGCTCTCGAGCAGATCCGTGTACTTCGACGTTTCCTCGCGTGTGAACCATGGCTGATCGCCGACTTTGAGGCGGCGCAGCCATTTGACCCAGACATTGCCTTCCCAACCGGGCACAACGAGGCGCACGGGATAGCCCTGCTCAGGGCGCAGCATCTCGCCATTCATGCGATAGGCTACAATGCAATCATCGAGCGCCTTGCCCAGCGGGATGGAGCGATTCATCGCGGCGGCATCCGCGCCTTCCGCCATGACCCATTTGGCGTTCGCTTTGAGCTCGGCCTGCTCGAGCAAGACCTTCAGCAAGACACCGGTATATTGCACGCAATGAACCATGCCATGCGTGTACTGGCAGCCATTGAGCTGGGCGCCGCGCCATTCCATTCCGGAATTGGCCGCACATTCGAGAAAATAGATTTTATTGATACGCGGCAGCCGCTTGAGTTCATCGAGCGTGAAAACCAGCGGCTTGTCGACAAGGCCGTGCAACATCAGCCGATAATCCGCCGGATCGATCTCGGCAATGCCGCCGTGATGGCGCTCAAAGCACAGCCCATTGGGCGTAATGATTCCGTCAAGTTGATGCAAGGGCGTGAAACTCACCGACGATTCCGGTGTGGCGGTAAGCCAGGGCACCGTACGCCGAACGACATCCTTTTCGTATTTGGAGGGATTGCCGTACGCGCGCACGCCGACGCCTTCTCCGAGTTGGCGCGTCCAATCGGCGATGTTCGGTGGAAGATTTTTTACGTTTTCAGCGCGTGCATCCGCCGCGCCGCCTGCCGCAAGTCCGGCGGCGCCGACGAGGAAACGGCGACGCGTCGTTCCCGTTGCGTCGTTCGGGTCAGCCATCGGCACCTCCCGGCAGATTCTGCTCCAGGGGGCTCATATCACATTCTATTTTGTGAATGTAACAGAAACTGCCACTAACCCCCGGAAATTTTCACACTCGTATTCGGTTCGAGCCGCACCGTTTTCTTCGCGGCAATGTAGCGTTCGACCAGATCCCAGACCGGCGGACCTTCCGTTCCCTCGTTGACGCTAGCCCAGCCAGCGACCACGTATTCTTTTTTCGGCTCTATAGCCTTGCCAGATTTGAGGTAGGTCATTTCGGAAATGCGCTGACCGATCGGCTTCGAAACGTCGATTGCATAGCCGAGACCACCGCAGCGCACCATGTCCCCTCCCTGTTGATAATAAGGATCGGGATTGAATAAGTTGTCGGCCACGTCTTCGAGCACTTCTTTCAGACGCTCCCCCGTCATGGAAATCCGATAGACCTGCGGATAGGTAATCGCCGTGGCATTGTGGATGTCTTCCACTGTTATCGCCTGGCCGGGCAGGACGCTCGTGCCCCAGCGAAATCCAGGAGATAATGCGATCTCGGCATCCCGCTCGTTCAGAAGCGCCGCACAAATCAGATCATCGAGCGTCCCGTTGAAATTGCCGCGCCGGAAAAGCACCGTATCCGTATTTCCGACCTCACGCGGAAGCTCCTTGGCAAATGGCGCACGGGTCTTCGCTATCGCTGCGCCGACCTCGGGATCGGGTTTGATCGCGTCCGCAAACAACGGGATAAGCTTGTAGCTGAAGTTTTTGACCGCGCCGCCTTGTACATCAAGATCAAGCCGCGACAGGAACTTGCCGTGGCTACCAGAAGCGACAAGTAGCGTATTGCCGACCTTTATCGCCTCCGGTAACGCGTCATGAGTGTGACTGGTCAGGATCACGTCGATGCCGGATACCCTCCCGGCCAACTTGCGATCGACATCGAAGCCGTTGTGCGAGAGCAGTACCACCAGTTGGGCGCCTTCCTTGCGCGCCTTTTCGACATTGGCGCGAATATCGTCCTCGCGGATCCCGAATGACCATTTCGGCATCATCCAACGCGGATTGGCCACGGGTGTGTAAGGAAATGCCTGACCAAGGACAGCGACCTTGATACCGCCTTTCTCGAACATTTTCATCGGCTCGAACGCCGGTTCGTTCCACTCCGTATCGCGGATGTTGAGAGCAAGAAACGGATAGTCGAGCCCCTTGATCAGTTCCTTGACGCGTGTTTCGCCGTAGGTGAATTCCCAATGGCCGGTCATGGCGTCGGGCTTCAGCAATGCCATGCAGTCAACCATGTCCTGACCGTGGCTGGAATTCGCGCCAAACGAGCCCTGCCACGTGTCGCCGCCATCGAGGAAAAGCATCTTGTCGTTGCCGCGCTCCGCTCGCACGCGCTTAACCACCGCGGCAAGCCGGTCGAGCCCACCAATGCGGCCATAGGATCTGGCCAGAGCCTCGAAATTCTGGTCGGTCAGCGCGTAAGCTGAGGCGCTATTTTCCGGAATGCCGAAGCGCTTGAGAAAATCTCCACCGGTAATGTGCGGCGGCTGCCCTCTTGCCTCCCCAATGCCGATATTGACCGAGGGTTCGCGGAAATAGACCGGCATGAGCTGCCCGTGAATATCGGCAACGTGCAGCAATGTGACATTGCCAAGCGCCTCGAACCGGAGGAGATCCTCTTCGGTGAGCCGCTGCTGGGCGAGCGCGCGCGTAAATGCGCCTTCTCCAGCCGCAAGCGCCGCGGTCGCGGCACCGACTTGGAGGATTTCACGCCGCGTGATCATGCCCGTTGGCGTTGTGTCCCTTGCCGGCTTCCGCTCCGGCGGAAAGCCCTAGTGCCTGATGCCGGGTACGCTGAGTTTCTGCCCCTCGTTCTGAGCGGCGAGATAAAACTCGAGATCGCCATATTCCTTGGCATCGGGCGGCAGTTCGTCAGCGCGGATGTTGACCTGACACCACTGGAACCGCTGGCGGATGTCCCAGATCGCCAGGAGACTCGTCCGCCAGGTCGGGAAGTGGTCGTATTGGCCTTTCGGCTCGCCCAACCACTGACCTCGAATCCAATGGTTCGCAACTTTTCCGTGGCAATCGGTGCACGCCATGTTGAGTTGACCGACTTTGCGCGCGCTCAACTCCTTGCCTCGCTCGATAGCTGCTTTCGCTCCAGGGCTTGACGTGTCGATCTTGATCGGCGTTCCGTTGGCAAGGAAATGCAGATAGACCGACATCACACGGTTTTCATCGGTCTCCATGAGCCAGTTTGCGCCGGTGGTGGCCTTCGCGTGGCGCGTGACGAACTCTTCCACGCTGACCGCCTTGTTCAGCCGAGGCTCCCATTTTGGCATCGACGCGGCCCAAGTCTTGAATGAAGTCTTCGGGTCGCTATGACAGGTATTGCAGGAAGAACCGGCAGCCCCCGCTTGCTTCCAGAGTTCCTGTGCTTTGTCGACCGCCCACATGGCGGGATTTTCGATGGGATCCAGATTATCGCGCTTCTCGACCGGAGGAGGCCGTTTGGTCGGGTCGTCAAGCTCCGTCTTGAACGCAGCTGGGGATTTCAGCGTCTTCAGGAAAGCCACCATGTCATTGATTTCCTGGTCGTCGAAAAATCCATGGCTGCCCCAGGGTGGCATCACGGTGTCCGGATTATACACCCGCGCATCGTAGATATAATTGAACAGCCACTCATCCTCGCGACCGGCATTGCCAATTTCGGAAAGATCCGGAGCAACATTGCCGGGCAGATTGGCGCCACCGGCCGATCCCATCACATGGCAGGCCAGACATGAACCGCCGCGATTGCGGTCGGCCACCATCTCGGCCCCTTTCTTGGAATCGCCGGCAATCGGACCGGAAATCTTGCGAGCTTCTTTCGGCGCCGGTGGCGAGGCTACATTGCCGAGTGTGTTGTATTTCGAGTAATCGCGGGTCGGCCAACCCGCATAACGCTTCCACGGCCGCGCCGATGCGTCTTCCTTTGTCTCGAGCGGCGCTTCCTGCTTGGCCTGCGCATTAACGCCCTGTTCACCCGCGACAAACAAGCCGGCCGCGAGCAATGCGGCTGCTGCGCTGCCGGCCAGAATCCCTCCACGAGACATCGGATACTCCCCAACGAATTCTTGTTCGTTATTCCCACGCGCAGCACGTGCGTCGTGGGCTGTCAGCTCACGGTGATTTTTTCTTCAGCCGTCGTCACTGTGCCGTCGTCATCAGTCCAGGTAAACTTGAACGTGCCGCTTTCTTCAACTTTTGCGTTGAACTGCATGTAAGGATTCGCAGCAATTGCCGGATCGAGATTGACCGAAAACACCGGCTTGCCGTTGAACTCGCACACGAACTTGTTGATGATCTTGCGTGGGATCGGCTTGCCATCTTTGTCCTTGCGCTGGCCGGACTCCATAACGTGCGGCAACAGCGTCTTGATTTCGATCACGTCGCCCTTTTTGGCTTCTGTGGGAAGCTTGAGGCGTGGTTTTTCCGCCATGGTTTGCTCCTGTTTCCTTCAGCTTCCTGATCAGCCGCCGCAGCCGCCGATGGTAACCTTCACCAGCTTCTGATTGGTGAAAAACTCGCCTTTGCTCGTCTTCGCAACCGCGATGATATTCTGGGTCGCCGCGAGACGAATGCGCGTAGACGCCGCCGCCTTTCCCGACACCGAAGTGAAATGGAATGTCGCGACGCCGGGGTTCGGATTGCCATCGGCGACCACCAGAATTTCGCTAACATAATTGTCGGCGGTCATAGGCGCGTCGACCGAAACCGACAACGGCACGGTATTGCCATTCTCGGCAATCTCCGGAAGCTCTATCGCAATCTTGCCCTTCTCTGCCGTCTTGCCGCCGGTGAACTGGGTGATCTGATCTTCCGTCTCCTGGGCAGCTGCAGACGCGCGTTTGCGAGAGCCTATGAAGCCAAGCGCCGCGCCCGCAGCGCCGAGCGCCAAGGCAGTGCGACGAGACAATTGCCGCATCGATGAATCCTCCAATGGATCGTGCCGAGACTGACCAGCCCCGTTCGGCCCCGAACATAGCGGCCGTCCGTCGCATGTTCAAATCGTATTCACAAAAAAGAATATACGAAGTTGTCGCAGCGGCATTCAGCTCGGCAGCGCTTTCAGGTAGTCGCGGAAGCTTTTGCTCTCATAGGCCTTTTCCCGCACATAGCGGAACATGGCGAGGAAATCATCGGGCCGCAGATACCCGGGCGATCGCGCCACTTCACGCTTGACCGGCGGCAAGCCTTTCAGCGGCGCAGCAGCTTCCGCAAAGAATTGGAACGTCGGGGTAAAACGCACGCCATATTTGGCGGCCAAATCCTTTTCCGAAAGTTCTGCACCGTCGAAATCCGTGACTTTGCGCGACCCGATGATGTTGATCTGCAGCACTTCGAAATTCGCTTTCACGTAGTCCGCAATTCGTGACTGAGCGAAATTGACGAGGTGCGTTTCCTTGCAATAGGGGCAGCCTTTGAGTTCCCACATGATCACAAAGCGCTTGCCTTCTTTGCGCGCAGCTTCAAGGTCATCACTGAGGTCGAGAAAGCTCTCCAGGAACCAGGCCTGTTTGTAGAGCCCGTCATCCGTCAGAATCGGCTCTTCGCCGCGCGCGCGAGAGGCCGCCAGCGCAACAAACGATGCAGCACCTAACAGCAAACTACGCCGTTCCAACATGATTAAATCTCATAAACCACAAGGCTAAGTTGGCCTCGTCGGTCAATACGATGGCGCATATATTTATGTGCGTCAAAATCCGGTGAATGTCGATGCCGTTCTGGGTTGCACGTTTTGCATGTCTCGTACTCGCCCTGTCCGGCAGCGTGGTCCGCGCCGACGACCTTGCCGACTTCAATATGGCTGTGGAGGCAGTCAGCGCCCACAACCGGGTCGCTATCAGCTATTTGCGTACGGGCAATGCCGATCTCGCGTCGCTTGAGATAGATCGACTACGCGATTCCTGGAGCCGGTTGAGCGAGCGCTTTTCGGGCAAGCGACCACCTGCTTTTGATGGAAACGTACTCTATGGCAGGCTGTTCACAGCCGTGAGCGCGCGCCTGGTCGGTGCCGATATCATGCTGAAAACCGGGCGCCTCGATTCCGCTCGTGCGGCTCTTAATTCCGTCCGAGGTGATCTCTACGACCTGCGCAAGGCGAGCGGCGTCGTGGTGCTCGCCGATTGTGTGCGTGACGCCAACACGACGATGGACGCACTCATGATCTACAATGATCGCGCGCTCGATTGGGACAATTCCGATATCCGTACCGGGCTCGCCCAGAAGGCTACGAGCTATGGAGCCTTGCTTGATCGTTGTGACGGGATTGCCAATACGACCGTTCGTGAAGCGCCTGAATTTCGCCGGCTGGTCGATGGCGCCAAAGCCAGCCTGTTGCTGATACCGAAAGCGATTACCACCCGCGACGCAGACCTGCTTCACCGAATTCTGATTGAATTGCGCTCACTCGATAATCTGCTGGCGTTCCGGTACGGCTGATTGGCGGCCTGTTCGCCTCGCACCGCGTCGACACCGTCTCCTTTTGTGATATAGATCGCGCCCAGTCGCGCTGATCTGACATGCTACGTCCGAGCGAGAAGAAAAACTTGGTCTGCCCGTCGCAAATACGGAAAGGTTTTTCTCTCGGTGCGTTTGTTGCCGCCATATTTATTTCATCAACACTGAGCAGCTCACATGCGGCGGAACTTGCAATGTTCGAACAAGCCGGTTGCGGCTGGTGTGAGACGTTTGACCGCGAAATCGCTCCGATTTATCCAAAAACGGCGGAAGGCCAACGCGCGCCTTTGCGCCGCGTGAGCATTGACCATCCTGTTCCGTCGGACCTCGCGTTCATTGAAATCGAGCGGCTCGCCCCAGTGTTTGTGCTGGTTCACAATGGGCAGGAAATCGGACGTATCCGTGGTTATCCAGGCGAGGATCATTTCTGGGGACTGCTTGCTGCACTGATGAAGAAACTTGATGCAGTCAGGACAGGTGGAGAACAGGTGCCGCCTGTCGAAAAACCGTTGCGTCCTGTCGGTTGATCGTCTGTATTCGGGCGACGCTGCAACACGATTGTTGGTGTACTAATGGAATTGCATCATCTGGAAACCCGCTCCCGCTCGAATGAACTCGACCGAATGGTCGACAACGCCAAGCGAGCAAGTGATTTTCTGAAAGCGCTGGCGCATGAAAGCCGACTGATGATCCTTTGTATTCTCGCTGAAGGCGAAAAGTCCGTCAGTGAACTAGAAGATCTTCTCAATCTGCGACAGCCGACTGTGTCGCAGCAACTCGCCCGTCTTCGCGCAGACGGGCTTGTATCGACGCGGCGCGACGGCAAGGCGATCTACTACAGGCTAGCGAGCGATGAAGCGCGTGTTGTCATCGGCGCAATCTATGACGTGTTCTGCCGAAAGTTGCGGAAGAGGTAGCAATTTGTTTTGCTACGGCGACGGCAGAAACTCGCTCGTCCTGCCGGTTATCCAATAGAAAAACAAACCGATCCATTCGTGGGCTGCCGAATCGAAGCGTGCCAAGGCATCGCCAAATAGCATAGGCACCCCCAGATCCGCGTGACGGCCTGTGCGCCAGCCGACCGGATAAGCTTCCATCGGAAATCCGACCCGCCGAAAGCAACCGATCGCGCGCGGCATGTGTTGTGCCGAGGTCACGAGAAGCCATCTCTCTCCCGGCTTTGGTTTTACAAGTTCCTTGGTGAAAGTGGCATTTTCTGCGGTGTTGCGGGAGCGCGGCTCCAGTATCACGCGCTCGCGCGGAATGCCCAACCCCTCGAGCAACGGCGTAACGAAATTCGCTTCGGGCAGTCGATTGCCGAGCAAGCTCGCGTCGCCGCCGGAATAGACGATACGCGCGCCGGGATAGGCGCGAGCGAGCTTTGCCATGGCGAGGATGCGATCTCCATCGTCTCCTAGCACAGCCTCGCCGAATTCGTGCGACAGGCGGGACTTGATGGCGCCTCCCAACACAACAATTCCGTCCGGCGCTCGGGTGGCGCTCCATGGCGGAAATCGGCTTTCCAATGTATGCGTGAGCAGATTTCCTGGCGGCCACCATCCTGCAATTGCGAGCAAAACAATGCTCGTCAGCATCAGCCACGTGCCCGCGCGCGTCCGGCGCGCCGCCATCAGGACGACGCCAATGAGTCCGAGCACGATCAGAATGTTGGATGGTAGCAGTAGGAAAGCGACGGTCTTCGACAGCAGGACGAACATCAACGCGTCTTCTTCCACTGCTCGTAGCGTTTCTTGTTCTCTTCGTTGGGCGGGTAGAGACCGGGCAACTTCGCCCCCTTCTCCACTTCCTGGACCAGCCAGCTTTCCAAAAGCTCGTGTTCGGCGCCTTCATGAGCGACAAAATCGCCCAGGTCTTTGGGAATCACGACGGCGCCATCGTCGTCGGCAACGATGACGTCATCAGGAAAAATCGCACAACCGCCGCATCCGATCGGCTCATTCCAGCCGACGAAGGTCAGCTGGTTTACGGACGCCGGCGCCGCCACGCCCGCACACCAGACCGGCAGGCCCGTCGCGAGCACGCCGTGCTTGTCGCGCATGACGCCGTCGGTGACGAGCGCCGTCACCCCGCGTTTGACCATCCGCATGCACAGGATGTCGCCAAATATCCCTGCGCCGGTTACGCCCATGGCATCGGCAACGACCACACAGTTCTCCGGCATGGCCTCAATGGCGCCCCGCGTGGATATCGGCTTTGACCAGCTTTCCGGCGTCGCGAGGTCTTCACGCACGGGAACGAAACGCAGTGTGAACGCCGGACCGACGACGCGCTTGCCGGAAACGCCGAAGGGCATCGCCCCGGCCATCCAGGAGCGACGAATACCCTTCTTCAGCAGCATCGTCGTGATGGTGCCGGTGGTGACGCTTTGCAGAATCTCGATTGACGAAGCCATGACAAGATCTCACGCGGCCTTAAGTCCGACACGCTCGTCGCGGCAGCGCAAATATACGACGAAGGGAATTGCAAGCAGCACCATCCAGAGTTTGCCGATCACCTGGCCGAGCAGGAATTCAAGCGAACCGAAGGCAAGCCACAAAAACACGATCGAATCGACAACTAACCCGACGACACTAGAGGCAACTACGGCGGCGACCAGCCGGCGACGGGCGAGCGGTGTGTATACGGCGAAATCTGCAAATTCCGATAGCAGGAAGGCAATCGCCGAGGCCACTACCAGTGAAGGCGGCGCCAGCCCGGCGGAAATTGCCGCGCCGGCGATGATCGCACCGATACCGAATTCGACGCCGAGCCGCCGCTGGACCAGATCGCGCAAAACCAGCGCAAGGCCGACCATCAATACACCGGAGGGCGCCATGATGCCGGGCGCAACTGGCACCAGACACGGGCCATTAGGGACACACACTGTCCCAGCGTGACCAATCAACCAGTTCGCCGCGGGAATGGTCAGGCAGAAAAGCACAAGAAAAATGCCGCCCTCGATATTCTGACGTCTGTCGCTTTCGTTCATGCTTTCCTTCGACCTGAAAATTTTTCAAAGCCTTGAGCGCGTAACTTGCAAGCCGGGCACTCCCCACACCCGTAGCCCCACTCATGGCGCTTCGTGCGATCACCCAAATAACAGCTATGGCTCTCCTCGATGACGAGATCAAGAAATGCTTTTCCGCCGATTTGCTCCGCCATGGCGAAAGTGCCGGCCTTGTCGACCCACATCAGGGGGGTATGGATGGTGACGCGTTTTTCGAGACCGAGCGACAACGCCACCTGCATAGCTTTGACCGTATCGTCGCGGCAGTCCGGATAGCCGGAATAATCCGTTTCACACATGCCGGCGACCAAATGTCGGGCACCGCGCCGATAGGCCAATGCTCCCGCAAAGCAGAAGAAAACCAGATTGCGGCCGGGTACGAAGGTCGTCGGCAACCCTGTCTCGGCAATCGCGATAGCTGTGTCGCGGGTAAGCGCGGTCTCCGAAATGGCAGGGAGTGCGTCGAGTTTGATCAGATGATCGTCCCCCAGCCGCGCTTTCCAGGTCCCATTCAGCGCCGCCATGCGTTCGCGCACGCGTGCCCGCACACTGAGCTCGATTGCATGCCTTTGGCCATAGTCGAAACCAACCGTCTCGACACGGGCGAAACGCTCCAGTGCCCAGGCGAGGCAAACCGTGGAATCCTGCCCGCCCGAGAAGAGAACAAGAGCTGCATCGGTTGAAGGGGTCAGAACATCACCTCAATCCCAGTTCGGAGACCAGGTCCAGTCCACGATACGTCCGCCGGGCCGGGCTAGGCCCGCGATCTCGCGCATCTCGGCATCGCTCAGCTCGAAATCAAACAATGAGAAATTTTCCTCGAGGCGCTCGACCCGGCTTGTGCGGGGAATCACAACGACGCCCTGCTGGACCAGCCAGCGGAGACAAACCTGTGCCGCCGTCTTGCCATGAGCCTTACCTATCTTTTCCAGCAGCTTGTCGCCTTTGGCGCCGCCGCGTGCGATGGGACTGTAAGCCACAACCGCCATTCCATGCTTTCGGCATGCCTCGATCACCTTGTCCTGGTTGAGAAAGGGATGGCACTCGACCTGATCGCAGACCAGAGGCTCGCTTGAAACCCTGTTCGCCTCCTCGAGAAGCGACACCGTAAAATTCGAAACGCCGATCTGCCGCGTGTAACCTTCACGCTTCATCTTTGCCATGGCACCGAATGTTTCGGCTAGCGGTACGCGTGGATTTGGCCAATGGATCAGCAGCAGATCGATCACATCCAGGCGCAACCTGGCGAGGCTTTCTTTTACGGACCGTTCGAGATCGAGCGGCGCAAGGAGCGTGGGCTGAACCTTGGTCGTGACCATGACCTCTGATCTCAGGCCCGAGGCTCGTACGCCCTCTCCGACCTCACGCTCGTTGTCGTACATCTGTGCCGTATCGATATGCCCGTAGCCGATGCGGATCGCCTGCTCGGTCAGCCGCGCGCAGTCGCGCCCTCTCAACGCCCAGGTACCAAGACCGATGATCGGAATGCGGAAACCTTTGGCGTCTACCGTGTGTGCAAGCTTGCGAGAGACTGCACTCACTACGGCGTATCCCATTTTGGCGCGTGCGGAGGATTGACCACGCGCATATTGGTCTCGTTGAGCTTCTTGAGCTCCGCCATCTCGGCATCGGAGAGCTTGAAATCATAGACGTCGAGGTTTTGCTTCAGATGCTCGGTCGTCGCCGTGCGCGGAATGGAGCAAACACCCATCTGGACCAGATAGCGTAGCGATACCTGCGCCGCACTCTTTTCGTGAGCCTTTCCAATACGCTCAAGTGCGTCAGCACCAGGAACCTTGCCGCGCGCTATCGGACAATAAGCGACGACCGCCATGCCATGTTTCGTGCAGGCGGCAAGCACTTTGTCCTGGTTGATAAAGGGGTGCATCTCGATCTGGTTGCAAACGAGCGGCTCCGACGTCACCGACCACGCCTCGTCGAGCATGCTGGTGGTGAAATTTGCGACCCCGACATGCATCGTCTTGCCCTCTTTCTTTGCCTTGCAAAGAGCGCCGACCGACAGCTTGAGCGGAATGTCCGGGTTGTTCCAGTGGATCAGCAGCAGATCGACGTAAGGCAGTTTGAGATTGGCGAGGCTCTGTTCAAGCACTTTGGCAAACGCATCGGGCATCAGGTCGCCCTGGCGCACCTTCGTGCAGATGAACACGTCCTCTCGTTTCATGCGCGCTTGACGCAATCCTTCGCCGTTCTCTTTTTCGTTCGCATAGAACGCCGCGGTGTCGAGGTGGCGATACCCCATTTGCAATGCCGACTTTACGGCTTGCACGCAGACATCGTCCTTCAATGTCATGGTGCCTAGACCGATTTGCGGAATGCGGGCGCCATGGGATTCAACGAATTGCATTACAATCTCCCTCTAACTGCGTTTTCGGATGGGGTCGGCGGCGGGGCGCGAAGGATGCCTTGTCGTCGCGGTGCTGCCAACCAGCGTTCCGCCGCTTTGATACGACAACGGGTGGTGCGGCGATAAATCTCAGAAATACGCGTTTGGCCTGCGAGCACGACAACACTTTGGGAACCAAGCTTTTGTTAGTCGATCTTACATTGGAATAATTCAAGTGTAAAAATAAGGACTTGCGCCAACCCGTTTTAATGCTTTTGTGAGGTCGGTTCTTTATTGAGGACACCGAATGCGAAACCTATTAGTTCTTCTGTCACTGGCGGCGGCCGTTGTCCTGGTTCCGGCCGAGCTACGTGCCCAGGATGACTTCACCGTCACCATCAAAAACCACCGGTTCACGCCGAGCGAAATCAAGGTGCCGGCCAATAAACGAATTCAGCTCACCGTGGTCAATGACGACCCGACCCCGGAAGAATTTGAAAGTCGTGAAATGAAAGTCGAGAAGGTCATCCCGGGAAAATCGAAGGGCGTGGTTCGTATCGGTCCTCTCGCACCTGGCCGCTATCCCTTCTTCGGTGAATTCAATGAGGCCACCGCCAAGGGCGTGTTAATCGCGGAATAAATCATGCTCGGCGCACTGATTATTGTCTTTCGTGAAGTTATCGAAGCCGGCCTGATCGTCGGCATCGTCATGGCGGCAACGCGTGGCGTCGCCGGACGCGGGCGATGGATCAATATTGGTGTCACCGGTGGCGTGTTGGGAGCCGGCATCGTCGCCATGTTTGCAGGCGCCATTTCCGAAGCATTCCAGGGCGCCGGCCAAGAGCTGTTCAATGCCAGCGTGCTCGGCGTCGCCGTGATCATGCTAATGTGGCACAACGCGTGGATGGCGCGGCATGGCCGGGAAATCGCGGACGAAATGCGCCGCGTGGGCACCGAAGTGAGCGAAGGTGCCAAGCCGCTGACGGCATTGGCCATCGTCGTTGGATTGGCGGTCCTCCGCGAAGGATCGGAAGTCGTATTGTTCCTTTACGGCATCATGGCATCGGGCACCTCCGGATCAGCCTTGGTGGTCGGTGGCCTTCTCGGCATCGCTGCCGGGGTGGCATTCAGCGCACTGACCTATTTCGGTCTGCTGGCGATCCCGAACCGCCACATCTTCTCTGTGACGAGTTGGCTGATTGCCTTGCTCGCCGCAGGCATGGCGGCACAATCCATGCATTTCCTCAACAACGCAGGTCTTGTACAGGCTCTTGACCACACGGTCTGGGATACGTCCTGGCTGCTGTCTGAGGGCAGCATCGTTGGCCGGCTGTTGCACGCACTGATCGGCTACACCGAACGGCCGACGCAGATGCAGCTTTTGGTCTACATCCTCACGCTGATCGCAATGTATCTGCTGATGCGCTTTGCGCGTTATTCGCCCCGCGAACGGCTCCCTGCCGCCGCTGAGTGACGCCCTGCGGCGTCTCCAGCTGGAAGCGTTTTCAGCGCCGCCTCCCGCCCAGTGTGGCAAACGCGACGTCGGGCGCCTGATCGATCAGCTTGAGCAGTGCGCGTGCCGGCCCGCGCGGATGACGCTTGCCCTGCTCCCAGTTGCGAACGGTCTCGATCGGTACTTCGATCTTTTCGGCGAAGGCCGCCTGCGTCAGCCCGCAGCGTGCGCGCACGCGGCGTACGAATTGCGCCGGATCGCTGTGGTCGATCGTCTTTTCGCTGCCGTCCGGAAGGATTTCCACAATCCGTCCGTCGGCTTTCAGCCGTACCCGCATCATGGCCGCTACCCCTTCGATGGCGAGGTCGGCCAATGGACTACCTGATTCGCGGAGCCAATTCGTTAACGGGCAAAATGTCAGCTAGGCAGGCCGGGATTTCGGCCCAATATACCGGCCGACTTCGCGGCCACGTCCAAAAAGTTCCGATCCGAACCGGCGCGACAGCGTCACGGCGAAGTCGTTGACCGGGCAGAACAGGGTGGCGCAAAGGACCGCGACCGGCACAGTCGCAATGCCGACTAGCCACCGTTGTGCCGACGGGTCGAACCCATAAGACGCGAGAACGTCCAACCCCCGGACGGAAAACGAATAGATGACGGCTGCCTGCACCAGATAGAGCGGGAAAGATATCCAGCCAAGAAAATCGCCAACACGATTTTTGAACAAGCGCTTCACGGGAGCAAACAGTGCAACACCGGCGACCATGCAGACCGGCGCGGCCACATACATCAGACGTGATCCGGTTTCCGGCAGGAAGCTCAGGAGAAGCCCTGCGCCGCACAGAATCGCACCAACGAGATTGCGGGATTTCCGATCTTCGATCTTCCCGAACAGATCGGCGATGAATATCCCTGCGATAAACAACGCGAAAAACGGCTGGTACACCGCAAGAATTGCAAAGAGAAATCCCAGCAGCCAGGTCCTCAGATGCAACGGCCGTAGAATCGCGATGGTCGCAAACACCATGAACGAGCCCAGGAATTCATAGAACATGGTCCACAGCGGGGGATTGTAGCTTCCGGCAGTCGACTGCGAGACATAGGCGGAAAAAAGAGAGAGTTCGAGCAGCCCCTGCACTGTCGGCGTGAAGTTTCCGAATACATCGAGCGGGCTCGGCCGCTGCGCGGGCGGAGGAATTACGTTTAGCAGTACGTAGGTGATGGCGCAGATCACAAAGATCGGAACCGCCAAGCGCAGATAGCGGCCGGCCGCCATACGCGCCAATCCCCTGTCATCGCCGCTCTGCAGATAGCCTATGGAAAGGGAAAAACCTGAAATCACGAAGAACAGGCAGACGGCATACGTGCCATTCATGAAAAAACACTTCGACCAGAAGAGCCGATCAGCCATGAAGCGATTGGCTGGTAGACCGTCGATAAAAATATGGTGAAACAGGACGACCACTGCAGCCCAGCCACGCAAAGCGTCGAGGAACCGGAAACGCATTGGGCGGTGGTCGCTGAGCATTCGCCAATTATCCGAAGTTTCAAATTCGGGCGCGCAAAGCTTACTCGCGCCGCCTTAATAGGAAGCTTCGGCAGCCCATTCAAAGTCGGGCCGGAATGATTAACAATGCTTAAGGAAGTGCCCGAGCCACTGCAGCGCTATCTCGACTTCTCGAAAATCTCGCGCCCGATCAGCATACGTCTGATCTCGCTCGTGCCGGCACCAATTTCGTAGAGCTTGGCGTCTCGTAACAGCCGGCCGGTCGGAAAGTCGTTGATATATCCATTGCCGCCGAGGCACTGGATTGCCTCGAGAGCCATCCAGGTGGCCCGCTCGGCGGCATAGAGGATCACCCCCGCGGCATCCTCGCGCGTGGTTCGGCCCTCATCGCAGGCACGCGCGACCATATACACGTACGACTTGGCGGCATTCATCGTCACGTACATATCGGCAAGCTTCGCTTGCACGAGCTGAAAGCGCCCGATCGGCTTGCCGAACTGCTGGCGCTCATGCACGTAAGGAACGACCACATCCATACAAGCCTGCATGATGCCCAAGGGGCCTGCCGCCAGCACTACGCGTTCGTAATCAAGTCCCGACATCAGCACGTTGACGCCGTTGCCGACTGCGCCAAGCACGTTCTCCTCCGGCACCTCGCAATCGGTAAAGACCAGTTCGCTGGTGTCCGAACCACGCATGCCGAGCTTGTCGAGCTTCTGCGCCGGGGCGAAGCCTCTGAACCCCTTTTCGACGATGAACGCCGTGATCCCCCGCGCGCCCGCGGTGTGATCGGTCTTGGCATAAATCACCATCGTGTCCGCCACCGGCCCATTGGTGATCCACATCTTGGAGCCATTGAGGATATAGCGATCGCCTTTCTTGTCGGCCCGTGTACGCATGGAAACGACGTCCGAGCCGGCGCCCGGCTCCGACATCGCCAGAGCACCGACATGATCGCCGGAAATCAGTTGCGGAAGATATTTGCGTTTCTGCGCGTCGCTCCCGTTGCGGCGGAGTTGATTGACGCAGAGATTCGAATGCGCGCCATAGGACAGCCCCACCGCCGCGCTCGCCCGCGAAATTTCTTCCATGGCAACGCAATGCTCGAGATACCCGAGGCCTGAGCCGCCATATTCCTCCTCGACCGTAATCCCGTGCAGGCCAAGCGCACCCATCTCCGGCCAGAGGTCGCGAGGAAAGACATTGTCGCGGTCGATCGCGTCGGCCCGCGGCGCAATCCGGTCTTGCGCAAAGCCGCTGACGGTCTTGCGCAACATGTCGATATCGGCCCCGAGGCCGAAGTCGAAGCCTGCCCAGGCGTTGGGGATCATTCGCGGCCCTCCGCTCGCACGCTTGACTCTATAATCTGAAAGTCACGCTGTCAGCGCCTCGTCTGCCGCGGACAGAGGTTTGCCGCCCTGTTTTGCTTGCGCCAGAAGCTTGTCGATAGCTTTGGCAGGCGCGGGCTTTG
>DATDLC010000098.1:0-10134 GCA_036519515.1 Pseudolabrys sp. | reverse complement strand
CGACTTGGCGATGTCGAGACCGACTGTCCTAACCACCTGCATGTTGGGGCTCCCCCTCAATCCTGGTTGCATCAACTGAAACCATACCCACGCCACTCACGCGCCGGTGGAGGAGCCGTCCACAGCATCAGAAGCGGACATTTATTCCGGCAGACCGGCTTTCAAAGTATTTGATATTTATTTAGTTGTTATCGTATTTCGCAGCGAGATCGGTGAGCTAATGTAGTCCAAATGCTCCAATCCCTCGCCGGTCCCGCGGATATGTATCGAACCGTAGTTCAATAGTCTGCCAAGCAACGACTGATCCACTTTAACTGACTCAATCTTATCCATATTCATTTCGGCCGTCTGCCTTCGTATAAGTCCAGTTTTATAGATCACGCGGCGATCAGTAACGGCTATTTCTGTTATCCACTGTTCAAGCCATTCTTTGATTGCGATGAGGACAGCAAATCCGGCGAACAGAACAAACGCGGTCATCCTTAAGATTGGTGCGGCCTCGCCTATAACGAACCATAAAATAACAGCTACAAGCATCGAGACTATTGCAAGCCGATAAACGATCCAATGCAACTTACCAGTTGCAAGGAGCTTCTCGTCTGGCCGCAGAACCTTTGTAATGTAACCCATGCTATATCCGAACAGCCGCCAAGCCGTTCGCATTGAGCTAAATCAAATCGCTTACTTTTTCGTCGCCAATAAGTTGCCCCACTTATGAGTGCAGCTGCGGCAGGGACAGGATGGTTTGGTACGGCAGCACCGCCGTCCCGCGTCAAGTCATCCGGCCTAGCTTCCGGCTCCTAATTCCAAATCGGCCGATGTCCGCTTTGGGTCAAAAGCAGACATGACCTTCAGGTGCGGATGATGCCCGCCTTACCTCCAACGCAAACATTGACGCCACGCAAACCGATGTCTGCTTTGTGCCAAAAGCGGACATTTGCGCGCCTACTCGATCAACTCGTCGGCGCGTGCGAGCAATGGCAGGGGTATTGTCAGGCCGAGCGCCTTGGCAGTCTTGAGGTTGATGAGGGCAAGAAGTTCCTCGGCGGATTCAAGAAGACGGAAATAAGTGACCGGCAATTTTGCACCCGTTGCGGCGGCCACATTATGACTCATCACCCAACCTTCGGCCTGACTGACGTCGGCGCGGCGTTACTCCCCGCCATAGCCTTCAAACCGGTTATCCACCTGCACTACGCCGAGACAGTACTGCCAATGAAAGATGGGCTGCCAAAATTGCGCGACTTTCCCGCCGAAGCGGGCGGCTCGGGCGAACTGGTGCCCGAATAACGTTCAGAGCCGCCGCCGCGGTGGACTAACCACGGCATTTTGCGCTTTACGCGCCTTTTATGCACACGTCGGGCGTCTCTTCGTCGCACCAACGTAAGGTTCATACCTGCTATGCGAAGATGGGGCGCTTCTCACGCATTTTTTAACATACAAATTATGGGCCGGATGATTCCCTAGCGGGTACAAGTATCCGCGGGTCCTGTGAACTTCTTCTCGGGGCGTCAGGCAATGATCAACAGCAAGAATGTGGTAGCAGCCCTAAGGCGCGACGCGACCTTCGTCTGGCACGCTGTAATCGCCGTCGTGTTCATCGGCTTTGCCAGCTTGGCCGTCGCTGCGGCTTTCCTCGACCTGTTGGCTATTCGCCATTAGCGGCGGGTAGCAATGTCGCCGTCCGTTGAAGTCCTCCACAATAATATGTGTGTGACCATTTGAGCCGGCACGCTCGACGTAGTTCGGACCGATTGGCGATTTGCCATGGCCGCCCGGAATGTCGAGCACGTAGGTCGGTTGGCACAGGCCGGACAACCGACCGCGAAGCGCGCGCATGAGCTCCTGTCCGGTTGCGAGATCGGTACGAAAGTGGCCAGTGCCCGGCGCCAGGTCGCCATGATGCAGGTAGTATGGCTTGATCCGGCACTCGACCAGCGCTCGCATCAGCTCACCTATCACTTCCGGCGTGTCATTGACGCCGGCCAACAGCACCGTTTGAGAAAGCAACGGAATGCCGGCGTCCGCGATTCGGGCGCACGCCGCGCGCGCATCAGCCGAAAGTTCGCGAGGATGATTGACATGCACGGCAACATAGATCGCCTTTGTCCAGATCTTCATCGCGCGCACCAGCTGACGCGTCATGCGCGCTGGATCTGCGATCGGCACGCGGGTGTGAAGACGCACGACCTTCACGTGATCGATCTTTGAGAGCGCGTTCATTATTGAGCGCAGCCGTCGCGCCGAAAGAATCAACGGATCGCCGCCGGTCAGGATGACTTCCCAAATTTCTGAATGCGTCCGGATATAGTCGAGCGCCCGCTGAAGGGCTTCCTGAGAGAGCATATTCGGTTTGCCGGGCCCAACCATCTCGCGGCGGAAACAGAAGCGGCAATAGACTGCGCAGACGTGGGTAGGCTTGAGCAGTACGCGGTCCGGATATCGGTGCACGATGCCCTCAACAGGACTGTACGCATTGTCGGCGATTGGATCCGCGTCGTCCCCCGGCCGATGATCAAGTTCAGCAACATCCGGAACGAATTGCCGCGCAATAGGATCGCCAGGATCGTTGCGATCGATCAGTTGCGTCAAAGCCCCCGGGACCGCGATCGCGTATCGAGCGGCGACTTTCTCCAGCGACGCCTGCCGCTCAGGTGCGGTCAGGCCGCGCGCACGGAGTTGCGTGAGGGTACGTAACGTTGTCATCGGTCGTTCCTCTTTCCGTTTTTTCACGGATCGACCACAGGCGCCCAGATCACCTGATCGATCCGTTGTGCCTCGGTTGCCAGCATCACCAGCCGGTCGAACCCAAGAGCAATCCCGCTTGCCGGCGGCATTTGTCCCAGCGCGAGGAGGAAGTCCTCGTCCATCGGATAGCGCTCGCCATGGATAAGTTGCTTTTCCCCCATGGCGGTCTCAAACCGGGCGCGCTGTTCGGCGACATCTGTCAGTTCACCGAAAGCATTGGCGAGCTCGACCCCGCAGGCGTAGAGCTCAAACCGCTCGGCGACCTTTTCGCTGCCGGGTTTCGGCCGCGCCAGGGCCGCCAACGGTAACGGATACTCATATAGGAGCGTCGCGCGACCAATCCCAAGCCGCGGATCAACGCGCTCCGACAGAATACGACTGAAAATGTCGCCCCACGTATCGTCGTGCGCCGTCGCAATACCGATCCTCGCCGCTTCGGCTGCGAGCAGGTTCCGGTCGCCTTGGCTCTTGCTGACCGTGGCCAACAGATCGATTTTGGCGTAGCGCGCGAACGCATCCGCGACCGTCAGTCGCTCCGGCTCCGCGTAAGCATCAATGGCTTTGTCGCGAAAACGGAATTCACTTGCGCCGGCCGCTTGTGCTGTCTCAGCCAGAAGGGCCGCACAGTCATCCATGAGGACCTCATATGTCTCGTTCGTCCTGTACCATTCCAGCATGGTGAATTCAGGATGATGCAATGCGCCGCGCTCCCGGTTGCGGAACACGCGGGCAAAATTGACAACGCGGGTCTCGCCTGCGGCGAGGAGCTTCTTGCAGGCGAATTCAGGCGAGGTATGCAGATATAAAGACTGCCGCTCGCCGCCCGGGCCGATCAGTTCGGTGGCGAAGGCATGCAGGTGGGTCTCGTTGCCGGGGGATACCTGAAGAGCGGGCGTCTCGATTTCCACGAAATCGTGCTTTGCAAACCATCCCTTCAGAGCCGTCGCGATGCGGTTGCGCGCCATCAGGTAGGGCCTGCGGGCAGCGTGGGAGCCGGCGCTCCAGAAAGGCGGACTTTTCGGCACGTTTACCTCAGCCGAATGACAGACGAGAAAGGCTGGCGTCGGGCGAGAAGATCGCTATGGTGCGCCTCGAAACCGCTGCCCCCGCCGTCAATAAATCAAGGATTGTTATCGTGAAGGTCATCGCTTCGTCGCTCCGCAAGGGCAATATCGTCGACATTGACGGCAGGCTCTATGTCGTCCTCACCGCAGAGAATTTTCACCCTGGCAAGGGTACCCCGACTACCCAGGTCGATATGCGCCGGATTTCCGACGGCGTGAAGACCTCGCAGCGCTACAAAACCACCGACCAGGTCGAGCGCGCTCACGTCGAGGACCACGAATTCAGCTACCTATATCAGGATGGCGACGGTTTTCACTTCATGAATCAGGAAACTTATGATCAGATCCACGTATCGGCCGACATCGTCGGCGATTATGCCATGTACCTGCAGGAAGGGATGGTCGTAAACCTGAGCGTGCACGAAGGCGTCACGGTTGCCATCGAGATCCCGCAGAAGGTCACGCTTGAAATCGTCGATACCGAGCCGGTGGTCAAGGGACAGACCGCGTCTGGCTCGTTCAAGCCTGCCAAGCTTTCGAACGGCGCGCGAACCATGGTCCCGACGCATATCACGGTCGGCACCCGGGTGGTGGTCAACACCGCCGATGGCTCCTACGTGGAGCGTGCCAAGGACTAGACCCGCACGCTGGCGCGCACTTCCTTCGGAAACAAATCGTCAGGCGTCAGCTTTCTTGCGGTTATGCCCTGCGCGTGGGCGAAACGGCAGAATACGTCCAGCGTCTTGCGGTTTGCGTCCAGCCCGTAGGGAAACGGATCGGCACCGAAATTGCTGCTCCACTCGCCCGCAATCGACGCCTCTCACGGCACCGGTAGGCGTGACGCCGTCAGGTCCTGAATCCGCTCGAGACTTCGCCGCTTGGCCTCATCGACGGCTTTAAACAAATCATCGCGATCCATGGGTAGCGTTCAAACAGAATTCGGCCATTCAATACCAGCAGCGGCGCGACACGAGCATCTCGGCGATGCTGCTATCAGGAGGAGAGATCGACGCTGCAATTTCCGCCCGTGTTCCGGATGCCTTCGAAAACGGCGGTGACAAGGTCGCGCGGCTCTATCCCGACTATCGCCCGAAGAGATGCAGTACCACGCTGCCACCGGAATCTACCCGATCATGCATGTGGTCGCGATGCTGCCCTCCGGCAATTTGAATTCGACCTTTTCCTCGCGGCCGCCTCGTTCATGCCAGCCTGCACCCATTGGATCTTCCGCAAATCCACGCCGGCGGTCTCCGACAGAAATCCGCGCGCATAGATGCCGGCGGTTTGCGCCCATTCCGTAATTCCGACGCGCTTGCCTTCCAGATCCTTCGGCCCTGATTTACCGCGGTCGCTGCGCACGTAGAATGCGGAGTGGCGGAACACCCGCGATGGAAAGACCGGGATCCCGACAAAGGGCGAGTTGCCCTGCGAGGCATAGCCGATGTACTTGCCGAAGACGTTTCCGAAATATCTCACTCACGATTCTTGATGAACCGGTAGAAGATTTCCTCAACTGGAAGGACGAAGGCGGGAATACCGTTCCCTCGGCCCTGACAACGCCGTTCACGAGATCGCGCACGTGGTCATAGTCGGTTATGGCAAGCGTCAGATGCAGCCGCGCAGTACCGCCGCTTTCGACGATCTCAGGCTCGCGATCGGCGCTCGAGGCTGCCGTCAAATTGGCTTCACGCACTGTCATTTTTCGCGAATCTCCGGCCGCCCGGCTAGGCGTTACGGGAACACCCTACACCAAAGGATACGGCCCTTGTACGCCGCTATTCGATACACTTAACTCGTAGATCCGATTGGTCCTGGCTGGCGGGTAAAACGAGGGAAGCCGGATTGAAACGTGCCGTTCTTGTTGGCATCGCTTTGTTCATCGCCAGTGCCGCGCCAGCGGAGGAGATGAAGAGCCCGCAGATTTCGCGTGCGCGCGTCGACTGGGGTGCTGCGGCCGCGAGCCTCGCTGAGCGGCTGCCGGGTGGCCCGGCGGAAACCTTCGCCAAGCTTGATATGGCAGCCGGGGTCGGGTTCCCCGGGATCGCAAACAGCTCGGTGCCCGTTCTTTTGCCTTTCGACGTTGACGGTTTCGCTAAAGAGATCGCCCTCAACCCAGGGCAACCGCCTGACAAGATCACAACAAGCGCCGCTCGCTATATGCGAGCTGATTTTCAGCCAACGAAATTCTTCCTGACTGGCCCGTCAGGCTATGACGCAGCGTTCGCTCTGACGCTCGCGAACGTCCCGGACCTGTCGGACATAGGCTATGGCGATCCTGTCTATGTGCTGTTCTCGGGTCTCGCGATGACGTACCAGCTCGATGGCCCGACGCTTCCGGATGGCGAGCCGGTAAAATCGCTACAGGACAACTTCCCTGGAATCCGCCGCTACCTACATGAATCCTACATCCGCTACAGCTTCGAGCGCTACGGCGTGACCTATGTCGCGGCCATCTACTGCCTTGACACCCGGCCCCGAAAAAAAATCCTGACATGCAGACAGGCCGACCGCGTCATGGACCGCTTCCTGCGCGCGCTCAGGCTCGCGGGGGGCACGCCTGCTGCCGATCTTCCCACCGAAGCGGTACGCGTCGACCGGCCGAAAGAAACGTCAAAAGACTTCACCTATTTCAGCCCGGGTCTGATCATTCCCAACACAGGATTGAAAAAAGAGATCGGCGGCCGCGCAGACTACACCGTCTATGCGCGACTGCGATTTCCGATCAAGGAAGCGCCTGCCTTCGCCAACTCGCAGTCGTTCAACAACTGGGGCGATTGCGATTTCACCGGCCGTTCGGTCCGCAGCCCGCGCCGAAAAGACCAGCCCTACTCTTGCAACGTCAACGGCAGGCCTTTGGTTTTCAACGAAAGCGGCGGCACCAACTACTCATACCCGTGGCGCGATAATTTTTGCGAGCATCGTCGCTATTTCGTCGGCCAGTGCCCGGGCGGCGAAGGCCATCAAGGTCAGGATATCCGTCCAAGTTCCTGCACGCTGCACAACGAGGGTGCAGACCGTTGCCAGCCCTACCAGCACGAAGTTGTTGCCGCTCATGACGGATTCATCCTGCGCGCGCCCAAGCAGGAGGCCGTTTATCTCTTCCTCAACACCACGAGCACCCATGCGCGCGTGCGATACATGCACATGAATCCGAATCAGCTCGACACCGACGGCATCGTCAGCGGCAAGCTCGTGCACGAGGGCGATCGGATAGGCAAAGTCGGCAACTACAACAATCGCGAGCGCGGGACGACCTATCACCTGCATTTCGACATGCAGGTGCCGACAAAGCTCGGTTGGGTGTTTGTCAATCCGTACATGACGCTCGTGGCAGCCTACGAGCGGCTGATCGGCGCACGCGGCACGGAAATCAAAGATAACGACCCGGTTCCACCAGTCGCCGGCGTTCCGCCAGTCATCGTGCGGCCGTCGGAAACTCCCGCAGTCGCGCTGGACCCCGTTGCACATACGGAAGAATCTGCTGCCGTGCGCGCAAAGACCCACAAGGCGAAAGAGAAACCAAGCAAGAAACGCAAGGCGGTCAAGAAAAAACGCCGGCGCGGCTAGTCGCCGCATCGAGGTTTCTGCCTGGGCGCTCTCCGACTAGACTGTTGCCATGCGGCGAATCTCCCCCATTTCCTTTTTGCTGAGCCGACGGGCAGTTGTGACCGGCGCACTCAGCGCTGCAGCGAGCTTTGCAACTAATCGGCACCTCTGGGCGGCGCAGCCTCCGGCTTTCGCGCATTGGGTGGCAAATTTCCGGCCCCGCGCGCTCAAGCGCGGTGTCTCCGAACAGACATATGATCGCGTGATGGGCGCAGTGACTCCCGACACGAGTGTATACGCTGAAAACAAATCGCAGCCAGAATTCACCGAATTGATGTGGCAATACATCAACCGGCGCTGTTCTGGCTGGCGCGTGATGACCGGCAAAGAACGCGCGAGGGAATACGCCGGCCTGCTTTCACGCATCGAGAAAGACTATGGCGTCGATCGGTACATCCTGCTTGGCCTATGGGGAATGGAATCGTCCTATGGCGACGTTGTTAGCAATCGGAAATACATGCGGCCGGTCATCCCCGCGCTCGCCGCTTTGGCCTGGGGCGAACCGCGTCGGCGCGCCTATTGGGAAGCAGAGCTGCTCAACGCACTCACGATTGTCGATCGCGGCTGGGCACAACCCTCGGACATGATCGGTTCCTGGGCGGGCGCGATGGGCCACACCCAATGGATGCCCGAGGTATGGCTGCACATGGGCGTCGACTACGACCACGATGGCCGCGCCTCACCATTCGGGAAACCTGACGATTCGCTGGCCGGCACTGCGCGCTATCTGCTCGAGCGCGGCAAATATCGGCGGGGAGAAGCCTGGGGCTGCGAGGTGACGATGCCAGCCGGCCGTACCAAGCTCGCCGACAACCGCACGATGCGATCATACGCCAAATGGCAGGAACTGGGCGTGCGGCGCGCCGACGGAGCGGTTTTTCCGCGGCCGAACGATCAGGTCAAGCTGTGGCTGCCTGTCGCGGGGGGTCCAGCCTTTCTCGTCGGGCAAAATTTTCGCGCCGTCTACTCGTACAACCCATCCACCAGTTACACCCTGGCGCTCTGCCACCTTGGCGACCTTATTCGCGGCGGCCCGCCGTTCCATCAACAGTTCCCCGGCGGGGAGCGCACGCCGACCTTCGAGGAAGTGAAGGAAATTCAGCGTCGCCTCAACGAGGAGGGCTTCAAGACCGACGGCGTAGACGGACGCACGGGCAGCGACACGATCAGGGCTATTCTCGCCTACCAGAAAAAGGTCGGCATGGAGCCTGCCGACGGCTATGCCGGACTGAAATTGCTGGCCCGCTTGCGTCAGGGCTCGTAATCCGCGCTTCCTCGTCCCGCTCTATCCTTCTTTGTCCGTTTCTCTATTGTTTTGTTGGGTAACTGGCGTTTCGATGATTGGACAATCTCTATTAATTTTGTTTGCTTTCATATCCTTGACCGCCTGTAGTTACCCCGGCGCTTATTCGACCTCTCATGATGTCAAGTTCTCAAAGCGCGGCGTAACTCAGCAACAGCTTGACGCGGATTGGTCTGCCTGCCGAAAAGAAAATACAGTCGCCATGTCTTTCGCAGAGGCCTACACCGAGCCCAAACGGCCACGTCGTACGCAGAAGAATATTTGATAAAGGGGTGCATGGCTGCGAAGGGCTACATTGTGACGTGGTAATCAAAAATCCGAAGGCCCCGGCAGCTACTCGCGCGTTTTAGATGTGACTTTTTAATTTTATTGTTCCTGTGACAGGTAAAGTACCTACCAAACCTCCTGAAACGGTACCTTTTTTGGCAAGCAATCGTTCATTGGCCGACCCGGTCAGCAGCCGATTAGTCCATTGGCTGACACACCCATCGCCGTCACCCGAATCATTTATACTATTCGACTTCCCGCGAGGGAAGAGCTTAAAGTTGGCCTTCGCACCTTGTCTGCCTTTATAGCGGCTCATGGCCCGATAATTTTCGCACAGTTTCCCCATGCGGCCCTAATCCACCAATAAGTCACTGTGCCCATCCTGCAACGTTCGAGAAGATTCCCAATAGCGACTGTTTCGTGTGCTCGACACCGATCAAAGGTCGGCTCACTATTTTGCACGGTGGGTCTCAGGTTGGGCCGAATCATGCTAATAAATTTTAGCGCGTCGAAGGGCATTATGCTCCGAACCGACATAACGATTCTCGAACAACGACAAAAGGTCCTCGCGCAGGAAATCGACGAGGCCCTCTCTCATGCGCCTATCGACGATCTGATGATAGCCTACCTCAAATCTCGAATCTTATACGTCAAGGAAGAAATCGATCGTCTGCGTCACGAAGCATTTTTTGGTTCCTATCATTGACTGCTTGGTCGTACCACAGGCCCCTTCCCTGCCCCAAATGCAGCCGCGCTGGTCGCTACCGCGTGCAGCATTTATCGATGAGCGCAATGCCCGATTTGCCGAGGGTGCTATGACGCGTATTGGAAGTTGGCCCCGCGACGGCGCATCGTTTTCAGCGATTGGCCCTAAACCCGCGAATCTCATAAGGCTAATGCCATGGCGCACAGTGCACCCAAGGAACAAAGCCCATGACAGCCTCAACAGTCAGCAAAAAGTATTTCGCCAATGCGTTGGCCAAGCAGCATCACCTTACAAAGAAACAGGGTCGGGAAATGCTGGAAGACCTGATCGGCATGATCACCAAGCACCTGAAAAAGGGCGAGCGCGTGAAAATCGCCGGGCTCGGAATTTTGGTGGTGCGTAATCGTGCTGCCCGCGTAGGCCGCAATCCGGCGACCGGC
>DATDLC010000097.1:0-3387 GCA_036519515.1 Pseudolabrys sp. | reverse complement strand
CGTTCTCGAATCCCATGATGGAAGGGCCTTGGTGCCGATTCCGAAGAGAAGCGCGAGCCCGCGAGCGACGTCGACACTGCACTGGTGGATAGTCTGAAAGCGCTTGACCCCAACCGGCCGATTAGAGAAGCGGACATTCTTGCTGATTATTTCGCGACCTCGGCGGCGCTGCGGCGCGAGGCCCCCGGCTCATTCTTGTCACCGAATTTTGCCGCGTCGGTGCCCAGCAATTGGTCGCGAACGAGCACATTTTCGTCGTAAAGCGCCGCGATTTCCGAATTCGACATGGACAATAGGTCGCGCAGCACCTGCTCGTTGTGCTCGCCCAGCAAAGCCGCGCTCAAGGAGGGGGCGGCTGGCCATTCCGAGAACTTCGCCGGCATTCCCGGGATGTCGAATTCGCCGATCATCCAGTCTTTGACACGCCGGACGGTCCCGCGTTCCCGCAGGTGTGGATGCGCGATAGCTTCATGCAGCGTGAGCACCGGTGCGCACGGGATTCGTGCGGTTTCCAGAGCTTTGATCGCGGCATCGCGGCTTGGAAACGTTTGCAGCCAATCTTCGATGACGGCCTTGAGCGCCTCGTTGTTGTCGCGCCGCGCGCGCGGCGTGCTGAAACGCGGATCATCCGCCAGCGCCGGCAAGTTCATGGCCGCGACCAACTGCTTCCACTGGTGCGGCATTACCATGACCGCGATGAACTCTTCGCCCTTGTAGCGGAAAATTCCGGTCGGCCCGCCGTCTGGGTGCAGCGAGCCGGCGCGCTTTGGGGCGAATGACGGCCCGCGCAATGTCGATTTCGGTACATTGACTTCATGCATGTGGAAGTAGGTGTCGATTAGCGAGCAGTCGATATATTGCCCTTCGCCGGTGCGTTCGCGATGCAGCAGCGCAAAGCCAATGGCCATCGCGGCGGTCACGCCGGTCGAACTGTCGCCGATCGCGGTCGCGAATTGCGCCGGCCCGCGGTCGGGCTCACCGGCAAGCGCGGTGATGCCGGCATAGGCCGCGCCCATGTAATCGAATCCCGGTTTGTCGCTGAGTGGGCCGTTTTGTCCCGCGAGCGAGATCGAACACATGATGAGGCGCGGATTGATCGCTTTCAGATCTTTGTAGCCGAGGCCCATGCGCTTCATCACGCCGGGCGCAAAGTTCTCGACTACCACGTCGGCCTTTGCGGCAAGCGCCTTTATTAGCTCGCGCCCGCGCGGCTGCTTGAGGTCGAGCGCGAGGCTCTTTTTTGAGTGATTGTGCTGAAAGTAGTACGTGCTCTGTGACGCGTTCTTGAATCTCGGATCGCGCGCCTTGTCACCGGCGGCCCGGCCTCGGTCGCCAAATGGCGCGAGCTCCACCTTAATTACCTCCGCACCAAGCTCGGCCATGATCCGTGTGCAGGTGGGGCCGGCGACGAATTGCGTGATGTCAAGCACGCGGTAGTCGGTGAGCATAGGCATATACGGTTTCATGGGGAGGTCCCGTTATCGCGCTTCGTATTGCTGCTTGCCGAACAACGCATTCCACGAATCGCCGGAAGGCTTTTCCTTATTTCGTTCCAGTCTTTCTTTCAGCACGGCGAGGCCGCGCTGAACGGCGGGCCGCGCGCGCACGTCAGCGTACCAGCGGCTCAGGTTCGGGAAATCGGCAAGGTCTTGTCCCTGCCATTTATGCGGGCGCAGCCATGGATAGGTCGCCATATCGGCGATCGAATAATCGCCGGCAAGATACGGGGCTTCGCCGAGGCGCTTGTCGATCACGCGATAGATGCGGCGCGCTTCGTTGGTGTAGCGCTCGACCGCGTAAAGAATTTGCTCGGGCGCGTAGCGGCGGAAATGATGCGCTTGGCCGAGCATGGGCCCGACGCTGCCCATCTGGAACATCAGCCACTGCATCACGTCGTAGCGCTGCCGCATATCGGTCGGCATGAAGCGCCAGCCGCTCTTTTCCGCGAGATACATCATGATCGCGCCGGATTCGAAGACCGCGATTGGCAGCCCGCCGGGCCCGTCATGATCGACCAGTGCCGGAATCTTGTTGTTGGGGCTGACTTTCAGGAATTCGGAATTAAACTGTTCGCCTTTGCCGATATGAACCGGAATGATGTTATACGGCAACCCTAGCTCTTCGAGCAGGATCGTTACCTTGTAGCCGTTCGGCGTCGTCCAGAAATAAAGATCGATCATGTCAGGCGGCCGAAGCTTCCTTCAAACCGAGACCGGCTTCTGTGATCCGTTGCTCGAGAAGTTGAATGCGGTCATGGCCCCAGAAGGGTTCACCGCGGAAAATGAAAAACGGCACACCGAAAACATGGTCGGCGGCGGCTTCCTGCTGGCAGCGTTCGTAGGCCTCGCGCCCTTCGCTTTGCAGGTAGTTTAAATAGTCCTCTCCTGAGAGGCCGATGCTGTCCAACAGCTGCGCGACCGCTTCGGGTTGATCGGCTTCGAATTCGCGTAAGAAGAATTTCTTGAATGCATCGCGCCCGTAGTCGAGGAAGCGCCCGTGCTTCTCCGCGAATAGCCCTCCGACCGCCGCCGGCATGGTGTCATAAATTTTCAGCGGCCCGCGAATCCAAAGGTTACGATCCTTGGAGCGGCGGCGCGCATCCATGTAGGAATACTTGACCTTGTATTCGGAATAGACGCTGCGCTCGCCCTTTCCTTTGAGTCGCAATTGGAATGGGATCCAGCGGACGCTCACCTTGAAGCGTTCAGGCAATGCCATGCCGAGATCAAAGGCGATGTAGGCGTAAGGACTTTTGAAGTCCGAATACATTTTCACTTCGGTGTCGCTGTTGCCCTGTTTCATCGTCTTGTCCTTGCCGTCATCTCGTTGCTGTACGGCGGGATTTCAGATCGTGCCGCGGCTCGCGCATCGTACGGGATCAAACTAGCACACTAGAAGGGGTCGGACTGAGGCAACCAATGTCCGCTTTGGGTCAAGAGACATGACCGTATGTCTGCGCGATGTCCGCTTTACCCCCAAAAGCGGACATTTGGGCGCGCGGGTGGAATTGTCCGCTAAGGGCCAAAAGCGCATCAGGCGGCAAGACGACGCAGGCAGCAAGAGCTCGGGCGACAACCCGGGTTTCGAAGAGCGCTGAAGTTTAGAGAGGGTTAGCTCAGCCTGGCTGAATGCCTTGGGGACGCCTGTCTTGAGTGGCTCCGCGGTTGCAAGCGTTTCGGAACCTGCGGGAGTGGCCGGCGTTGCACCTGCAGTAGATTTGGGCCCGCTATGGCCGAAGCTGCTGTCCGCAATTTCACCATCAATTTCGGGCCCCAACACCCGGCGGCCCACGGCGTTCTGCGCCTCGTGCTCGAGCTCGACGGCGAGGTCGTTGCGCGCGTCGATCCGCATATCGGATTGCTCCACCGCGGAACCGAGAAGCTGATC
>DATDLC010000096.1:0-56475 GCA_036519515.1 Pseudolabrys sp. | reverse complement strand
GATTTCGTTTTTGATGACGTTACGCGGAAAGCCCATGTGTTAGGCAACAATGGGTCGGATGTTGATGTTCACATAGGTAGCTTAGCTATTTCGTTTATGGAGAAATTAGAAACCGGCGCGATTCAAACAACTGTAATTTCGGTTGCAGGCGACAGCGCTCACAGTCGTCACACTCTGCTTGGCGATAAGGACCTGGTCCCGAGCCAATATTACGGACAGTGTACAAAGGAATAGCGACTACACACCACCGGCAAGTTTATTGGGGAAATTCGCCTCAATTCATCTGATACACCGTCAGTGTTTCGGCTGATTCCGTTGTGGTCATACCGCGCACGGCGGCGGTGACGCTGCCGAATAGGACGGCATTGGCAAGTGCAAACAATGCACCAATCCGGAAGCTGTCGGCGCCCGGCGCTGCGACCAGCAATACCCCGACAAAGCCCGCCATTAGTGCGCAAATGCGTGCCAAGCCGACTTTCTCTTTCAGCCAAAGGGCGGCGAAAAGTGTCGCAAACAAGGGCGAAGAAAAATTGATCGCCACCGCGCCGGCTAGCGGCATGAGACCGAACGCAATGATGATCAGGCTTTGCGCGACTGCCTGCGTTGCGCTGCGGCCTAGGTGATCGCGCAGCCGTTCCGTGCGCAGCACGGCGAGGCCCGTGCGCGGCAGGATAAGCGCGGCGCAGGTGAACAGCGAGGCGGTGGCGCGGAAAAACAAAACCTCGACGAACGAATACTCGGCGACCTGCCACTTTGACAACGCGCTCGACACGGCAAATATCCCGGTCGCACCAAGCATGAATAAAATGCCGAGCGGGACACGGTCGGCGCGCAGACGCGCGCGCTGTGCAAGGCTGTCGAAGGTCAAGGAAAAGCCCCAGCAAGTTCCGGCACTTGCGTAGCATGTGCAAATGATTGGGGGCAGGGCGAAAAGCGAATAGGCGTCTGGCGGTCCGCGCATGGCAAGTGCGGACGCGACACCGGCCTATCGAAGCACCCAGGCCCTAGGGCAATTCGGAAACGAGCTTCTGATATTCCTCTTCAGTCCAGGCTCGGGCGGTCCGTGTCCGCACATTGCCTTGATAGCCGATCGCCAATGCGAGCTTGGCGATGTTGTCGCCATTCTCTGTTTCGGCGAGGACAACAAGATCGGATGCTCCGGACGTCAGATACACTTGCTTGATTTCGACGCCTATTTTCTTCGCGAGTTCACGTGCGACTTTTGCGCGCTTGGGAGACTCTTTGATGTTGCGGATACCCTGATCGGTGAAGTTCAGTGACAAGATAAACAGCATGACGATGCTCACTTCCAAGCCCACTGCCGGCCCCCGGCGACATCATCGGACGATGGCAGGGTGTCGACAAGATGGTCGATTGGGAACCTAGCGGCGGCCGTGCCCGCGCCTGCGAGTAAGCCGCGCCGCGCGTCGCTTCTTCAAGGCGCGCCCTTCACGCTGTTTGCGCGCGCGCCGTCGGCGGCAACGGCCGCATTTGCAGTGTGAGCGCCCGATTACATATTTCAGGTAATCGTTTCCGTAGTCGTAGGTAATTTCCTCATCCGGTTTGATCGAACGCAACGCCCGGATAAACACGCGCCCGCCATAGGTATACGTCTCGGCGTTCGGATTGCATGAATGATTGGCATAGCGCGCGAAATTGCTGCGCGGAGACCCATTGATCGTCACGTGTGGATTGATTTCGTAGAGGTAGCGGTTGCCGCGCCGCTCGAGCCGAAGCGCTTCCTTGGGGCCTACGCGCGGGCCTTTATATTCGGCGATTTTCTCACGCTTCCTGATGGGCCTTACAGCAAACAGGCCGAGGCCGGTGAAAGAACGGCCGATACGGAACGATCTTTGGGGCATTGCCGCAGTGGAGCATGGAAGAAAGGACGATGCGGATGACAGATGATAGGCCGCGCGTCAATCGTTCGTTCGCCGACAGGTATATTCGGGCAAACAAAACTACAGGTCAGCGCGTGCCCATCAGGCCGAGCCAGAGATAAGTCGACGCGGCAGGGCCTATTGAAGTAGACGCCCCGCCCACCCGACGAACGATGAAAATTGGTCCGGGTAGACCACGAAATAGATCGAAATAGATGATGAGCACTACCGGGGCCAACATGAACATCAAGTCTCGCATGGGGCCATCCCCGCGCTGACATGTTGAGTCCGACTACTATTTTATCCAAACGACTCGCTGACCAGCGTCAATAACGCCGGTATAAATAACTTTCGGTAAGCACAAAAAATCGATTTGAAAAGGAGTGGAACAAGGGCGGTCATTTTGCGGTGCAGCTGGTAATTAGATGCTAGTGAGCTACGATTTCTCAGTCATCGCCGCGCGGCAAATTTGGGAGACAAGTCTTGTTCGCCGGGCCGAAAAGGAACCTCATCGTCGTGTCCGCCGTGGCGGCGGCCTGGATTGTTCCGGAGCAAGCGGGAGCGGCCGGCGCTGCCTATGTTGTCGATACGGCGGAGGTCGGCGAACCCGGCGCATGCAAGGTTGAATCGTGGGTTTCGGCCGCCAGCAATCACGATTTTTTCGCGGCGACAGCCCCAGCTTGCGTGGCCGACATATTCAGGCCGGTGGAGTTGAGTACCCAGTTCATCCGCACGCGTGCCGACGGTGAATGGGCGAGCGGCGTCGCTCCGAAGATCAAGACCAATCTGGTCCCGGGCGCGATCGGCACGTGGGGCATCGCCCTGACAGGTGTTACAGTCTACGACTTCACGTCGCAACGCGATGTCGCGTCATTCGTCACAGTCCCCGCAACGTTGCGTTTGTCGAATGTAGTGCGCATCAATCTCAATGCCGGTTGGGAGTGGGACAACATTGTTGGCCAACATTATGCAACCTATGGCGCCGGTGTGGACTGGCGCACGCCAGACAATGTCTGGACTTTGACCGCGGAGCTGTTCGGTCAGCTCGGGGCGCGCCAGGATGCGATTAGCGTGACCGAACCGCGTTTTCAGGTCGGACTGCGATGGCGGCCAATCGACGACTTCAACATCGATCTGATTTACGGCCGGAATGTCTATGGCGAAAACGCCAACTGGTTCACGCTGGCGACGGTGTTCCGCTTCAACGTCGGGCGGTAATGCTCTGCCTAGAAGCCGTAGATCAGAATGGCGATGATGAAGATAACGACATTTGAATAACGCCGGAAGGCAGACGAGCAGCGCGGCTAGGCCGAGGCGTTGGCTTTTCAGCGCCAGCAGCACGGCGGCAACCGTTACAACGGGCGCAACCAGGTAGAAAAATAGCTCCTCGATTCCGCCAAAATCGAGCGATGGCTTGAAACCATGGATCACAATCGACGGCAAACTATCCAGCACCCAGGCTGTAAGTGTCAGGGCGGCCAATGCGAGAACCGCGTAGCGGATATTGCCTAACGCGGCGAAGACTAGGGCCGCGCCTGCGAGCAGCGGCGACAGCGCGAGCTTGATGCTGGTGAGCCCTTGCGCGAAACGCAGCAGGGCTGTCTCGTGATGATAATCCGTGAAAATTCCTGGCACGCTGGACAGGGCGTCCAGAAGCTCAATCGCCGCGACAAGGACGAGCCCCACACGCACCCAGCGATGTGACGGGGCGACATGCGTGCTGAGCCGGACTATACGCCAAAGTTCGTCGCTGCGGCTGCCGATTTGATTAGTGGGTGTCGGCCACAATTTGGACCGGAACGCCACGCTTTAGAGAATTGCTGACGGCGGAAATTTCCTGTGCGCGCCGAATGATGCCACCCGTATCCGTTGTCTTGTCGACGGCGGTGACGTCGACCCGCATTTTGGCTTGCGTCGCAAGGAGCGGATTTCCCTTGAGGGTTACGGTGACATCGACCTCAATCGAGGCCAGGATGATGCCCATGTCGTGCGCAACGTATTGCAGATCGTTGCAGAAGCAGCCGCCGATCGCCAGGCCAAGCAACTGGCCGCCGTTGAAACCGAGGCCCATGCCGCCGGCTCGTCCGGACGATCGACAACGATTGTGTGCCCTTCGGCCCAGCCGACGGTAGCCTGTGTGCCGGGAATACTGCGAAGTTGAACCGTCATTGTAGTCATCGGCGGGTGCCCTCGTTGAGAAGGAGTAGTATAGGGCTTGGAGCCGAGATGGCGACGAGGACAGCATGGCGTCACGAAATATTACAGAGCGTTGGCCTGAGCTTCCTTACATTGCGTGGAAGAATACGCGCGACGCGCTGCATCTGTGGACACAGGTGGTCGGTAAAGTCCGCCTCACGCTGACACCATGGCTCAATCACTCATGGCATGTCCCACTTTACGTGACGGCGCGTGGACTGACGACCTCGCCAATTCCGTGGCGCGGCGGCGATTTCCAGATTGACTTTGACTTCATCGATCATGTGCTTTGGGTCAGGCTCAGCGAGGGACAATTTCGCCAGGTGATGCTCAAACCGATGAGCGTCGCGGAATTCTATGAAGACGTCATGATTGCATTACGCGAGTTGGGCATAGAGGCGCCCATCACGACAATGCCTTGCGAAATTGCCGACTGTATTCCTTTTGATGAGGATACGGTGCACGCGGCTTACGACGCCGACTATGCCAACCGCTTCTGGCGCGTGCTGCTCGCCGCTCAGGAGGTATTTGGTCATTTCCGTACCGGATTTCTCGGCAAGGCGAGCCCTGTCCATTTCTTCTGGGGAAGCTTCGATCTGGCCGTGACGCGTTTTTCCGGACGTCCGGCACCGCGTCACCCTGGCGGTGTGCCACATCTGCCGAATGCCGTCGCGCAGGAGGCCTATTCGCACGAGGTGTCGAGCGCCGGCTTCTGGCCGGGTGGGGGCGGGCCGATCGACTACGCGGCGTTCTATTCCTACGCCTATCCGGCGCCGGAAGGTTTTGCGACCGCCAAGGTGAAACCTGCATCGGCGTTTTTCACCAAGCAGCTGGGCGAGTTTCTGCTTCCCTACGATGCCGTGCGTAAGGCAAGCGATCCCGATGCCGCTCTGATGGAATTCTTGCAGAGCACGTATGACGCGGCGGCGGATCTGGGGAAATGGGATCGCGAAGCCCTGGAATGCGGACTGGGGGCGCCGGGGAAGGTTCGACCGATCTGAAACACGCTTGACCTTGCGGGTCCTGCGGCGCATCTGCGGATGCTATAATTGCCAGAACACAACTTCGTCGGAGTGCCTATGAACGCCCCCGTTACGCCCCCCACCACGCCACCCTATCACCATACGCCGCTGTTTCCACTCGGCCCTGACAAGACCCCGTATCGCAAGCTCGAGATCGGCGGCGTCAAGGTCGAGAAAGTGATGGGGAAGGACATGCTGGTAATCGAGCGCGCGGCATTGCGCGCGCTCAGCGAGGCCGCGTTCACCGACATCAACCACCTGCTGCGCCCGGCGCATTTGAAGCAGTTGCGCAAGATTCTCGACGACTCGGAGGCTTCCGATAACGACAAGTTTGTCGCCTACGACTTTCTCAAGAATGCCAACATCGCGGCTGGCGGCGTGCTGCCGATGTGCCAGGACACGGGTACGGCGATCATCATGGGCAAGAAGGGCCGCATGGTTTTCACTGCGGGCGACGACGAAGCCGCGCTCGCGGAAGGCGCGCGTGATGCGTATCTCAAGCGTAATCTGCGCTATTCGCAGCTCGCGCCGATCTCCATGTTCGAGGAGAAGAACACCAAATCGAACATGCCGGCGCAGGTCGAGATTTATGCGGAGGGCGAGGATGCCTACAAGCTGCTGTTCATCGCCAAGGGCGGTGGCTCAGCCAACAAGGCCTTCCTGTTCCAGGCGACGCCGTCGATTCTGACGCACGACCGCATGCTGGCGTTCCTCAAGGAAAAGGTGCTTACGCTCGGCACCGCAGCATGCCCGCCTTACCATCTCGCGATCGTTATCGGCGGAACGAGCGCCGAGCTGACCATGAAGACCGTCAAGCTTGCCTCGACGAAATATCTCGACGAATTGCCGACGAAAGGCAGCGAGGATGGCCACGCCTTCCGCGATCTCGAGATGGAGCAGGAAGTGCTGAAGATGACGCAGTCGACCGGCGTCGGCGCGCAGTTCGGCGGCAAATATTTCTGCCACGACGTGCGCGTGATCCGTCTGCCGCGCCACGGTGCCTCATTGCCGATCGGGCTGGGCGTCTCGTGTGCCGCCGACCGGCAGGCGCTCGGCAAGATCACCCGCGATGGCGTGTTCCTCGAGGAGCTCGAGCATCATCCAGCGCAATATCTGCCGGAGATCGATCAGGAAAAGCTCGGCGGGCAGGTACTGAAAGTCGACCTGCGCCGGCCGATGAAGGAGATCCTCGCGCAACTTTCGAAATATCCTGTGAAAACGCGGCTGTCGTTGAGCGGGCCGATGATCGTCGCGCGCGACCTTGCGCACGCGAAATTGCGCGAGCGCCTGGAAGCGGGGAAGGGGTTGCCCGATTATTTCAAGGACCATCCGATTTACTACGCGGGACCCGCGAAGACACCGGCGGGCTATGCGTCAGGCTCGTTCGGCCCGACGACCGCCGGCCGGATGGACAGCTACATCGATCAATTTCAAGCGGCCGGAGGCTCAATGATCTCGCTTGCCAAAGGTAACAGATCGGCGCAGGTGCGCGATGCGTGCAAAAAGCACGGCGGATTTTACCTGGCATCGATCGGCGGCAGCGCCGCCAATCTCGCCGAGCACTGCATCAAGAAAGTCGAAGTGCACGAATATCCCGAGCTCGGGATGGAGGCGATCTGGAGGATCGAGGTCGAAAATTTTCCAGCCTTCATCGTCATCGATGACAAAGGCAATGACTTCTTCAAGGAATTGAATCTAGGTTGACGTGTCCCATCGAGCGCTTGCGGTGCGTCGTAACAGCCAAAATCACCAATCACGTCACGCCATGGCGGCTACTGCTACCATCAGCAGTGAGATGCCGACATATTTTGCAGTCTGCATCACGTCCGGCAGTTGGTCGGCAAATCCGACAAGCCAGAGCAGGCTGGCAATCGCAATCAGTGAATATTTCACCGCCGGGATCGCGGTGTACTTCCGCAAGAACTTCAACATGACACCACTCCGCCGCGCCCCGGTCCTGCAGCATTCAACAGACTACCGCAGTGCAATAGTAGCCTACCGCATTGCAAAATGGCAAATCGGCTGAACGCCCGCACCAATCGGATAACGCGTGCCGCCGGGTTGGTTTCCTTGTTCGTGCAAAAACTGAACGCCCGGAGCGCGTGGTGGGCGCGGTTCGCGGGGGGAGGCGCGCTATCGCTTCTTCGGTGTTTCGCGCGCCTTGCCCTTTAGCGGGATGATTTTGGCGCTCTCGCCTGCGCTTCTTCGCAGAGCCTCCTTAAGGCTGGCGGGTTGGCCATGTTTCCTCAGGAGGTCGTTGAATGCCTCGTCAGCGAGCTCCTGAAAGGACTTCATGCTTTCTGAAGCGAGCAGCCGGAGTTGTTGCCACGTTTCCTCGTGAAACTGGACGCGTTTGCCAATCATGGTGTCGATTCCGGTCTGAGCAGGCGCACCGATTTGACGGTTGATGCGGCTAGTATCGGGATAGTCATCTTCGGCGTTTTTGCTGTGTTTTTCCAACTTGCGCTTGCGGGCTTCGGCAAGTTGCTCCCAGGTCTCGGCCATTTGTTCCAAATGCTGACGATGCGCAGGGGAGGCGGTTCGCGCCACATCCCTGCATTCTGCAACGTGTTGAAGGTATTCGTGCAATTTCCTCAAGTGAAGGTCCCCACGACCGGCTATGCGGAATTTATGCCGCCCCGTCCGCGAACGTGCCAGGCCGAATTCGTTCCAAGGAAGGCGAGCGGCCGAAATAAGCAAATTCCGCGATGCTCGCCTGCACGCCACAACGAATTTCGCGAAAAGAACATATTGCGAACAGAGAACAAATAGTGTACATTGCATGCCTTCAATCGATTCCGACGGTGCGGGGGGCCGCGTTGTCGGGGGCTCGAATCCCGGCCATAAGGAGCGCGACATCATGAGTCAGCCTGCCCTGCGTCTCGTCGAAGGATCTTCCATGGATAAATCGAAAGCCCTTTCCGCTGCGCTGAGCCAGATCGAGCGTCAGTTCGGCAAGGGCTCAGTTATGAAGCTTGGTAAAAACGATAAGGCTATGGATGTCGAAGCCATTTCCTCGGGCTCCCTTGGGCTCGATATCGCGCTAGGTATCGGAGGTCTGCCGCGCGGACGTGTGGTTGAAATTTATGGGCCGGAATCGTCCGGCAAAACGACCCTAGCGCTTCACACGATCGCGGAAGCGCAGAAGAAGGGTGGCATCTGCGCTTTCGTCGATGCCGAACACGCGCTTGATGTGGTTTATGCCCGCAAGCTCGGCGTGAATGTCGATGACCTGCTGATTTCCCAGCCTGACGCAGGCGAGCAGGCCCTGGAAATCGCCGACACGTTGGTGCGCTCCGGCGCGATCGATGTGCTGGTGGTCGATTCAGTGGCCGCTCTCGTGCCGCGCTCGGAGCTTGAAGGCGAGATGGGCGATGTGCAGCCCGGTTCGCAGGCGCGGCTGATGAGCCAGGCACTGCGCAAGCTTACCGCATCGATTTCGCGCTCGCGCACGATGGTGATTTTCATCAATCAGATCCGCATGAAAATCGGAGTGATGTATGGCTCGCCGGAGACGACTTCGGGCGGCAACGCGCTGAAATTCTACGCTTCAGTGCGCCTCGACATCCGCCGTATCGGCGCCATCAAGGAACGCGACGAGGTGATTGGCAACCAGACGCGCGTGAAGGTGGTCAAGAACAAGCTGGCGCCTCCATTCAAGCAGGTCGAGTTCGACATCATGTATGGCGAGGGCGTCTCCAAGACCGGCGAGTTGATCGATCTCGGCGTCAAGGCCAACGTTGTCGAGAAGTCTGGCGCCTGGTTTTCCTATGACAGCCAGCGCATCGGTCAGGGTCGCGAGAACGCCAAGCAGTTTCTCAAGGAGAACCCCGACGTCGCTGCCAAAATCGAAGCCGCCGTGCGACAGAATGCCGGTCTGATCGCGGAGGCGATCATGGCAGGTGAGGGCGACGTCAAGGACGACGACGAGGCTGCCGAGGCTTGAAAGGATGATGGGCCGCCGGAGGGCGTTGTTGCGACGCTGCCCTCCGGAGCTGGTTTTCGCGAAGAAGGCGTAGCTTTCAAGAGCGAAGCGCCGGCGCAGGAGCGACCAGAACCGCTGCCTGTCCCGCCCACGCCGACCAAAACCGCCGAAGTCGAAGAGGTTGCCAGGCCGACGACTAAGCCAACCACAGAACCAAAGGCCGCTAAACCGAGGAAGGCCGGATCTGCGAATGGCAAGTCCAAATCTGCGATCGCTGCGAGCAAGGATCCGAAGCCTGCGGCCACGGAGGCCAAAAAGTCGAAGGTGAAAGGCTCGAAGGGAAAGAGGAAAGGTGGGCCAGCCGTGGCCTGAAGGTTAGTAAGGCGAGGCGGCAGCGCCCGCGTTATCCGCTGCACCATTCCGGTGACGCGTATCATTCGTATGATTGCATTAGGCGTTCGCCCTTGTTCGCCCCCGTCGGCACCCGGCTGCATAAAGCGGCCGCCACCGAGGACGGGGGCGACGGCGTTTTGGGGCTGGACAACGTGGCCGGGCTCGTTCCAGGCCGTGTCGGGCATTCCTTTTCTAGACTTACGCCACCCCCGCCGCTAAATAGCCCACTGAAAACAACAAGCCGGACGGGGATTTAGGCCTCGGAGGGGCGCATGAGACTGGTTCTCGATAAGGATCATGCGCTGGCAAAAATGAGGCTCGCACGGTTTTGAAATGAGCGGCGTCAACGATATCCGCAAAAGCTTCCTCGATTTCTTTGCGCGAAACGACCACCAGGTCGTGGCGTCCTCCTCGCTCGTGCCGCGCAATGATCCCACCTTGATGTTTACCAATGCGGGGATGGTGCAATTCAAGAATGTCTTCACTGGCCTGGAGAAGCGGCCGTATTCCCGCGCCGTGACCGCACAGAAGTGCGTGCGCGCCGGCGGCAAGCACAACGATCTCGATAATGTCGGCTACACCGCGCGGCATCACACGTTCTTTGAGATGCTCGGCAATTTCTCCTTTGGCGATTACTTCAAGGAGCGGGCGATCGAACTGGCCTGGACGCTGATCACCAAAGACTTCGCGCTGCCGAAGGACCGGTTGCTGATCACCGTCTATATCGACGATGACGAGGCTTTCCGGCTTTGGAAGAAGATCGCTGGCCTTCCCGACAGCAAGATCCTGCGCATCGCGGGTGATGATAATTTCTGGGCCATGGGCGAAACTGGCCCTTGCGGCCCCTGCTCGGAAATTTTTTACGATCACGGACCGCACATCCCCGGCGGGCCGCCGGGCTCGGCCGACGCCGAGGGTAACCGTTTCATCGAGATCTGGAATCTCGTCTTTATGCAGTACGAGCAACTCGAAGGCGGTAAACGCGTCGACTTGCCGCGGCCCTCGATCGATACCGGGATGGGGCTCGAACGCATTGCCGCTGTCCTGCAGGGCACGCACGACAATTACGCCATCGATCTCTTCGCAACGCTGATCCGCGCCATTGCCGATCTGACCGGCGTCGACCCCGAAGGTCCGCAGAAAGCCTCGCATCGGGTGATTGCCGATCACTTGCGTGCATCCGCGTTCCTGATTGCCGACGGCGTTCTGCCCTCGAACGAGGGCCGGGGTTATGTGCTCCGCCGCATCATGCGACGCGCGATGCGCCACGCCGAACTGCTCGGCGCCAAAGAGCCGCTGATGTGGAAGCTTGTTCCCGCGCTCACGCGCGAAATGGGACAGGCCTATCCCGAGTTGCTGCGCGCCGAAGCATTGATCACCGAAACACTCAAGCTTGAGGAAACGAGGTTTCGGCGCACGCTTGAGCGCGGCCTCGCCATTCTCGATGAGAAAAGCAAGGACCTCAAGAAAGGCGCGATGTTCGACGGCGAGACCGCCTTCACACTTTACGACACATACGGCTTTCCGCTTGACCTGACCCAGGACGCTCTGCGTTCACGCGGCATCTCAGTTGATATTGCATCGTTTACCGACGCAATGGATCGTCAACGCGAAAAAGCCCGGGCATCCTGGGCTGGCTCCGGCGAGGCGGCGCAGGAAACGGTGTGGTTTGCGCTGCGCGAAAAGGTTGGAGCGACCGAGTTTCTTGGCTACGAAACCGAGAGCGCCGAAGGCGTCGTCGCAGCGCTCGTCAAGGACGGCAAGGAAGTCTCCGAGCTGAAAAAGGGTGAGACCGGCGCCGTTGTAATGAACCAGACGCCGTTTTACGGGGAGAGCGGAGGGCAGGTCGGAGACACGGGCGAGATGCGGCGGGAGGGCCTGCGCATCACCGTTACTGATACGCAAAAAAAGGCCGGCGACGTATTCGCTCACATCGTCAAAGTGGAGCAGGGGACGGTCAAGCTCGGCGATCCGCTCCTGCTTGATGTCGACCACGCCCGGCGGGGGGCCATCCGCCAGAACCATTCGGCCACACATCTCCTGCACGAAGCGCTGCGGCAGGTGCTCGGCGATCACGTCGCGCAGAAAGGTTCGCTAGTTGCGCCCGACCGGCTGCGGTTCGACTTCTCTCATCCGAAGCCGATGTCGGTGGAAGAGCTCGAAAAGGTCGAGGACATTGCGAACGAGGTTGTCCTTCAGAACACACCTGTGACGACCCGTCTTATGGCTGTCGACGACGCCATTGCATCGGGGGCCCGTGCGCTATTCGGTGAAAAGTACGGCGACGAGGTGCGTGTCGTCGCGATGGGCGATGGCACCGGCAATACCATGGGTTGGTCGGTCGAATTGTGCGGCGGCACGCATGTGCGGCGGACCGGCGACATTGGGCTTATTTCCGTGATCGGTGAGGCCGGTGTGGCCGCCGGCGTCCGCCGGATCGAGGCTCTGACCGGAAAGGCCGCCCGCAAGGCTGCTAATAAACAGCTTCAAGTTGTTAAAACTGCGGCTGCAGAGCTTAAAGTGCCGCTTGAAGAGATGCCTGGACGTATCGGGGCTCTCTTGGATGAGCGCAAGAAGCTCGAACGAGATCTGTCCGACGCCAAAAAGAAGCTGGCAATGGGCGGTGGCGGCGCGGGTGCTGCTGGCGAGCCCACCGATGTGCGTCAGGTAAACGGCGTCAAATTACTCGCGCGCGCTGTTTCCGGTATCGAGCTGAAGGATCTGCGCAGCCTTGCCGATGAAGGCAAACGGCAAGTTGGTTCAGGAATCGTTGCCATCGTTGCCACTGCGGAAGACGGCAAGGCTGGCATTGTGGTCGGCGTCACGGACGACCTCACAAAGCGCTTTAACGCCGTGGATCTTGTCAAGAAAGGCGCCGAAGTTCTTGGCGGCAAAGGCGGCGGTGGGCGTCCGGATATGGCGCAGGCCGGCGGGCCAGATGGCTCCAAGGCCGAAGCGGCGTTAAAGGCAATCGAAGCCGCCATCGAAGCGTGAATTCTTTCCGGGTTAGAACAGCATGGCACGTAGCCGCCTCAAGGATATACGTCGGCGCGTCTACCAGGTGCTCGAGCAGGGGCCGGTTGGCGACGGCGTCAGCAGCTGGGTCGACCGGGCATTGGTCTTGCTCATTGTGATCAACCTTATCTCGGTTGCGCTCGAATCGATGCCGCAATACGCAATACGTTACGCGACAACGTTCGCGCTGATCGAATATGTCTCCCTGTTGGTGTTCACGGTCGAATATGTCCTGCGGCTGTGGTCCGCGGTCGAGCATGGGCCGCACCGCCATCTCCCGCACATGCGTTCGCGCATCAAATATGCGCTCAGCCCTGCCGGTATCATCGACCTGATTGCCGTTCTTCCGTTCTGGTTCGCCATGCTGCTGCCGGGAGATTTCCGTTTCGTGCTCGTTTTCCGCATGGTGCGCTTTTTCAAAATTGCGCGCTATTCGCCGGCCATGCGGTCATTGCTCGACGTCCTCTATAACGAGAGACGCGCGTTGCTGGGCTGTCTCATCATTGCGCTCGGGACGGCGCTGGTTGCCGCTGCCCTGATGCATCTGGCTGAGGCGAGGATCCAACCGGAGAAACTCGGCACGATTCCAGATGCATTCTGGTGGGCGATCGTAACGATTGGCACTATCGGTTATGGCGACGTAGTACCGGTGACCGCGCTTGGCAAGCTGATCGCAACGGGCACGATTTTCGCCGGACTGGTGCTGATGGCGCTGCCGGTCGGTATTATCGCCACGGCCTTTGCCGAGCAGATCCAGCGACGGGACTTTATTGTAACCTGGGGCATGATTTCCAGGGTTCCACTGTTCGCGGAGCTTGATGCTGCGGAAATTTCCGACGTGATGGAATTGCTGCGTGCGCAGGTCGCAGAGCCGGGAGAAATCATCGTGCGTGAGGGCGACCCCGCCCATTCGATGTATTTCATCGCTGCGGGTGAGGTTGAGATTGCGCTAAAGCATCGGAAAGATCCCCTTCGCCTCGGCGCTGGCCAATTCTTCGGTGAAGTGGCGGTGCTGCGGCGATCGCGCCGGTCGGCAACGGTCACCGCGCTTGTCCGCACGAATCTGTTGGTGCTTGACGCTCAGGATTTGCATGCGCTCATGCAGCGCGATCCGCGCATTGCCACTAGCATCGAGGACGTTGTTCAAAAGCGCGTCGGCCGAGAGGTGGTATCACCCAAAGGCGACATCGTGACGGAGGAGATAAAGTAGTTCGTGCAAAGATCGACGATTGCGGTCACCGGTATTTGAGAAAGCCAAGTGCGTTACGGCGGCCCCGCCGTCGTGGGGCCTCCAATGCCGGAACAAATTTTAAGTCATCGCCTTCTTCAGGTTCGCATCCACCTTGTCGAGGAAGCCGGTGGTGGAAAGCCATTTCTGGTCGGCGCCGACAAGAAGCGCGAGGTCCTTCGTCATGAAGCCTGCTTCGACGGTGTCGACGCAAACTTTCTCAAGCGTCTTTGCGAACTTCGCCAGCGCATCATTGTTATCAAGCTTGGCACGATGGGCGAGACCCCGCGTCCAGGCGAAGATCGACGCGACCGAGTTGGTCGAAGTTTCGTTGCCCTTCTGATGCTCGCGGTAGTGGCGGGTAACGGTGCCGTGCGCCGCCTCCGACTCAACGATCTTGCCATCCGGCGTCATCAGCACGGATGTCATCAGGCCGAGCGAGCCGAAGCCTTGCGCAACGATATCCGATTGCACGTCGCCGTCGTAGTTCTTGCAGGCCCACACATAGCCGCCCGACCATTTCAGCGCGGCAGCCACCATGTCATCGATCAAGCGATGCTCGTAGGTGAGCTTCTTCGCGGCAAACTTGTCCTTGAATTCCTTGTCGAACACGTCCTGGAAGATGTCCTTGAAACGTCCGTCGTAGACCTTGAGAATCGTATTCTTGGTCGAGAGATAGACAGGATAGCCGCGGGACAAACCATAGTTGAACGAGGCCATGGCGAAATCGCGGATCGAGTCATCGAGGTTGTACATCGAAAGCGCAACGCCGGAGCCGGGAAACTGGAAGACCTCGTGCTCGACCTTTTTGCCATCGGGCGTAACGTAGCTTAGCGTCAGCTTGGCCTTTTCCGGCACACGGATGTCGGTCGCGCGATATTGGTCGCCATAGGCGTGGCGGCCTATCACAATCGGCTGTGTCCAACCCGGCACGAGGCGCGGGACGTTCTTGCAAATGATCGGCTCGCGGAAGATGACGCCGCCGATGATATTGCGAATGGTGCCATTGGGCGAGCGCCACATCTTCTTGAGGTTGAATTCCTTCACCCGCCCTTCGTCCGGAGTAATGGTCGCGCATTTAACCGCGACGCCGACTTCCTTGGTCTTGTTAGCGGCGTCGATGGTGATCTGATCGTCGGTCTCGTCGCGCTTCTGGACGCTGAGGTCGTAGTAGAGAAGGTCTATGTCGAGGTAGGGGTGGATCAGCTTGTCCTTGATCAGTTGCCAGATGATGCGAGTCATTTCGTCGCCGTCCATTTCGACCACGGGATTTGCGACCTCGATCTTCGCCATTGCGGATAGAACCTTCTGAAAGTTGCCCGGACAGGAAGGGAAAGACTTCCGGCGCGCCCTATAGCACCCAAAATCGGGCCGCGAAAGCAGCGATTTTCGGGGGCAATGCTCCGACCTTTGTTCGCCCAGGGGCGCGCATCGCGACAAGTTTTCGACAACCGGTTACGCCCGCGGGCAATCGTAAAGCCGCGACAAAGTCAATGCGACCGTCACGCAATGCCTTGATGCACTGGCGGGCGTATTGACGATCGGCTCCTCGTGCACATTGAAACTCGTGTTGACAAGGACGGGCAAGCTAGTCTCCCGCTCAAACGCGCCAAGGATGTCGTAATAGAGCGGGTTGTCCTCGCGCTCGATAATCTACGGTCGTGCAGAGTGGTCAACATGAACCACGGCTGGATTTCGGCTGCGCCATTCCGGACGCACGTTGCAAGCGATCGTCATGTAACGGCAGGCACGTCGGTTCACGTTTGTAACGTCGAAGACCTGAGTGGCCCTCTCGCGTTGGATCACGGGCGCGAAGGGCATGAATTCGGAGCGTTCAAGGCGGACGTTCAGAAGATCGTGCGTCTCGCGGCGGGCCGGATTTGCGAGGATGGTGCGCGCGCCAAGGGCACGCGGCCCAAACTCCATACGGTGCGTATAGATGGCACCGATCTCACCGGCTTTCAGGCGCCGCGCGGTGCCATCAATCGGCGGCTCCGAGAGGCGCCGAATGCCGGGTGAGCGGCCAATCTCGGCGTCGGCTGTGGCAGAGAAATCTCATCCTAGATACACATCGCCAAGATCGCGGCGTTGCTCAAGCCAGTGCGCCAGGCCGTCACGCTGCATCAACCACGCGAGCGCACCACCGACCGGCAGGCCGTCATCGCCCATCGCGGGAAAAATGTAGACCTCGTCTAGGTCATGCGCCACGGCCAGAAGCCGGTTCAGCTTAACATTGGAGAAGACGCCGCCCGACAGTCCCAGATGTCGTGTGGGATTTTTCGCAAGCAGCCGCCGAAGGGACTGCAACGTGACATCTTCGAGCGCCTTCTGGACAGTAGCGGCGTAGTCCTCTCGGTCGAGTTCTCGCTTGAGGGCACGCATAAAAGCGTAGATCGCGCGATCTCCACCAAGATCCGAATGGATGCGTCCCTCATCGTCCACGCGATAGCGAGCCATAAGTTCGGCTGCCCGCGTAGGTTCTCCCATCGCAGCCAAGCCTGTCACCTTGCCCTCGTGGCGCACGCGTTTGAATCCCAGCGCCTTCGTTGCCCAGCCATACATCTTGCCGAGGCTGTCTTCCTCGGGCGGCGTCAAAATCATGTTCTCGCCGCCATAGAGGGTTGTGAGCTGGCCGGCCGCAAAATGACGATGGCTATAGTGCACGGCCATCTGCGGTCAGGATAAGGGCATTCGTCCATGGGCTGTAGAAGAGCGTCGGCAGGGCGTGCGCTTCGTGGTGATTGTAGAAGCTGGTGATGACGTCAGTGTGAAACCCGCTGTCACGCTGAAACGAGCCGACATCGAACAAGGCTGGGATATCCGCTGTACCGCAACGGAAAATCTCTGGCATGAGCTGGCGTCGCGGCCTGCGGCGGATGTATGTCCGGTACTGTTCGCGGAGCCACTCCGTTCCGTGCAGTTTGCGAAAGTAACGAGTGGGCAACAGGCTACGGCTATAGGTGACAACGTCGACATCGCGACGAGTTACTCCGGCAATCGAAAGAACCTCGTCGATTGCAAGATCCGGTGTCGCGTGCCATCGCCTTTAAGGCGGGTCAGCCGTTCCAAATGGACGGCGGCCTTGAGTAAATAGTCCTCAAAGATCGCGGCTGCCGCGTCATGCGACCCGGAATGGACGCCAAGGATGAGTTGGGTCATGACGGCGGACGTGAAATTGCTCGTATCCAGGACGGCAGGGCGTCACCGACAAGGGCGATTCCGATGTGATAGTACTGGCATCGGAACTGTTTCACGTCGCTGGCCACGTAACCCTCCCAACCGAGTGCGCCGGCGCCATAGGCAAACATGATGCTATGCCTGTTAATACGGTGGTGAGTAATGCCAGGTGCGGGTACAGACAAAACTAAACGATGGATTGAAACGCCAGCGCCTATCGTCCTTCTCGTCGAGCCGCAGCTTGGCGAGAACATCGGTGCAGCGGCGCGCGCGATGGCGAATTTCGGCTTGTCGCGTTTGAGACTGGTGAAACCGTTGAAGGGCTGGCCGAACGAAAGGGCACGCGTAATGGCGGCGGGCGCGGACCGGATTCTCGAAGGCGTCATGCTCTACGACACCCTCAAAGAGGCGATCGGCGATTGCAGCTTCGTGCTTGCCACCACCGCGCGCAATCACGATCAAGCAAAGCCCGTGGTATCGGCAGCCGCTGCGGCGGCTGAAATGGTCCCGCGAGTCGCTGGCGGCGAAAGCGTTGCCATACTATTTGGCCGCGAACGTATCGGTCTTGAAAACCACGAGGTTGCGCTGGCCGATCGCATTGTCACACTGCCGGTGAACCCGGCTTTTGCTTCGCTCAATCTGGCGCAGGCGGTCGTCATCGTTGCCTACGAATGGTTCAAGCTTGCAGGGGGAGGTGGATTGCCGTTCTCGATGCCGGAAAAATCTCCGCCAGCAGCGAAGCAGCAGCTCGATGCATTCTTTTGCGACCTCGAGGGCGCGTTGGAACGGGTCGAGTTTTTCCGCCCGGAGGAAAAGCGCGGCACCATGAGCGTGAACCTGCGCAACATTATTCAGCGCATGGCGCCAACCCAGCAAGACATCCGAACGCTGCACGGCGTCATCAACGCAATAGCGCAAGGACGCAAAGGTCCTGCGCGCGGTGGCGTACTCGATCCGGGAGAAGCCCAGAAATTGCGCGACCTGCTCGCTGAGCACGGCGGCGGGCGCGTGCCGGGCGAACGCGGTCCTGTGCGGGGGTTGGCGCGCCTCTTACGGCGGAATCCGACTGAAGCCGAACGCCTGTTGTGGCACGCGCTCGTCGAAGATCGACGTTTTGCCGGCCGGGGGTTCAAGCGTCAGGTGCCGATCGGTCCGCACATCACTGATTTTGTTTCGTTTCCGCTCAAATGCGTGATCGATCTGGTGCCGCGGAAGGAAAGCGCCGACGCAACGCGCACGCGCGCGGAACGGCGCGCTTATCTTGTCGAACGGGAGTATCGCGTCTGCGAGGTGAGCGTGGAAGACGTGGAAAGGGATATTAAACAGGTGCTTGATAATCTCACCGCCGCCGTTCCGGGCGCGTTATAAGCCCTCCGCACACGGGAAACCTAGCGCTTGTGTTTTTCCAACCTGATCTGGAAATCACAATTGCGAGGCGAAGGGACCGGGTGGTCAGCCCTTCAATACCTTCAGTTGTTCCACGGTGGCCGCGCGCAATGTGGTTTGGTCATTGCCGGCTACGATGAAATGGTAACCGCGTTTGGCCATCGCCTTCGCGCTCTCCGTGTCACGGCAGTAAATGCCGGGAATCTTGCCGGTCTCCTTGGCCGCGACGCAGATCCTGTCGATCGCCTGTTCGACTTGTGGAGCATGTATATCCTGCGCCGAGCCCCCGCTGAGCGCAGTTGCCAGGTCATACGGGCCTACGAACAACGCATCGATGCCGGGCGTTGCCGCGATCGCATCGACACAATCGAGCGCGGTGGCCGTTTCGATCATGGCGAAAGTGAGCGTGCCGTCGTTCGCTTCACGCATGTAATCGACCGGTGCTGTTCGCGGGCTTTGCAATGCCATCGCCCGTAACGGGCCCCAGCTGCGCTCCCCGAGCGGAGGATATTTGGCAGCGGCCGCAAATCGGCGGGCGTCGGCGGCACTATTGATCATCGGCGCGATGATGGCTTCCGCGCCAAAATCAAGCGCGCGGGAGACGAGCGCAAAATCGTTGAGTGGCACCCGCACCGCCGGTGCCGATTCGGCATGACTGAGGGCGTTGACGCCGGAGATCAGGGAGTTGGTGTCCCACAGGCCGTGTTGGGCATCCAGAACGACCGCGGCAAAGCCTTCGCGCGCGATGGTTTCCGCAACGACGGGAGTCCCCAGCATGCACCAGGCGCCGTAGACCGTTTCGCCCGCGCGGAGACGCCGGGCGAGCGCAAACGCCGGCACTTCAGCCGCTCTTCTTGATCTGGGCGACTGCCTCGCTAAGAAGTTCGGTCATCCGCGTGCGAATCTGCTGCTCGGTGATGCCTTTAGGCTGCAAGTCCTTGATCAGCTTGTGCACTACGTCGTGGTCGGCGGCTTGTTCGAAATCGGCCAGTACGACCTCGTTCGCGTAAGCCTCCGCATCGGCACCACTTTTTCCGAGAATACCGGCCGCCCAAAGGCCGAGCATCTTGTTGCAGCGGGCCGTTGCCTTGAAGCGAAGCTCCTCGTCATGCGCGAATTGCTTCTCAAAGCCTTCCTCGCGCTTGTCGAATGTGGTGGTCATGCCGCCCTCTTTGACTTTGTTTCCGCACGATCGTCTTCGGAATGCCGGTACCGGCTTTGCGAGACAACCATGCGGGCCGCGACTGCCAAAATCGCGTACATATGAAGTTTATTTCCGCCTTGCATATCGCTAGCCCACGGTCAAGGCAACATCGGGCGGCTCGTTTGCGGCGAAATTACGAAGTGGAAAACGTGACGCAGGCGTGATTGTGCTGCCCTTGGTGATCGGCTAGGTTGAATCCGTGCCCGGACCGCTGGCGCGGCCAGCGCTTCCAGTTCGGTCCCGCAGCCGCGGATCTTGCAAAGTCGCACAACAAGGAGCCACGGCAATCCGATGGACTTTCACAAACCACGGTATACGCCCATGAGTCGTCGTCGCCGTATTTACGAGGGCAAGGCGAAGGTCCTCTATGAAGGCCCGGAGCCCGGAACGCTGATTCAGCATTTCAAGGACGACGCAACCGCCTTTAATGCCAAAAAGCACGAAGTGATCGAGGGCAAGGGCGTCCTCAACAATCGAATCTCTGAATATGTATTCCAGCACCTCAATGATATCGGGGTGCCGACGCACTTCATCCGTCGGCTCAACATGCGCGAGCAGTTGATCCGCGAGGTGGAAATCATTCCGCTCGAAGTTGTCGTGCGTAATGTTGCGGCCGGTTCGCTGGCGCAGCGGCTCGGTATCGAGGAGGGGACGCAACTCCCGCGCTCGATCATCGAGTTCTACTACAAGAACGACAAGCTTAACGACCCCATGGTATCGGAAGAGCACATCACTGCCTTCGGCTGGGCGTCGCCGCAGGAAATTGACGACATCATGGCGCTTGCCATTCGGGTCAACGACTTCCTCTCCGGGCTATTCCTTGGCGTCGGTATCCGTCTCGTCGACTTCAAGATGGAAACCGGCCGGCTGTGGGAAAACGATGTGATGCGCATCGTCGTGGCCGATGAGATTTCGCCCGACAGCTGCCGGCTGTGGGACATCAAGACCAACGACAAGCTCGACAAGGATCGCTTCCGGCGCGATCTCGGCGGCCTGCTTGAAGCCTATACGGAAGTGGCCAAGCGCCTCGGGATCATGAGCGAGGGCGAGCGCCCGCAGGGCACAGGGCCGGTTCTGGTAAAAGGCTGACGGTACAAATAGCTGTTGAACGGTACGATGGCCGGGCGTTGTCCCGGCCATCAGCGTTAAAGGCTATGAGTCTAGAACTTGTAGGCCAGCCCGACCAAGCCCAGCATCAGAGTGTTGCTGAAATCGACATGGGTCCCCGTGCAAACGTCGTTCCCGTTAGCGCACTGCGCACCATGCGTGCCCAAGTCGACATAGCGCCATTCACCGCGCAGGGTCCAATGTGGCGCGAACATGTATTCGACGTAGGCCGTGGGAAACGCGCACACATCAGCCAAAGAGACGACGCGAAGCGAGCCTTCATCGTGGCAAGTCATTCCCCAGATTCGGCTAACAACAAGGGGAATGACGCATGAGGTTTTTTCTCGCGGCCGTACCCATTATTGCGTTTTCTGTAGCAGCGGTTGCCGCCGACCTGCCATTGCCGGTGAAGGCACCCATCTTTTCACCACGTCCGATTCTGACGTGGGACGGCAGCTATGTCGGCGTCCTGGGAGGCGTTGCCCATCACGAGGCGGCGGTCGATCCCAACTGCGCGGCGAACATCGGCTGCGGCACGATCGCACGCATGGGAACCGGGGGCACAGTTGGCGTGCTGCTCGGCCACAACTGGCAGCAAGGCAGCCAACGCCGGCCGTCCACCCCAACCTCGTCTTGTCATCGATGAATGAGCCGGTCAGTCCGCCGTCGTCTATGTTCGCGATGAGGCTGTTGTCTACACCGCCAAGAGCAAGACCGCCGGTGATGTAGACCAGGGTGGCATCGAAGGCGAAGCCCGCGCGGCCGCGAAGCGTGGCAACCCATCTCACGTCAAAGGACCTCGAAAGCTCGGCGTTGCCTTCGCTTAATTTCACGCCGCCGAGCCAGCTCCAGTCACCTTCGACGCCGTAGACGAAGCTGAGCCCATTCTCTTTCAGGCCCGACACGATCCTCCGGCGCCGGCAATGTGCGCGCGGGAACCGCATTCGGCATCATCAAGGCTTGCGCGATTCATTTACAGCGTCGGCCATCGCGCCATTCGCCTGGGCATTGCACCGAAATCGGTGGTGGCCATTCAGGTGAAAGACGACATCTTTCACACGACTCTTGCGTTGGGTTTGATGCATATCGGCGCCGCTACGGTGTCGATTGGTCCCGTGTTTCCTCCTGGTCTGCGCGTGGATGTCGTTCTCACCGATACGCCTGAAGCATTCGCCAATGGACGAGCCGCGAAAGTCGTCGCGGTGGATCTTTCCTGGATGGCGGGCAAGGGCGTGCCGGTCGATGAACGTCGGGTGTACAATGGCAGCCGGCGACGACATTTGCCGCATCGCGTTGACGTCAGGCTCCACGGGCGAAGCGAAAGTCGTTGCGTTCACGCACAACAACCAGCTGGCGCGGCTTGCACGCTACAATCACGTGTTCGGAAAAACATTTCCTGAATGCTCGCGATTTTTCAGCGATTATAGGCTCGGTTCAAGCGGGGCTTCCGGCACATTCTTTATGTGCTGTCACGTGGCGGTACGATGTTTTTTCCCGGCGCTTCGCCGATGGAAACTCTGCAAACGTTCGAGCTGTACAAGGTGCAGGGCTGATCGCCTCGCCGGGCGGCCTCAGCGGATTTTTACGATTTTACGAGGACAATGCCGATTTCCGATCCGGCTTCCAGGTCATCATCTCGGCCGGAAGGCCGCTCCCCAAATCGTTGTCCGAACGGGTGCGGGCAAGGCTGTGTTCGAATCTCATTTTTATTACGGCACGACCGAGACATCGACCGTCTCATCCGCGCCCGCCCACGCGCTAACCGGCGTCGCGGGGGCCGCGGGATATATCGCGCCCGATGTATCGGTGCGGGTCGTCGATGACAATGGGACAATTTTCGAGCCCGGCCGCGAAGGATCGGTGCTCGTTCGGACCCCGGTCAGTGTTCACGGGTATTTCGAAGAGTTGGCGGAGACAGAAACGCCGTTCCGCGATGGATATTTCGACACTGGAGACATCGGTTATGTCACCCCGGAAAAAATGCTGGTCATTACTGGACGCAAGAAAGAGATTTTGAATCTTGGCGGAGACAAGGTCAGCCCGCGCCTCATCGAGGAAACGCTCACCGACCATGACGGTGTGCGTGAAGCACTTGCGTTTTCGGTGCCGAGCGAACTTGGCGTAGACGAAGTCTGGGCGCTTGTTGTTCCTACAGACTCATTGGAAGAGGAGGCATTACAAAAGCATTGCGGGAAAAGCTCCCTCAGACGCAAGTTCCGGTTCGCTTCATCAACGTGGCCGAACTGCCCCGCACTGAGAACGGCAAGGTCGATCGCCGTCGACTGGACGCAATGGTGCAGGGGCTGGCGGGCTCGTGCGGGTGAGCGCACCGGCGGCGGGCTATTGAGGGCGCATGGCCCAGGTTGCTACTGGGCCTTACCCACCTTGAAATAACACCCCCGACTTATGACCTGTGTAGTGCTCATCCGCACGGTTGAGGCGGCCCGTGGTGGATGCTAGGTCAGGTCGTCGAGACCGGAATCGCTTGAAAAACCGCTATGAAAGCCCGAGTAACCGTCACCTTGAAATCCGGCATCCTCGACCCCCAGGGCAAGGCAATTGAGGGCGCGCTGCGCACGCTGGGCCTTGCTGGCGTGTCCAGTGTCCGTCAAGGCAAGGTGTTTGACGTCGAAATCGAGGGCGGCGACCGCGCCGAGGCGGAGGCACTGCTCAAACAGGCTGCCGACAAGCTCCTGGCCAATACTGTTATCGAGAACTATCGCGTGGACGTATTGGGATGAAAGCGGCCGTTCTTGTCTTTCCAGGGATCAACCGCGAGCGCGATATGGCTCGCACGCTGCGGCTCGTATCAGGGCGTGAGCCCGCTATGGTTTGGCACGCGGATACGGAGCTTCCAACCGGAACCGATCTGGTCGTTATTCCCGGCGGGTTTTCCTACGGCGACTATTTGCGCTGCGGCGCCATTGCCGCACGCAGTCCAATCATGGAGGCCGTGCGCGCATATGCGGGGAAGGGTGGGCTGGTGCTTGGCGTGTGCAACGGATTTCAGATCTTGTGCGAAGCGAGCCTGCTGCCGGGCGTGCTCATGCGCAACGAAAATCTACGGTTCATCTGCCGCGACGTGTATCTGCGCGTGGAGCGCTCCGACACACCTTTTACCCGCGGCTACAATGCCGGTCAGGTAGTCCGCGTACCGGTCGCCCATGGCGAAGGCAATTACATTGCCGACGGCGCGACGATCGCGAAACTTGAGGGCGATGGTCGTGTGCTGTTCCGCTATTCCTCCCCAGACGGCATGATCGATCCAAACTGGAATCACAACGGCGCGATCAATGCCATTGCCGGGATTGTCAACGAACGAGGCAATGTGCTCGGCATGATGCCGCATCCCGAAAACCACGTAGAGGCGGCGATCGGCCCCACCGACGGGCGCGGGTTGTTTGCCGGCCTGGTCGAGGCGCTCGATCGGGCGGCGTAGACTGTGATTCGCAACGAGCCTCGCATAACGCCCGAACTGGTCGCCGAGCACGGGCTCAAGCCCGACGAATACGACCGCATTCTAAAGCTGATCGGACGCGAGCCGTCTCTCACTGAGCTCGGCATTTTCTCGGCGATGTGGAACGAGCACTGCTCGTACAAGTCCTCCAAGGTCCACTTGCGAACGCTCCCAACCAAGGGCCCCTGGGTGATTCAGGGGCCGGGCGAGAATGCCGGCGTCATCGACATCGGCGACGGGCTCGCCTGCGTGTTCAAAATGGAGAGCCACAATCACCCGAGCTACATCGAGCCGTATCAGGGTGCGGCAACCGGCGTCGGTGGCATCTTGCGCGACGTGTTCACCATGGGCGCGCGGCCGATCGCGTGCCTGAATGCGCTGTCGTTTGGCGCGCCGTCACATCCGAAAACTCGGCATCTGGTATCCGGCGTAGTTGCCGGAATTGGCGGATACGGCAATTCCTTCGGCGTGCCTACGGTTGGCGGCTCTGTACGCTTCCATCAGCGTTATGATGGCAATTGCCTCGTCAATGCGATGGCGGTCGGGATCGCGCGCAAAGATCAGATCTTTTACGCGGCTGCGTCGGGCGTGGGCATGCCGATTGTCTATCTTGGATCCAAAACCGGACGCGATGGCATTCACGGCGCGTCGATGGCATCGGCAGAGTTTGACGAGGACTCCGAGGGCAAACGTCCGACCGTACAGGTGGGCGATCCGTTTTCAGAAAAGCTATTGCTGGAGGCCTGCCTCGAAATCATGCAGAAGGATTGCGTCATCGCCATTCAGGACATGGGAGCGGCCGGTTTGACCTGCTCGGCCGTGGAAATGGGCGCAAAGGGCGATCTCGGCGTTACACTCGATCTCGACAAGGTGCCTTGCCGCGAAGAGAGCATGAGCGCCTACGAGATGATGCTGTCCGAAAGCCAGGAGCGCATGCTCATGGTGCTCAAGCCCGAAAAAGAAAAAGAAGCCGAAGCCATTTTTCAGAAGTGGGGACTCGATTTCGCGGTGGTGGGAGAGACGACTCCAACCAAGCGCTTTGTCGTACGTCACCGCGGCGATGTGATGGCCGACTTGCCCATCAAGGAGCTCGGCGATCAGGCGCCAGAATACAAACGGCCTTTCGTCAATGTTGCAAAGCTGGAGGAAGTCCGCGCCGAGAGCGTGCATGCGCCGGTGGGGACTATCGAGGCATTGGAAAAATTGCTGGCGGCGCCCGATCTTTGCTCGAAGCGCTGGGTTTGGGAGCAATACGATCACGTCATTCTTGGCAACACGGTGCAACGGCCGGGCGGCGACGCCGCCGTGGTCCGTGTCGAGGATGGCCCGAAAGGCCTTGCACTGACCGCCGATGTAACGCCTCGATACTGTGAAGCCGATCCATTCGAGGGCGGCAAGCAGGCTGTGGCCGAATGCTGGCGCAACTTGACCGCGGTCGGCGCGAAGCCGCTCGCCATTACCGATAATCTCAATTTTGGCAATCCCGAGCGACCGGAGATCATGGGCCAGTTTGTCGGCTGTATTCGTGGCATAGCAGAAGCCTGCAAGGCGCTCGACTTCCCGGTCGTGTCCGGCAATGTCTCGCTCTACAACGAAACGAACGGCCGCGCGATTTTGCCGACACCTTCAATCGGCGGTGTGGGCCTCGTTGAGGATTTCAAGATATCTGCGACCATTGCCTTCAAGAGCGCTGACGAGGCCATTCTGCTGGTCGGGGAGACGACCGGCTGGCTCGGCCAGTCGATGTACCTACGGGAGATCTGCGGGCGAGAAGAAGGGGCGCCTCCACCGGTCGATCTTACGGAAGAGCGCGAGAACGGCGATCTTGTGCGCGCGCTGATCCTTGATGGCATCGCGACGGCCGCCCATGACGTTTCCGACGGCGGTCTCTTGGTGGCCATTGCGGAAATGGCAATGGCCTCCGGCATCGGAGCCGAATTATCAGCGGCGCCGTCAGACATCCCTGCCCATGCCCATTGGTTCGGCGAAGACCAGGCGCGCTATCTCGTCACAGTGCCCGCAGCGAGGGCAGAAACCGTACTGACGCGCGCTCGGGCCGCCAGCGTACCCGTGTGGACTATCGGGAAGACGGGGGGCGACGCATTGACGCTCGCGGGCGAGCGTCCCATCCTAGTCACGATTCTGCGCAAGCGTTTCGAATCCTGGCTCGCGGCTTATATGGCTGGTGAGCTGTAGTGATCTGCGAGGTCCGGCGATGGCTATGCAAGCCGGTGAAATCGAGCGGTTGATCAAGGCGCATATTCCGGATGCGCAGGTGACGATCCGCGACCTCGCCGGCGACGGCGATCACTACGCCGCGACTGTTATTTCTGCCTCGTTCAAAGGCAAGTCGCGGGTGCAACAGCATCAACTGGTCTATGAGGCACTCCGAGGCCAAATGGGTGGCGTGCTGCATGCGCTCGCCCTGCAGACCGGCACACCTTGATGAGTCTGGGGAAGGGCGTTCGGGTTCTCACGCCCAAGGGTGCAATCTCACCAACCGGCACCTGGAGCCTAGGCGCGCGCGCTGGCGACTTCGTATTTGTCGCCGGCATGCGTGGCATCAATCCCGCGAATAACAGGTTGGTTGACGGCGATGAGGCTCGGGTTCGCCAAGCTTTCGTGAACATGAAAGTGATTGCAGACTCCGAAGGCGCCGGACTCGAGGACTGCGTCCGGTTGACCGTCTTCGTCACCGATATGGCGCGATTGCGACCTCTCGTGAACAAGGTACAGGAAGAGCTTTGGTCAGGACGACCATATCCACCGCGAACAATTGTCGAAATCTCCGCTCTCAACCAGGACGACTTTTTCGAGGTGGAAGGCACTTTCTACTCACCAAAAAGTCGATAAATCCACCAATGCCCCTTGGGTTGGCGGTGTCTTCTGGGATACATATATCCGCAACGGGGCGGCCTGTGCCGCCCAACAGGATGGGATTCCATGGGCATCGAGCAATTCATCGACAATGAGGTCAAGGCGAACGACGTGGTGCTGTTCATGAAGGGCACACCGCAGTTTCCGATGTGCGGATTTTCGGGGCAGGTGGTTCAGATCCTCGATCATCTCGGCGTCGCCTACAAAGGCATCAACGTGCTTGAGTCCGACGAAATCCGAAATGGGATCAAGAGCTATTCGAACTGGCCGACGATTCCGCAGCTTTACGTAAAAGGCGAGTTTGTCGGTGGCTGCGATATCGTGCGTGAGATGTTTCAGGCCGGCGAGCTCCAGCAGGCTCTGAAAGATAAAGGCGTTTCGGTTCGCCAGACCGCCTGATCCCGCGTTGCGCGCGTGGTGAAATTTCTTCTGGTTGTTGCGACAGTCGTTGACGGCGCGCTTACGGCGCTGCTGATCGGCGTCTCCGGTTTCTGGTTCGGCAAGCATGCACGCGGGCGCGCTTGCGGCTGTTGTCTTCATTGTGGCCGTGATCGCCTGCCTTGCGGCTCCGGTCGCCGGATTTTTCCTGAACAGGAGAGGAAAAGCGGGGCTCGGTCTGTCCGTGGCCTTGCTGCCCGCCGCGGGGGCCTTGCTGGCGCTGATAATTCCGGCCCCGTACTAGGTCAGAGGCACGAATCGATATGCGCCGTCCTTGCGCTCGACCGTTCCCACGCCCGGATAGGGTAGGTGGAATCCGATAAATTTCGAATGATCGGTAGCAAGGCGGTCCAACAGCTTGCGCCGTGTCGCAATCGCCTGATCCGGCACATGATCCGCGATGGGCCTCCATTCGGGATGCTGGAATGAAATCAGCGGGTGGGTCAGTACGTCGCCCCCCACAATCAGACCGTCTCCGCCTGCGAGCTCGAGCGAGACATGGCCTTGCGTTTGGCCCGGCGTATCGATGATGCGCATGCCGGCGACAATCTCGTCGCGGGCATTCACCATTTTGACCTTTCCCTTGATTGCCGTGTAGTTGCGTCGCGCGCCGGTAACGAACCCCGCCCGTTCGGCGGGCAGCCCACGCGTTGCATTTTCGCCATTCCAGAAATTCAGCGCTTGCCACGAAAAACGTCGCATCCGGCGTCACCAGGTCGTCGAGTTCGTCGACTGTGCCCCAAAGGTGATCAGGATGGCCATGAGTGAAAATCACTTTTGTAATCTTCGTCCTATCGACGCCGGCGGATTTGAGATTCTCCCACAGTTTGCCCGCAGTCGGCATGAAGCGGTCGCCCGAACCCATATCAACAAGAATGAGCTCCTGCCCGATTGCGATCAATGTCACGTTGGTTGGTGAATTATATTGCTCGCCGGTTTGTCCAGCCGACTTAAGCAGCGTTTCGCGGTCAGCCTGCGGCGCATCGGGTGCAAGAAAGCTCGTCGGCAATACAAGGTGGCCGTCGCTGACGACCGTCACGCTGAACGGGCCATGATTTAATGCGAAAGGCGATGCCGCGAAGGTGGGCAGGGCGCCTGTCGCGATGCTTGCGGCAGTTGAGGAAAGAAGCGTGCGGCGGTTCAGCATTGTGACGGCTTCTCGAAGGCTTGCGCCTTCTACGCCAAAGCCGCAAGTCCCGCTACCCGGGGCGGGACGGTTGTTTGCCGCGAGACGTTTTCGACTAACGCGTGCGATTCAGGCGGTTCATGATCAGATAAATGACGCCCAGAACCAGCGCCAGTCCGATCAAGCTCTGCGTTGGCACACCGTTCGCGAACTTCGTGACGTTATCGGCAACTGATGTCACGAACACCCCGGAGCCTTGCCCCAGGATCAGGTAGATCAGCATGATCGCGAGAATGGTGACGAAGCCGAGCTCGACGAACTCCCACAGGACCACTTTTGCATTGGCCATGAATTTGAGCATGGCAGAACCCCTTGGTGACACATACGGCTTAAAGGTGGGGAGCTCCGCCCCCCACCCCGATTGCGCCAGCAAAGCTGATCAGGCTAGCCGCACGCGGGCGTCAGGCCATTTTCCTATTCGAGAACAGCCAGAGGACAATCCCGAGAGTGATCAGACCGACGAGACCGTTCCCGCCCATGTCCTTCACCCAGCCCATGATGTTCGCTGTTACGGCGCCGAAGAACGGCAGGTTGGCGCCGACCAGCAACGACAGCACGATCGCCAGTGCCAGCAGCATTAGAGCTAATTCCGTCAACGCCCCGACCCACTCTTTAATGGTATCGATCCCTTTCATTGCGGAGTCTCCCTAGGCGTGCCCTCTGATTCGAGGACCGCGCGATGTTATTAGCGCGTTTTGCCCACTAAATGTAGTGAATTGTCGAACCCTAGCCACAAAATAAGCTGTGCACTAGTCAGGGGGATAACTATCCGGGCGCGCCAAGTCTGGCACGGCCAAAACGAATCAGGGCGTGGAGGACGTTGCTAGCCGCCGCCGGGGGCCGGCGCGATTGCGCCGGCCACCGCAGAATGGGGTCACCGCGAGTAATACTCAACCACTAGATGCGGCTCCATCTGGACCGCATAGGGGACATCCGTGAGCACCGGAATGCGCGAGAGTTTGGCGGTCAATTTCGAGCCGTCAACCTCGAGATAGTCAGGCACATCGCGCTCGGCCAAAGCTTGGGCTTCAAGGACCAGCGCCAACTGCTTCGACTTTTCCTTGACGTCGACCACATCGCCGACCTTTACGCGATAGCTGGGGATGGTCACGCGCTTGCCGTTCACACGGATATGGCCGTGGCTGATGAATTGGCGTGCAGCAAATACAGTCGGAACGAACTTGGCGCGAAAGATGAGAGCATCCAACCGACGCTCCAAAAGGCCGATCATATGGGCGCCACTGTCGCCTTTAAGGCGTCGAGCTTCTTGATAAATTCCCCGGAACTGCCGCTCGGAGATGTTCCCGTAATAGCCACGCAACTTCTGCTTGGCCTTGAGCTGCACGCCGTAATCGGAGAGCTTGCTTTTGCGCCGCTGGCCATGTTGGCCCGGGCCATACTCACGCCGGTTCACTGGGCTTTTCGGTCGACCCCAGATGTTCTCGCCCATCCGTCGGTCGATCTTGTACTTGGACTCCATGCGCTTGGTCATTCGCGTCCTCGATTGTCATTGCTGTTGCTGAGGATCGCGCCCTCCTCTGTCCAGGGCCTGAACCGACAGGCAAAACCTCGTAAGCGCAAGGCCCTACCGCGGGTCGCGAAACGCCCGGCGAACCTGAAACCCGCCGGGCGCGCGGGTTTTAGGAGTGATCGTCGCGCCTGTCAAACCCTATGGCCGGTGGTACCAAATTACGGCTGAGCCGCTTGGTCGCAGGCCGATCCTTGCGAAACGATCGGCTATGTGGCTGCGATGTCGGACTGATACGATCCGCAGTAGGGCCCAATGCGCCGAGCAGTCTTCTCCCGAAGATCTCCCCCCAAAGCACCGTACGGTGAGAACTCGCGCTTTGCGATCCTAATTTTCGTCGCAAGCGTAACGGTCGCAATGGTTGCGTTGGTTGCTATTTTCCCGCGGCCGGTCGTGTTGCCTGCCTTCAGCATTTGCGCGCTCGCGGCAGCGGCCTGTGTGGCGCTTGCGGCTTGCGTGCAAAAGCACGAAGGCGCGCGACTTCCGCCGTCTGCCTGGAATCTGGCCGGTGCATTTACCCTCGTTGGTTGCGCCGCCGCCATACTCGGCGAGATTGAGGCCATCGTCGAATATACGCGGCTAGCGCCACCAAGGAGCAGAGCGGATGATTGACCTCGATATATTTTCGCAAGGCGCGATCGCCGCTCTTTTCCAGGTGATCATGATCGACCTGGTGCTCGCTGGCGACAATGCCGTCGTGATTGGCCTTGCTGCGGCGGGTCTGCCTCCGGAGCGCCGCTCGCACGCTATTCTCGTTGGCATCATTGTCGCCACGGTTTTGCGAATCGTTTTTGCCGGAATTGCGGTCGAGTTGCTGGAGATCGTGGGCTTACTCCTTGCCGGCGGCATTCTGCTGCTTTGGGTGTGTTGGAAGATGTGGCGTGAGCTGCGCGGCCCCGACCGGAAGGAGACCGAAGCCGCGCTATCCGCAGGGGAGAGCCAAGTCCCACACAAAACATTCGCACAAGCGGCCTGGCAGATCGTGATCGCGGATATTTCCATGTCGCTCGACAACGTTTTGGCGGTGGCCGGCGCCGCTCGCGATCATCCGGCAGCCATGATCTTTGGTCTTGTGCTCTCGATTGTCCTGATGGGCGTGGCTGCCAGCTTCATCGCGCGGCTGCTCAACCGTCATCGCTGGATCGCTTACGTCGGCCTTGCGATCATTCTCTACGTTGCTTGCGACATGATCTTGCGCGGCACGCTTGAAGTGTGGCCGCATGTCCTGGGTTAGAAACCGAACGAGACAAGTGCGCGCGCAAGCGCCGCTGACGGCGTCCGGCCGGACGTGAATTCGATCGCTTGGGCGCTGGGCGTCGAGCACGAGGGCTGCTCGCGAAGCAGCCCGGCGACTCGGCGGGCGATGGCCGGGGCTGGGTCCAGCCAATCGACGCTCCACGGTGCAACGGCGCGGAACCGTTCGAGCAGCAACGGATAGTGCGTGCAGGCTAGGACGATTGTGTCGGTGCGGCGGGCATCGATATCAATGAAGCAGCCCGCCGTCTCAGCCTTGATAGCTGCATCGTCGACCGCTTCACCGGCGAGCTCCGCCTCCGCATAAGAGGCAAGCCGGGGTGAACCGACCAGGTGGACGTCGCAACCGCCGGCGAATTCACGGATTAGTGCGCGGGTATACTCGCGCCCAACGGTAGCCTGTGTGCCCAGCACGGCGACGCGTTTGCTTTTTGATCGGGCGCAAGCCGGCTTGATAGCGGGCACGGTGCCCACGAAAGGTACCGTAAAGCGCGACCGCAATTGAGCGAGCGCAAGCGTGGACGCTGTATTGCAGGCTATGACTACCAGGTCGGGTTTGTACCTCCCGATGGCGTCACCCAGCACCGCGATCACGCGAGCCACGAGTTTTTCCTCGGTCAGATCACCGTAGGGGAACCCCGCGTCGTCCGCCAGGTAAACGAAGCGTGCGTCCGCGCGCGCGATCTTCGTCGCGCGGAATACCGTAAGGCCACCGAGCCCTGAATCGAAAACCAGAATGTTCGGGGATTGCGACATTGCGCTGGCGGTTCAGACAGCTCCGAACACCCGCTTGAAGATGGTGTTGACGTGCTTGAAATGGTGGTCGAGATCGAAGTTGGCCTCGAGTTCTTTATCTGAAAGTTTTGCTCGCACGTCTTTGTCTGCCTTGAGCAGCGACAGGAAGTCGCCGCTCTCGCCGCCCCAGACCTTCATGGCATTGCGCTGGACGAGACGATAGGCGTCCTCGCGCGCGACACCTTTTTGTGTGAGCGCGATCAATATGCGTTGCGAATGAATAAGTCCGCCAAGCCTGTCGAGGTTCTTTTGCATCGCGGCAGGGTACACAACAAGTTTCTCGATAATTGAAGCAAGGCGCGCCAGCGCGAAATCGAGCGTGACCGTGGCATCGGGGCCGATCATGCGCTCGACCGAGGAATGCGAAATGTCGCGTTCATGCCACAGCGCGACATTCTCCATCGCTGGCAGGGCGTAGGCGCGGACCATACGCGCCAGCCCAGTGACATTTTCCGAGAGGACCGGATTTCGCTTGTGTGGCATCGCCGAGGAGCCTTTCTGCTTCTCAGAGAAAAATTCTTCCGCCTCGAGAACTTCGGTGCGCTGCAGATGACGGATTTCAGTGGCAAGCCGCTCGATCGAAGATGCAACAACACCCAGGGTCGCGAAGTACATCGCGTGGCGGTCGCGCGGGATGATCTGGGTCGAAACGGGCTCTACGGCGAGACCCATGGCCTTGGCCACATGCGCTTCGACGCGCGGGTCGACCTGCGCAAAGGTTCCGACCGCCCCGGAGATGGCACAGGTCGCGACCTCCTTCCGTGCGGCAATAAGGCGCTCGCGCGCGCGCAAAAACTCGGCATAGGCGTACGCCAGCTTGAGTCCGAAGGTGGTCGGCTCCGCGTGAATGCCGTGCGATCGCCCCACGGTTGGCGTCAATTTATGTTCAATCGCGCGCCGTTTTAGCGCTGCGAGAAGTGTATCGACATCGGTGATCAGGATGTCGGCTGCTCGCACGAGTTGCACGTTGAAGCAAGTATCGAGCACATCGGACGAGGTCATGCCCGCGTGGACGAAACGCGCTTCTGGTCCGACGATCTCCGATAGATGAGTCAGGAAAGCGATGACGTCATGCTTGACCTCCGCTTCGATCGCATCAATGCGGGCGACGTCAAACTTCGCAGCTTTGCCTTTGTCCCAGATTCTCTTTGCGGCATCTTTCGGAATAGTGCCGAGCTCCGCCATGGCGTCTGCGGCGTGAGCTTCGATCTCGAACCAAATGCGGAATTTCGTTTCCGGCGACCAGATCGCGGTCATTTCCGGGCGGGAGTAACGCGCGATGGTCACGCTGCTTCCCCGCGGGCCAACGCCGCCGCGTTGCGGATCGCAGCGATATTGCCCTTGTAGTTCCCGCCCTTGAAGACAGCGGACCCGGCGACCAGCACATTCGCACCGGCCTGTACAACGCGCGCGGTGTTTTCTGGAGTAATCCCGCCGTCGATCTCTATGTCAATCGGGCGCGCGCCGACGAGTGTGCGTACCTCGCGCAGCTTGTCGATGGCGGCGGGAATGAAAGCTTGCCCCCCGAAACCCGGGTTGACCGACATTATGAGAATGAGATCGACCAGATCGATCACATGCTCGATACTCGACACAGGCGTGGCAGGGTTCATGGTGACGCCGGCCTTCTTGCCAAGGCTGCGGATCGCTTGCAGCGAGCGATGAATGTGAGGGCCGGCTTCGACGTGCACTGTAATGATGTCCGATCCGGCTTTCGCGAAAGCCTCAAGGTATGGATCGCACGGGGCGATCATTAAGTGGACATCGAGCGCCTTCCTGGTGATCGGCCGGATCGCCTGAACGACCGCCGGACCGATCGATATATTGGGTACGAAGTGCCCGTCCATGACGTCGACATGAATCCAGTCGGCACCGGCGACCTCGATTGCGCGGATCTCATCCCCCAACTTGGCGAAATCGGCGGAAAGGATCGACGGCGCAATGACTAACGGACGGGGCATAGGGGCCTCCAGACGCCGTTCGGGTAACACGAGGCGGGTAAACGAGCAACGTCGCAGCCGGGCCAATGCACCGCCTTTGTTAACGATCGGTCGACAGGCGCTTCGCTAGCGGCTTCAGCAAGTGCGGCAATAGATAGATGGGAAATTGCGCCAAAGCGAAATATAGCCACGCGATATCGGGAACAGCGAAGCCGGTCGCAGCCAGCATCAGGCCCACATTGCGATTTCCGGCAATCAGACCAATTGCAAAGGCTCGCGCTCGGCCGGCCCGTTTGAACACGATCGCGGTGATCGCTATCAAGGCGAGCGCTAGCAAAAATGCGAGTGCTGTTAGTTTGATCACGAGTAGAGGATCGGCGCGGAAATGGTCGAAAACACCTTCCATGGCGGCAGTGGCGAAGGTCGACATCGCGATGACGCTCAAGCCGTCGATGGCCTCCTTCTGTGCCTCGACAAAGCTCTGCCCGAAGATGAACCGAATAATGGCGGCGGCGAGCGCGCAGCCCGCGATGATCAAAAACAATTTGAAACCGAAAATGACCGGAGAGGCGAGAGCGGTCCCTAGAAAAACGTGAGTGAACAGGCTTGCCGTGAATGGAGTTACCGCTGTGGCCACGATAAGTGTGGCGAGCGTGAGTGCGACATCGAGGCCAAGCAATGCTGCGAGGGCCGGAGACGACATCAGGCCGGGTGCCGACATTTGCAGCACCAGCATTAGGTACAATCCAGGCATCTTCTGTTCGAAATCAAGCGCCATAAATACCGTGCCGAGCACGGCGGGAACGATGAGCATCGTCCAAACTGTCGCGGTGGCGATCAGGCCGGGTTGCGTCCAATGACGACGGAGCTCGTCCGGATCGACGCGTAGAAAGGCAAGTGTAAGCATCGCGACGATTGCCTCGCCGAGATGCGGTTTGAGCGCCGCAGCGAGCGCTGGTACCGCCAGGCCGATAAAGATTGAAGCGGCTGCTATAAGCGTCCCATGGCGGCCGCAGAGGGCGAGCGCGGCCGCGAAGGCGCTGATCAACTTCATGTGGGGGAAACTCCGGCCGCGATGAGGATCGATGTTTGATAGCGCTCCTCGTGGCTGCAATCCATATATAAGAACAAGTTTGCGGGAGGTCGGGCGTGGCACGTACTGATGCAATGGTTCTCGGTGCTGGTATTGTCGGCACATCGGTGGCGCTACATCTCGCGAAGCGCGGGCTCAGCGTTGCCTTGGTCGACCGCGCGGAGATCGGCGAACAGACCTCCTATGGCAATGCCGGTATTATCGAAGGCAACACGATATTTCCGCCCGCATTTCCCTCGCATTTTGGGGTGCTGTTGCGTATCGCCTTCAAGCGCGCCAGCGAGGCCAACTATCATTTTTCTTTTTTACCGCACGTTCTGCCGTGGCTGTTGGCATTCCGTGCGGCCTCACGGCCGGATCGCCTCATAGAAACTGCGCGCCTCATTCGCCCATTATTTTCGCACGCAGTTGCCGAGCATGAAGCACTGATGATCGAAAGCGGTGCAATGCACTACCTGCGCAAGACCGGCTGGCTCAAAGTTTACCGCGGTGAAAAGAGCTTTGCAGCGCTGGCACCTGAATTCGACCTCGCCGCGAAATTTGGCTTGCCACTAAACGCGCTCGACACCTCTGGGGCACAGGCGCTCGAGCCCACGCTCAATCCGGTATTCGCGAAGGCGGTGTTTTGGCCGGAGGCGGCGAGCGTCAGCAATCCGCTCGGGGTTACGCGGGCCTATGCCGCGCGTTTGGCCGCGTTCGGGGGCGTGCTGGTATCGGGCGATGCGCGATCACTCCATCGGACGGGCACCCGCTGGCGCGTGGATACCGCGGAGGGCGCAATTGACGCCCAGGAGTGCGTGGTGGCACTGGGGCCTTGGGCACCGGACCTGCTCGATGCGCTCGGTATGCGCCTGCCGCTTGCAGTCAAGCGCGGCTATCACCGGCATTTCCGTCCGCAGGGGAATGCGAGCTTGTCGCGGCCGGTACTCGATGCCGACGTGGGCTATCTGATCACGCCGATGGAACAGGGAATTCGCATTACGACCGGTGCCGAGTTTGCAGCGCGGGACGCAGCGCCGTCACCGGCACAGTTCCTCCGTATTGTGCCGCGGGCACGCGAATTATTCCCATTGGGAGAGCAAGCCGAGGCGAGAACGTGGCTTGGCAGCCGGCCCTGCTTTCCGGATTCGCGTCCCGTGATCGGTCGCGCCCCGGGGCATGCTGGTCTGTGGCTGGCCATCGGACATGCCCACTGGGGCCTCACACTGGGTCCTGCCACCGGACGCATGGTCGCGCAACTGATGGCCGGCGAGCCGCCGTTTTGCGATCCGGCACCCTACCGGGCCGAACGATTTAACTAGTGAGCGGGCACAATTTCCCGGAAATCGTATCGATCACGAATATAGCCGTTGAAGAACAAGTCTTTTGAGAAGGCGGACTGAAACGAAGCCGCCACTTCGGGAGGAACGTCGACGTATTCGTAGATTCGGCCGGTTACGAATGTAACCGTAAGCCGCTCGCTTTGTTGATCGTAATGGATATCAGCGATGGCGGTCGACATACCGAGACAACGCGCAGCCCGCCCTTTGGGTTCTGTCTTTCAACCGAACCGATCGCGCCAACTTGGAACCGCGCCTGGGTACGACAATGCTGTCGCTTCGTAGACTCCACGTGCGATGGCACGAGCGAGCACATAGGCGGCGAGCGTGCCGAGCTCACTCAATGCGAACACAGGATCGGGCAGGGGCCTTGTACCCATGCCTGCTGCGAATACGACATCACCGTCGAGCGGCGTGTGTACGGGATGGACTGCACGCGATAAACCGCTTTGCGCCATTACGGCCACGCGCTTGGCTTGTGCCTTCGTAAGCTTGGCGTCGGTGGCGATGACCGCAAGTGTCGTGTTTTCGCCCAGATACCCCTTGCTGCGAAACGTCAAGGCGTCGGCGGGCAGCGAAGCCGGCCAGCCGCGCCCGCCGAACTCCGCGTCCTGCTCGAACGGTGCGGCCCAGAAATGCGGGGTGTCGCCAATTGTCATACTCCCTGCGGCATTGGCCGCGGCAAGCGCGCCGACTGTAATCCCGCCGCGCGTCTTTGCGCTTGCCGAACCGATACCACCCTTGAGGTTGGCGGTTGTGGCGCCAAGGCCCGCGCCAACGCTTCCAAGCGAGAAACCAGCGTCGGCGTTTTTTGCAGCTTCGTAGCCGAGCTCGCGATAGGGGGGATAGCGTCCCCAATTCTTGTCGCCGCCCGACAACAAATCGAACAAGATTGCGCCCGGCACGATGGGGACACGTGCGTCGCGAACCTGAAAACCGCGGCCCTGTTCGCGCAGCCATGCCTGTACGCCCGACGCGGCGTCGAGCCCGAAAGCCGATCCGCCGGACAGCACGATGGCGTCGATGCCTTCCACGGTTTGCGCCGGGTCGAGGAGGGCCGTTTCACGGGTACCTGGCCCGCCGCCACGAACGTCCACACTCGCGGTCACGGCGCTTTCGAATACGACAGCCGTGACGCCGGAGCCGAGCTTGGCATCCCCGGCATGGCCCACCTGGACGCCCGGAACGTCGGTAATCAAATTCCGCGCCATACTGCCTCCAAGCGGCGACTCTATCACGTCAAATCACGTTCCAGAGAAGCGATCATAAGGACTTGCAAGCGGACACATTGCGTCGCATCTAGTGGCACCATGCATAGCGAAGTTACTTTCCTGGCCGCTCTAATCGCGGGACTCGTCAGTTTCCTTTCACCCTGTGTGCTGCCGCTTGTACCGCCCTATCTCGTGTTTATGGCAGGCACCTCGCTCGAACGCCTTGCGGACAAGGAAGCGGAGCCGCAGGTCAGACGCGACACGGTGGCTGCAGCGGCTCTGTTCGTCCTGGGCTTCTCCACGGTGTTTGTGGCGCTCGGAGCGAGCGCCAGTGTCGTCGGGGCGCTCATCCGCGCTTATTCGGGACCACTCGCAACCATTGCCGGCATCGTTATCATCATCATGGGTCTGCATTTCCTCGGCCTGACACCAATCGCCTTGCTGCATCGGCAGAAGCGACTCGAAGTCGCCAAACCGGTCGGACTCTGGGGCGCCTATGTCATCGGACTCGCATTCGCATTCGGCTGGACGCCATGCATTGGACCTATCCTGGCCGCGATTCTGGCCGTTGCGGCGTCCGAACAGACCGTAAGCAGAGGCGCGAGCTTGCTAGCGGTCTATTCGCTTGGCCTTGGTATTCCGTTTGTTGTTGCCGCCTTTGCGATAGAGCCCTTCGCGGCATTTCTGTCCCGCTTCCGCAGCTATCTTCATCGCGTGGAGCAAGTGATGGGTGGTCTGCTCGTGTTGACTGGAGTCGCCTTCCTGACCGGAAGCATCAACCAGGCGAGTGTGTGGCTTCTCGAAACTTTTCCGGTTCTTGGAAAAATTGGGTGAAAAAAGCCCGCCGAATCGGCGGGCTTTTTGTCGTCCTGCGCGATCGACTACTTGACCTTGCTGCAATCCGAGCCCGGGCACTCAGCGTACGTGATCTTTCCGCTTGGGTCCTTCTTCCAGATGTACATCACATAGTCGAGCTTCGTGATATCGCCCTTCTTGTCGTAGGAGATATCGCCAAGCACCGACTTGAACTGCATGCCGGAGTGCATTTTCTCGGCGACCTTCTTGGGGTCGAGCGACTTTGCGGCCTCTGCGGCCTGCTTGATGATCTGCACGCCGGCGTAGCTGTAAAGCGTGTAGGCCTCCGGCTCGAATTTCTTGGCGCGGAATTCCTCGACCACCTTCTTAGCTTCCGGCTTGTTGCGTGGGTCGGGGCCGTAGGTCATCAGCGTACCTTCGACACCGGGCCCGCCGATGGAGGCAAATTCATCGGACGTGATGCCGTCGCCGCCCATCAGCGGCGCCTTCACGCCTTGATCGCGCATCTGGCGAACGATCAGGCCGCCTTCGGTATAGAGGCCGCCCCAATAGATCAGGTCGGCGCCGGATTGTTTGATTTTAGATACCAACGCCGAGAAATCCTTTTCACCGGTGTTCACACCCTCGTACAGAACTTCCTTCATGCCGCCTTTGTTGATTGTTTTCTTCGTCTCGTCGGCGAGACCTTTGCCGTAGGTGGTCTTGTCGTGCACGATTGCAATTTTCTTGCCTTTGAAGTGCTTCACGATGTATTCGCCGGCGACTTGCCCTTGCTGGTCGTCACGGCCGCAGACGCGGAAGATGTTCCACATCTTGCGCTCGGTCACCGTCGGATTCGTCGAGGCCGGCGTAATCTGCAGGATGCCGTTTTCCTGATAGACCTCCGATGACGGAATAGTGACGCCTGAATTGTAGTGGCCGATGACGAACTTCACCCCATCGGCAGCAAACTTGTTGGCAACAGAAACGCCTTGTTTCGGATCGGACGCATCGTCGCCATAAGAAACGCTGATTTTCTGGCCGAGAATTCCGCCAGTCGCGTTGATGTCGGTGGCGGCCTGATCGACGCCATTTTTCATTTGAGCTCCGGTCGCTGCGCTCGGCCCTGTAATTGGCCCGCCGACGCCGAATTTAACTTGGGCTGCAGCAGTTCCCGCGGCGGCGACCGCGATGCTCAGTGCGAAGCCGAACGTGGTGATCATTTTCATTTGTATTCCCCCTCGAACTAAAGCCGGCAGTGTTCTCCCGGCAATATTACGTCAGGCCACTTTACGGCGCCAGCGCATCGGACCGTCAGGTTCATTGAGCCAGCGATATTGGGTGATCATTTGGCTCGTGCGCGCGGCTCGGAAACCAAGGAACCCGAAGAAAACGCAGAAAGCCGCGTCGACAAAATAGTAGTGGGCGGACAGAAAAGTGCCACCATAAAGGCTGAAATGAATGAAACGAACCGCGCCGGCCAGTACAAAGCCATACGCGACAACTTGCCACCATGGCCGCCAGGTTGCGGCAATGGCTCGACCCGCCAGTGTTGCTGCTCCACCGCCAAGAATGAGGGTGACCAGCACGAAAACGCCAAATGAGCCTTCTTCGTAAAGAAACTCGGGTATCGAGAAGCTCGCGGCAACTTCAGTCAATGCCGGCCTCCCTCGAGGTAGGCAGACTTGATTTCCGGACGCTCCAGCAGCTCGCGCCCCGTGCCGGACATCGTGATGAAACCATTCACCATGACGTAGCCGCGGTGTGCGAGCTTGAGAGCATGGTAGGCATTCTGCTCGACGAGAAATACAGTCAGACCATCCTCGGCATTGAGCGTCTTGATGGCATCGAAGATCTGCCGCACGACCAGCGGTGCCAGGCCCAGCGACGGCTCGTCGAGGAGAAGCAAACGCGGTTGCGCCATCAAGGCGCGGGCGATCGCCAGCATTTGCTGTTCGCCGCCCGACAACGTTCCGCCGCGTTGCGCGATGCGTTGTTGCAACCGCGGAAATAGCGTCAGCACCCGGTCGAGGTCGCTTTTGAAGTGCAAGGGGTCTGCGGTTGTGGCACCCATCTGCAGATTCTCGAGAACTGTCATCCGGGAAAAAATGCGTCGGCCTTCCGGCGATTGTGCGAGTTTGAGGCGCGCTATCTCGTGTGTTGGCAGGCGGGTGATATCTTGGCCGGCGAAGTCGATCGTACCCTCGCGCGCGCGAGGATTGCCGCACACCGTCATTATCAACGTGGATTTTCCAGCCCCATTCGCGCCTATCAGGGTAACAATTTCACCCTCATTGACCTCGAGATCCACGCCTTTGAGTGCCATGACCCGGCCATAGAACGTCTTGACGCCGCGCACGGAAAGGAGGGGCGTGGTCATAGACCAACCTCCGCCTCGACTTTGGCGACGTCCTTGTCAGCGACGCCGAGATATGCGGCGATCACCTTCGGGTTGTCGCGGATTGCCGCCGGAGCGCCGTCTGCGATCTTGACTCCATAATCAAGCACAACGACGTGGTCGGAAATTTCCATCACCACGGACATGTCATGCTCAATCAATAGAATCGAGATGCCGTATCGTTCGCGGATCGCAAGCAGGAGGTCGTTGAGTTGGGCACTTTCGCGCGGGTTGAGGCCGGCTGCAGGTTCGTCGAGACAGAGCAGCACCGGATCGGTGCACATGGCACGCGCGATTTCGAGGCGGCGTTGCGCGCCATAAGGCAGATCGCCGGCGGCATCATCGGCGCGCGCCGTGAGTCCAACTTTGTCCAGCCATTCCCGTGCGCGTTCGATCGCCCCTCGTTCAGCCCTTGCAAAGGAGCGAAAGCCGAGGATCCCGAGAAGGGTATATCCGGATGCCAGCATCAAATTGTTGTGCTGGGCGACCAACAGATTTTCCAGCACGGTCATGCCCGGAAAGAGGCGAATGTTCTGAAACGTGCGAGCAACCCGTGCCTGCTGTGCAACAAGATAGTCTGGCATACGTTCGAGAAGAAAGAGCTCGTCCGCCGCCCGCCCGACAGAACGTTCTCCGCTATCGGTGAGCATCTCGAGCCAGTCCCAAGCAGCGGCGTCGCCATGACGAAGTGCAATGCGGCCCTCGCTTGGCTTGTAGAAACCGGTGATGCAATTGAATACCGTCGTTTTTCCCGCGCCGTTCGGTCCTATCAGGGCGGTGATCTCGCCCCGCCGCGCGGAAAACGACAGATCTTCCACCGCGAAAAGCCCGCCGAAGCGCATGGTGAGATGCTCGACCTGCAGCAGCATATCGTGTGCATCTGACATCAGCCGTGGCCCTCCTTGACGAGGTCGCTGGCGATTGTCTTGCGCTCTTTCAGGACCACCGATGGCTCACGAGTCGTGATGAGGCCGCGGGGCCGCCAGATCATGATTACCACCATCGCAAATCCGAACAGAAGCATCCGGTATTGGGTCGGATCGAATGTGGATCCAAAAATCAACTTCAGGAAATCAAGTTCACGCATGATTTCGGTGCCGCCGATCATGGCAATGGCGGCGATTGCCACGCCGATCTGACTGCCCATGCCGCCAAGCACAACAATCGAAAGAATCGTCGCGGATTCTAAAAACGTGAACGAATCCGGGGAAATAAAGCCCTGTCGCGCGGCAAAAAACGATCCGGCAAATCCGGCAAACATCGCGCCCATGGCGAAAGCGGTTAACTTGGTGTTGGTCGTGTTGATGCCCAGCGAGCGGCAAGCGATTTCATCCTCGCGCAACGCTTCCCAGGCGCGGCCAACCGGCAGTCGTCGCAGGCGCATGGTGACGAATGCGGTGAGGAAGGCGAGTGCGAGTATCAAGTAGTATAGAAAAATTGTGCGGTAGATCGGCGAATATTCCAATCCGAACACGGCTGCGAAGCCGTCATCATTGGCATTGAACGGGATGCCGAAGAAGGTCGGGCGCGGAATGCTGGTGATGCCGGCATAGCCATTGGTCAAGTCGACCCAATTGATGAGCACAATGCGGATGATTTCGCCGAACGCGAGCGTAACGATCGCGAGATAATCGCCGCGCAGCCGCAACACCGGAAATCCGAGCAGTATTCCCCAGAACGAGGCGAGGAGTCCGGCCAGTGGCAGAAGGATCCAAAATGAAAAGCCGAATGTTTTGGCAAGCAGAGCGTAGGAGTATGCGCCAACGGCATAAAACGCCACATAACCGAGGTCGAGGAGCCCGGCGAGGCCAACGACGATATTCAGGCCCCATCCCAGCATCACGTAGATCAGGACCTGAATTCCGAAATTGTCGATCCATTTCACAGCGCGGCCGAAGCCCGCGGTGGCAATAACGATCGCCGGATAGGCGATAACGAACCCGACGGCAAATGGGATAATCCATTTGCGGATTTGCTCACGCCAGGCCGCGGGTTCGGCGGGCGGCTGCAGCGCACGGTTTTGCAACCAAGGCTCGATAGCAAATGAGTAAGCGAGCCGGCCGAAGCCGACCAGGGCGACGACCGCAAATAGCAACGGCCATCGCGTAGTGAGAATCAGGTCATTACGGACATCGGTGACGGTCTGGAAGCCGATGAGAGGCAGGAACAGACCGAAAGCGAGCAGTGCGGTGACTCCCGCGTCTCGTAGTGCGCGAGTTGTATCGACGCGCTTGGCTGGCGCGCCGTCAGCCATGTCAGACTTTCTCGACATCCGGGCGACCAAACAGACCTTGCGGCAGGAATATTAAGGTGATCGCAAGGACCGAAAAGGCGGCGACATCCTTGTAGTCAATTGTGAAATACGCCGACCACATGGTCTCGATAAGGCCGATCAATATCCCCCCAATGACCGCGCCGGGCAAAGATCCAATGCCGCCAAGCACGGCAGCGGTAAATGCTTTCACGCCTGGCACGAAACCATCGGCAAAGCTTACGACGCCGTAGTACATCAGGTACATCGTGCCGGCGACAGCGGCGAGTGCGGCCGCAATCACAAATGTCATTGAAATAGTTCGGTCGACGTCGACGCCAACCAGGGCCGCCATCTTTTGATCCTGCTCGCAGGCGCGCTGAGCGCGGCCAAGTCGGGTCTTTGTGACGAGATACCAGAAACAGGCGAGCAGGACTGCGGTAACGATCCAGATGATAAGCTGTTTGATAGAAAGCGTGACCGGATAGTCGTTCTTCATAAAGAGCACGAACTCGCCCTGGACCATTGGTGGAATTGATTTGTTGCGTGGGCCTTGCGTCACCTGCACGAAATTGGACAGGAAGATCGACATCCCGATTGCTGAGATCAGTGGGGCCAGGCGAAACGAACCGCGCAACGGTCTGTACGCAAGCCGTTCAATCGTCCAGTTGACCAGCGAGGTAAACACCATTGCCACGATGAGCACGATGAAAAGGACGAAAGCAATCGATGAGCTTCCCAGAAAACTGACGAGCAGGAGGAAAGCGACCAAGGCAATGAAGCTCGAGACCATGAACACATCGCCGTGGGCGAAGTTCACCATGCCGATAATGCCGAAGACCATCGTATATCCGATGGCGATCAGGCCATAGATCGAGCCGAGCGTAATCCCGTTGATGAGTTGTTGTAGGAAGACTTCCATTCCGTCCCCACGCCTTCCATCCGGTCACTGACCGATCACCCCGAATATTAGAGGCTTAACAGGGCATAGCGGGAGCGGCAACGCGGCGCAGGGGGTGTTATCAAGCGGATTTTGTCGGGGAGAATGGCGGTGGATTTTCAATGATGCCAGCATTGCAGAGACAGGTTCGCCAAGTCGCGCCTGTCTCGCAAGCTAGCGGAGCGGCTAGTGCAGGCCACCAAAAAGCCAGATCAGGACCAGAATAGGGATTGGAATCCCGAGCAGCCATAGCAGCAGATATCGTCCCATCGTCGGTTCTCCTCTTGTTTGAAAGGGAACACTTCCAGCCGCGTCAGGTTCCAGAGGCGATTTCGAGAAGCTGGACGGGCGGTTGATAGGAACAAAAACGGACGCTCACGCATTATTACCAGTTACGGAGCGCGCGTGATCGAGAGCGCTTTCAACCACGTTGGAGAGTAAAAATGAATCAGAATCAAAATCCGAACCAGAAGCCCGGCCAACAACAGCAAGGCGGCCAACAGGGCGGCGGACAGCAGGGCGGCGGACAGCAGAAGCCCGGCCAGCAGCAGCAGGGTGGTCATCAGCAGGGTGGCCAGCAGAATCGCTAACACTGCAGAGACCGATAGAAATAGAAATAATGAAACCCCGCCGCGAGGCGGGGTTTTTCTTTTTCCCGATGGCTGTTGGCGTTGTAAGTCTCCTCGAATATGATTGAAGGCATGGCCACAGTCTCGGCTCTGCCGTTGTTCCACTTGTACGGCGATCCACCGGACGATTCTGCTTTTGATTTCATCCACATCGAAACGATCGCCTCGCGCTCGTCGATTCACGATTGGACCATTCGTGCACACCGTCACCGCAATCTGTTTCAGGTCTTGCTCATCGAGCGAGGCGGCGGCGAACTAAGCTTTGAGACGGCAACAGCGCGGTTCTCAGCACCAACTTTGATCCTTGTGCCGGCGACAACAGCGCACGGCTTTCGCTTTACACCTCAAGTGACGGACGGCTGGGTTGTGAGCTTCACTGAGGACGTCGCTAACGCGCTCGGCGATCAGTCGGGTGAGGCGCTGGCGCGGTTGAAAGCGGTGGCCACCGAGCCGTTGCTGCCGCTCGCCAATGCGGTTGAGGCGAAACGCCTATCTGCACTGTGCGCCGATTTGTACGAAGAGAGTGCGGTGGCACGAGAGGGTTATCGCCTGGCAATGCGCGGGCTGCTCGCTCTGATTGCTATCGAAGTGGTACGGCTGGCGGTAAGCCGCGCGCGCAGCGGTACAGTGACCCTGTCTCGCTCGGACGCCCGGGTGGACGAACTCCGGCGGCTCGTCGATGAGCACTTCCGAAAAGAGCGCCTCATAAGCTTCTATGCCGGAAAGCTGGCCATGACGTCCGACAGGCTTAACGATCACGTTAAATGCGCGACTGGTGTCACGGCCGGTCACCTGATCCGCCAACGTGTTCTGACCGAAGCCAAGCGGCAACTCGTGTTTACCAACCAGGCGATCCACGAAATCGCTTACGATCTCGCCTTCTCAGACCCTTCGCACTTCACACGTTTTTTCCGCAAACAGACCGGCATGACGCCGCAGTCGTTTCGAGATGGTCGCGGGGGTTGATGTTATTCTTTGGCGTAAAGTGAATCCTTGCGAATGAATGTGAATGCTACTACGGCGCCGATCAATTCTGCCGCCCCAGCGGCGCACATGGCGGCGCGCAGACCGGGCAGGAAGTTAGCGCCTGCGGAGGCTTGTTGACCGGCATAGGCGGCAAAAAGCGAGCCGAGGATTGCGACGCCGAGGGTCGCTCCGACCATACGTGCCGTATTGAGTACCCCGGACGCTGTACCTGATCGCGCCGACGGGACAGCCGCGACGGCGACGCCGTTCACCGGCGCCGTATTTAGGCCGAGGCCGATGCCGACCACAATGAGGGCCGCCTCGATCGTAACGAGCGTTGCATCCATGGAAATACCCGCCAATGCAAGTGCGCCAAAGCCCATGCAGGCCATTCCCGCAGTCATGATTGTGCGCGGACCCAGCCGATTGGTGAAATATCCGACGAACTGCGATACCACGGCGAAACTGACCGACATTGGGAGTAGTTCGAGTCCGGCGACGAACGGGCTGCTCCCGCGCACCGTCTGGAAATAGAGCGGCATGATGAAAAGCAGCGCATACATGCCGAATGTCATCAGGCCGGCGACCGCTAGCGCAGCGGAAAAAACCCGCTGACCAAGGAGCGAAAGTGGCAACAGAGGGCCGGGCGTCCTCGCTTCGACCCAGATGAAAGCAAGCAAAGCGAGCGCCGACCCGAGAATCGTAAGGATCAACGGCGCACTCCAGCCCCAATGCGATCCCTCGATTGCGGCGATGGCAAATCCGCCCAACCCGATGATGGCGAGAACCTGACCAGGCAGATCGAGCCTTCGGCCCTCAGGTTCGGCACTTTCGTTGACTGCGCGGAACGTAAGTAGCAGCGCGGCTGCACATGCTGGCAAGGTCATGTAGAATATACTGCGCCAACCGATGCTATCGACGAGCCAGCCACCCATTGTTGGGCCGATGATGAAAGCAAGGCCGTTGCAGCTGGCCCACACGCCCAAGGCGTGTGCGCGTTCCTCACGGTCCGGGTAGGCCAGGCTTAACAAGACCAGTGACATCGGCAGCGCAAATGCCGCGCCGACGCCACTGATGATGCGTCCAGTGATCAAGGCGGCGGCATTTGGCGCAAGCGCACAGATCAAAGTCCCGCCGGTAAACAGTGCGATACCGAACAAAAAAATGCGACGACGTCCGAAAAGATCGCCGAGCGTTCCACCGGTGAGGAGCAAACTGGCATAAGCCAAATTGTATGCGTCGACGACCCATTGCATCTGACTGACGCCGGTTTGCAGATCGGCGGCGATGCTCTTGAGGGCGAGGTTCACGACCGATGTATCTATTTGCGCCAACAGGACGCTCAGCGAGGTCGCCAGCAACACGAGGCTGGGATGAAAAACGACATTGTTCATTCGCACGGTGGTCATGAGTCTACTTTCGGGTGAGTGACGCCTGCTTTTGTCTTGAAGACGCGATGTAGTGATGCGCGTTGGCAGGACCCACCCGTTTTCTGCGCAATTCGAATTGGAACTTTCAAAGCCGCTTCGTTAGTCGGAAAGGTTAAGTGGCTAACGGGAAAGGTAAAGGTTCGGTTTCTTTTGAACTTCGCAATTGAGGGGATTACGCATGACGTCTCATATGAGGAGAGACCCGTGCGAACAATTTTCAATGCCGCGGTAGCCGCCATTGTCGCAATTGCGCTCTATTTTGCTTTGGTCTGGGGCTATGACGGGCTGCGCATCCTGACGTCGCCTTCATACGGCCTCGAAGATGTCTGGCGATTTGTTTTCGCAATTGGCCGCCTTTTCAGTTTAGGGCCGATTGGGTTGATTAAGCTCGCCGCGTTTTTCGGAGCGCTCAAGATCGCGGTCGCCTGCATCTGTGTTATTCACATTGTCGACCGATTCCGTTGCATGATGCGTGGACAGCCAAATTCCCAAATCCTTGAAGCCGGTCTCATTTTGGCAGTGGCAATCAGCGTCGCTTCGGTCGGGCCGGCATTCTGGACGCATACATCTGATCTCATGCGCGAATACACGATGCAGCTTCTGATTGCCGCATTTGCGATCGGGTTGTGCATTTTTGAACGTGCTCGTGAGCGCAAAGAGAAAGCCGAGATCAAGGCAAATATCGCCGTCGACAAAGAAGCAACCAAGGCCGCTCCGCGCTATCACGCCTGACCCAAGGCAGTCAGCGGTGCCGGTAAGTTTTCGACCGTTCGCTATTTTGGGCGGGCTTCGTGTAGTCCGCGATCCGGGGGCTCCAGTTTCCCGCTGCGCCGATCTTTGACGGCCTGCACCAGCGCTTTGGCTGCATTGCGCACGTCATCTTGAAAGTCCGTGTCGCGATCAAGATCGTCGTGGCTCGTCGCATATGGCGCGAGATAGCCAACATAACGATCGATCAGTGCCAAATGGCCTGACGGGATCATCCCGATGTCTGTCATCCAGTCGGCGAGAATGCGTCGCAGATTTTCGGCACCGGCGGCATCGCCGTGTACGACAACCGAGAACACCCGGCCAGCGAGATGACGTGGATAGGGCCAGCCTTTGAGCTCAAGTTCCTTTGCCTTTGCTGCATTCTTGCCATGGGTTGAGGTCGGGTCGGGGTTGCCCCCATCCGCGCAGACCAGCCGATCGATCATCAGCTTTAGTGAAGAAGGCGCCTGGTACCAGTTCACCGGGCAGACGATCATCACGCCATGCGCTGCGACCCATTTCGGATAAATCTCGGCCATCCAGTCTCCGGCCTGTCCGAGCGCGTGATTTGGATAACATGAGCACGGCCAGTGACAGAGCGGCTGTGCGGTCGAGATGCAAGCCTTGCAGGGATAAATGATGCGGCCGTATTCCGATGTCAGGCGCGATAAGTCTAGGACTTCGACCTCGAAATCGCGCGCCTTCTCGACGATCGCTTTCGCGATCGTGACCAGTCGATAAGTTTTCGACATTTCACCGGGGCAGGTCTGGTCGCTGCGCGATGAGCCGTTGACAATCAAAACACGGGAGGGCGACTTGCGGTTTTTCTGCCGACGCTCCGCTGTCCGAATAGTGTCCCGGGCGGCGAGCCATTCGAGCGAGATCTTATAGTCTGGATCGGCAAACCCGGGACCAGCTTTCGTTACACGTGGGGACTTATGATATTCATCATAGGTGGCCCACGCCGTCTCGGCGATCTTTTCGATTTCGCCATGGAGTGGCTCAAAATCCGGGTCGTAAAACCTCTCCAGAAATCGCCGCTTGAACTCGGCTTTGTTGAGGTGGACGTTCGGCATGCCGGTGCGCACTTTGGCCTTGGCCATGGATAGTCCCCGTTAAGTGGGCCACGGCCTTCATTGAAGCCTTTTCGGTGCGAAATGACGAGAGTGGCGGCATGGTCTTGGGCTATTTGGTCTTTGCGACTTCGGCGATCACGTCGGCGGCCTCCTTGAACGCGTGGTTGGCGGCCGGGACCCCGCAATAGATTGCCTGCTGCAGAATGATTTCCTTGACGTCATCGGGGGTGAACCCGCCCTCCGTGATTGCCGCGCGCACATGCATCCGGAACTCCTCCCACTTGTCGAGCGCGAGCATCGTGCCGATCACCAGGATGCGACGCGTTCGCTCGTCATAGTGCGGCCGCGTCCAGATTTCGCCCCAAGCGGTGCGAGTAATGAAATCCTGAAATTCCTCATTGAATGACGTCTTCTTGGCATTTGCGCGCTCGACCCACGCATTGCCAAGCACCTTGCGGCGCTTGGCCATTCCGCGTTCGTAGCGTCCCTTGTCATCCATGAAATTGCCTCAGCGCAGGAAATTGAGCACCGCTTCAGCATAGGCTTTCGGCTGCTCGATATTCGCGATGTGAGCCGCGTCGAGACTCACGAGCTCGGCGCTCTTGATCTGACTTTGGATCGCTTCGCCCGCTGAGGGCGGGGTGGCGGGATCATGCTTTCCAACGATGACCAAAGTCGGGAGGTTGATACTGGGGTTCGATGCTGTGAAATTCATGTCGCGAATGGCTTCGCAACATGCGATGTAGCCCGCCGGATCAGTCGTAAGAAAGATTTCTTTCATGCGGGCGATCGCCTTCGGCGCCCGGCTTCGGAAATCCTTTGTGAACCACCGCTCCATGTTTGGTTCGACGAGCTCACTGAGACCCTTCTCATTCACGAACTTTATCCGGTCATTCCAAGGCGTCTTGTCCGCGTAATGAAAGTTCGTATTGGAGAGCACCAGCTTTTCGATCCGGTCGGGAGCATTTGCTCCCAGCCACTGTCCGACCATGCCGCCCATCGACAAGCCGCACCAGTTGGTCTTCTTGATCTTGAGCGCATCAAGCACCGACAGGACGTCGCGGCCGAACCGCTCCATGGAGTAGGGCCCTTTCGGTACCCCTGATTGACCGTGCCCGCGGCGGTCGTAGCGAACCAGCCGGAAGTGCTTGGCGAATTCCGGAGCCTGGTCGTCCCACATCCGCAGTGTCGTTCCGAGAGAGTTCGACAGCATCAATACCGGCGCACCCTCGCGACCTTCGACCTCGACATGGATCGGGCAGCCGTCGTCGGCGTTGATCGTTGGCATTAAAGTTCTCCCCTAAGATTCTGATTGTTCGGCTATAGCCTCGCTGACACCCTTAATGCGCCGCGCGCTCCCTGCAAAGGTCTTTTCATGGCCCTCGTGAGGGCTTAAGCCGGGACCCGCCGCGGGATTGATCGATTGTAAAGGAGACGCGTGATGGCAATGACCATGACAGGCGAAATCCAGCTGCCGGCCAGCCGCGAAGTGGTGTGGGCAAAGCTCAACGACCCCGAGGTTCTGAAAGCCTGTATTCCGGGTTGTGAAGAGCTCAACAAGACTTCAGACACAGAATTCCAAGCGGTAGCGACCACCAAAATTGGGCCGGTGAAAGCGCGCTTTAAAGGTAAGGTTCATCTGACGGACCTTAGCCCGCCTAACGGCTACAAGATTTCAGGTGAAGGCGACGGTGGCGTCGCGGGGTTCGCAAAAGGCGGGGCGACAGTGGCGCTGACCGAAAAAGATGGCGGCACGCTGCTCACCTACAACGTCGAAGCACAGATCGGCGGCAAGCTCGCGCAACTCGGTCAACGTCTCATCAATGGTGCGGCTAAAAAGGTGGCCGATGATTTTTTCCAGAAATTTGCCGCAACCGTTGCAGCCACCTGATGAAGTTTCACTAGAGGTTGAAGCTGCCATCCTCGAATCCCTTGACCCAAGCCCTGATCGGGGTTCAGACTAAAAAGGTCGAAATCGGCTCGATTTCGTGCCTGAACTACCGCCGTCCCGAGCGCGGGGGCGAAAAGAGGGCGTTTGGGCCCCCAAATTGGGAGGAAGGTCATGCCTGCCGTATCCATGACGGTGAACGGAAAAGCCGTCGCCGGGGATGTAGAAGCGCGCACCTTGCTGGTGCAATTCCTGCGCGAAAATTTGCGCCTGACCGGCACCCATGTCGGGTGTGATACCTCCCAATGTGGTGCTTGCGTCGTTCATATCGACGGTATTGCTGCTAAATCCTGCACCACTCTCGCTTTGCAATGCGAAGGCGCGAAGGTTACCACGATCGAAGGATTGGCTGAGGCGAACGGGCCGCTGCATCCGATGCAGGAGGCGTTCCGTGAGCATCACGCACTACAGTGCGGTTTTTGTACGCCAGGTATGATCATGGCGGCCCTCGATATCGTGCGGCGGCGCGGCAACGATCTCGACGAACACACAATCCGTGAGCAACTCGACGGGAATATTTGCCGGTGTACCGGCTACCACAACATCGTCAAAGCCATTGCAGCGGGAGCGAAAGCAATGGCCAAAGGTGGCGCACGGCAAGCCGCTGAATAACGTCAGGAATAGTGGGAGAGACCGCCATGAGCGCGACGGGTATCGGCGCGGCGGTGCGCCGAAAAGAAGATCTCCGCTTCATCACCGGCAAGGGGCAATACACGGATGACGTGATCCGGCCGGGCGAAACCCGCGCGATGTTCGTACGCTCACCCCATGCCCATGCCAAAATTGGCGGCATCGACGTTTCTGAAGCTAGGAAAATGCCAGGCGTTGTCGATGTGCTGACCGGCAAAGACTTTGCGAATGACAAGATAGGCAATCTGATCTGCGGCTGGATGATACACTCGAAGGATGGATCACCGATGAAAATGGCGCCACATCCGGCGCTCGCTGCCGAAAAGATCTGTCACGTCGGCGACGCCGTCGCCGTGGTCATTGCGGCGACCCAGGCGCAGGGACGTGACGCAGCCGAGAAAGTTAAAGTCGACTATGAGCTACTTCCCGCTGTTGTTGATCCGGCCGAAGCCAAATCGGGGCCGCAAATTCACGACGTTGCGCCAAAGAATACGATTTACGAATGGTCGCTTGGCGATGCCAAGGCGGTGGATGCAGCCTTTGCGGCCGCCAAACACGTTACCAGGCTCCATATCGTCAACAATCGCCTGATAGCGAATGCTGTGGAACCGCGCGTGGCGCTTGCGGAATACGATGCGGGCACCGATCAGCTCACCCTGTGGAACACCACGCAAAATCCGCACGTGTCTCGCTTGGTGATTTCAGCCTTTGTTGGCATGGCGCCGGAACATAAACTGCGCGTCATCGCGCCAGATGTCGGCGGCGGGTTCGGCTCGAAGATTTTCATTTATCCCGAGGAGGTCGTTTGCCTGTGGGCGGCACGAAAAGTTGGCCGGCCGGTCAAATGGACTGCCGATCGATCGGAGTCATTCATTACCGATGCGCATGGGCGCGACCATGTCACTCATGCCGAGCTGGCACTTGATGCCAATGGCAAGTTCCTCGCGATGCGCGTCAAGACGATCGCGAACCTCGGCGCCTACATGTCGACGTTCTCCTCGTCGGTGCCGACTTACCTGTACGCGACGCTGCTGTCAGGGCAGTACGATATTCCTCAGATCTATTGCGAAGTCGACGCAGTCTACACGAACACCGTGCCTGTAGATGCATATCGCGGTGCTGGTCGCCCCGAGGCGACTTTCGTGGTTGAGCGTCTTGTTGAGGTGGCGGCCCGGCAACTGGAGATTGATCCGGCCGATCTGCGCAGGCGCAATTTCATCAAGACATTCCCGCATCAGACGCCGGTAATCATGGCTTACGACGCTGGCGACTATAATGCCTCGCTAAAAAAGGCGCTGGAGACCGCCGATGTGAAGGGCTTCAACAAGCGCAAGCGCGACGCGGCACGTAACGGCAAGCTGCGGGGTCTTGGATATTCAACTTATATCGAGGCTTGCGGGATTGCGCCCTCACAGGCGGTCGGCTCGCTCGGCTGCGGGGTTGGACTTTGGGAGAGCGCAGAAGTGCGCGTGAATCCGACTGGGAGCGTGGAGGTTCTGACCGGCACTCACGCGCACGGCCAGGGGCACGAGACGACATTCGCCCAGTTGGTTTCGGAGCGTCTGGGCATTCCGTTTGAAAATATCTCGGTTGTGCACGGCGATACCGACAAAGTGCAATTCGGCATGGGCACATATGGCTCGCGGTCAGGTGCGGTGGGGATGTCGGCAATCGTCAAGGCGCTCGACAAAATCGAAGCGAAAGCGAAGAAGGTTGCCGCCCATATGCTCGAAGCGGCCGAGGGCGACATCGTGTTCAAAGACGGCAAGTTCACCGTCGCAGGTACAGATAAATCGGCAGCTTGGGGCGATGTGGCGCTCAATGCCTATATCGCGCACAAGTTTGCGGGCCAGGAGCTCGAACCCGGGTTAAAGGAGACGAGCTTCTACGATCCGACCAACTTCACGTTCCCGGCTGGCTGCCATATCTGCGAAGTCGAGGTTGACCGCGATACCGGCAAAACAGAGATCGTCAGTTGGACCGCCGTGGACGATTTCGGCACGATTATCAATCCCATGATCGTGGAGGGTCAGGTACACGGCGGCATTGCGCAGGGAATTGGGCAGGCGCTGCTGGAAAGCGCCATCTACGACAAAGACGGCCAGTTGGTGACCGGATCACTCATGGATTATTCCATGCCGCACGCTCATGACCTTCCATCCTTTAAAGTAGGCCTGACAGAAACTAAGGCGCCATCGAATCCGCTGGGCATTAAAGGGTGTGGTGAAGCCGGTGCGATTGCTTCGCCTGCAGCAGTCATCAACGCCATAACCGACGCAATCGGCACGGAAGACCTGTCAATGCCGGCGACGGCGCAAGCCGTGTGGTCGGCGCTTATGCGGGCGCAACCGAGTCATGCCGCCTAGTAACGGGAGATAGCGATGTACAATTTCACCTTCCATCGTCCGACAACGGTTCGCCAGGCGGCGGGCCTCCTGGCACGAAACCCGGAAGCCAAGCTGCTCGCTGGGGGGCATTCGCTTTTGCCGGTGATGAAGTTGCGCCTGGCGAACCCGTCGGCGCTCATTGATCTCTCGTTGGTAGAAGGCTTGAGCGGTGTCGAGCAGAAAGGGCGTTCGATTGTGATCGGCGCCATGACTCGTCATGCGGATGCGGCCAATTCGCCGGTGCTTCAACATGTCTTGCCCGGACTGGCCTCCGTGCCGGCCTCTGTCGGTGATCCTCAGGTTCGCAATCGCGGGACCATCGGTGGTTCGATCGCCAATAACGATCCGAATGCCGATTATCCTGCGGCGTGTCTCGGGCTTGGTGCCACCATCATTACCAACAAGCGACGCATTGCGGCCGACGACTTTTTTACCGGGATGTTTTCAACTGCGCTCGAAGATGGCGAGATCATTACCAAGATCAGTTTCCCGATTGCGAAAAAAGCAGCCTATGAAAAATTCAAGCATCCGGCATCGGGCTTCGCGTTGGTTGGAGTCTTCGTGTCAAAGCGCGGTTCTGACATCCGCGTCGCGGTGACAGGTGCGGGCGCCAACGGCGTTTTCCGCGTCAAATCATTTGAAGAGGCGCTGAAGAAACGCTTTGCGGCGAAGTCGCTCGAGGGCATGACCATTCCGGCGACCGGCATGAACAGCGATATTCACGCCAGTCCCGAATATCGCGCGCACCTCGTCGGAGTACTCGCCCGTCGCGCCCTGGCGAAGGCAACGGCCTGACATCGGCGTGATTGTGGAACATTGAAGTGGGAACTGCGTTTCCGGGCGGAGCCACAATTCGCTCGGAAGGTTCCTGTTATGCAAGAATTGCCACTACTCATTATCGTATTGATCGCGGCGTCCTTGGCCTATGTGCGCCTGACGGTCTAGTCGGTTCGCAACGCACGCACGCATCTATCAGGCTGGCGTGCGATCGAGCTCGCCAAGCAGGTCGTGCAGATCAAGGGGATTCGTGTACATCTGCAGAGACCCGTCCGCCTTCTCCGGCCACTTCTCCTTCGGGCGGTCCCAGTAGAGCTCAACCCCGTTGTCATCCGGATCGCGCAAGTAAAGCGCTTCGCTGACCCCATGATCGCTCGCACCTTCAAGCGGGATCTTGGCGACGATGAGACGTCGCAAGGCATCAGCGAGGAGGCGCCGGGTCGGATAAAGAATTGCAGTATGGTAAAGACCGGTGGTGCCTGGGGGCGGCGGTGAGCCACCAAGGCTCTCCCAAGTATTGAGCCCAAGGTGGTGATGATAACCGCCGGCGGATATGAAGGCCGCGCCAGGCCGGCTCGTAGTGAGCGTAAAACCCAGCACCCCGCAATAGAAATCCAGCGCCCGCTGGAGATTTGCGACCTTCAGATGGACGTGACCAATCCGCACCCCTGGATCGATCGTGGGCATTTGTAAGGCAGGCTGTTCGATGGTTTCGGCCTTGGTCATGGTTCATCCTGGCTCTCGGGTCCTTCGATCACCACATGTAAGACACGCGCGTAAGTTCCCATGACTTGGGAAGACAGCGGCGGACAAGCGCTTGCAAACCAGGGGTCCTTTGGATACACCACGTGTCTAATTTGCCAAAAACTGACTTGGGAAGACTTGGGAAGACAGTTTGAATCTTCCCCTGGTCTTCCCGATTCCCCTTATGTCCTCGACGAAAGGTGGTGCCATAATGAAGCTTACACAAGCCTCTGTTGCTCGTCTCGGCATGCCCGCGGGCAAGTCAGACCATATCGAATTCGACGATGCCATGCCGGGCTTCGGTGTTCGCATCAGGACTGGCGCGACGGGTGTTCACCGCACCTTTATTGCTCAATACAAGATCGGCACGAAGCACCGCAGGATCAAGCTCGGCAACTTTGCCAAAGTGAACCTCGACGACGCTCGGAGGCAGGCAAAGATTATCTTTGGCAAGGTGGCCATTGGAGAAGACCCGGCCGCGGAAAAAAACAATGCTATAGCCGAAGCCTCCCGAACGCTGGATGCCATCATTGCGCGCTACCTGGAGGCCAAGCAAACCGAACTTCGCGCCAGAACCTACGCCACCGTTAAGTACCAACTGGAAACACTTTGGAAACCGCTGCACAAGCTCACGGTAACCGCCGTCAACCGCGGCGCCATTGCAGCTCAAGCCAACACCATCGCTAAGGATCGCGGCCCCGTTGCCGCCAACCGTGCCCGTACATCACTATCGTCTATGTTTCGGTGGGCAATCGGTGAGGGGCTTTGCGACGAAAATCCGGTAACGGGAACAAATAAGAAAGAGGAAAACGGCCCCCGTGAGCGCACCCTGACAGATAACGAAGCTGCTGCGCTACGGCTTGCCGCGCCGGACGATCACTTTGGAAAGATCGTGCGGCTCCTCATGCTTACGGGATGTCGGCGGGAGGAAATAGGATTGCTCCACTGGTCCGAAATCGACATGGACGCACGGACCATCATCCTGCCCCCGAGCCGCACCAAGAACGGGCGACAGCATGTCGTTCCGCTTAGCGAAAGCGCGCTGCAAATTCTCAATGACGTGCCCCGCCGTGATGGTCGGGATTACGTATTCGGCCGCAGTGGCGACGGTTACAGTAATTGG
>DATDLC010000095.1:0-35461 GCA_036519515.1 Pseudolabrys sp. | reverse complement strand
AAATTCTGCGACACCGGAATGACGGAACCCAATTCGCAGCTTGCATATCTTCGTGATCCGCGACTGGCGGTGCACGCGCTCAATCCTGCGCCGGTTTGGCTTTGGAGCACCGATAGCAAGCACCTTCTATGGGCCAATCCGGCAGGCGTAGCGATTTTCGACGCTGCGTCACCGGGCGGCGTCCCGGCACTGCATTTCAACGCGAAGCATCCGGCGGCCGCACAGGTCGCGCGCCTTGTCGCCACGCTTCCGAAGCCCGGGGCACCACGGCTAGAACGCCTGCGCGGTTTTGGAGCTGCGTTCGGCGGTGTGTTGATATGCGTCTGCTCGCGCCTCACGCTCGTCGACAACACCACAGGAATATTGATCGTGTCGACCGAGCGCGCCGCGCGTGATCTCGCCTTGCCCGATCGCGCGCGCCGTCTGCTTGCGGACTTCGACAAGCCCGCTGCCATGTTCACTGCCGACGGCGAACTGATCGAAGCGCAGCCGGCGGCGCATGCAGTCCTTGGCGAACGGCGCGACCTCTTGGCGCTCGGCGCGGAAAGGCTCGCGCGCGAGGCGAGTCTCAACGGAGCTGCCGTAGGCGAGATCTCCAGCGGACAAATCAGCGTGCTGAAGCTCGGCGCCGGATCGACTTTTACATTGCTCGTCGTCTTTGCCGAACCTGCAGCGATGCCGGGCACTGATTCAGAGGCGGGTACCATGGCTCCAAAAGCGTCGGATTCCCCACCCTTGACCACACGCGGGCACCGTCTGCCCTTGCGTTTCGTATGGCAGACGGATGCGGACGGTCGATTCAGCCTCGCAAGCGGGGATTTTCCCGAGCTCGTCGGACCGAAGACGTCTGCCGTGCTTGATCGCACCTGGGCCGAGATCGCACAGGAGTTAACCCTTGATCCGAAAGGCCAGATCGCCGCAGCCATGGCGGCGCAGCAGACCTTCAGCGGGATCGTTCTGCTTTGGCCGCTCGACGATTCCGCCGGCAAAATGGTGGTGGAGATGTCGGGTTTGCCCGAGTTCGACCGCGAGCGACAATTCAAGGGCTTTCGCGGATTCGGAATTTGCCGCGACCTGAAGAAGGCAGGTGAAGTTCCCCAGCACGGCGCCGATCAATCTTCTGGCCCTCCTCCCCCGTCCGAAGAGGACGCGGCAGCCATGGTTCTTCCGTTCCCCTTCGACTCTCGTACACAGGAGCCGAAACTGGATGCGCGCGAGCACAGTGCGTTCCGGGAATTGGCCCGCGAACTCAGCGAGCGTCTGAAGAAGCCGCCGGGCGGTCGCTCCGCCGTTGCCTCGGACGATTTCGGCGACGAGCCACCTCTTCCCACGGCTCAGCCGGCACGCGAACCACCGAAAGTGCTTCCCGACATCCAGGAGAGCCGACCAATTCTCGATCGGCTGCCGGTGGGCATCCTGGTCTATCGCCTGAGCACACTGATTTACGCAAACCGGGCATTCCTCGATTGGACCGGTTACGCCACTTTAAATGAGCTAAACGAAGCGGGCGGCCTCGACAGTTTGTTCATCGAGAGCAAAGACAAGTCCTCGTCGCCGGACGGAAAAGGCGGAGGCAAATCGCTGACAATTGCCACGGTCAGCGGGAAGCAGAAACCAGTCGAGGGGCGTCTGCTCAGCGCGGCGTGGAACAACGAAAACGCGCTCGTGCTCATGGTCGATACCCGGGCCGGCAGCGGAGAAAAGACGGCGGATGCACCCATCCCGGACGCCGAACGGGAAAATCGCGAACTCAGGGCAATTCTGGATACCGCCACGGATGGCGTCCTGGTGCTCGATGGGACCGGCCGCATCCTCTCCGCGAACCGCAGCGCGCAAGCGCTGTTCGGCTACGATGCCGCCGACTTCGCCAACCACTCACTGGACGATCTGTTAGCGCCGGAAAGCCGCAGATCCGCGCGCGAACATCTTGATCGGCTGACGCAAAGCCGGGGCGCCGGCCTACTCAATGCCGGCTACGAAGCGATCGGTCGCGTGCGCCAGGGCGGTCTCGTCCCGCTTTACATCACGATGGGTTGCATCGAAGGGAGCGAAAAGCTGTGCGCGGTGCTGCGCGACATTACCGCCTGGAAGCGCAGCGCAGAGGAGCTTAACAGCGCCAAGCAGGCGGCCGAAAAGGCCTCGATCGCCAAATCGGAATTTCTCGCCAAGATAAGTCATGAGATCCGCACGCCGCTGAACGCCATTATCGGTTTTTCCGAAGTGATGATGGACGAGCGCTTCGGTCCCATCGGCAATGAACGCTACCGACAATATTTGAAGGATATCCACGCATCCGGCGGCCATCTCATCTCGCTGCTCAATGATCTTGTCGACCTGTCGAAAATCGAGGCGGGAATTCTCGATCTCACTTTCGTAAGCGTCAATCTGAACGATCTACTTCAACAGTGCGTGGCCATCATGCAGCCGCAGGCCAACCGTGAGCGCGTCATTATCCGTACGGCACTGGCCGCCAATTTGCCGCACATCATCGCCGATGCACGCTCGCTGCGTCAGATCGCGCTCAACCTGTTGTCGAATTCCATCAAGTTTACGGGTGCAGGCGGTCAGGTGATCGTCTCGACTGCAATGACCGACGACCAGGAAGTGGTTTTGCGCGTGCGCGACACCGGGAACGGGATGAGCAAGGAGGATTTGGAAACCGCGCTTGAACCCTTCCGTCGGGCAGACGCCACGGGACAATGGGGTTTAAGCGGAAGCGGTCTTGGGCTGCCGATAACGAAGGCTCTGGTCGAAGCCAATCACGCGCGCTTTCGCATCGCGAGCGAAGTCGGCGATGGAACGCTCGTCGAAGTGGCATTCCCAACCACACGCCTGCTGGCGCATTGATTCAAAAATCGGTTAGGCTTCATGTATGGGCCAAATCTTCCGCCGCGCGGCCATCGTGCTGGCATTTGCGGGCGCAATCTTTGTCGCATCGCCGGCGCGGACCGAGCCCGTCGACCTGCTTCTGGTTTTGGCGGCCGATGTCTCGCGCAGCGTCGACAGCCAGAAATTTCAGCTCCAGCGCGAGGGATATGCCGCGGCGTTGGCCAATCCGCGCGTGCTTGATGCCATCCAGTCGGGTCGGCGCGGCCGTGTCGGCGTGCTATTCCTCGAATGGTCGGGAGTGGGCAACCAGAAGATCGTGATCGACTGGATGCTGGTCGATGGCCCGAAGGCCGCGCAGGCTTTCGGTGACCGGCTCCTTGAATCGCCACGTTCCTTCGCCGATCGCACCTCGATCAGCGGCGGTATCGACGCCGCCGTGGCCCAACTCGCGCGCGCGCCCTTCGAAGCGCAGCGCCGCACCATCGACGTCTCGGGTGACGGCACCAACAATGCCGGCCGCGACGTCGGACAGGCGCGCGATGAAGCCCTGGCCCTGGGCATCAGCATCAACGGCCTGGTGATCCTCAGCGAAACTCCGCTGCCTTGGAATCCGGAACACACAAATCCGCCCGGCGGCCTTACGAAGTACTACCGCGACAATGTCATAGGGGGGCCAGGGAGTTTCGTGCTCGAAGCAAAGGATTTCAGTTCATTCGGAGAGGCGATCGCCAAGAAGATGATCGCGGAGATCGCCGAGCTCCGCCAATAGCCGGTGGGTATCTTAACCCTTTGATCTCTCAGCCTTGAAAGGGTCACAGAGGCCGTCCAAGTTGGCGGCTGCGGGACCGATGATATAGTCCCCCGGCACCAAAGCACCGAAACAACCGGAATCTCCCCTTTGACAACGGCTACCGGCTTGAAACGCCTGGGATTTGTCCTGCTCGCCGTCATTGCGGGCGGCCTCGCCGTACTTACGACCGCGGGATACCTCATATCCGCCGATACGGTGCGCCAACGGGTCCTCGCCGAGATTCGCGAGGTCACCGGTCTTGATCCGGTCTTGCGGGGAAAGGCCAGCGTTTCGCTGTTCCCGAGCGGCAGCGTGAACTTCGCTGATGTCGCACTTGGCGACGCCAAGCAGCCCGCCCTTGTCGCCGAACGGTTGACGGCACGTTTGCGGTTCTTCCCCTTGCTGATCGGTCGCGTCGAGATTGCCGACGTCTCGCTCGATCATCCGAGAATCACGATCGAGTTCCTACAGAACGGCCAATCCAACTGGTCCGCGCTGATGGACGCTTTGACGCGCAGCCAGGCGACTGCGCATCGGGTCGCTGCATTTTCGGAAATGCGCATCGACGGCGGCACCGTGACAATTCGCGACGAGGCGCGGCAACTCAACGAAACATTGTACGGGGTGGAATTCTCGTTGGCCTGGCCGTCGATCTCGAAAACCTTCGGCGCCACCGGCCGGTTCATCTGGCACGATGCGCCCATGGACGCGAGCCTGACGCTCGCCGACTTTGCCGCCGCCCTTGCCGGCAGCCGCAGTGGCGTGAAGCTGCGGATCGCAGGTGCACCAATGAAGGCCGCATTTGACGGCGCTGTGAGCTTCAAGCCCACGCTCAAAATTGAAGGAACAATGGCTGCCGACGCGCCTTCGTTGCGCAATGCAGTGATCTGGTCGGGACAGAAACCGTTGCCGGGCGGCGGCTTCGGCCGGTTTGCGATCAAGGCGCGAACGAATGTCGTGGGCGGCACGATCAGTCTGTCCAGCGTCAATGTCGAACTCGACGGCAACACCGCGGAAGGCGTGCTTACGTTCGCCGCGGATGCACGGCAGACGCTGCAGGGCACTCTTGCCGCGGATGCGCTCGACCTGACGCCCTACGTTTCGACCGTCCGCCTTATCGCCGCCAACGAGCGCGCATGGAACAACGGCCGCATTACGCTCGACGGCCTTGCCGGACTCGACCTCGATTTACGTCTATCGGCTGCGAATGTCGTCGTATCGAACGCCAAACTCGGGCGCACCGCGATCGCGGCAAACCTGCGTAACGGCCACCTGGTGTTGACCGTCGGCGAGGCGCAGGCTTATGGCGGCATCATCAAGGGTTCCATGACGCTGGCCAATTTCGAGCAAGGGGTCGACATCAAATCGCAGCTGAATTTCACCGAGGTCGACCTTGAAAGCTGCCTCGGCCAGTTGTTCGGTCTGCGTCGGCTCGAAGGCAAAGGCAATATTTCGCTCGCCGTCGAAGGGAGCGGTGACAGTGTGCTCGCGGTGACGCAAGCCCTCAACGGGACGGCCAGCCTGACGGGGACGAACGGCGCGCTCGCGGGACTCAATGTCGAGCAATTGCTGCGCCGGCTGGAACGGCGGCCGCTGTCGGGCGGCGGCGAATTCCGCAGCGGGCGCACGCCCTATGACAAGATGACGGTCACACTGAAAATCAATCAGGGTATGGTGACCGTCGAGGATGTGAAGATCGAGGGTGCGGCGGTGGTACTCGGGCTTGCCGGTTCGGCTTCGATCCCGGCGCGCGAGCTAGACCTGAAGGGCACTGCGGCCCTTGTCACACTACCAAAGCCGGGCGTGACGCCGTTCGAGTTGCCCTTCATCGTCCAAGGTTCGTGGGACGACCCGATCATGCTGCCCGATCCAGAATCGCTGATCCGCCGGTCCGGCGCCGCCGCGCCGCTGCTCAATGCGGTGCGCGAGCGCAGCACCCGCGATTCGGTTCGCTCGGCCATCGAGCGGTTGACCGGCAGCACGCCAGCGGCCGGCACTGCTCCCGCCGAGACGCCCGCAACCCCGGGGAAAACCGAGTAACTGCGACCCACCGTGCCTAGGGGCGGTGCTTTCGACTATCATCCTACCAGAGACGAGTCACTCGCCGGCGGGGGCTGGCGCGATGGGGCGGCGGATGCTGCATCCTTTCTTTCGCACTCTGGTCAAGGTCATCTTCGCCTCGCTCATCGTGGGGACCACATTTCGGAATTACCGTTGAGCAGGTGATGCGCGAAACCGGGCTATCGCCGGAGCGCGTCCAGGACTACGCAAGGCGAGGCTTCGCATCGGCCCTGCCGAACGTCGTGCTCGGCGCTTTGGTGATCGTTCCGATTTGGTTTGTGGTCTTTTTGTTCCGTCCGCCCGGCAAAAGTAGCAGCGATTAGGTCACACCAAAGCGCTCGCCGGATCATCAGACCTGAGCGCCCAGCGCCGCCCGCTCACGCCGGGCAGCTCCGCCTTTGGTGATCAGCGACGCCGCGATGGTCCCGGCAGCGACGATCGCAATCATGATCGTGCACACCGCGTTGATCTCCGGTTTCACCCCCAATCGCACTTCGGAATATATGCGGATCGGCAAAGTCGTCGCGCCTGGGCCGGTGGTGAAGCTCGCGATCACAAGATCGTCGAGTGACAGCGTGAACGCCAACATCCAGCCGGCGGCGATTGCCGGGGCGATCAGCGGCAGCGTGATTGTCAGGAAAGTCCTGAGTGGCGGACAGCCAAGATCCATGGCCACTTCTTCCAGGCTGCGGTCGAAGCCGATGAGCCGTGACTGCACAATGACAGTGACAAAGCACATGGTGAGCGTGATGTGGGCAATCGTAATCGTCCAGAAGCCGCGGTCGACATTGATGGCGACGAACAGCAGCAAGAGCGATAGCCCGGTGATGACTTCCGGCATCACCAACGGCGCGTAGACCATTCCGGAAAACAGCAACCGGCCACGAAAGGATCCGAGGCGCACGAGCGCGACGGCTGCGAGCGTCCCAAGAACGGTGGCGGCGGTTGCCGAAAGCGCGGCGACGCGCAGGCTGATCCATGCGGCCTGCAGGATCGCGGCATCGTTCAGCAACGCGCGGTACCACGTGAGGGACCAACCTCCCCAGACGGTGACCAATCGCGACGCGTTGAACGAATAGATGACGAGAATAGTGATCGGCAAATACAGAAACGCGAGGCCGATCGCGACCGAAACGATATTGAAGGGCGAAGCGCCGCGCTGCATCACCGGCCTCCTTCCAGCGATCGCTGCTGGAGACGCTCGTAAGAAAGCATCGGCACGAGCAGGAGGACCAGCAACGTGACGGCGATGGCAGATGCGACCGGCCAGTCGCGATTGGCAAAGAATTCGCTCCACAATATCTGCCCGATCATCAACGTTTCCGAACCGCCGAGTAGGTCGGGAATGACAAATTCGCCGACAATCGGGATGAAGCAGAGCAGCGCACCGGCAGCGGCGCCCGGGAGCGACAGCGGTACGACCACGAGCCAGAACGTCTTCCAGCGGGGGCAGCCAAGGTCGGCGGCGGCCTCCAGCAGTGTCTCGTCCATTTTCTCGAGCGCGGCGTAAAGCGGCAGCACCATGAAGGGCAGATACGAATAGACGACGCCGATGTAGATCGCGGTATCGGAAGACAGCCAGCTGACCGGCGCATCGACTATGTGCAATCTCATCAGCACATCGTTGAGCAGGCCATCCCGCTGCAGGATGTTGATCCACGCGTAGACGCGGACCAGAAACGACGTCCAGAACGGCAGCACGACCGCCATAACCAGCGGCGGTTGCCAGCCGCGGGGCGCGCGGGCGATGCCATAAGCGAAGGGGTAGCCGATCAAAAGCAGAATGATCGTGGAGATTGCCGCGACTTGCAGGCTCTTGAGATAGGACAACAGATAGATGAGGTCGGTGAACAGCAGCCCGAATGAATCAAGCGACAGTTGCCTCCCAAACTCCACCAAACCCGCCCATCCGGCCGACAGGTCGAATACCGGTGAATATGGCGGTTGTGCTAGCGTTGTTTGCGACAGGCTGATTTTGAGAACGATGACGAACGGCGCGAGAAAAAGGCAAACGAGCCACAGATAGGGCAGAAGCACCACGGCTCGCCCACTCCAGTTCCGTCCCTGTGGTTCGCCCTGCAATCGCTACTCCGTCAAAACCACGCCGGCTTCCGGCGGCCACGACAGCCAGACGAGGTCATGCAGCGAAAAAGGTGTCCCACCCCGCGCAGTGACATTGGTGATCGCGACTTTCATCACCGATCGGTCGCTGAGGAGAACTTTGTAGATCGACATTTCGCCGCGATAGCCGATCTCCGACACGGTGCCCGTAACGGCATTGAAGTCTTCCTTCGGGCGCTCGGCGGCCATCCCGATCTTTTCGGGACGCAGTGCCAGCCAGACCGTGTCGCCGGCTCTGGCTTTGCCCGTTCCGGCGACGCGCATGCGGCCGAGCACGCTCTCGATACTGCCATCGGTGCCAAGCCGCCCTGCGATCATGGTCGCCTCCCCGATGAACCCGGCCACCCAACGCGAGTTTGGGCGCTCATAGATTTCCGCCGGCGGCGCAACCTGCATCAGGCGACCACGATCCATGACCGCAATGCGATCGGCAACGATCATCGATTCTTCCTGGTCATGAGTGACGATGACGAATGTGGTGCCGAGCTTGCGCTGCAGTTCAACCAGCTCGAACTGTGTCTCCGCGCGCAACTTCTTATCGAGCGCGGCCAGAGGTTCGTCGAGCAAGAGGACGCGCGGACGCTTGATCAAAGAACGCGCTAGCGCCACCCGCTGACGCTGTCCGCCGGAGAGTTGATCGATCCGCCGCCCGTCGAAGCCTGGCAGACGCACAAGCGCCAGCATTTCCGCTACGCGATCGGCGATCTCCGCCCGGGCGACATTTTCCTGGCGCAGGCCGAAGCCGATATTGCCCGCGACCGTCAGATGCGGGAACAGTGCGTAGCTCTGGAACATCATGTTCACGGGTCGCCGGTGCGGCGGCACCGGGACGATATCCTCGTCGTCGAGAAGGATGCGGCCTTCGGTCGGCAGTTCGAATCCGGCCAGCATCCGTAACAACGTAGTCTTGCCGCAGCCTGAGGGGCCAAGCAGCGCGAAGAATTCGTCATGCCCGATATCGAGTGAGAGCGCCTCAACCGCCACGATCGAGCCGAACCGCTTGGTGACGGCTTCAAAGCGCACAAGCGGCGATTTTTCGATCGTTGTCGCTTCCTGCGCTGCCTTGCCGCCGTCCGCCATCGAATCCCCGTTTCGTGGAAGTCACGCTAGCGGGGCACGGGAACCCACTCAACCCGCGCGACGCGTTCGCGGTAGCCAGTCCTCGCTCGATCAGTCCTGACGTGTCAGGGTGCGCCGGACGGCGTCGCGCCAGCCGGAATATTTGCGCTCCCGCGTTTCAAAATCCATGCGCGGCTCGAAGCGCCGTTCGAGCTGCCATTGCGCGGCAAAGCCTTCGAGATCGGGGCAGATGCCGGCGGCGCGGCCCGCGAGATAGGCTGCCCCAAGCGCGGTCGTTTCCATCACGACGGGGCGGTCGACCGGACTTGCCAGAATGTCGGCAACGTACTGCATCGTGACGTCGCTCGCTGTCATCCCGCCGTCGACCCGCAGCACGGTCGCGGAATCTTTGGCGGAAGGCCAGTCGGCGTGCATGGCTTCGAGCAAATCGCGGGTCTGATAGGCGACTGCTTCAAGCGTCGCACGGGCGAGCTCGGCCGCACCGGAATTGCGGCTCAAGCCAAAGATCGCGCCGCGCGCCTGCGCATCCCAATAAGGCGCACCCAATCCCACAAACGCCGGCACCACATAGACCTGCTCGGTGGGATCGGCCCGCTGCGCCAAGGGTCCGACATCGGCTGCGGCGTTGATGAGCGTCAGGCCGTCGCGCAACCATTGCACCGTGGCGCCGGCGACAAAGATCGCCCCTTCCAGCGCATAGATGCGCTGACCTTCGAGCTGATAGGCGATGGTCGTGAGCAGGCGGTTGTGTGAAGCGACTCGTTCGCGACCGGTATTGAGAAGCGCGAAACAACCGGTGCCATATGTCGACTTCATCATACCGGGTCTGAAACAGCCCTGCCCGATCGTGGCGGCCTGCTGATCGCCGGCAATACCAAGAATGCGAATCGGTCCGCCGAACAAATCGGGGGTCGTCTCTCCGAATGCGCCTGCGCAATCGCGTACGTCAGGCAAGAGGCGATGCGGCACGCCGAACAAACGGCAAAGATCGTCATCCCATTGCGACTTTCCGATATCGAACAACAGCGTGCGCGATGCGTTGGTGGCATCGGTCAGATGCACCTTACCGCCCGTGAGGCGCCAAAGCAGGAAACAGTCGATCGTCCCGAAGGCAAGCTTACCGTCTTGAGCCGCCGCGCGAGCGCCTTCTACATGGTCGAGCAACCAGGCGATCTTGCTGGCGGAAAAATAGGGATCGAGCAGAAGTCCCGTCTTGGCGGCAATTTCCGGTTCACGACCGGTGCGTCGCAAGGACTCGCAATACTCGGCGGTGCGCCGGTCCTGCCACACGATCGCATTGTAGATTGGCTCACCGCTTTGGCGGTCCCAGATGACGGTGGTCTCGCGCTGATTGGTGATGCCGATTCCGGCAACGTCTTTCGCCGTGATGCGCGCTTCGGCCATGACCGCCCGCACCGTGGTGACCACCGTCTTCCAGATTTCCTCGCTGTCATGCTCGACTTGACCCGGCGAGGGATAAATCTGACGCAGTTCCATCTGCGCGGTGGCGACAGGCCGCAAGGCGGCGTCGAACGCGATTGCACGCGTCGATGTCGTGCCTTGGTCGATTGCGATGAGAGCAGTCGGCAAATGAACCCCCCGGGCCGTCAACGCGCGGTCATGGCCGCCTTTCCGCTCAGTGATGCGATGAAGCGATCGAGAGCTGCGCAATCCTCAGCCGTTGCCTGTAGTCCGATCTTGCTCCGGCGCCAAAGCACATCGTCGGCATTCTGCGCCCATTCGTTTTCTACCATGTACCGCACCTCGGCGGCGGTGAGGTCGCCGGCAAAGCAGGGACCAAGATCGTCCATGCTTTTCGCATCTCCGAGAAATCTTTCGGCGCGAAGGCCGTAGGCCTGCAGGAGCCGACGCGCATGCGCTGTCGAAAGAAATGGCCACCGCCTCATCGTTTCGCTCAGCTGGGCGTCGAATTCTTCAGGGGCGAACTCCCCGCCAGGCAGTTGCGAACTCGCGGTCCAGGGTGGCATTGCTCCGAAGAAATGGCCGATCTGCCTCATCGCCGCCTCTGCCAGCTTGCGATGCGTCGTTATCTTGCCGCCATAGACGGTGAGCAATGGCGCTTCGTCGACACCCCGGTCGAGAACCAGTTCGTAGTCGCGCGTGACATCCTCAGGCTTGTCGGCATGATCGTCATAAAGCGCGCGCACACCGGAAAACGACCATACCAGCTCGTCCGGTATGACCTTGTCCCGGAAATACTGATTCACCGCTTCGCGAAGATAGGCGATTTCCGTCGGGTCGGGCGCCAGCGAACCGAGATCGCCGACGAAATTTCGGTCAGTAGTGCCGATCAGCGTGAAATCCTGCGTAAACGGCAGAACAAATATGACGCGCCGGTCCGCGGCTTGCAGCAAATAGCCGTAGTCGTGATTGAAACGTCGACGGATGACGATGTGGCTGCCCTTGATCAGCCGGACAGGCGTCGGTAGCGGTCGGCGAATGACGGTGTCTGCAACCGCGCCGATCCACGGACCGGCGGCATTGACAAGAACGCGCGCAGTCTTCACCTCGCGTCGGCCGCGCGCGTTGAGCACCAGTTCCCATTCGTCCCGTTGCTCCACCCGCGTACAGCGAGTGCGGGTCCGAATGACGGCGCCACGCTCCGCCGCATCGACCGCATTGAGCACAACGAGACGCGAGTCATCGACCCAGCAATCCGAATACTCGAAGCCGTAACGAAAGGTGCGTTTCAGAGGTTGGCCTACCTTGTGGTGGGTGAGATCGACCGTGCGCGAGGCCGGCAACAGCTTGCGCGCGCCCAGCAGGTCGTAAAGGAACAGGCCGAAGCGCAACAAAAGCGAGGAACGCAGCCCGGGCATTGGCGGCAACATGAACCGCATCGGCCGCACCAGATGCGGCGCCATGCGCAAAAGCACTTCACGCTCGTTCAGCGCCTCGCGGACCAGACGGAAGGCTCCGTGCTCGAGATAGCGCAAGCCACCATGGATCAGCTTGCTCGAAGCCGAGGACGTGCCCGAGCCGAGATCGTTCATCTCGACGAGCAACACTTTTATCCCGCGGCCGGCTGCGTCGCGGGCGAGACCCGTTCCGTTTATGCCGCCGCCGATAATGGCGAGGTCAAAATCGGCCATTGCCTGATGATTCGCTTTATTCCGCAGAATGAGTGGCCTGGGCAGAGCACTCAGGACAGAGCGTTTAACTTAGCGTTTGCGTTATAGCATTCACTGCAATTGAAAAATCACGCCGGCGCAGCCATATCCAGCTAATTACCGCCCCAATTCGTTGCTTGAAACCCCGCCAAAGGAACCTTCAGCCGCAAATGCCCTCGCCCCGCCTGCTTGTCATTGAAGGCAATTCACCGCAAACAACGGCCGACCACGTGGCAGCCGGCGGGACCGCGGCCAGCAAGGGTTACTCCGACCTCCTGCGCGAACTTCTACCCGGCGCTGTTGTGGATATCTGCTTTCCGGGCGACCCGACGGCGCTTTTGCCGGAAGGCTCCTCACTCGAAGGCTATGACGGCATCGCCATCACCGGATCGAGCCTGCATGTCTACAACGGTGGACCTGAGGTGATGCGACAGATCGACCTGGTTCGCGCCGCACTCAAGACCGGGACACCGCTGTTCGGCTCCTGCTGGGGGCTTCAGGTCATCACCGCGGCGGCCGGCGGCAGCGTCCGGAAAAATCCGAAAGGGCGCGAGCTCGGCTTCGGCCGCGGCATCCGCCTCACGGAAGCCGGCCGCAAACACCCCATGTATGCGGGCAAGCTCGATGTGTTCAACGCGCCGACCGTGCATCTCGACGAGGTCGAGGCGCTCGCGCCGGGCACCACCGTCCTTGCGACCAACGCCGTGTCCGATGTGCAAAGCGCCGAGATCCGCACCAACGGATCGATCGCCTGGGCCGTGCAATATCACCCGGAATATCCTCTGCGCGAGGTCGCCGCGATCGTGCGGCGCATTGGCACGCGGCTGATTGAAGAAGGTTTTTTTGCCGACGAGGCGGACATCAAGACGTTTGCGCAAGATCTCGACACACTCGACGGCGATCCCGGCTGCAAGCGGCTGTCCTGGCGGCACGGCATCAGCAAGAATGTCCTCGACAAGAAATTGAGAGTCGGCGAAGTCGCCAACTGGATAGAATTTCAGGTGCTGCCGACGCGCGTGAAACGGGGTCGTGGTTAGCGATGGATTTCTCGGGCAAGCAGGTCGTGGTAACCGGCGGCACTGGTGCACTCGGGACCGCTGTCGTAAGCAAATTGCTTGCGGCGGGCGCGACCTGCATTGTGCCCTACGTACACGAGGCGGAAGCGCAACGCTTTCCCCATCGCGGCGATCCAGACGTAACGCTGGTGGCGGTTTCCGACCTTTCCGACGAGGCACAAGTTGCAAAAGTCTATTCCGGCGTAAAACCCTGGGCCTCGATCCACATCGCCGGCGGATTTGCGGCGGGCAAGGTCGCGGAAACCGACAAGACGGCGCTGATGGCCCAGATCGACAGCAATCTCGTCTCGTGCTTTCTGTGCTGCCGCGCCGCGGTCAATGCCATGCCGGCCGGCGCCGGAGGTCGCATTGTGAATGTCGCGGCACGACCGGCGCTGGAATGGCGCTCTGGTGCGGGCATGACCGCTTACACTGTGGCCAAGACTGGCGTCGCTGCACTCACGGTGGCACTGGCCGACGAGGTCGCGAAAGACGCGATCCTGGTCAACGCGATCGCGCCCTCGATTATGGATACGCCTGCCAACCGCAAGGCGATGCCGAAGGCCGATTATTCTGCGTGGCCAAAGGTCGAGGAAGTGGCAGCGACGATTGCCTTTCTGGCGTCTCCCGAAAACCGCGTGACCCGCGGCGCGATCGTCCCGGTCTACGGAAAGTCCTAGCCGGTAATCGGAACCAGTTCGAGTGGTGGCCGCAACAACCGCTGCACGGAACCGGAAGCAACGACGGCCCGGCCTTCCGCATAGGCCTCGTGATTCTTCTCGATGTCATCGAGATCGTACTGATAGTTCACCATCAATCCGTAGGCTTGCGCTATTGCACGCTCGGAGGTGTCGGCGAGCCAATTTATGCGTTCGAGCCGCGCGCCATTGCCGAGATGGAAGCGCGCCACCGGATCGACGGGCGTGCCGCGCTTGGTTCGTGCACGCAGGAAGTACCACGCCGCGGCCCGCATCAGCGGATCTTCAAGCTGGCTGAAGATTTCGGGGTCGGTCCACCAATGCGGCCGTTCCAGCAGCTCGAAGGTTACGCGATCGCTGGCATTGATGGCCGGTGAATTCTCGTTCTTCAACTCGCCGGATAGCCAGCGGGCGAACCCCGGCACTGGTGACAGCGTGACGAATGTAGCGAGCTTGGGCAGCTCGCGGCAGATTTCTTCCACGACCTGCTTGATCAGGAAATTGCCGAACGACACGCCGGAAAGCCCACGCTGGCAATTCGAGATCGAATAAAACACGGCGATGCGCGCCTTGTCCGGTTCGACGAATTGCTTGCGGCCGCTGGCAAGGATCGGGGCGATGGCGCCGGGGATCTCGCGTTCCACCGCTACTTCGACGAAAATGAGCGGCTCATCCACGAGCGCGGGATGAAAGAAGGCGTAACAGCGGCGATCCGGCGGATCGATGCGCCGCCGCAAATCGTCCCAGCCGCGGATCTCGTGCACCGCCTCGTAACGGATGATTTTTTCGAGCACGATCGCAGGCGTCGACCAATCAATGTGACGAAGCACGAGAAACCCGCGATTGAACCAGGACGAGAACAGATGGACGAAATCAGCATCGACGGCGGCCAGATCCTTCTGCCGACGGTCGAGGGAATCCATGAGTTGCTCGCGCATGCGCACCAGTGCGGCGGTGCCGGCCGGCGCGAGATTAAGCCTGCGAAACAGCTCCTGTCGTCGTGGCTCCGAAGCGGCATGGACTTCGGCGGCGGTTGCGTCCGAGGGATTCGCCTGCCAGGCGGCAACCGCCTGCTCCATGCGCGCGGGATCCGTGCCGAAACGCTCGGCCAGCGCTTCGAAAAAAGCGATGCGCGGACCCGTCGTGAGCGTGGCATAGCGGCCGAGAATTTCGCGCGCGAGCGCAACGCCGGACGCTTCACCGCGACCGGACAGCAGGTCTTCGCACAATTCGACAAGACTTTCGGAACGCGCCGACGCCTCGCCACGCCGGTCGCGGGCCAGTAGCGCGCGGCCGCGCTCGGATATTGTCTGCAGCAGTTCCCCGAAAAACGAGGTGTTCATTCCGGATCCAGCCCTTGTGCCGATAGGGCCGCCAAACAGCCGCTACTTACCGGGCCCCATCAGATAGTTGGGCAACCATGTGGCGATTTCTGGGAAGAAGCACAAGATCACGATCGCCAACATCATACAAACTACGTAGGGCAGTGTTCCCCACATCACTTGCGCCAGCGGCACGTCGGGCGCAATGGCATTAACGATATAAATATTAAGTCCAACAGGCGGGTGTATCAGACCGATTTCCATGTTGATGGTGAGAATTACGCCGAACCATACGGGATCGAATCCCGCAGCTGTAATAATCGGCAGCAGGATCGGGCTGGTCATCAGAATGATGGCTGCGGGAGGGATGAAGAAGCCGCACACAAGCAAAAAGATATTGATCAGGAACATCAGCACCCATTTGTTGGCATGCAGATCGGCGATCGACTGCGCCAGGGTCTGCGTCAGGTAGAGTGACGTAAGCATGTAGCCGAACAGCACTGCAGTCGCGATGATTGTCAGGATCATCACCGACTCGCGCATGGTGTCCCGAAGGATGTGCCAGATCTGATCCGGCTTCCAAAGGCGATAGATCAGAATCGCCAGGAACATGCACAACGCGGCACCAACACCGGCCGCTTCCGATGGCGTCGCGACGCCGCCATAGAGCGCGTACATGACACCGACAATAATAAAGAGAAACGGCGCGATCTTCGGAACCGACTGAAATTTCTCTTTCCATGAATAACGGAAATCGATGGCATGCGAGCGGAACCCGCGCTTCCAGATGATGAAGAGGGTCCACAGCATGAACAGCCCGGTCAGCATCAGGCCAGGCATGACGCCGGCAATGAACAGGCGGCCGATCGATGTTTCGGTGGCGATACCGTACAGGATGAAGGTGACAGACGGGGGGATGAGGATACCGAGGGTGCCGCCGGCGCAGATCGAGCCGGTTGCGACATCGTCCGGATAGCCGCGACGGCGCATTTCCGGGATGCCCATCTTGCCGATGGCCGCGCAACAGGCAGGCGATGATCCGGTGAGCGCCGCGAAGATCGCGCAGGCGCCGATATTCGAGATCACCAGTCCACCGGGCAGTCGATAAAGCCAGCGATCCAGTGCCTCATAAAGATCTTTTCCTGCCGGTGACGAGCCGATCGCGGCGCCCATCATCACGAACATCGGAATTGCAACGAGAGTAAATTCGTCGAGGCCGGACCAGAAAGTTTCGGCGACGACGTGTATGGCATCAAAGCCCTGGAACAACACCAGAAACGCAATGGCGATCGCGCCAAGCCCGAAAGCAACCGGGATGCCGGAAACCAGCATGAACAGCGTGACAATGAGAACAAGCGCCCCTTGAGTCGTCGGGCTCATGGCGCGTCTCCAAGCACTTCGCGCGCCTGAGCGCGCGCCACGTCCTCGGCGTCCTGCCTATCCTTGATGCCGAACGGCGGCGCGCGACCGGTCACCAGGCTGAGCAACTCCGCCAGGTATTGCAGAACGAGTAGCCCCAGTCCGATCGGCATCGAGAGATAGGGAATCCACAGGCGGGCGCGCCAGACAGTGTTCGATAACCAGCGCTGGGAATACGCCTCGTACCAGTAAATCGTGCAAAGCACGAAAATGACGATGCAGAATGCCAGTGACAGCAAGATTGTGAAAAGCGCAAGCCAATAGCGGGAGCGTGGGCCTAAATGCAGAGGCAGAATGTCGACGTTGACGTGCCCGCGCGTCATCAGCACGTAGGCGCTGCCTATGAAGGTAGCACCGACAATGCAGTAGGTGACCACATCGATCTGCCAGATTGTCGTGAGGCCTAAAATGTAGCGCTCGACCACAATGTCGCAAATCACAAGCACGGCAGCAAAGATTAGAAAGGCCGCAAACACTCCCGCCACTCGCGACAGGAACGCCACGGCCCGAATATACGTGTCCATGGGCTTGTCTTTTTTCGATTATCCCGAAGGTCTCTACAGCCAAACAGCCAGCCGGCGAATGGTGCGCCGGCCGGCCATCGATTCAAACTATTTTACAGCAAGAGCCTCATCAATCAGCTTCTGGCCGTTAGGCACGTCTTTGGCAAACTGCGCGTAAGAGCTTTTCTTTGCCACCTCGAGCCAAGCCGCATAATCCGCATCACTGAGGGTAACGACCTTGGCCTTGTGGTCTTCGAAAGCCTTGATCGCCTCCTGATTGATCGCATCGGCCTTGCTTTCGAAGTAAGCCTGAGCCTTCTTGCCCGCGGCGACGATGACGTCCTGTTGCTGTTTGTTGAGTTTGTCGAAGCTTTTCTTTGACATCAGCATCGGCTGGTACATGAACCATAGCGCGTTATTACCGGGCGCCGTCAGGCAATCAGCCACCTCATAAAGTCGCATCGATGCGAAGGTGGAAAGGCTAGTGTCCGTGCCATTGACGACACCGGTCTGGAACGCGTTGTAGATTTCATTCGACGGCGGGCTGACAATGCTGGCCCCGGCGCTTTCCCACATGCCGGCGAAGGTGGGACCGGCGGCGCGGAATTTACGGCCTTTCATATCATCCGGCTTCACGACACAGCCGTTCTTGGATGCCATCCCTCCTGCAAACCAGGCATCCGATAGGACAATCACGCCGCGCTTTTCGATTTCGGCGCGAATATCCTTCATGAATTGCGATTCGTTGACACGTTTGGCGCGTTCCTGACTCCGGATCAGACCGGGCATCAGCGTCGCGCTAAATACCGGGATCTTGCCGCTCGCGTAGTCGAGCGGGAAAAGCGTTATGTCGAGCTGGCCGTTGGCCGTGGCGTTCCATTGATCGTTCGGCTTGAACAAGGAGGCGCCGGGATAAACTTGTATCTCAAGGCCGACATTTGCGGCCTTGGCCTCTTTCGCGACAATCTGCACCATATCGTCGCGGACATCGCCCTTGCCCCCGGGGAATTGGTGCGAGGCCTTAAGCGTAACCTGTGCGTGTGCAGCCGCCGACAACAAGATCGTCGCGGCCGCAGTGGCGAATAGTGTAGAGATTTTTCTCATCTGCGTTTCCTCCGTGGGGTATTTTTTAGCGGCTGAATCCGCCGCTTTTTGCCGATGTGCGAACAAATGCCCCTCGTCACCCCCGTTTCACATTAGCCGCCGATACGTTCGAGCGCCATAGGCCCGGTATCATATTCGCTTCTAACCGCGTGCGACTAATCGACAATTGGCGCTATGGCCAGCTTGCATCGTTAACTTTATAACCCGCGCCATCGTTGTCCATTCCGCATCCTTCCGGGAGTTCTATACATGCCGAAGCCATTAGCGGGCCTCCGAGTCCTCGAACTTGCCCGCATCCTCGCCGGTCCCTGGGCCGGACAGGTGTTGGCCGACCTGGGCGCCGACGTGATCAAGGTCGAGCGCAAGGGATCGGGCGACGATACGCGCGGTTGGGGTCCTCCTTTTGTCGAAGGCGCCGACGGAAACCATATTGGCTCCGCTTACTTTCATGCGACCAATCGCGGCAAGCGCTCTATCGAGATGGATTTCGAGAGCGAGGAAGGCCGGCGCCTTGTGCGCAAGCTTGCGGCGCGCTCGGACGTATTGATCGAGAACTTCAAGGTCGGCGGATTGGCAAAGTTCGGGCTAGACTACAAAAGCCTCGCGCCCGAATGCCTGCGGCTGATCTATTGCTCGGTGACCGGTTTCGGCCAGGACGGTCCCTATGCCAAGCGCGCCGGCTACGACCTGATGGCGCAAGGCATGGCCGGCGTCATGGATCTCACCGGCATGGCCGACGGCGAACCGACCCGTGTCGGCATTCCGGTGTCCGACATCTTTACCGGCGTCTATTCCGTGATCGGCATTTTGGCTGCCCTCGCGCAACGCGAGAAAACCGGCAAGGGCTGCTACGTCGACACTGCACTGGTCGATTCCACCGTCGGCATTCTATCGAACCAGGCAATGAATTATCTCGTGTCCGGCAAAGTGCCCAAGCGCATCGGTAATGCGCACGCCAACATTGTGCCATACCAGGTGTTCCCGGTGTCCGACGGGCACGTGATCGTCGCGACCGGCAACGACAACCAGTTCGTCAAATTCTGCAATGTTCTCGGCGCGCCCGAGCTTGCGCAAAATCCCGAGTACAAGGACAACGTCGGCAGGCTGAAGCACCGTGATGAGCTGATCGGCAAGCTGTCGACACTTACCGCGCGCATGAAACGCGACGACCTGCTCGACAAGCTCGAGGCCCAGCAGGTTCCGGCAGGTCCGATCAATAATCTCGAACAGGTGTTCGACGATGCCCAGGTTATTCACCGCGGCATGAAGCTTTCGTTGCCGAGCAAGGCCGCGAAGGGCGGCACGATCCCGGGCGTGCGCACCCCGATCGTCATTGACGGTTGGAAGGCGGCATCCGAACACCCCTCCCCGCGCCTCGGGCAACATACGGCCGAGATCCTGCGCGAGATCGGCGAAGGGTAGTCTCTCACCGCTCACCCCTTGATTGCGCCCGGCCGAAAGCGGAGCATCGGCAGGATGCCGGTGCCTGTTGCAACCGGCGCCGGGGAGAGACTCTCATGAAAATTGTTCCGTCGCTTTTCGCATGCGCGCTGTCGGTCGCACCCGCCTTCGCCAACGACGTCCCGAAATTTCAAGTCGATGCATCCTGGCCGAAAACGCTGCCGAACAACTGGATCATGGGACAGGCCGCAGGCATCGCAGTCGATGCGCAGGACCATGTCTGGGTCATCCAGCGACCGCGCACCCTCACCGACGATGAAAAAGCCGCGACGTTCAATCCGCCGCGCACCAAATGCTGCGTGCCGCCCCGCCGGTGATGGAATTCGACCAGGAGGGCAACCTGATCCGGTCCAGGGGTGGACCCGGGCAGAGCTACGACTGGTTCGAGAATGAACACGGCATCAACATCGATCACAAAGGCTTCGTCTGGGTCGGCGGCAACGGCAACAATGATGGCCACGTCCTGAAATTCACCCAGGACGGAAAGTTCGTGCTGCAAATCGGCAAGCCCGGCCCGCAAACCGGCAGCGCCGACACGAGCCGCCTGGGGCGGCCGGCCGACACCGAGGTCGATCCGGCGACCAACGAAATTTTCATCGCCGACGGCTACGCAAATCACCGTGTCATCGTGTTCGATGCCGATACCGGCGCTTACAAGCGGCACTGGGGCGCCTACGGCAAGCCGCCGAGCGACGACAAGGCGCCGCCTTACAACCCCGCCGCTCCGGCGCCGCAGCAGTTCGCCAACCCCGTTCATTGCGTGAAGATCGCGAAAGACGGTCTCGTCTATATCTGCGACCGTTCGAATGATCGCATCCAGGTCTTCCGCAAGGACGGCAGCTTCGTGAAGGAATTCTTCGTCGCCAAGGAGACGCTGCAGCAGGGCTCCGTCTGGGATCTCGATTTCTGGCCGGACACCAACCAGACGTTCCTGATGAACGCCGATGGGGCCAACAACGAAGTGCGGACGCTGGTGCGCGAAAACGGTGAAGTCGTCGGGGCGTTCGGACGCAATGGTCGCAACGCCGGTGAATTTCACTGGATCCACAATCTCGCGGTGGACAGCAAGGGCAATATCTACACAACGGAAGTCGACACCGGAAAACGCGCGCAGAAATTCCGCTATGTCGGGCCGCCGCTGAAATAACGTTATGCGACGGCGGTCGGCGCCAGCGCCTCGATATCGGTAGCGACGTCGATCACCGCCGGCCGCTTGGCGGCGAGCGCCTGCGCAAGTGCCGGCGCTATGTCGCTTGCGTGCTCAACACGGATGCCGAGCGCGCCCATGTCTTCGGCGAGCTTTGCGAAGTTCATCGGATTGTAGGTCCACAATTCGCGCGCCTGCGCGGTCTGCTCGCCGCCATAGGCGCGGTCGAAACCCCGCTTCGACTGATTGCCGCCGCCGTTGTTGTTGACGACGGTCACCGATGCAAGATTCCAGCGCACCGCCGTTTCGACTTCGGCGATGTGATACCAGAAGCCCGCGTCGCCGGTGAACACGACCACGGGGCGATCCGGGCATGCGGCCTTGGCACCGATGCCGGCAGGGAATGCCCAGCCGAGATGACCCGCGCTGCGCATGTAGCTTTGCGCCGCCGTCCGCAGATCGTACATGCCGCCCATCCACATGCCGGCGTGGCCTGTATCCACCACTACGATCGCATCATCGGGCACGTTTCGGCTCAATTCGCTGCAGATCCGTGCCGGATGGATCGGCACCGCATCCGATTCAAGCGTCGGTTTGTATTTGGCGTACCAGTCTGCGCGCAGGGCTGCGATCTCCTTGATCCACGGCGCGCGCTTCACCGCACTCGACTTGTCGATTTGACCGAGCATGCGAATGAGTACGCTCCTGGCGTCGCCCAGCACGCTCGCCTGCAACGGATAATTACGGCCCAGAGTCTCCGGCTCGATGTCGATCTGAATCGCCGGCGTACCGATGCGGGGCGCCGCCCAGAAATGCGTTGTCATGCCGCCGGTTTCGGTGCCGATGAAGCAAACGAGATCGGCGCTGTTCACGGCGCGATTGGCGGATTCCCGCGAATAGGTGCCGACGACCCCAACCGAAAGCGGATGGACGCCTGGAATAATGTCTTTGCCGTTGAGCGAGGTCGCGACTGGAATCTGCAGCGCTTCGGCAAGCGCCACGAGTTCCTTGCCGGCGCCCGAGGCGCGCGCACCGCCGCCCGCGACGATGATCGGCCGCTCGGCCTTTTGCAGCAATTCGAGCGCGCCCTTGACATTGGCCGCTTCAGGCTCGGGACGAAACGGCGGCACGCGCGCGAACTGTGTCTCGACCAGCGCGTCCATCTCGGCCTCTTCCAGATCCACCTGCCCTTCGTTGCCGCGAAACTGCAAGTGCACGGGGCCTGGTGCGCCGGTGGTGGCCGTGCGAAACGCCTGTCGTATCATGTCGGGAAAGCGCGCCACGTCGTCGATGGTGACGTTCATTTTTGTGACCGGCTCGAACGCCGGCACGTCATCTATTTCCTGATAAACCTTACGAAACTTGGTCTTCGGATCGCGCCCGCCGGTCATCGCGATCACCGGAGCATGCGCCAGATAGGCGTCGCGCAATCCGGCGGCGAGGTTGAGCGCGCCGATCACCTGCGCCATGCAAACACCCGGCTTGCCCGACGCGCGCGCGTAACCGTCAGCCATGTACGCCGCGGATTTCTCGCCATGACAATGAATGCGCGCGATCTTCGTCCGCCGCTCCATTTCGGCAAAAGTTCGCCGCAAGACTGCGGGCACCATGAACACGTGGGTAACGCCGTAGCCTGCCAGCATGTCGGCGAGCACTTCGGCGCCGACGCGCCGGACATTGTGTCCTGCTGTTGCCATGTTCAGGCCGGCTCGAATTTCAGCGCGACACCGTTGATGCAGTAGCGCAGGTGAGTCGGCGGCGGCCCGTCGTCAAATACGTGTCCAAGATGGCTACCGCAGCGGCTGCAATGGACTTCGTCACGGACCATACCATGGCTGCGGTCCGCTTCGCTCTCGACCGCGCCCGGCAAAGGATCGTTGAAGCTCGGCCAGCCGGTCCCGCTTTCGAATTTGACTTTCGAGACGAACAGCGGTTGATCGCAGGCAACGCAGCGGAATGTCCCGGCGCGCTTCTCATATAACAACGCGCAGCTTCCGGGCATCTCAGTCCCCTGCTCGCGCATGATCGCGTACTGCTCCGGCGTCAGGATCTCGCGCCATTCGGCTTCGGTATGCGTGACAGGATATTGCTTGGCTGCCATCTTAGTCGCTCCTCCTCATCGTATGTTCCGGGGCGCACCGAAGGTGCGAACCCGGAATCCACAAACAGCGTCATGCCGTTCCGCTGGATCCCGGGTTCGCCGCAATGCGGCGCCCCGGGATGACGGCAATCGCCTTCACTTGATTGCCAGCGGATTAACCGGAGAGCCCACCGCTCCGGTGATCGGAATGGCGGGCGCCACGAACAGGAATTCATAGACCTTGTCCTGCTCGCAGTCTTCCGCCAACTCTTTCAGGTTGAAAATCTCACCCATGGTCATTCCCATGATGGGAATGGTGATCCAGTGCCATGGCTGGTTGATGCCTTCTTCGCTCTCGTTCGGACGCACTTCGCAGCCCCACGTATCGCTCGCGAGCGCGGCCAGTTGCGTATCCTTGACGAAATCGAGCGTTTCGAAGGCGAACCCCGGCGCGTCGCCGCCCGGATAACCGTCCCAGCTTCCCGCCTTCTGACATCGTTCCATCATGCCGGTGCGCACAATGACATAGTCGCCGCGCCTGAGTTCGACCTTCTGCTTTTTCGCCGTGCCGTAAAGATCGGCATTGGTGATGCCGTAACCGTCATCAAGCGACTCAACGCCTTTGTAGCGCGCCACATCGAGAAATACGCCACGCCCGACCATCCGGTTCTTGGTTTTTTCGATGCCGCACTTCTGCGCGCCCGCCGACGTCACCTCGCGACAGTCGTAGCCATTCCACATGTAGTTTTCATAAAACACGTGGCCAAGCCCATCCCATTGTGTGCCGCATTGGAGGGGCATCGTCACCATGTCGTCGGCGGCGCGGATGCCGCGCTTGTCGAGCGCACCCGAATAGGCATCCGTCCCCGTGCGCAGCATGGTGTGGATCGGGTTGGTGCGGCCCATTGACGGGTACTTGCTTTTCGCGCCCTGCGGGCCGGTGTGATCGAAGTTAAGCGCGAGGGAAATGACCTTGCCCTTCTTCACGAGGCGCGTCGCGGCGACAATATCCTCCGGCGTCGTATAGTTGAGAGTGCCGACCTCGTCATCCGGACCCCATTTGTCCCAGTTCTTGTACTTTTCCGCGGCGTCTCGCATGTCCTGACGCGTGATCTTTCGAGCCGACATTTAATGTCCTCTGACGAAAATGGAACAGCAGCGGGAATACACCCTTTGGGCGCGAGCGATGCAAGCCCCACTGGCAACGTCTTCGCGCAATGCTACGATGAATAAAAAAGGGAGGAAACGATGTCCCGACCGTCACGCCTTTCGGCGGCAGGCACGCTGTTGCTCGGCGCTCTGTTTACCGGTTTCGGCGCGCAGGCGCAGGACACCGCGGGCTATCCAGTGCGGCCGGTCAAAATCATCGTGCCGTTCGCTCCGGCCGGCCCGACCGACACAATGGCGCGCCTGATTGCGCAAAAGCTGAGCGAAAGCCTGGGCAAGCAGTTCTACGTCGAAAACCATCCCGGCGCCGGCGGCAATCTCGGCATGGCAATGGTCGCCAACGCGGCGCCTGACGGCTACACGCTGCTCCTCGTCAGCTCGAGCGTCGTCGTCAATCCGAGCCTTTACGAGAAGGTCCCCTACGATGTTTACAAGAGCCTCGCGCCGATAACACTCGCCGGGTCGAGCCCGAACATTCTGGTGGTGCATCCTTCGGTGCCGGCGAAAGACGTCAAGGAGCTCATCGCCTACGTTCAGGCCAATCCCGGCAAAGTGAGCTTCGCTTCTCTCGGCTTCGGCACCACAGCGAGCCTCGCCGCGGAGAGTTTCAAATACGCGCTCAAGCTCGACATCCAGCCGGTGCCGTTCAATGGCGCGGGGCCTGCGCTCAACGCAGTCGTCGGCGGGCAGGTGCAGATCGGTTTCATGGCGCTGCCACCGGTGACCCCTCACCTGAAGGCCGGAACATTGCGGGCGCTCGCCTTGACAACGGAGAAACGGGTCGCAGCGGCGCCCGATGTGCCGACCATGGCGGAGGCCGACGTGCCCGGCGATCAGATTTCCGACGTGATGCAAGCCGTGTTCGCGCCGGGCGGCACGCCGAAACCGATCATCGATCTGCTGCAGAAAGAAGTCGCCCAGGCGGTGGCTGCGCCAGATGTCAAATCGAAGCTCGATTCGCTCGGCTTCGATGCGATCGCAGACACGCCGGAGCATTTCGCCGCACGTATCAGGGCGGAAGTACCGAAATGGGCAAAGGTGATCGAAACGGCCAAGATCGAAAAAGTGAAATAAAACGATTGTATGGGGAGAGATTCATGAAAGTCGCAGCGCGTTTAGTTGCAGTTGCCGTCGCGATGTTGACCGCGGGCTCGGCTCAGGCCGCGAGCTACCCCGATCATCCGGTGAAAATCGTAGTACCCTTCGCGCCCGCCGGCCCGACCGATGTCATGGCGCGGCTGATCGCGCAGAAACTTTCGGAATCGCTGAAACAGCAGTTTTATGTCGAGAACCATCCCGGTGCGGGCGGCAATATCGGCATGGTGCAGGTCGCAAAATCGGCGCCCGACGGCTACACCATCCTGGTGGCGAGCTCGAGCTATGTGGTCAATCCCAGCCTCTACGCAAAAAACCCGTACGATCCGTTCAAGGACTTCGCGCCGGTCACGCTCGCTGCGGCCTCGCCGAACATCCTGGTGGTGAACGCCGACTTCCCGGCCAAGTCGGTGAAGGAACTCGTCGATCTCGTCACGAAGAACCCTGGCAAATACAACTACGCAATGCCCGGCACCGGCACGACGCCGCATCTTGCCGGCGAACTCTTCAAGCTGACGTTCAAGCTCGATCTTGCGACGGTGCCGTTCAATGGCGCGGGCCCGGCCATCCAGTCGGCAGTCGCAGGCCACACGCCGGTCGCCCTCACCGCCTTGCCGCCGACGGCACCGCAGGTGCAGGCGGGCAAATTACGGGGGCTCGCCGTCACCTCGACGAAGCGTTCGTCCGCCCTGCCCGACGTGCCGACCATGGCGGAAGCCGGCGTCACAGGCCAGGAATCCGAAACGATGCAGGGCATCTTCGTGCCTGCAGGAACACCGAAGGACGTCATCGATCTGCTGAACCGCGAGATTGCCAAGGCAATGGTGTTGCCAGACGTGAAGGAAAAATGTGCCCAGCTCGGGTTCGATGTCGTCGCCAACAAGCCGGATGAATTTGCGGCTTACATCAAGAAAGAAGTCGACAAGTGGGGCAAGGTGATCAAGGACGCCAACATCCCGCAGATTCAGTGAATGCGTATCGTCGACATCCGCGAGACGGCGATTCCGCTCAAGTCGTCGCTCGCCAATTCGAGTTTCGATTTCAGCGAGATGACGACATCGGTGGTCGCGGTGATCACCGATGTCGTTCGCGACGAAAAACCAATCTGCGGCTTCGCATTCAACTCCACCGGACGCTATGCCTGCGGCGCACAAATGCGCGCTCGCTTTATCCCGCGGATTCTTGCCGCCGATCCGGCGACACTGCTCGACAAGAGCGGCAGCAACTTCGACCCGGGCAAGATTTTTGCCTGCATGATGCGGCCGGAAAAAGCCGGCGGGCACTCAGAGCGATCGATCGCGATCGGCACAATTGAAGTGGCGGTATGGGATGCAGTCGCGAAGATCGCGGACAAGCCGCTACACACGCTGCTCGCCGAGCGCTTCAGCGGCGGCAAAGTCGCAACCAAAGTGTTTTGCTACGTGGGCGGCGGCTGGTATTGGCCGGGACAGACCCTCAAGGATCTGCAGGACGAGATGCGGCGCCACCTCGGCGCGGGCTATGCAATGGTCAAGATGAAGGTGGGCGGCTTACCGCTCGCAGAAGACCTTCGACGTCTCGAAGCGGTGCTCGAAGTCGTCGGCTCGGGAGACCGTCTCGCCGTCGACGCGAATTGCAAATTCGATCGCGAAGAAGCCTTGCGCTACGCCAAGGCGCTCGCGCCCTTCAAGCTGCGATGGTTCGAAGAACCTTGCGACCCGCTCGATTTCGCATTGTTTGCCGAGCTCGCAGAAATCTACGACCAGCCGCTCGCAACGGGTGAGAATCTCTATTCGACGCAGGACGTAGAGAACCTGCTTCGCTTCGGCGGTTTTCGCGCCGGACGCGATGTGATCCAGGTCGATCCGCCCCAGGCCTACGGCATCGGGCAATATGCGCGGACAATTGAAATGCTGGCGGAGCACGGCTGGCCTCGCAAAGCCTTTTTCCCTCACGGCGGCAACCAGATGTCACTGGCCATTGCGGCCGGTTTCGGTCTCGGCGGCGCTGAATCCTATCCCGGCGTGTTCGGCGATTTCGGTGGCTTTGCCGATGACGCAAAAATCGAAGGCGGCGCGATTACACTGTCCGATCGCCCAGGCATCGGCTTTGAGGGACAGGCCCGCCTCTATCGGATCATGCGCGAACTGGCCGGTATTTGAAGCCAATTTTTGCCGAGCAGCCGCTTCGTAAAAGCTTTGTAAACGCTGCGAAAGCACACTTTCGTAACGCGCTTGTGCGACATCTGTCCGCAGTTCTATACGGCCGATCCTTGACCCATGACCGCCGCCAAGCCGCCGACCATTGCGTTCGTGATCCCTTGTTACAACGAACAAGCGGGCATCCAGCACACGCTTGCTTGCCTGCTCGGCGACATCAACAAGCTGGAAAAGGCGAAAGCGATCTCGCCGAAGAGGCTATGTCTTGCTGGTTGATGACGGCAGCACGGACAGAACCTGGAATCTCATCGAGAAAATTTCAAATGCGCAGCCGAAGCGCGTCCGCGCGCTCAAATTGTCGCGCAATGTCGGACATCAGAATGCGCTGCTGGCCGGGCTGCTTGCGCAGATCGGCAAAGCCGATGCTGTGATCTCGCTCGACGCCGACCTGCAGGACGACATGTCGGTCGTTGCAAAGATGATCGACCATTTCAGCGGCGGCGCCGAGATTGTCTTTGCCGTGCGCAAGGGGTCGCACCACAGACAGCCGCTTCAAGCGCGGCACGGCGGATCTCTACTATCGCATTCTCAACTGGCTCGGCGCAGATATCATTCCGCACCATGCCGATTTCCGCCTGATGAGCGAGCGGGCCTTGCGCGCCCTCTCCCTTTACGGCGAAGCGCATGTATTCCTGCGCGGGCTCGCCGTCCAGCTTGGTTTCAAGACGGCGACGGTCGCCTATGACCGCCTGCCGCGGCTGCACGGTGAAACAAAATATACGCTGGCGAAAATGGTCGCGCTGGCGATCAACGGCATCACATCCCTGTCGGTGCGGCCGATTCGTATCATCGCGCTTATGGGGATCATCCTGTTCGTCGTTTTCCTCGGCAGGAGTGTCTGGGTCTTTGCCACCTGGCTTGCGGGTCACACGGTCCAGGGCTGGATCTCGGTCATGTTGCTTTTCCTTCTCATCGCCTCTTTCCAGACTTTCGCCATTGCGGTCATCGGCGAATATGTCGGGAAAATCTATTTCGAGGCGAAAGCCCGTCCCCGCTACATCGTCGAAGAGGAAATCGGCATCGTCCCGGCAATGCCTGAGAGCGAAATGTCGCGCAATCGTGCCGAGACCGCGCGATCTCGCGAAATCGCTATTCGCGCGTGACGGCGTAATCGGCTATTGTGCGGGCGACGATCATGGAACGCCCGCCCGAACCAGCGCCGATAGATACCGAAGCCCTCCGCCGTTTGCATTATGCCGCTGCGATCGCTTGCGGCGTATTCGCAACGCTGGTCATGCATATCCTGCTGACGGTTTTCGGGCTTGGTCTTGATTCCGCGCTTCGCTCGGGAAGTCCCAAGCAGCAATTCATTTCCGCGATAGCCTGGTGGGCAATCGCCGGCGCGGGCTTTGTCGGCGGCTGGGCGGCGGCGGCCTATCTGATAGCAGCCGCCCGCGAGCGCGATTTGATCTATAAGCTGGCGCAGTGGTTCCTGATCGCCCTGGTGTTCGTGCTTGCCACGGTCGGCGGCATCATGAGCAAGACCGGCAATCTCGGCGGCACCGTTGACGTGATCGCCGGTTTCGCCGCGCTTGGACTTGGTGTGCTGTGCGCTTTTTGTGGCGCGCGCCTTGCCTATCTGAACGCGGAACAGGTCTAGCAGTCGCGACTATTCCCAGATCAGGACATTGGGAAGCGCGCGATCGACCTGCCGCAACGCGGTGTAGCCGACGCCGGCAAGGCCGCGAAACAGACCCAGGTTGAATTTCCGCTGACCGCTGTTCCAGCGGTAGTCGCCGGTCGAATCCGCGTTTTCAATGACCGTCAACAGGCGGCGCGCAGCAAGTTCGCCAAGGTCCTTGCGCCCAAGAGCCTCCGCGGCCTCGCAGAAAAATTCGACATTGCCAAGCGTGCCGCAGCAGAGCGTATCGACATTGCCCGGCCATCCTTTCGTCGCGCCTTCGACGGCACGGACGATGTCTTCTGCCAGCGCGCTTTGACCGTTTTTCCTCTGCCTCGTCATCGCAATGCGCGCAAGCCCGATGCCGGGCGCTCCGTGACACCACTGGCACGGCCAGGACGGCTCCCCATCGCCGCGCAAATCCGGCCAGTTATCGCGGCTCGCGTCGAAACTCGAGTCTTCAAAAGCGATGCATTCCTCCGCCGCCGCGGCGAATTCTTCGCGCCCCGTTGCCGAGGCCAAAGACGCGAGCGCGTAGGCAAAGCCGGCGGCGCCGTGCGACATGCCATTGAGCGCTCGCTTGCCCATGCCCTGCCCGACCCAGCTCCGGCGGCCTTCCGGCCCCAACCGGCTCTGCGCAATCAAGTGCTCGCCACACTTGATCGCGCGACTCAGCACATCCGCCGACTTGCTGTCCCGATAGAGACGAAGGAGGCCAAGAATCCCACCCGCGCTTCCGCCTATAACATCCAGTTGCTTGTCTGCCGCAATCAAACCATCGCTGAACAGTCCTGCGGCAACATGAGCGTCGGCAACCAGGCTTTCGTCCCTGAGCATCTTCGACAGCACGGTGAGCGCATAAACGATCGAGCCCAGGCCTGTGGCGCCGCCGACGCCGAGAGAGCGGGCCATTCGTGCCGCATTGCGGCTTTTCAGGTTTTTTCGAAGGTGCGCGACGCCGGCAAGCGCGAGTTCCGCCGAAGATTGCTGTCCCGTAACCGCTGCATGCGCGGAGAGAAACAGCGCGATGCCCGAAACGCCATTGTAGAGATCCGGTCCAAGACAGACGAGCTGGAAGACCTCAGCGTCGCCGAGCCAATCGAGCCCGATCCAGGCGGCACCCGGTCCCCGCCGAATTGCAAAACGGGACAACTCGTCGGCGATCCTGTCTGCTTCGGCAACGATGCTCTTTTTTGTTGTCTGAAGGCTGGCATCCGGCCGTTCCTGGAGCTTTGCCGGACCCGCGGCTGCAACATCGGGGGGCTTTGTCAGCGATCGTGTGCTCTCCCTGATGACTTCAGTCTGCCAGTCGACTTCTTTCTCATCGAAGGCCTGAATGCGCGCCCGCGCGCGACTGAGACCGGTATGCGCCGCGATCCGCAACGAATATCCGCTCGCATCGTGAATCTCGTTCTCATCGCTGGGCGACACAAAATGCGGGACGTTCAGTGCAAGAAGCGCCGATCGTTCCGCCCGCTGAAGTGGCCAGAAAGTATCTTTGTCCTTGTCCCACTCCGCGAGCCTCGCCATGAAGTCCGCCTGCGCGGACCACAGGATTCCATCGTCCATTGACCGGGTGTTTTTCAGCCGCTGGAGCAACATCGAATAGAATCGCGTCGCGCGAATAACCTTGCGGACCGGAAGATCGGTAAAGTCCTTGTAGAGAGCTTCCGGTTCCGAAGATCTGATGTGACGCAGCAGAAAACCGGTGTAGTCGCGGAAGCCCGAGATCAGATCGTCGGTATGGTCGGCCAATTTGACGTAGCGGCCGTCGACGTAAGGCAGATTTGGATTGGTATTGGTGACCTCTTTCGATCTCGTCGGCCGCATCTCATTGGTGTTTATGTTTTCCCATTTGATCCTGATTTTTGCATTCCAGTCGGCCGTCATCCCCCCGATTGCAAAGACGTTGTTGTCGGGCGAGCGTCCATAAGCGGGAAGCAGACCCACCATCATCACCGAGTTGGCAAGCTTCTCAGTCGCGAGATCGAACGCCTGCGCCTCGGGATCCGCAGATTCGTTTTCGTCGACGGTCGACTGAAGGATCGTTTCGAGATCGATGGGCACCGGATGTTCGCCGGCCGCAATCATGTTCTCCTGGTGCATGTCATTGGCAACAAAGCTATGAAAGAGCGCGAGCCACGCACCGGCCCGCCGGAAGAACCGCCCACACCCCGCAGCATCGGTGCCGGCATGATCGATATATTCGGTCCAGCCATATCCATCTGACGCAATTGCGCGCACCGCCTTGAGATCGATTGGCGGGGCGTCGCGATTCAGTCGTTCGATCAACGTGTGCCAGGCGATATCGAGCCGCAGGTCTTTCGGCTTGTATACAATCCGCGCACCATCCGCGAAGCTGACGATACGGACCGAACGCCCACCGTTGTGTGGATCGGAGAATTCTCCGGCGATGCTGGCGACCGGGCTGTCGGTGTTGGAATGGAGGATATCGCGACGGATGGCCGGAAGATCAGCATCGAGACGAACGACAAGCTCGCGCGACGTCTCGATCCATTGGCGGGTCAGCACAGCGATCAGACGCAGGAGAACCGGCTTCTCCTCGAACAGGCGCCGAAATCCGCCGGACTTCATGTCGTCGATGAATTGGTCGTAAAGTGCGGTGCCGGAATCTGGCTTCGGTTGGGTCTCGCCGGCCTTTCGCACCATGGCGAACCGCTCATAAAGCGCCGGCGCGCAGAGATTGGACAGTTCGCTTAGCAGCGAATGACGCAGACCCGCATGCGCGGATTCAGTCAGATTGTCGGACACGCGCCGATCGAGGCCCGACCAGACCAGTTCCACCGCGTGCCGAACCACTGGGACGATTAAATGCTCGAAGGCGAGCGGCTCGAATCCGTTGGAAAGCCGCTCGACATCTTTGCCCGGACTCTGGAGCGCCGCCTCGATCCAGATGGCGTCGGCAACCCAGGCCGGCAGCGAGGTGGATGTGCGACGAACGGTTGCGAACTTCTTCAGAATACCGTCGATCGTCCAGCCATCGCGGCGGAGCCTTTGGCTGAACAGCGACCAATCCCCACTGGCGGCGGACTGACACCAAGCCGCTAGGCGACGGGCGGCAAGGTCCGCGTCGGCCTTCTGGCCCGGCAAAGCTTCAAAATCGTCCGAAAGGAGCTCATCAATGGTCGCCGCGCGAACGATCAGGCGCTCATGGAGGGCATCCATCAATCTTCACTCCCGACCGACGTGATTATAGCGACCCTTTTATGGACCAGTGCGCAGGTCGCAGCGCCAAGCTCAAGGCGCCATCGTCTGGTGTCGTCCCTCGTTAGAATGGCAAAGGGACCCGTCGGGCAATGGGCCGCCTCCGAACGAGCGTTTTTATGACTTGGATTGGTTAAGACGGGACGCAATTTATCTACATAAATCAGCGCCCGCCTGTCATAAGTGCCTGCGGATATAGGCTTATTCCAATTGACTTTGCCTAGAGCGCATCGGATCATGGCTTATGGCGCTGGGAGGGGTTTTTTTGAGCAACTCTTAGCTGACTGCTGGCGCCGCTGGCGAAAGAAAGGATCGCGCTATGAAGACCATCGGACTTGAAAAGACTGAAAAGGAGATCCTTGCCTTCGAAGTCTCCGACGAGGCGTTGGAGATCGCGGCGGGCATGGCTAAGGAAAAGGCGGGTTTCACGCTTGGTGCTTGCACCGGCTTGTCCGTGTGCGACGGCTAACCGGTCTTAGGCTGGTCCTGGCCTCTCAAAAAAAATTCTGACCCGCGGGACCGAGAAAGTCTTGTGCGAGGCGCTGAATGTATTTCAGCGCCTCGCTGCGTTTTGTATTGGGCTCACAGGGTGTATTTCAGTACTGCTTCGCGTTGAGCGCGTGGAACTCGTTGGTTTGTTGCGTCGCGACACAATTTCTCCACTGTCGCCGAAAAGAAAAAGCACCTAGCATTGGCGTAGATTACCGCCCGCGTTGCGCCCTCCGTGGAGTACTAGATGAATCGCCGGTCCTTGCTTACCTCTGCGCTCGTCGTGCTTGCCGGGCAGCGGCTTCCCTTGCCCGACTGGATCGGTTCGGCGGCGGCAGAGGGCGCCAAGCACATCTGGCGTCACGGTCTGGCGAAGTTCGGTGAGCTGAAATACCCGGCGGGCTTCAAGCAGTTCGACTATGTCAATTCGAACGCACCGAAGACCGGTGCAGCCTCGCAGATCGCGCTCGGCACCTTCGACAATTTCAATCCGGTGGTTGCCGGCGTGAAAGGCACACTCGTTCAGGGCATCGACTATGTTTACGACACCCTCCTGACATCCGCCCTCGACGAAGTTTCCAGCGTCTACGGACTTCTCGCCGAATCCGTGAGCTTCCCAGAAGATATGTCTTCGGTGACCTTTCGTCTCCGCCCCGAAGCGAAGTGGCAGGACGGCAAGCCGGTCACGCCGGATGATGTCATTTTCTCATTCAATGCGTTCAAGAAAGTCAGTCCGCAAGCCGGCGCCAATTTTCGTCACGTCGTGAAGGCGGAAAAAACCGCAGACCGCGACGTAACCTTCGTATTCGACGGAACCGGGAGCCACGAACTGCCGATGACCGTCGGTCAGCTCACTGTCCTACCAAAGCATTGGTGGGAAGGCACCGACAAGGACGGACGCAAGCGCAGCATCGAGGAAACCACTCTCGAGATGCCGCTCGGGAGCGGACCGTACAAGATCAAGGAATTTTCGCCGGCTCACAACATCGTCTATGAGCGCGTCAAGACCTATTGGGGCGCGAACGTCAACGTCAATGTCGGCCGCAACAACTTCGACGAACTGAGATACGAATATTTCCGCGACGCAACCGTTGCCGTCGAGGCGTTCAAGGGCGACCTCGTCGACTGGCGCACCGAGAACAGCGCCAAGAACTGGGCGACGGCCTACGATTTCCCCGCGGTGGCCGAGAAACGCGTCATCCTCCAGGAATTTCCGATCAACAATGTCGGCGTGATGCAGGCCTTCGCCTTCAATCTTCGTCGCAACAAGTTCAAGGATCCTCGCGTTCGACAGGCTTTCAACTACGCATTCGACTTCGAGGAAATGAACAAGAAAATTTTTTTCGGCCAGTACAAGCGCACCGGCAGCTATTTCGAAGGCACCGAGCTTGCCGCGACAGGCGTGCCGAGCGGCCGCGAACTCGAATTGCTTGAAACGGTGCGTGACAAGGTCCCTCCTGAACTCTTCACAAAACCCTATTCCAATCCGGTCAATGGCGATCCGACCGCCGTTCGCAACAACCTGCGCGAGGCCTTGCGGCTTTTCAGAGAAGCCGGATACGAGGTGCGGAACCAGCAGATCGTCAATGCGAAGACGGGCGAACCTTTCGAGGTGGAATTCCTCGCCAATGCTCCGCTCTTCGAACGCATCTTCCTGTTCTTCAAACCGTCTCTCGAACGCCTTGGCATCACCGTGTCGGTGCGCACCGTCGACCAGGCGCAATACGAAAACCGGCTGCGCGGATGGGATTTCGACGTTATTACGTTCGCCTGGGGCGAATCTCTTCTGCCCGGAAACGAGCAGCGCGGCTATTGGGGCTCGCAGGCGGCCGACCAATCCGGATCGGACAACATCCTGGGCATCAAGAACCCGGCCGTCGATGAAATGATAACGAAGATCATTTCGGCGAAAACCCGTGACGAACTTATAGCCGCCACCAGGGCACTTGATCGTATCCTGCTCTGGAACAACTACGTTGTGCCGCAATGGGGCTATGCGAAATTGCGGACCGCGCGGTGGAATCGTTTCAGTTATAGCGATCCGCTGCCCAAATACGGCATGTCGGCTTTCCCGGCTCTGTGGTGGTGGGACGCTGAGAAAGCCGCCAAGACCGGCGGCAAGAGGTCATAGCAACAACCGGCTTGGCTTGGCGTGGGCTCCGCCGCGCGACACGTGCGCGTGTCAGGTTTTGCGCAGCTCCGCCTGAGCCTTGATGAATTCCCGGTAGTCCGGCGGATCGAAATCAAGCAGCGTCCCGCCCCTGTCGAAGTGCTCGACGAAAGTCATGCCAATCACGTACGTGGCGCCAATGGACAGAGCGGGCGTGGTCAGGGCACCGATTGCAGTTCCGGCGACGGGTATGCTTTTGACCATGCTGGCCATGCCCAGCCCGGTGCTCGCTGGAATCATCGTCCCGGCAAAGCTTGCCAAGATCGCTTTGCCGCGATTTTTCGAAAACGGGATATCGTAGATCTGAGAAATGCGGCGCAACATCTGGAGCTGGACCCCAGCGACGGCGGCGATGTCGACGACCGGTACCGGAAGCAGTCCGGCCACTCCGGAATACAGAGAAAACCGCTCGACCAGCTTGCGGGCGCGTACCTTGCGTTCACTGGGGTCGATATCGGTGGCGACAAGTTCCTCGGCCGGTATCGACGAGGCCCGCTGCAGTTTCGCCGGCCCACGCGTCTCCGGCATGGGCTCGGCTATCCTGGACTGCGCCTCGGGGCCGCCCCTGTGAGTGACATTGGGCCGGATTGCCTTCGGCAACTTCTTACTCATGATCACGCCGCCTGTTTGATACCCACTATACTATCCACTTCGCCGGCGATGGCCGCAATCTCCCGAGCCGCCAATCCCTTCCA
>DATDLC010000094.1:0-87350 GCA_036519515.1 Pseudolabrys sp. | reverse complement strand
GCGGTCGGATCGCTGGTGAAGGCATTGCAGTCAGCCTTACTCAAATCCGTGTCGTAATAGCGCAGATCGAGGGTGAACACCTTCCAGGTCAAGCCGAGGCCGACGTTCCAGGTATTGTAATCGGCATACGGGATACCAAAGGGATTGTTGGCAAGGCAGCCTCCGGCGAATCCGACAACGGGAGTCGCCGAATTGCAGCCATAGAATGCGTCGCTGGTGCCAAGCCACTGATGGCCGAACTCACCTGAAACGTACCAGCCGAACGGACCAAGCGCCATTTTCTCGGGCGCGGTGAACTTGATGGTGCCGGAGAGATATTCGCCGTCGGCGCCAAGGTTCAGGAAGTTCGGCGAATAATAGAAGTTCACGCCGAACGCCCAATCCGTCCAGGTGTAGGTGGCCTTGGCGTAGACTTCCCAGAAGTCGGCAACCTTCTTGGCGACGTTGAAGTTCGTCGGAATGCCGCCGTTGACGCAGCCAGGGTCCAGGGCCTGCACCGGGCCTTGGCCGTAGCACTGGCCACCCGGATAGTAGTAGTACCAAAAGCCGAAATCGAAGGCGAGCGGACCGAATGTCGGCCGCACGCCACCGTAGAAGTCGATTTCGGCCGCCGCGTTGTTGGCGAACTTGATGCTCTCACCAGAGATGCCGGCGTAAAGCTGCCAGTTCGGAGCGATGTTGTAGCGCGGCTCGAAATACGCCGCGACCGACGGCTTGTGCCCGGATTGGGTCACGCCCCGGAAAATGTAATCGTTCATGATAGCGGCGCCGAAGGCGATGTCCCACGGGCTCGGCGGCGGAGCCGGAGCCACCGTGGGCGCTTTGGCCGGCATATCAGCCGCGAATGCTGGTGCAGCGGCCGAAACCGCGATTGCCGCAGCCAGCGACAACACAACTTTCTTCATTGAATCTGCCCCTTTAAATTTCGACCGGCCTGAGGGTTCCGGCCGATCCCCTTTTGCCCGCCACAGAGCCGTAAAAGTCCCCGGCTGAAGCCAACTCTCACGTGTTTTGACGTGCATTACCGCCAAATTTAGACCCGTGACATGACGTGGCGGCAAGCGAAAAACGACGGCAACTGCCGCCTTTTTAGGCGAATTGCCGCTCTGTCGTTAGAAAAATGGCGGCTGTTGCGTGAATGTCACAAACCCAGCTCGCGAACCGGAAGATTTAGCCCCACAGCCAGCTCTGCCAATGCAGTTTTCCACAGCTTGGCGAGCGCTTCCGACCAATCCGCACCCGGCGACAGCGGCCGGTGTCAGGCCGCGGCCGCCTTTTTCCGATTGGCTTCAAGCCGCGAGTCGACTAGCGCGACAATCCCGTCGATGACCGGGTGACTCAAGCCCTTCTGCTTTGCGATCAGCTGCACCAGCTTGTCGGCGCGTTCAATGTTGGGCGCGCCGTTTTGCAACGCACGGGCCGCGGAAGCCGGGCGCGTGAGACTTTGCGCCGCGGCAGCGTATTTTTCGAACGGCACGAGATCGCTCGGCGAAGCACCGAGCTTGACGCAGAGGTCGAACACGAAATTGTAGACTGAACGGGATTCCTCGATGTTCGAATGCACCGCCTCTTGTGCAGTACGCATGCCGTCTTTGGTGATGCAGCGATAGTTGCCCGACAACAGCATCGCCCACTTGGCGAGGGGCACGAAAATCGAGTCGTGCACGCGCAACTTCACCGGCAATTCGATTTTGCCTTCGGGCGCATCGAAGCGGACAGCATCGATATCCTTTTCAAGCTGGCGTAGAATGCCGGTGTACATGTCATTGTCGAATTTTGCGACCTTGAAATTGGTCGGCAACGTCACCTGCAGCACGTTGACCTTCTCGTCAGGCGGACGGATCGCCTGCGGATCGGGACTGCACAAAGTCAGGAGGCCAGGATCGAAATTGTCCCACACCGTCGGGTCGGTGTAGGCCGGCTTGAGCGCATCGTAGTTGAGTCCCGGAATGCGGTTCACATAGGGAAGCGGCGGCATGTTCATGATCGACATGCACGGCACTTTCGATTTTGCCACCGCGTCCAGCAGCTCGCGCACGCCGGGTGAGCGGTATTGCGGCTCCTGCATGGCCAGACCCACCAGATCATACTCCTTGGGATTTACTCCCGCGGCGCCACCTGCACTGACCTTGCCCGGCAATTTGCGCGAGTCGATCTCGACCTGGCCCTTGCGGCCCTTGACCGGCAAACGGACGCGGAAGCCTTCGGCGTTGATCAGGTCCGCTTCCGCCGGCAGGCAAACCAGATGCACCGAATGGCCGCCAAACAGGATCTTGGAAGCGAGCAGCGAGCCATAGGACGCGCCCATGATCAGAATTTTGTAAGTCGCCGGCATTGCGGCCTCCCTTATGCTTTGTTCGTAAAATCTGAAATAGTTCAGACCCTTAAGGGCCATTCGTCGCGTGGAAGCATGCTATTAGGCCCCTCTGGTCGATGCAATCGGGGCCCGCCACCAACTGGCACCCCGGCGGTCATAGCCTGAGGATGCCCGGCGGACCTACTGATCGGTTGGCTTGTCGCCGCCGAGCAGTCCGCCAAAAGACATCTGGGATTGTGCGCTCGGAGCCGGTTCGCCCGGTTCGGCTGACACGACGTCGGGCTTTTTCATCCTCACTTTCTTTTTTGTTCTCGCCCTTGTCTTTCTCGCGGCTTTTTTCGCAACTTTTTTCCTGCGCGCTGGAGCGGCTCGCTTCCCTCGCCTGGCCTTTTTCGATTTCGCCTTCCTGCGCTTCTTTGCCATGATCATTCTCCGTTCGCTTCAATAAACAGACCAATGTAAGCCGGCCACGTTGTGGCTCTCAGGCTGCCCAAGCCCTGCGCCGAACGAGTTCCGCGAGCGGCTCGGGGGTCGGTCCGCCGGTCGCCCAGTCGAGTAATTCCACCGTATGCACAATGGGGATACCCGTGCCGGCCGCGAGCTGCGTGATGCAGCCGATATTTCCAGCCGCGATCACATCCGGTCTGACCAACGCGATGTTGGCAAGCTTGCGCGCACGTAGCTGTTCCGAAAGCGCCGGTTGCATGATGTTGTAGGTGCCCGCCGACCCGCAACACAAATGACCTTCCGGTACGTCCTTAACCACGAATCCAGCTTTGGTCAGCAAATCCTTCGGTTCGCGCAGAACCTTTTGCCCGTGCTGCAGCGAGCAGGCGGCATGATACGCGATGGTGAGCGGCGGAGCGCGCGTATCTTGTAGCTTGAGCGTTGCCAGATATTCGCTGATGTCGCGCGCGCGGGTCGAAACGCGTGCGGCCTTGGCCGCATAAGCCGGATCATTACGCAGCATGAATCCGTAGTCCTTGATGGTCGTGCCACAGCCGGAAACGGTGACCAAGATGGCATCGAGCCCCGCGCCCTCGATTTCACGGGTCCATGCATCAATATTGTTGCGCGCCTGTGACAGCGCTTCGTCTTCGCGCCCCATGTGGTGGACGAGCGAACCGCAGCATCCTTCACCAGCGGCGACCACCACCTCAACGCCATGACGATTGAGCAGGCGGATTGTGGCCTCAATGGTCGAGGGTGCAAGGACCGGATTGATGCAGCCGGACAGGAGCGCAACCCGGCCGTGGCGCCTGCCCTCTGGCGAATAGACCTTGCCAATACGATCGACCGGCGGCGCCGGTTTGCGGCGGGGTGTCAGGCGAAGCAACGCCGCCATCCTGCGCAGACCCAGTAAGTCGAATACGGGCGCCAGCGGGCGGGCGATCAGCCCGAGCACGATGGCGAGACGGAAGAGTCCCAGGTCGACCAGAACGCGTGCGAGCACTTTTCGCAGCAGGCGGTCAGTGATCGGGCGCTTGTAGGTCTCCTCGATGTATTCCCGCGCATGATCGACCAGATGCATGTAGTGCACTCCGGACGGGCATGTGGTCATGCAGGCAAGGCAAGAGAGGCAACGATCGATATGTTTGACCACTTCGCGCGTCGCCGGCCTATCCTGCTCGAGCATCTCCTTGATCAGGTAGATTCGACCACGCGGGGAATCGAGCTCGTCTCCGAGCAGAACATAGGTCGGGCACGTTGCGGTGCAAAATCCGCAGTGCACGCAGGCGCGCAGCACTTTCTCAGAAGCAGCGAACTGCGGATCCTGCAGCTGTGCGAGGGTGAAGGAGGTTTGCATCGTCAGACACCCGCCCACATCCGGCCGGGATTGAGCACACCCTTGGGATCGAAGCTTTCTTTCACACGCTTGGCCAAAGCGCGCGAGGCCGGTTCCTCGGGCGTAAACACGTCAACACTTGCCCGCACGGCGGCGGGCGCGCGTATCAATGTCGCGTGCCCTCCGATGGCGGCCACCGCACGGCGGATCGCCGGCGCGTCCGGTTCATTCTCAAGCGGCATTGCCACCCAGAGAAGACCGCCGGCCCAGTCGTAGAACATTTGCGCCGCTGGCGTAATGGCCGCCGCGATCTCATGGCCACGGCTGGGCGCCACCGAGATGCGCCAAAGCGGCCGCGCACCGGCGGCCTCGGTTACGAAAGGTTTGACATTCCGGATACTGCGCCACAAGTCGCGCGATTTTCTTTCATCGAGAAGAGTGACCGGACCGAAACTTTTTATCTGCGCGGCGAGAGTTTCCCTGCGATGGTTTACCGACGGAGCGAAGCCTTCAAGGCGAAGCACGGTGGATGCGGCCGATTGGGGCACATTCTCAAACCAGGACGCGACATGGTCAGGCAAGTGTGCCGCGCCCGAAACGTCGCACGACGAGCCCATTGCCGCCGTCATGGCCGTGCAAGCGCGAGCATCATCGAGATCTTCGATCAGCACCGTGGCCTCGGTTTCCGCCTTCGGCAGTACCTTGACCGTGATGTCGGTCATGGCACCGAGCGTGCCCCAAGACCCGGCCAGCAGCTTGCAGAGGTCGTAACCGGTAACGTTTTTCACCACGCGACCGCCTGACTTGATCGTTTCCCCCCGGCCGGTGACGGCGGTGACGCCCAGAAAATGATCGCGCGCAGCGCCCGATTTTATGCGCCGTGGGCCGGATAAATTGCCGGCAATAGCACCGCCCAGCGTACCATTGTTTGTCGCTACGCCGAGAAGCGGACCGTAGTCGATGGGTTCAAAGGCGAGTTCCTGATTGTGCTTCTCCAATAGCGCCTCGATCTCGGACATCGGCGTGCTGGCGCGGGCGGAGAGCACCAGTTCGGCGGGCTCGTAAAGCGTGACGCCGTTCAGGCCGGAGAGATCGAGCGTCAGATCCGTCTGGCTGGGTCGACCGATCCCGTACTTGGTCCCGTGCCCGGCAACTTCGAGCGGCTTGTCGTTGTCGAGCGCCCAGCGCACGACATCTTCGACCTCCTTGCCGTCGCGGGGTTTCAGCGTGTCAGCCATGCCGCGAACACATCATTCGGCAGCACGCGCGGTAACATCAAGCGTGAATGTCGGCATGATGTCCCGGGCGAAGCGGCGCAGTTGATCGACCCCGCCGGCGATCGCGAGAAGCACGTAGGCTGCGCCGGCGTCACGCAGCGCCTCAATCATGCGGCCAATTTCATCGGGCGTGCCGTACAACGCATTTTCTTCAGTGGCCCCTTTCCTGTCGGCATAAGCGAGCACGTGCGATCCCGTCTTTGCCGAAGGATCGCGCGAAACATCGACGGTCCGTTTGGTGTATTCGGCCTGCCGCACCAAGGCGGCCTCCTTGTCGGCCGCGTCTTTCGCCACGTAAAGTTGCCGCGCGACCGCCACCTGCATCGGGTCGAATGCGAGTCCGTTTGCCTCGCGCTCAGCTCTGTAGATCGCAATGCGTTCGCCAAGCGTCGCTGGGGAAGCATACTGGTCGAGAATAAGGTTGAACCCGCGCGCTGCGGCACGTTTGATCGAATGCGGATTGCCGGCGGCCACCCAAAGCGGCGGATGGGGGCGTTGAGCCGGAGGCGGCTCGACCACAATATCCTCGAAATGCCAAAAGCGGCCCGTGTGAGAGAAGCGTTTGCGCGTGGTCCAGGCCCGCGTCATCACCGCGAGGGCTTCCTCGAAACGCGCTTCGGCCTCTTCGGGTGCGATCTGAAATCCCTTGAACTCGCTGTGGCGGTACCCTTTGCCGATACCGAGATCGAGCCGGCCGTTCGAAAGGAGATCGAGCGTTGCCGCTTCTTCGGCGAGCAGGACAGGATTGTGCCAAGGCGGCACGATGACTGCCGTGCCGAGCCGAAGCGTTTTCGTGCGCATGGCCAACGCGGCGAGTAGCATCAAGGTCGCTGAGACCTGGTTCCAGCCGCTGAAATGGTGCTCAACCGAGAAGCTCGAGTGAAAGCCGAGCGCCTCGGCCTCGACATTGAAATCGAGGAAATCGAAAAAACCTTGGCCCGTTTCCGGCCCAAATCCGGGCCGATCCGCCTTCGGCGAACAGAATAAACCGAAACGCATTCCTAGAACCTCGGAATATCCGGGAACGGCAGCCTCCCGGCATGGACGTGTAGGCGGCCCAGTTCCGCGCAGCGATGCAGTTGCGGGAACACCTTACCGGGGTTGAGCAGCCCTTTGCCGTCGAAGGCGCATTTCACGCGCTGTTGCTGGTTGAGATCGATTTCGGAGAACATCGTGTGCATCAGGTCGCGCTTTTCGACGCCGACGCCATGCTCGCCGGTGAGAACACCGCCGACCTCGACGCACAGTTTGAGGATTTCGGCGCCGAATTTTTCGGTCTTCTCGAGTTCGCCGGGCTGATTGGCATCATAAAGAATAAGAGGATGCAGATTGCCGTCGCCGGCGTGAAATACGTTTGCGACACGCAGCCCATACTTCGCGGACATTTGCTTCATCCGCTTGAGCACCAACGGCAGTTGCGCGCGCGGGATCGTACCATCCATGCAATAATAATCGGGCGAGATCCGTCCGACCGCCGGAAATGCCGCTTTTCGGCCGGCCCAGAACAGCAGTCGCTCCTGTTCCGAACGCGACGCCTTGCATGACGCCGCTCGGCAATCGCGCGCAATCTTTTCGACTCGCTCGATGAGATGGTCGACCTCTGCCGGCGGTCCGTCGAGTTCGACGATGAGCAGTGCTTCGACGTCGAGCGGATAGCCGGCATGGACGAACTCCTCGGCTGCCGCGATGGCCGGACCGTCCATGATCTCCATACCGCCGGGAATGATTCCCGCTCCGATAATGCGTGATACGCATTCGCCGGCATCTTCCGACGATGGAAAGCCAACGAGCATCGCCCGCGCGGTTTCCGGCTTCTTCAGTATCCGTACCGTGACCTCTGTGACCACGCCGAGAAGGCCTTCCGAACCGTTGATAAGGCCCAGCACATCGTAGCCGGGCGCATCGAGGTGTTTCCCTCCGAGGCGCAAGACTTCGCCGGTGATGAGCACAATCTCGCAGCCGAGCACGTTGTTGGTGGTCATGCCGTACTTCAGGCAATGCACCCCCCCGGAATTTTCCGCAACGTTGCCGCCGATCGTGCACGCAATCTGCGAAGATGGATCCGGCGCGTAATAAAATCCTGCGTGCGCAACCGCGTTACTGACCGCCAGGTTGGTTACACCCGGTTCGACGACGGCAACACGATTTTCGAAATCGATTTCGCGGATTCGATTGAATTTCGCCATGCCGAGCAGCACGCCGTCGGCGAGCGGCAACGCGCCACCCGACAGCGACGTTCCGGCCCCGCGGGGGACAACCTTGATACCCTCTCCATGGCAATAGCGCAGGACTTCGGCGACCTGTTCGGTGGTCTCCGGCAACACGACCACCATGGGCAGTTGCCGGTAAGCGGTAAGACCGTCGCTTTCATAGGGACGCAATTCGCGCTCGGTCGCAATCACGCCCTCGCCGCGAACGATGGCCCTTAAAGCGGCGACGATGCGCTCACGACGCCCCAGGATTGCGGCGTCCGGTTCTGGCATCCGCAGGGGCATTTTTTGAAACTCCCGGCTGCTCGTATCGTTACACTGCGCATGGATCCTGCACTCTAACGATACAGCCATTTGACGACTTGCATATAGGGCTGGCAAAACCCAATGGAAACGGGCTGGGGCGAAAGGCCTTTGGCCGGCGGGCGACGTCGGACGTCACAACGGGAGTACAATAATGAAATTGGTATTTGGCCTCGCTTTGAGCATGGCTGCGCTGACTGCGGGTGCGCGGGCACAGGACGTGGCGGCCGGCGAACAATCTTTCAAGAAGTGCCTCCCCTGCCACGCGGTCGGTGAAGGGGCAAAAAACAAGGTCGGCCCAGTGCTCAACGGGCTCGAAGGTCGCCATTCCGGTTCTATTCCCGAATACACCTACTCCGACGCCAACAAGAATTCTGGCCTCACCTGGGATGACGCGACCTTCAAGGATTATATCAAGGATCCGCGCGCCAAAATTCCCAACACCAAGATGATTTTTCCCGGCATCAAGAACGAAAAGGAAGCCGGCGACCTGTGGGCCTATCTCAAACAGTTCGGTCCGGACGGTAACAAAAAATAGATTGCGGGGGGTACGGCGGCATCAACCAGGAGGAGATGGAGACGATTGACGTTTGACCTTGGTCAAGGTCGCGTTGGTGGGTGACGTGTAGCATAAACATCAGCGATGGTAGGCCAGGAGAATTGCATCATGATCAAAGATATTGTCGTCAATCTGGGCCTGGGTTCCAACGACCCCGCCGGCGATTATGCCGTGTCGATGGCAGAAGTCTTCGAGGCTCACCTGCTCGCCATCGCGGTGTCCTACGACCCGATTATTCCCGGCAATGTTATGGGCGGCATTCCGCCGGAAATTATTGAAGGACAGCGGCGCGAGTCGGACAAATTAGCCCGTGCCGCCATAGCGCGCTTCGAGCAGGCGGCTAACCGTGCGGGCATTTCGGCCGAGGCACGCACAATAAACGCGAGCCTCGCAGGCGCAGCGGACAAGATCGGAAGTATCGGCCGACGTTTCGATCTGATCATTGTCGGCCAGCCCGACCGGCAGAAACCAACGGCCGACCAGGTTATTGACGAAGGCGTGTTGTTCGGGTCCGGGCGTCCCGTCATTTTTGTGCCTTTCATCCACAAAGGTGCGGCGAAACTTGACCGCGTGATGATTTGCTGGGACGGAGGCCGCGCCGCCGCCCGTGCCGTTGGCGACGCCTTGCCCATTCTGAAAAAGGCGAAAGAAGTCGAGGTGGTGATCATTTCGGACAAGCCAGGCAAGACCGACGAAGTGCCGGGCGCCGACCTGGGCCAGCATCTCGCGCGTCACGGTCTCAAAGTCGACGTCAAGCGCATCACATCGCCAGACATCGACGTGCCCTCCACCATCCTCTCTCACGCGTCGGATTCTTCCGCCGACATGATCGTGATGGGTGGTTACGGCCATTCGCGCTTGCGCGAGTTTGTGCTCGGAGGCGCCACGCGTGGCTTGCTCGAAGCGATGACGGTGCCCGTACTGATGTCGCATTGACAACCCTCACCTTCGCGGGAGCCGGTGGCTGCCTTGCTTGAACGCCACGTTACTTTGCACGACGGAGAAAAGGTTCTGATCCGTCCGCTCAAGCCGGAGGACGCTGCGCTCTATCCGGACTTTCTCAGTCAAGTGACCGCGGAGGATTTGCGTCTGCGTTTTTTCGTGCCGATGCGCGAGGTCAGGCACGAGTTGATTGAAAAACTCATTCACTACGATCCGAAACACGCCATGGCTTTCATCGCCGTCGCGGAATCAACCGACCGCATGCTCGGAGTGGTCCGCTTGCACGACGATCCCGAAGGCGACGGCGCCGAGTTCGCGATCCTCGTGCGCTCGCATTTAAAAGGTCATGGCCTTGGCTGGCTGATGATGAAGCACATGATCGCCTATGCCCGGGAAAAGGGACTGAAGACCGTACACGGGCAGGTCCTGGCCGAAAACGCCACCATGCTCCTGATGTGCACCGAACTGGGGTTCCATGTTGCCGACGACCCCGGCGAACGCGGAATGAAATTCGTTACGTTGTCCCTTAACGAGCTTCCCGCGCTCACAACCCACTGACGACATTTGCCGGTAAAGGGCATTGCGCGACGAGACCACGCGCGCGCGCATCGACGACACCAAGGGCACGCAACGCAAACAACGTCATTGCCTGAACGGCCTCGCGGGCATTTTCAGCTTGGGGTGCCAGTGGCCCGAGCAAACCCTCAAGCAACGCGCCGATCACGCCCGCCGCGGCAACACGGACATCCTGTGCGGGCAAATGACCATCGGCAATCGCCGTGCTGATGCGCATTTCCAGCTCCGCCGCGATGGCGCGGCGGAAATTCAAACGCAATGCATCGATATCGGGATCGATTGGCTCGGCCATGATCGCCCAGGCAAGCCGCCTGTCATGCAAGGCCCTTGCAGCGAAAGTCGCCACGCAAGCGGCCAGCGCAGACAGGGGCCCGGGCGCGCCATCGCCGGCAGCGTGCATGGCAACGAGTTCGCGACACGCCGCAGCGGCTATCACTTCGGCGACAAGATCATTTTTTGACGGGAAATAGCGGTAAATCGTACCGGCCGCGATATCGGCGCGCCGCGCTACAGCGGCGATTTGCACCGCGCCCATGCCCCTTTCCCCGACGATCGACTGCGCTGCGCCGAGGATCGTCTGTTCGCGCTCTGCAAGCCGGCGGACCACATTCTCGGTGCGGCGGTAAGGCATGCAACGAGTGAATGCTGATTCACGAGATTTAGGCAAGCCATCCGTCCAGCCGCCGGTGTCAGCTCTTTCCGCCGCCCGCCAGCGACTTCTCCCGGATTCCGGTCAGGGTCGCCGTCGGCGTGATCGCTTCGGGGTCCACTTTGAGATGGATAATTGAGGGTTTTCCTGACGCTCGCGCTGCAGCAAACGCGGCCGGGAAATCTGAACTCTTTTCAACAACCACGCCGTAGCCGCCGAATGCAAGGGCGTAGGCGGCAAAATCAGGATTCCGCAGATTGGTGGCAATCACGCGGCCAGGGTATTCGCGCTCCTGGTGCATGCGAATGGTACCGTAGATACCGTTGTCAGCGACGAGCACGATCACGGGCAGATCGTACTGGACGGCTGTTGCAAAATCCTGCCCGGTCATCAGGAAGTCACCGTCGCCGGACACGCACACGACAACACGATCGCGATGAAGCGTCTGCATGGCCAGCGCTGCGGGCAAACCATAACCCATGGAGCCTGACGTTGCGCCGACGAGCCCGCCGAAATTGCGCACGCGATAAAAGCGATGGACCCATCCTGAAAAATTTCCCGCGCCCTGGGTCACAATCGCGTCCGCAGGCAGGCTTTCGCGCAGCCAGACCATGATCTCGCCGAGATTGACCCCGCCTGGCACGGGCGTCGCCTTCTCGCCCCAGGCAAGGTAGTCGGCATGCGCCGTGTCTGCCTCGCCGCGCCATGCGATCTGCTTCGGCGGCTGCAAATCCTGCAGCGCGGCGCAGAAGGCGGTCGGGGTCGCATTGATCGCGAGATGGGCGTGATAAACCCGACCAAGTTCTTCGGCGCCGGGATGCACGTGCACCAGCTTGATCTGTGGCTCAGGGATATCGAGCACTGTGTAGCCTTGCGAGGGAATTTCGCCGAAGCGACCGCCGATAAGCAGCACGAGGTCGGCGTTTTTCACCCGCGCGAGCAGTTTCGGATTTGGCCCGATGCCGAAGTCGCCGGCATAACAAGGATGCATCGCGTCAACCAGGTGCCCGCGCCTGAAAGTCGTCGCAACCGGCAGCGAGAATCGTTCGGCGAGCTTCATGAACGCGGCCATTGCACTCTCGGTCCAGCGGCTACCGCCGATAAGCGCCACCGGGCGTTTTGATTCCGCGAGCATTTCCTGCAGCCGATTCATTTCGTCCTTGCCGGGCGCTATTTCCGTCGGCGCGAAGGGAGCCGCGTCCGGCACTGACACGCGCTCGCGCAGCATGTCTTCGGGCAAGGCGATCACGACCGGGCCGGGGCGCCCATTGCATGCAGTATGAAATGCACGAGAGACGATTTCCGGGATTCGTGACGGGTCGTCGATTTCGGTCGCCCACTTCGCCATTGTGCCGAAGACTGCGCGATAATCGAGCTCCTGAAACGCTTCGCGTTCGCGCATCTCGCGGCCGACCTGACCGACGAAAGCGATCATCGGCGAAGAGTCCTGGCGCGCGATATGGATGCCGGCCGAGGCATTGGTGGCGCCGGGGCCACGGGTGACGAAGCAGATGCCGGGCCTGCCCGTCACCTTGCCGACAGCTTCGGCCATGATGGCAGCTGTGCTTTCGTGGCGACAGACGGTGAGTTTGATATCGCTGCCGTAGAAGGCGTCGAGCGCGGCAAGATAACTTTCGCCCGGCACGCAGAACGCGTGCCGCACGCCCTGAACCGATAATTGATCGATCAGAATTTCGCCGCCCGTGCGGGTGTTGTCCTTGCCGCGCATCGAATTTACTTCACGATCTTCGCCTGTGAGATCTTCGGCGAGAATGGAGCGGGCGTCATCAGCCAATTGGACTGCTCGATCACGTTACCGGCCTTTGCATTTTCCGCCAGGAAGTGCTTCCAGTCCGGGTCCTGCATCATCTTTGCGCGTTTCTGCTCGCGATCGGCCGCGCTGTCATAAATCCAGCCATGCACCAGCGTATTGAGCTGCCCGCTTTCGCTGACGAGATAGTAATGCGGCTCACCCATGTAGCGGAGCTGCACCGGATAGGCGAGCTTGCTGTAGAGGTCGAGTTGCGCCGGTACTCTGCCGGGCAGAATCCGATAGGTCCGATGATCGATCAGCACTGAGCTTCTCCCTTGAGAAATGCCGCCTGATAACGGCGGTCAGGGCGCACTCTTCCGGCAAGGCGCGTAGCGGTCAATAGGATCGGTTCGCAGGCTCGACCGTGGCCACCCGAAAGGTATGCATCTCGCCCTCTTCGTTGCGAATCGAAACGTATTCGCCCGGCTGGAAAACATGCGTGCCGAAGCGATAACCACTTTCGTCATCGGTATCCGTGGCTTGGTCGTAGTCGAACACCCAGCGTCCGTGCTCCGGTCCGCCCGGCCGGTGGACGAGGAAGCCGTGTTCATCCGCCTCGCCTTCCCAAAATCGTCTTACGCGGCAATGATTGCGATGCTGCTTCCAGAGCTCGGCATCGATATGACCTTTATTGTCGAGCGGAGCTACGAATTCATACCCATGTCGCGACGAGCCCTGGGGGAACTCCTTTGAGCGAGCGAGATTGAGCCTGATGCGTTTGAAGGCGTTCGGTAAAGTGGTCACGGCCTGGTCTCCTTGATGCCTATAATGCCGCCCATCGAGCCGCGTTCCTTGAGGATAAAAATGCTTCGGGTTGGCCCCTTATTATTCGCTCTGTCCGCTCCGCGATCAAAGGTGCGGCAATGACGTCGGACGACTCACAACAAGAGGTCATCGATTTCCTCAGCGATCCGGCCAATTTCGATGGCGTGCCCATCAAACGCATCGATACCCATGCCGCCTCGGTCTTTTTGGTCGGAGACCGGGCGCACAAGATCAAACGCGCGGTACGCTTTTCATTCCTCGATTTTTCGACACTGGCAAAACGCAAGGCTGCCTGCGAAGCCGAAATTGCGGTTAATCGCGCTTTTGCGCCGACGATCTATCGTGGGGTCCTACCCATCACACGCGAGCGGAATGGTCGCCTTGCAATTGGCGGCAAGGGCGAGCCCGTGGAATGGTCTGTTGAGATGCGCCGCTTTGACGAGAGCCAGACCCTCGATCGTCTGGCCGAAGCGGGTCAAATCGACGAGTCGCTCGCCGATGCGCTCGGGCGCGCGGTTGCAGCTGCGCATCGTCTCACACCCAGCATCGCCAACGGACACTTCACCGAGGCACTATCGGAAATTATCGCGCAGAACGAGGCTGATCTTACGGCCGAGCCGGAGCTGTTTTCGTTAGAACAGGTGCGCGCCCTCGGTACGGCAAGCCATGACGCGCTCGAACGCGTGAAGCCGTTGCTGCAGGCTCGCGAGCGTGCCGGCCTCGTGCGGCGGTGTCATGGTGATCTGCACTTGGGAAATATTGTGCTCATCGGAGGCAAGCCGCTCGTCTTCGACGCCATTGAATTCGACGATCGCATCGCGACCGGCGATGTGTACTACGATCTTGCTTTTCTACTAATGGATTTGATCGAACGAGGTTTGCATATAGCAGCAAACATCGTGCTGAATCGTTATTTGACGGAAACACATCGCGTTCATGATCTGGATGCATTGGCCGCGCTGCCGCTCTTCATGTCGATCCGCGCGGCCATCCGCGCCAAGGTCGCCGCGGCGCGGCATAGACAAAAAGGACCCCAGCCGGAACTTGCAAACAGAGCACGGGACTACGCGGCGCTGGCGCAAAAATTCCTCGCGCCGACCGAGCCGAAATTGGTTGCGATCGGCGGCCTGTCGGGAACCGGAAAATCAATGCTTGCGCGCACATTGGCCCCGGAGCTTCTACCATTTCCGGGCGCGGTCGTGTTGCGCAGTGACGCTGAGCGCAAGGCATTGTTCGGAATCGACGAAACCGAGAAACTCCCGGAACGGGCCTACTCGGTTGAGACCACGATAAGGGTCTACAGGGGTCTCGCCGAAAAAGCGCGGCGCATAACGGCTGCAGGCTATTCGGCCATCGTCGATGCGGTCTTCGCTTTGCCGGTTGAGCGGTCCGAGATTGCGAAATCCGCAAACGGTGCCACGTTCCATGGACTGTTCCTCATCGCAAGCCTCGAGGCCCGTCTGGCCCGTATCGGCGAGCGCGCCCGCGACGCATCGGACGCAGACGCGGACGTTGCGCGCAAGCAGGAACAATTCGATCTCGGTCGCATCGTTTGGTCAAAGGTCGATGCTTCCGGTACTCCCGAGGAGACGCTCCTGCGCGCCGAAGGAATGCTCGGGCTCAGATGAGCGAGTCATGCATTGCGCGCTCCACTGTCCAGCGACACCACCCTCGTGACATTCGGTACAGAGCTGATGCATAGCTGGACCAAAGAAGTCCAATCCGGTCCCCGTGGATGACGACTGCGAAAGCACGACACGCCTTTGCCCTCCGACTCGCCGCGGGAATCGCCGGCTATTGCGCCTTCATCAATCTCTACGCGCCGCAATCAATCTTGCCGTTGTTGTCGCAGGAGTTCGGCGCGGGCGCAGCCGAAATCTCGACGATCATCACCGTGAGCACGCTGGCCGTGGCACTCAGCGCGCCGTTCACCGGGACGGTTGCCGATGTGCTGGGTCGCAAGCTGGTCATCGTCGTGGCGATGTTTGTACTGGTCATTCCAACGATCATGGTCGGCCTCTCGACAAGTCTGGCGGCGATCATCTTCTGGCGCGCCGTGCAGGGCCTGATGCTACCTCCGATCTTCGCAGTCATGGTGGCGTATATCGGAGATGAACTGCCGCACCACGAAGCGACCACCGTAGCCGGCATCTACTCGTCCGGCTCAAGCCTGGGCGGATTCAGCGGCCGGCTGTTCGTGGGACTTCTTGCCGATCTGGTCAGCTGGCGCGCAGGCTTTATGGCGCTGGCGGCAATCGCCTTTGCCGGCGCGATCATTGTTGCGTTTCTTTTGCCGCACGAGCGCAAATTCGTGCGCTCTGAAGGTCTGGTCTCATCGGGAAAGCAGATGCTTGCGCATCTGCGCAACAGACAGCTGATCGCAACTTATGCGGTCGGCTTCGGCGTGCTGTTCAATTTCATTACGACCTTCACCTATGTCAGTTTCTATCTGGCGGCGTCTCCCTTCAGTCTCTCGGCAAGCTGGCTCGGCGCAATCTTCATCGTCTACCTCACAGGCTCGCTGCTCACGCCTTGGACCGGCTGGGCCGTCACACGGTTCGGGCGACGGCGGTTCACCGTGCGCGTAATCGCTATCTGGGTCATTGGAATTGCCCTGACGCTGGCGCCTTCGCTGCCGCTGATCGTCGCGGGGCTGGCGATCTGCGCCGGTTGTGGTTTGATTTGTCAGGCGATTTCGACCGGCTACGTCGCCGTCACGGCCAAGGCCGGCCGCTCATCCGCGGTCGGACTTTATGTGACGTCGTTCTATTTCGGCGGCAGTTTCGGCGCAGCGTTCGGCGGCCTCGCCTGGAACTTCGGCGGCTGGCCGACCTGCGTCGCACTCGTTGTCGTGATGCTGGCGATTATGTCGCTGATCGTGATTTTTGCCTGGACACCTCGCGCGCCGGCGCCAACCGACATCCCGCCGATCGAGCCGCCGTGACTAATGTGCACTGGGATGCCAGAGCGGCGTGTATCCTCGCGCAAGCACCGAAAGAATCGATGGCGGAGTGAGCACATCGACCTTCATCCCGTGCGGTCGTGCTCTTGATGCCGTGTAGCCCGATGGTGTCCAGCGCAACAGGCGCCTGCCTCGAACAGCGAAGGCCTCCCCATCGAGCGCCATCATGGCCCCGTCAGGCAACGTATCGATGCTGCGCCGATGGGCGCGCTTGACTTTGCCATCCAAACGCTCGGTGTGAAGCGCGCGATCCATCGCAGTGGCCGACGCGCGTCTCTTTTTGCCCGAAAACAACTGCGCAAAATGCTCGGCATCGCGGCGGCGGCATTCAAAACATGGCCGGTGGCCCGCGGAAAAGGCTGTTACTTCATCGAGGAAGAACAATTCTGTGTAGTAGCGACCCCACACATCGCGCTGCCGATTCTTGAATTCGAGTACGCAACAGATCCATTGCCGCGATACCCAGCGTCGGCCGGTCAACTTCTGATCGGCGGCGTGAAACTTGCCGCCGCGATTGCCCATCAGCGTTCCGCGCGCGGTGGTCGAGATGAGTTCGCCGAAGGGCGTGACACGGTTTTGCAAAGGCATCGCCTTACTCAAAGCACAAGCGCCCGCACGAATGCCGCAGCGCCGACTCCGCAAATGACGGCAAGAAGATCGTTGCGACGCAGCGCCATCACAGCGAGCGCGATGACGATGGCCACAGTGGCTGCGGTACCTCCGCGCACGGCCAGCGGCAAAATAATCGCGACGATCACCGAGCCGGGAAGCGCATTGAGAATGCTCCGGACACGGCGCGTGAGAGGAACATATCCCATCAGCCAGAAGCCTCCCGCGCGGATCGCGTAGGTCACAATGGCCATCGCAGCGATAGCCATCCAGACGCCGAATGTGCCCAGATCGGCGTTCATTCTCTCTGCTCGTCGAGATAGCCGCCGGCGATCGCGCCCACGATCGAGCCCGCAACGATAAACCACCACCCGGGCACCAGGCGTTCTACAGCGACAGCAACGATCCCCGCGACGGCCCAGCCCCATGCACGGCGCGGGCCCGTCCATAACGGTACGAGCATCGCGGCGAAAAATGCTGGCATGACGAGATCGAGTCCGTATTTTGCCGGATCGGCAATGAAGCTGCCGACGAAATACCCGACGCCCGTGGCCACGAGCCAAGCCGCCATGATTGCGCTGGCCGAGCCGAAATACACCGCAACATCACGGCCGCCCTCCGCGCGATAACGCATGGCGATCAGCCAGGTCGCATCGGTGAGAAAAAACAGCGCCGAGTAGGCCTGCCATGCCGGCCGTTGGCCGAACCATGGACGCATGGAGACGCTCATCAGAAAGAGGCGCGCACCGACAACCGCCGCCAGCACGGCGACCGTCAGAACGGCGCCCCACGTCACGACGGCAGGCCAGATTTCGAGTGCAACAAGCTGCGCGATCCCGGAGCACACTAGAAAATTCATGGCGAGACTTTGCAGAAACGTCAGGCCTTGCCGGGCCGCAGCCGCTCCGACGACGAGACCGAACGCCATGATGCCCGGTGCCACCGGAAGCCCAAGACGCATTCCCAGGATAAAGCCGGACCAGCGCGATTTGTCCGGCGGTTCGAAGGAGACCATTGAAGAATCCGAAAGGCTGGCCCGCCTAGGCTGGCACGGCTTTACCCCATGAATCGAGATGGCCGGGACAAGGCCCGGCCATCTCGGCTGCGAATAACGAGTTTAGGCCTGTGGTTGCGGAGCGACCTCGCCCGACGGCGGTTCCGGACGTGGCCGCGGCTTGCCGGCGGGCGGCACGGCCGACGACCGTGGCGTCGTCGGTTCGATGACCGATTCCCGCACCGGGCGCTTGCCCGCAAGGAGATCCGCAATCTCGTCGCCGGTCAGCGTTTCGAACTCGAGCAAGCCCTTGGCGAGCACTTCGAGGTCGGCGCGCTTCTCGTTCAGTATCTGAGTCGCCTCCGCATAACCGGCCTCGACCAGCTTGCGAACCTCGGCGTCAATCGTCTGCGCGGTTGCTTCCGAAATATTCTGCTGGCGCGACACCTGGTAGCCGAGGAAAACTTCGTCCTGGTTCTCGCCGTAGGCAACGGTGCCAAGCTTGTCGGACAAGCCCCAGCGCGTCACCATCATGCGCGCAAGCTTGGTCGCCTGCTCGATGTCGGAGGCAGCGCCCGAGGTCACCTTCTCCCTGCCGAACACCATTTCTTCGGCAACGCGGCCGCCCATCATAATCGCGAGGCGCGACGTCATCTGCTCGCGGCTCATCGAGAGCTTGTCGCGTTCCGGCAATTGCATGACCATGCCGAGCGCGCGGCCGCGCGGGATAATTGTGGCCTTATGCACAGGATCGGTGGCTATGACGTTGAACGCGACGATAGCGTGACCACCCTCGTGATAGGCAGTCAGCATCTTTTCTTCGTCGGTCATCACGAGCGACTTGCGCTCGGCGCCCATCATCACTTTGTCTTTGGCGTCTTCGAATTCCGACTGGGTCACCATGCGCTTGTTGCGGCGTGCCGCCATCAGCGCGGCCTCGTTGACCAGATTCATCAGGTCGGCCCCCGAGAACCCGGGCGTGCCGCGCGCGATGGTCTTGAGGTTGACGTCGGGTGCCAACGGCACCTTGCGCACGTGCACTTTCAATATGCTTTCACGGCCGACCACATCGGGATTCGGCACGACCACCTGACGGTCGAATCGACCCGGACGCAACAGCGCGGGATCGAGCACGTCCGGACGGTTGGTCGCGGCAATGAGAATAATGCCCTCATTGGCTTCGAAGCCGTCCATCTCGACCAGCAACTGGTTGAGCGTTTGCTCGCGCTCGTCATTGCCGCCGCCGAGGCCGGCGCCGCGATGGCGACCGACTGCGTCGATTTCGTCGATGAAGATGATGCAGGGCGCGTTCTTCTTGGCCTGCTCGAACATGTCGCGCACTCGGCTCGCACCGACGCCGACAAACATCTCGACGAAGTCCGAGCCTGAAATGGTGAAGAACGGCACATTGGCTTCGCCAGCGACGGCGCGCGCGATCAATGTTTTGCCGGTGCCGGGCGGACCAACCAAGAGAACGCCGCGTGGAATGCGGCCACCCAGGCGCTGGAACTTTCCGGGGTCGCGCAGAAACTCGACGATTTCCTGCAGATCCTGCTTGGCCTCGTCGACGCCTGCGACGTCTTCAAAGGTAACACGGCCATGCGCCTCGGCCAGAAGCTTCGCGCGCGACTTGCCGAAGCCCAGCGCCTTGCCGCCCGCGCCTTGCATCTGACGCGACAGGAAGATCCACACGCCGATCAGCGCGATGAATGGCAGCCACGACACCAGCAGCGAGACAAACCACGGGACATTGTCCTGCGGCGGTCGCGCGGTGATTGTCACGCCTTTGGAATAGAGTTTCTGCACCAGGCCGGGGTCGTTCGGCGCATAAGTCTGGAAGCTGGTCCCGTTGGCGAAGGTGCCATGAATGTCAGGCCCTTGGATCACGACGTCGCGCACGCGGCCCTGATCGACCTCGGACAGCAATTGCGAGAACGAGATGTCCTGAGCGGTGGTGCGCTGGCCCGGATTCTGGAAGAGCGTAAACAGCGCCAAAAGCAACAGGACGATGATGACCCAAAGGGCGAAATTGCGAAGGTTAGCGTTCATCAGGCGTCCTGACCCCGCCGCGCGCTACCCCCGCGGCCTTTTGATGTATGCATCCGGTTCGTGGCGACTTCACGTCAGACCCGAGTCTCCAATGTAGGCAGCACGGCCCCCCAAGAAAAGGCCTCAAAGCTTAATATCTAGCGTGTTTTCACATGACTTGGCCGCCGGTGTCGGCGATTGGTTAAGGCCTTGCGACCGCGTGCCGGCGCCCTTTCGATGATGAGTTGACGGTCGGTCAGCGTTACAACGGCTCCGGCCAAAGTGCGCCGAAAACGACCTTGGGCTGCGGTCTGGGCGCAATCCAGAGCCGATTTAAGCGATTCGAGCTTGCCGAGTTCTACAGGGCCCTCGTCGCCGGCTATGGCCACAGCGCGACCGAGCAGGCGCAGTGCGATTTCGGCGGGCAGTTCGGCAAAGCGGCGAGCCTCGATTGAAAGCGAGCCGGAAGGCGCCAATTCCACGGCCAATTCACCCATTGCGCGATCGACTGCAGCCTCGATCGCGCCTTCCGCGCGCTTGAGCCGGCGCGCAAGTTGCGCGAGACGGCTGGCGTCGAGGCCCTCCTCTGCAAGCGCACCCATGAGGCCGCGCAATCGCGCCCGCGCAAAGCGTGGGTTTCGGTTTGACGGATCATCCGCATACGGAATTTTTGCGACGTTGAGCGTTGCTATCAGCCGTGCTTTCGCAATGTCGAGCAGCGGGCGCACCAAAACGATCGTGCTCGTGCCGTCAGAAGGCAAGGGAGATGTTCGTGTCATCGCACCGAGGCCGGTCAGTCCACTGCCGCGGCTCATGCGGATCAGCACAGTCTCCGCCTGATCATCGAGCGTGTGCGCGGTGAGTATGTGCGCCGCACCCGCTTTGCGCGCTGCCTCGCCGAGCAATCGATAGCGCGCCGCGCGCGCTTTCTCCTGAACGCCAGTAGAGGGCTTGCGACCGGTCCAGCGCTGCGTGCGATGCGAAATATCTAGTTTGCGCGCGAGACGGGCAACGGCGGCGGCCTCGCCTTTGGATTCCTTGCGCAGACCATGATCGACCGTCACGGCAATGAGTTTTGGCTTCGTCCTGAGCGAATCGCGCCAGCGCGCAGCAAGCAGCATCAGTGCGGTCGAGTCGGGTCCGCCGGACACTGCGAGCGCGAGAACGGGAAAGGCCTGCAGATCCGAAAAAAGCGCCTTGGTTTCCGATAGCGCGATGGCCAGAGATTTTTGGTCAGGCATGATCGTTACCGAAAGCCGGTTCGCGCTCCTGGATCAAGTCCTGGAGCGTTCATCGCGATCATATCCTAGCAGTGTGCGCGCTTCTGCTCTTGCTCAACGCCGCGCTTTACGTTGGCTGAGGCCCGCGGGTACTTGCGCCCGATCTCGGCAAGCGTGGCGCAAGCGGCTTCCTTCTGGTTCATCGCTGCAAGCGACTGACCAAGGCGCAGAAGCGCATCAGGCGCCTTCGCCGAGCGTTCGAACTTGGTCGATACCCCGAGGAAGGATTCCGCGGCATCGCGGTAGCGCTGTTGCTGGAACAGGCTTTCCCCGAGCCAGTATTGCGCCTCCGGCACCAGGCGTTCGTTGGGATATTTCTTCACATAATCGCGGAAAGACTGTTCGGCCAACGCATAGTCTTTATGCAACACATACCCGTAGGCCATGTCATACTCGTCTTGCGGGGAGGCCGAAGGCGGCAGCGTCGCGAGCTGCTGGTTGTTGGGCGTCGCAGGAACAACGTTGCGTGCTTGCGGCGGCACTGAAGGCGTCGTCGCTTGCGGCGCCGACAGCGGTACAGATCCGGCCGATGCGACGGCGGCCGGTGGTGCGGGCCGTTGCGGCGGCGCCGAGTCAGTATTAGCCAGCGTCGAGAGGTCGAGCGGAGCACCCGCGCTGCGACCGCCCGGTGCACCGACCGGCGGTCCAGTGTCTCGACCCTGCTCGGGTGCGGCTATCACCGCTTCATTGCCAAGCATGCGCGGAGTCCCGGGCGCATTGGGGCGCTGCGCGGGGTCAAACACATCGGAGCGTCGACCGGGCGGCGCGATCGGCGCGTTCCCCGGACCGATCGGTGCCGCCTGCGCCGGTGGCACAGCCCCGCCCCGCGATCCCAATTGCTGAAAACGATACTCGGTATCGTCCTGCATGCGCTTGAGTTGCGCTTCCAGTTGCTGATTCCGGTACTGAAGCTGCTCGATCGTGCCGGTGAGCTGGCGTAACGCGCTTTCCATTCGGTCGAGCCGCACGGACAGATCGCCGGGATCGGATTGCTCCATTCGACCGGATTGCGACGGCTGACGCGCTTGTGCCGGCTCGCCGCGATTGAAAAGGTTGTCCAGAAAATTGCCGGAGCCGCGCTGGTCCTGCGCCAGTGCAGGACTGGCCAAAAGCAACACGGAAATTGCGGCAAGCGCCGCGGTTCGAGATGATGGTCGTAAACGCGTCATGTCTGATGAAACCGGCAGTAGCCGTTTGCCGAGAGAGGGTAACATAAGACGCGCTGCGTCGGAAATATGTATGGCCGAGCGAACCCGGCCATAGAAATTTCAGGAGCTGACCCCGAGAACGGTCACCGCGCGACGGTTCTGCGACCAGCAAGAGATATCATTGCAGACCGCGACAGGACGTTCCTTGCCAAAGGAGATCGTCCGCATGCGCTGTCCCTGGATACCACGCGAGACCAGATAATCACGCACCGCCTGTGCACGCCGCGCGCCGAGCGCGATGTTGTACTCGCGGGTGCCTCGCTCGTCAGCATGACCCTCGATGGTGAACTGGCCATATTGGCTGTATGTCGTCAGCCACTGCGCCTGCTTGTCGAGCGTCGCACGTGCCTGTGGTGTGAGTTCGGTTGAGTCGGTTTCGAAGAACACGCGGTCGCCGACGTTGACGACGAAGTCCTGCTGGCTGCCAGGCGACGCCTGGCCGGCGGCATTCGCCTGGGCATCCTCGCCCCTCTTGGCGCAGGCCGAGATTGCCACAGCCGCAGCGAGGACCGCCGCGAACCGGGCAGCAAACAGCATCTTCCTCATATCCATCATGCCGGTGCCTCCATTCACCCGTGTCGACAGGAGAGTGCGTATGGGTCTAGCAGGCCGTTCGTTAAGCGAACGTTCCATCAACCTTGATGGAACCTTGCCCCGCCTCACTAAATCTCCCGCCGTCCCTTAAACCGGTTCTAATGGTTAAGACAGTGTGAAAATAAGGCCGGTTTGCGACAATCAGGACAAAAGCGGTGACCAAGCCGGGTCGGAGGCGTACGCGGGTGTTGGAACCTTCAACTCGTTGCGTCCAGTAACGTCTATCGTAAAGAGCGCCGGCCCTTGGCCCACGTCACGGAAAAACATCAGCACACGCCCATTCGGCGCGAATGTTGGGCCTTCGTTGTGGAAACCTTCGGTCAGCAGTCGCTCGCCCGAGCCGTCAGGTTTGAGAATACCGATCGCAAAATTACCACGCGCCTGGCCGGTGAAGGCAATGTAGTCCCCCCGCGGCGACCAGACCGGCGTGGAATGATGCCCCTCGCCGAAGCTGATGCGCTGCGTCGGGCCGCCGGTCGCCGGCATGACGTAGATCTGCTGGCCGCCACCGCGATCGCTTTCGAAGCAGATGCGGGTACCATCGGGCGAGTAACATGGAGCAGTGTCGATCGCCGGCGTATCGGTGAGACGCGTGGTCTGCTTTGACCGCAGGTCCATTACGAACAGGTTGGCATTGCCTCCCTGCTGAAGACTCATGATGACGCGCTGACCGTCAGGGGAAAATCTTGGAGCGAAGGTCATGCCGGGAAAATTGCCGACGATTTCCCGTTGTCCGGTCTCGATGTTCAACAGATAGACGCGCGGATCGCCCTGCCCGTACGACATGTAAGTGATCTCTTGCGTCGACGGATTGAAGCGAGGTGTCAGCACCAGATCATCGCCGCGCGTCAGGTAACGTACGCCGGCGCCGTCCTGATCCATGATGGCGAGCCGCTTTACGCGGCGGTCCTTCGGACCGGTCTCGTCCACGAATACGATGCGGCTATCGAAATAGCCTTTGTCACCGGTAAGGCGCTCATAGATCGCATCCGAAATAATGTGGGCGATCCGCCGCCAGTTATCCGGTGTGGTAAAGTATTGCTTGCCGTCGAGTTGCTGCCCGGCGAACACATCCCAAAGGCGAAACTCTGCCTTGAGCCGCCCGTCACCCTGGCGTGTGATGCGCCCGGTAACCAACGCCTGGGCGTTGATCGTACGCCAGTCGGTAAATCGCGGCACGTTATCGCTGTTGGTAATTTTTTCGATGAACGCGGCCGGATTGATCGGCGCGAACAGACCGCTGCGCTGAAGATTGCCACTGATGACCGCGGTGACATTTCGTCCGATATCGCTTTCGGAGACGAAGTCGGGCAGCGCGATCGGCATCGGCTGCACGTTGCCTTGGGTGATATCGAGCCTGAGCACTGCACCGGCCGAGCGCGGCGCGAGGACAGCCAAAGCTCCGGCGCCAGCCAATAACCGGCGACGGGTCAGCGGAAGGGGAATGGATGGTCGGGTCATTTCGATTGGATCAATAGGGCACTTAATTTGACCGAAACATGTCTTTGGGATCGAAAGTCAACTCGATTTCTTTCCAGCTGTCATAATGCTCAGGTTTGAGCATGTCGAACGGCTGCCCGGTCAGCACCGCGCGCACCGCGCTGTCGCGCGAGGCCATTGCGGCAACACTTCTGCCATTGACCCGTGCAAATGGCGCCGCCGCCAGGCGGCCGTCTGGACGAAGCCGCACGGTGACATTGACGATCAACTCATTCGGGTCCTGCACACCGACCGGGGGACTCCACAGGGCCATCAAACGGGCACGAAGCGCATCGATTTCGGACTGCGACAGCCTCGCCGCCATACCGGAGGGCGTTCCCAGGGAAGGCACATTGCTCGGGTCCAATCCAGTCGCGGCATTCCGCGTCGGGTCGCGCTTGTCCAGCAGAGCCGCGATCTTGTTGGCATCGAATTTCGGCTGCGGCTTCTGCGGAGGCTTCTTCGGCGGCAGCGGTTGCTCGACCTTGGCCTGCTGTTTCGGTTCGTCCGGCTGTTTGAGCTTATCGGCAATCGGATCGGGCTTGGGCGGTTGCGGCTCGGGCGGTGACGCAACCTCCTTGGTAGCCTGGACTTCCTTTTTCTCGGTGATCTTGGCCTTCGAGTCCTCGACCGGCTTGGGCGGCTCCTCCGCTTTTTTCTCAACCAGCGGCTTGGGCGTCTCGACCTTTGGCGCGTCCTTCACGCCCTTGGTCATCTCGGAGAAATCCTTCTCGCTCACCAGATCGACCGGCAGCGAATCCGCCGGCGGAACGTCGAACATCTTTCCGGAAAACGAGAGCGTCGCCCACAGCAGCACCGCCGCGTGCAGGCCAGCCGAGATTGCTGTTGCCTTTCTCATCACCGCGCTTTCGCGCCCTGCTCAAACTCGGTAACCAAGGCTACACGATGAAAGCCAGCCGATGACAGCCGGCCCATCACCTTCATCATGGTTCCGTAGTCCACTTTCTTGTCGCCGCGCACGTAAACACGTGCCTCGAGCCCGCCGCGCGCTTCCGCTACCGCCTGCATCTTGGGAATCAGATCGTCAGCGGCAATTTCGCTATTTTGCAGGAAAATCTGGCCCTTATCGTTGACAGAAACGGTGAGTGGCTCCTTGTCCTGATCGAGGCTTTTGGCCTGACTTTGCGGCAGATCGATCGGCACGCCGACGGTCAGCAGCGGCGCCGACACCATGAAAATAATCAACAGCACAAGCATCACGTCGACCATCGGGGTCACGTTGATCTCGCTCATCACGCGTTGGCGATGATGCTTGCGCTTTCCGATGATCGGCGTGCCGGCATTGGCAGCCATGAAGCGATCCCCTACCCACGCTCGTCTATCTGCCGGGACAGAATTGCCGCGAACTCGTCGGCAAAGCCCTCCAGGCGCTGGGCTTGCTTGTTAACCTCGGCCGCGAACTTGTTATAGAAAATCGTCGCCGGTATGGCGGCGACAAGGCCGAGTGCAGTCGCAAAAAGCGCTTCGGCGATGCCGGGCGCTACGACCGCCAAGGACGTGTTTTTGGACGCGGCGATCGATTGGAAGCTCGTCATGATGCCCCAGACCGTGCCGAACAATCCGACAAATGGCCCGGCCGAACCGATGGTGGCGAGCACCAGTAGCCGCCGCTCAAGCCGCTCGACTTCACGCGCGATCGTCACTTCCATGACCTTTTCAATGCGCATCTGCAAACCGCCGATCGTGCGCGCATTGCCCTCGAAGCTGCGTTTCCATTCGCGCATTGCAGCCACGAACAGCGCCGCCATCGAATGCGCGGGCCGCGAGGACAGCGCGCGATAGAGTTCGTCCAGAGACTGACCCGACCAGAACGCCTGCTCGAAACGATCCATGGCGCGGCGCGTACGGGTATAGAGTACCGTCTTGTCGATCGCGATTGCCCACACCCAGACCGAGCAGATCAGCAGCCCGACCATTACCGTCTTGACGACCCAATGCGCGTTCCAGAACAGCGTGAACAGCGAAAGATCGGAGGAGGTCAGCGGGAGCACCGACTGTGCCACGTCGGCAGGATTCATAGGCACGTCCTTTCCGCTCAATCCGGTCCCGTCGGTCGAACCGGCGCGGCGCAATATTCGAAGTCAACGGGCGCGCGCGAGGATGCCGCTCACGCGCCAAGCCGGACGTTTCGCGAAATTCGTTGGTCCCGTCCACCGGTAACCTACGAAATCCCCGCGAAACTTGGCCAAACTTGGGCGCGGAAGCGGGCTTACCTGCCCTAAACAGCGCTGATTGTAGTTAAGGAGTCGTTACCTCCCCACGCCCGAAAATGCGAGGCCGCCCTTTCGGGCGGCCCCCAGGTTCAGGAAATCATGGGAAAATCAGCTCTGTGGCTGATTGGCATCCGGCGACGGCCGGTTGCCGCGCTCGGCCATGAACTGGTCGAACTCGGTTTTGTCCTTCGCCAGGCGAAGACGCTCGAGGAACTCGCGGAACTCGCGCTGCTCTTCTTCCAGGCGCCGCAAAGTCTCGGCGCGATAGTCATCGAATGCCCGGTTGCCACTGGAGGGTGCATAGAAACTCCAGGGATTGCCGCCCATTCGCGACCGCATCCAATCCATCTTGCGTTGCATGCGATCCATTTTGTTGTGCCAGTGGTGCTGTCCGCATCCCATTCTTCCACTCCCGATGGTGAAGGCGAGGACGCTGAGCCCAAGCGGCCACCAGACCATGAAGCCAAAGACGATCAGTGCGATCCAGGCGGGTTTTCCAAAGGCGTCGAGTTGCGCGGTGATAGGCATTGTCGGCCTCGCGTGAATGTAAATAACATTTACATAATTAGGACTGTGCGAGGCGCCTGTCAAGCGGCGCGCAAATTAAATTGGTGAGCGCCATGGCATCGCGCCAGGCCTGCGTGAAAAAGTCGCTGGTTTTTACTGGCGCCGGGCCGCCGTGGCGTTCAGGCCGAGTCCACGCAGGTAAATGAGAACGGCCGCTTCGAGCAGTTCCTCGGGCGGCATCGGCAATGCGCGACGCGCCGCATCGCCGCGACCGAACAACGAGGCGATGCCGTGCGTCATCGACCACACATGAAGCGCCACCATCAGCGCCGGCGGACGCCCTTGCGACGGCATCAACGAAACCAGTTTCTCGGCGGCCGCGCGCAACACCGCAAATGCGTTCTCGCTTGCCTCGCGCAATTCACGATCGGTGTCGAGAGGAACACCCGCCTCGAACATCGCAGAGTAATAGGCTGGCTCACTTTTGGCGAAAGCGAGATAGGTCTTGCCGAGACGGTCGAACGCGGCCATCACCTCTGGCCTGCCTTCATCCCAGGCTTTGGCGAGCGCGATTGCAAATTCCTCGAAGCCGCGGCGTGCGACATCGGCAAGCAGTGCGTCTCGATCGCGAAAATGCCGATACGGCGCCGCCGGGCTGACGCCCGCCCAGCGCGCGGCATCGGCGAAGGTAAAACCGGCTGGCCCCTTCTCGGCAATCAGTTCAAGCGCAGCGCGCACCAGGGCTTCCTTGAGGTTGCCGTGATGGTAGCCGCGCGGTCCGGCACGCCTGCCCCATTTCATGTAAACGGGATTAACATGAGTCCGGCTGGCACGTCGACTTGGACGTTACGAGCGCCGCCCGCGTTTGGCGGCCAGCGGCAGGTGGTCAAACAATGTCGGACCGTTCGGCTGCGCCCCTTCGATGGTCAGCAGGCGCAGTTTGCTGACCACGCCTCCCGGTGCCGAGAAGCCGCCCGTCTTGCCACCTGCAGCGAGCACGCGATGACAGGGGACGATCAAGGGAATCGGATTTTGCCCGAGTGCCTGTCCGACGTCGCGCGCCAGTAATTTGTCGCCAAGGCGTTCTGCAATTTCTCCGTACGTCAATGTCGAGCCCGGCGGGATCGTGCGCGCGATGTCGTAGACCTTGCGATTGAACTCAGGCAAATCGCCGGTATCGATTGCAACATCGTTCAAATCTCGTTTCTCGCCGCGCAATAGTGCGACGATACCATCGATCGCCCGCCGCACCTGCGCGGGGGGCGCCGTTTCTTGTGCACCAGCAAAGCGCCGCAAGAGGCGCGCGCGCGTCGCACTTTCAGTCCCGTCGTGAATCTGCACGCCGGCGATGCCGCGCGCATTCCAAACGATTCCGCACGGGCCGATTGCGGTGTCGAATATCGCGAAACTATTGCTCATTCAGAGAAGATAGCACGCGCCGTCAGGCGGCGCCGCCCGATTCCTGATCAGCCTTCATGGCAATGCGAAGCGGTTTCGGGATAGGCTTTGCGCGTCCCACTGAGACGAAGGCCACCTGAACATGCGCCTCCACCAACAGATCGGGGCCACGCATGACCTTCTGATTGAGTGTCACAGAGGCGCCTTTCACTTCTTCCGGAGTGGTGACGATATCGAGCACGTCATCCATATGCGCCGGCTTTTTGAAATCGATGCTCATGTGACGCACCACAAAGGCAAATCCCGGCGCCTCCTTTTCGGCCTGCTCGAACAGCGCGCGGTGATCGGCGCCGATCAGCCGCAGATAGTTGGTGCGGCCGCGCTCCATGAAGCGCAGATAGCTCGCATGATAAACGATGCCGGAAAAATCCGTGTCCTCATAATAAACACGCACAGCCTGATGATGCCGGCCGTCGCGAATTTCGCCGTCGAGTGTATTTCCAGTCATCGCTCGAATTCCGCTTCGATATCTCTGCGGCCATCAACCACGCGCACGATTAGAATCCGTTCCCGCTCCGCACGATAGAAGATCACATAGTTTTCGGCTACAACGCTCCGAAGTCCTCGGGCAAGAATGGAGCGCTCACGCCCGATGAAAGGAAAGCGAAAACCAAATTCTCGAATTTCGTATTGAAGAGGCCTGCCAGAGCAACCGCGGCGGCCTGATCCCGCGCGGCAAGGTAGTTCAGAATATGCAGTAAATCCGAATCAGCTTCCGCTGAGACAATGATTTTCATTCAGATTAGGATTTCGGCTCGCTGAGCTCCGCTCTCCGCAAGAAATCGGCGAAGTCCCATTCTCGGACATGCCCCGCCTCAATATCAGCAAGACCTTTGTCAATATCTTTTTTGAGCACTCGAAACTTTTCGGCTTGCTCCAGAAGAAAAGCGACAGCAGGTTCGCGCAGCTCCTCTGGGAGAAGATCCAGCGCCTCAGCGGCTTTTTTGGTCGTGCTTTTCATGTGAGCAGCTTATCACATCGACGTTCATCGTAGAATAGCTCTACTCGCCTTACATCTCTCGCAGTGGGTGAACCCACGACAAGTCGATTTTACCAAAAAGCGACGCTCGGGGGGATGTTGGGGCTGCCGTCAGCCCTGTAGCCTCCACCAAACTTTTCGCCGCTAATGGAATCATAAACTGCCCCACATTACATTCTTAATGAATAGGCCAACTTTCGTCTCGAAATGATCCCACCGTATGGAGACATTATCGAATGCAAAATTTATTACGCCCGAGACCACATGCAGCGCGCCGATAATTTTTGCGCCCTTGGGCTCATAGAGATAGAAATATCCGGTATCACCGTCATATTCAAGACACCTGCTAAATCTCGGCTTGCGCGGACTGAATTGGCAAAAATTTCATTGGACATCGCAATGACCAATCATTCGTTTGCTGTTTCAAGAAAGTCTAAAATCGCGCAAGCAAGAACAGCTATTCTAGTACGCACGCACGGCGTGATGGTGTTTGCCATCGAGAATCTCACCATCGAGATGTATTGTCAGAACCGCCATTAGAGCGATCGCGCCAACGGTAAAATAAAGTCGCGCGTGAGCGGTGCAAATGGCAGATCGGGAAGCACGCCCGGGTCAACCCAGATCACTTGATCGATTTCCGCTCCGGGTTCGATCGCGCCATCGACATCGACGACATAGACAGCCGCATTGACCTGAAATCCAGGCTCGTTCGCCGCCGGGCAATCAAACACGCCCAGCGCCTGCGCACTGGTATCCTTGATCCGGCAGCCCAGTTCCTCCGCGATTTCGCGCGACAACGCCGCGACGTCGCTTTCGCCAACGCCGCGTTTGCCGCCGGGCTGCATGAAAGCCGCGGTCCCGCGCTTGCGAACCAGCAAGACTCGGCCGGCCGGGTCGCGGATGAGCGCGGCCACCACACTGATGATCCTTTGGCTCACTCATCCTCCCCGGAAAACAGCCCGAACTGGGCGGGATCGCGCGTGGGCTCTGGCAGACCGAGGTGCTGGAAGGCGAGCGCGGTCAGCAATCGCCCGCGCGGGGTCCGTTGCAGGAACCCTTTCTGGATCAGGAACGGCTCGATGATGTCCTCGATAGCGTCACGCGGCTCAGACAATGCGGCCGCAAGCGTATCGACACCGACCGGGCCGCCTCCATAGCTCGACGCAATGGTCGACAGGTAGCGCCGGTCCATCGCATCCAGGCCGGCTGCATCCACTTCGAGCGCCAAAAGCGCATGATCGGCGACCTTCCGGTCAATTGTTTTGGCACCGTCGACATGGGCAAAGTCGCGTACGCGACGCAGGAGGCGTCCTGCGATGCGCGGGGTGCCGCGGGCTCGCCGCGCGATTTCATTGGCGCCGTCCGGCGCGATGCCGATGCGAAGCACGCGCGCACCACGGTCGACAATCTCTTCAAGCTCTCCCTCGGAATAGAAATTGAGCCGCACCGGAATGCCGAAGCGGTCGCGCAGCGGATTTGTCAGCAGTCCCGCTCGGGTGGTTGCGCCAACCAACGTGAAAGGAGAGAGATCGATCTTGACCGAACGCGCAGCCGGCCCCTCCCCGATGATGAGGTCGAGCTGGAAATCCTCCATGGCCGGATAAAGGATTTCCTCGACCGCAGGGTTCAGGCGGTGAATTTCGTCGATGAAAAGGACGTCGCGCGGCTCAAGATTGGTCAGCAGGGCCGCAAGATCGCCTGCTTTCGCAATCACCGGGCCGGAGGTGGCACGAAAGTTGACACCCAATTCGCGCGCCACGATCTGCGCCAAGGTCGTCTTGCCCAAACCGGGGGGGCCCACGAACAGCACATGGTCGAGCGCCTCTTTGCGCGCGCGTGCTGCTTTAATGAATACCTTCAGATTTGCGCGCGCCTGCTCCTGCCCAATGAACTCGCTGAGTTGTTGCGGGCGCAAGGACGCATCGACATCATCGTCACGTTGGTCGGCGGCTACCAGTCGGCGCGGGCTGTTCATTTCGCCAGTTCCTTCAGACCGTGCCGGATCAGTGTCGCGGTGTCGGCGTCTTCACCGGCAGTCCGTGCCGCTGCCGAAATGGCAGCAGCCGCCTGCGGATGTCCATAACCGAGATTGATCAGCGCTGAAACAGCGTCGGCGATCGGCCTTGGCGCACGCTTCTCGTCAAGCGCGCCGGCAAGATGCACCACCGCAGGATCGACATTCGCGTAAGCCGGCGCCTTGTCTTTCAACTCGGTAACGATGCGTTCCGCCACTTTCTGCCCTACGCCCGGTGCGCGGGCCACCATAGCCTTGTCGCGCATGGCGACCGCTGAAGCGAGCTCGGAGGCCTTCAGCGTGCCGAGCACCGACATGGCAACCTTGGCACCCACCCCCTGCACGGTCTGCAGCAGACGGAACCATTCGCGTTCGATGTCGCTCGCAAAACCGAACAGCTTGATCTGGTCCTCGCGTACATAGGTTTCGATCGAGAGGGTGGCCGCTTCGCCCGGCGCGGGAAGCGCCTGCAGTGTGCGCGCGGAGCAATGAACTTGATAACCGACGCCGCCAACGTCGAGGATGATGTAATCCTCGCCATAGCTGTCCACGATACCCTTGAGCTTGCCGATCATGTTTCCATCCGCCCGATGCCACGCCAGGCCAGATTGCGCACCCACAAGCCGGAGGGGCCGATCACTTCGCCGATGCCGACCATTGCCAGAGAAAATGAACTTGGCCCCGGCTCGAGATAGGCGAGGCTGACGTCGGTTGGATCATAGGCAATCATCGCTGACGAGCCGATGGGGTGACGGTCACGCATGCGCTGCGCGCCCGCCGAATTCTGCATTCCGAAATCATAAGGTTCGACGCGGCCTCCGAAATAGGCGACGCCACCGACTTTGTAATTGTAGTGGACTGCAAAGCTGTGCCACTCGTCGCGATTACGGGCATCGCTGCTGTCACGTGTAAACGTCCGCAAGTTGGCGTCGATGATGGTCGCTGTCGTGCGGGGCCAGCGCAGCGTCAGCGCACCGTGAACCGCGCCCCATAGGCCCAGAATAAAAATCAATAACGCCAGCACGATCAGGTTGCGCCCGAAGGCAAGCGACTGATTTCTGGTGCGCTCGGGGTTGATCTTTGGAGTCGTCGCCATGCCACTGCCTCAGACTTGAGCCGCGTAACGCCGTACCGCGCTTGTGCGGTGATGGGCATGGCAGACGGCGATGGCGAGCGCGTCGGCGGCGTCCTCGCTTTTCGGATCAGCCTTCGGCAGCAGCACGCCTATCATCATGCGGATCTGCGTCTTTTCCCCGTGGCCGGCTCCGACAACCGTTTTTTTCACGACGTTGGGGGCGTACTCGGCAACGGTGAGCCCAGCCTTCGCCGGCACGAGTATGGCAATGCCGCGTGCCTGGCCGAGCTTCAAGGTCGCCGCCGCATTCGTGTTGACGAAAGTCGCCTCCACCGCCGCCTCGTGCGGCCGATACCGCTCGATGACCGAAATCAGCCCGTCGTGGATCGCCAGCAAGCGGCTGCCGAGTTCGGCACGATCGCTGGTTTCAAGAGACCCGCAGGCGACGTGGATCAACCGGTTCCCATCGGTCTCGATTAGGCCCCAGCCGGTACGGCGGAGCCCCGGATCAATACCGAGTATGCGAATCGGATGCCGGGCCATGGTGTCGTTGATAGCCCCGCGCCCGTCCGCAGCCTAGGACCGAAATGGCACCTCCCACCGCCAATCCAGCGAGTTCTCGACCCTAGCCGGATTCGGAATTTCCGCCGTGATTGCATTAGGATCGCCGGGCATGCCGGGTTCACCCTCCTCTCGTCGCACCAAGCGACGGGCTGTCATCATTGGCGGCTCGATGTCCGGGCTCTTTTCTGCAGCGTTCCTGCGGCAGATAGGTTGGGACGTGGACGTCTATGAGCGGTCGAACGTCGAACTGGTAGGCCGCGGCGCAGGAATCACGGGCCACCCGGAGCTCTTCGAAACTCTGGAAGCGAGCGGCGCCGGCACCAAGGATCTTGGTGTCAAGGTGCCCAAGCGCATCGCGATCGACCGCGAAGGCCGTATCACCGACGAGCGCCCGCTGAGACAGATCCTCACCTCCTGGGATCGCCTGCAGCGCCTTCTGCGCGCGGCCATCGACGAGGCCCATTACCACCTTGGCTGGAATTTCGAACGTGTGGACCAGAACGAGAGCGGCGTGCGCGTGCAGTTTTCCGGCGGCCGCGTCGAGCATGCCGACATTCTCGTCGGCGGCGATGGGATTCGTTCGAGCGTGCGTGCCCAGATGGCGCCGGATGTGCAGCCCGTCTATGCCGGCTACTACATCTGGCGCGGGGCGCCGAACGAAGCCGATCTCTCTCGGGAAACGCTCAGTACCATCTATCCCCTGTTCACGTTCTACCTCCCCAAACAACAGCAGGTGATTACTTATCCAATCGCCGGTTTCGACAACGATCTGAGACCGGGCAAGCGCCGTTTCAATTTCATCTGGTACCGCGTCGCTGACGCCGCAAAACTGCGCGAGATGAATGTGGACGAGAACGGTGTGCAACACGAATACTCGGTGCCACCACCCCTCATCCGTAAAGATCTTATCAGCGACATGTACAAGGATGCGCGCGAGACCCTGCCGCCTGCCCTGCTCGACGCACTGATGAAGATCAAGCAGCCTTTCATAACGCCGATCTACGATTTCACCGCGCCTGCGATCGTGTTCGGCCGTGTCGCGATGGTCGGCGACGCAGCGGCAAATGCGCGCCCGCATATGGGTTTCGGAATGGCAAAGGCAGGGACGGACGCGCAGGCTTTGGCCAAACAACTGCGTGACCATGATGACATTGACGACGCACTGAAGGCGTATAACGCCGAACGTCAGCCGATCGGCAACCATATCGTCATGCATGGTCGCAAGCTCGGCACCCATCTCGGGGTCAACCTCAGGACGGACGAAGACCGACGCATGCACGACCTGTTGCAGAGCGACGGCGCCATGCTGGACTGGATCGCCGTGCCTAATTTTCTCGACGCCTACAAATGACCGACCTGCCCAAACCGGATTTCGCGCGCAACATGCGCATCGTCGGCCACTCCGATCAGGGCGGCCGGCCCGATGGCGTACAGATCATGGTGCACCGAGGCTTCGCTTACGTCGGTCACATGTTCTCCAAGGGGTTCTCGGTCATCGATGTGCGCGATGCCAAAAATCCCCGCCCGGTGAACTACGTCGCCGCGCCGCCGAACACCTGGACCATTCATCTGCAAACCCATGACGATTTGCTACTGGTGATCAATGCCAAGGACATGTTCGCCGCCGCCGAGTTTGCCGACGAGCGCGCCTATTATAGCGGCGCACTTGGCAAGACAGTCGGTACTGCGGAAGCGAGGCGCGTGCGCGACTGGAGCGCCGGCCTCGCCGCCTACGACATTTCCAAGCCGGAAAACCCGCGCCGTATCGGCTTCATGCCGGTCGAGGGCGGCGGCATTCATCGCATCTGGTACACCGGCGGGCGCTGGGCCTATGTCTCGGTGCTGCTCGACGGTTTCACCGACTACATTTTCATGACCGTCGACATAAGCAGCCCGGCTGAACCGCGAGAGGCCGGCCGCTGGTGGATCCCCGGAATGAATCTAGCGGCCGGTGAGACACCACCGTGGGAGCCGCCCCGGCGCTACGGCCTGCATCACGCCATCATCCACGGCGACACCGCTTATGCTGCATGGCGCGATGCGGGGATGGTGGTGCTCGACATTTCCGACCGCGCTGAACCGAAGCGGATCGTGCACCGCAACTGGTCGCCGCCCTTCGGCGGAGGCACGCACAACTGTCTGCCGTTGCCCGACCGTAACCTGTTGGTGGTGCTCGATGAGGCCGTACTCGATCATCAGGAAGACGGCCTCAAGCTGATATGGGTGTTCGACAACCGCGCGCGTGAAAACCCGGTGAGCATTTCATCATTTCCGACACCGGCCGAAGCCGACTACAAGGCTAAAGGCGGACATTTTGGTCCGCACAATATTCACGAAAATCGGCCCGGAAGTTTCGTCAGCTCGCAACTGATTTTCGCGACCTACCAGAACGCGGGAATCCGTGCCTTCGATATTTCCAATCCCTTCACGCCAAAGGAAGTCGGCGCGCTGGTGCCGCCGCAACCGGCAAGGCTCGCGGATACGCGGCCGAATCGCGCGCGCGTCATTCAATCCGCAGACGTATTTGTGGATGCGAAAGGTCTGATCTACGCAACCGACTACAATGCCGGCCTGTATGTTCTGGAGTTCGAAGGCGCCTAGCGCTTACGCGCTCATCCTGGCGACCAGCGCGTCAGACACTTCGAAGTTCGCATAAACGTTCTGCACGTCGTCGCTGTCATCGAGCGACTCGATCAATTTCACGACCTTTTCGCCGGCTTCGTCGTCCAGCGCGACAGTGTTTTGCGGCTTCCACAGAAGTGAAGACCTGCGCGGCTCGCCGAACTTGGCCTCGAGTGCCTTGCTGACGTCGTTCAACGTGTCCGGCGTTGTGATGACCTGATGGCCATCGTCATTGGAGATGACATCCTCGGCGCCCGCTTCGATCGCCGCTTCCAGCATCGCATCGGCGCTCGCCGCCTTCGCATCGTATTCGACGATGCCGACGTGGCTGAACATGAACGACACTGCGCCGGTTTCCGCGAGGTTGCCGCCGTTCTTGGAGAAGATCGCGCGAACCTCACCGGCCGTGCGGTTGCGATTGTCAGTCAGGGCCTCGACGATGATCGCCACACCGCCGGGTCCGTAACCCTCGTAGCGGATCTCATCGTAATTTTCCGTGTCGCCGCCCTGCGATTTCTTGATGGCGCGGTCGATATTATCCTTCGGCATGTTTTCGGCGCGCGCCGCAAGCACCGCCGCGCGCAAACGCGGATTGAATGCCGGGTCGGGCAGTCCGAGCTTGGCGGATACCGTAATTTCACGCGCGAGCTTGCCGAACAGCTTGGAGCGCGCCTTATCCTGGCGCCCCTTGCGGTGTATGATGTTCTTGAACTGGGAATGACCTGCCATGGGAAAGCGAGCTGATTATCGTCTGATGCCGGCGGCTATATAGGCCGCCAGCTAAAGAAAATAAATATGCATCAAGCGGGAAATTCAGGGTGCGACCGTGAAGTCGCGCAGTATTGCACCGATACGCGCGCCGACCTTGCCGACATTGTGGTGGACGCGCGCCTTGTACCGGGCGACGGCGTCGCGGTCGACCAGGAAGAATTTCTGCTCCGGGAACGCCCGCCCGAAAATATCGATCAACATGCTGCGGAACTGGCCGCTCGCAAGCGACCGCGGCATCGGCGGCTCGGCATAGGCTGCGAGTTCGGCCGATGTGAGGGCGCATAGCAGCGCTGTCGGCACGGTTGAATAGACCTGCTTGTGCTGCTGAATGGTGCGGATCGCACGATCAAGCGCGAATTCCTCGCCGACCTCGTGGCCGATCATCAGAGGTTCGTCGTTGATGGGCCGCGCGAGCGGGAACTGGTCGATCAGCCAATCGCCGATGTGAACGACGTTGCCGCGGCCGCGGCCGTACATCAAAACGTCGTCTTCGTAACACGCGAACCAGGTATCGAGGCGGTCGATCAGGCGATCGAGCGCCGGGCGGGACATCAATTCGCGGCTGTGCGTGCCGAAAATGCCGATCGCCGCCTTAGCGCGCGAAACGACCTGCAGCACCTCCTCGCCGAACAGCGCCGGGAACAGGCCGTTGCCGGTCCCGAGCACCACCAGGTCATAGTTGCCGCGCGCTTCGCCGAGCGTGTGCAATGTCAGGTGATGCACCTCCGCTTCGCCGGGCAGCAGTGCGTTGAGCATCTGGCAACCGAGTCGAGAGGCGAAATCTCCTGCGTCGTCGGCGGAAATCACGGCGACACTGCAAGCCGCGGGCGCGGACAGCCATTCGCTGGGCGTGAGCCGCATCAGCACCTGCGCGTCGTCGACCGGCGTGGTGCATTCGATCCGAAAGCCGTAGCGATCGAACAGAAGGGCGAGCTCATAGAAACTCAGATGGTTTGCAAAGCCGAGCGCGGCGCGATCGAGACCCGTGGTCAGATCCGTCGCACAATAGCTGAGGATGATGTCGTGCCGGCAGAACCGCAAATGCGTGAAAAGGCTTTCGATGTCGGCTACCCGCTCGAGAACGCCGAGCATGACGATCACATCGCAGTCCGACGCTGACTTTGTCGGAAACTCGCCGGAATTCAGATCGCGGAGCAGCGTTGCCAGCGGACGATCGATGCCGCGATAGCTGCAGCCATTCGGCAGAATCGCCTGTAGCGCCGTACCTTCGCTCAGATCGAAAACCCTGGCGCCTGCCGGGATGAATTGGGCGGCAAGCTCGACGCGGGAATCGGTTCTTTTTTCGAGACCCGGCGATTGGCACGCACGATCGGGCGGAAGTTCCAGTGCCAGATTGGCGTTGACGTGCAGATTCATGGAGACCCGTGCCGAGGTCGCTTTGCCGGACCCGAGCACACGCCGGCGAATCAACGTCAACTACCGAATCATCGCCGCGATTCGCGGTCAACCGCGCATTTGGAAATTTTCATTCCCAGAACTTCGGCCGCGCCTCCCGCAGGATACCTCCGAGCCGCACGGCACCGACGTTGTGTGCGAGACCGGTTGCGTCATCGGTCTCGACCGCGAGCGCACACAATGTCGCCGGGCCGGTCGAAGCCTCGAACTTCGCGCCGGGAAGCTTGCGCAGGAAACGGTTGAGCGGCTCGTCCTTGTTCATGCCGATAATGGAATCGTAATCGGCGGTCATTCCGACGTCCGACACGAAGGCGGTCCCGGCCGGCAGCACGCGATCGTCCGCGGTGGGTGCATGCGTGTGCGTGCCGACGACAAGGCTTGCGCGTCCGTCGGCAAAATAACCCATCGCCTGCTTCTCGCTCGTCGCCTCGCAGTGGAAATCGATGATGATCGCGTCTGCGCCGGATTTCAGCGCGCAGGCCGAAAGCTCGCGCTCGATTGCGGCAAAGGGATCATCGAGTGGATCCATGAAAATGCGACCCATGGCGTTGATGACCAATGCGCGCTTGCCGTTCTTTGTATCGACAAGAGCGGCGCCGCGGCCGGGCGTGCCCTGCGGATAATTGAGCGGGCGGACCAGCCGCGGCGCCCGCTCGATGAACACGAGCGCCTCGCGCTGATCCCAGGCGTGATTGCCGAGCGTGATGGCATCGGCACCGGCGTCGATCAGCTCATTGTAGATAACCTCGGTAATGCCGAAACCGCCGGCCGCGTTCTCGCCGTTGATCACCACCAGATCGAGTTTCCATTCGCCGATCAGACCCGGCAGTCGTTCCATCACGATTGTGCGCCCGGAGCGTCCGACAACATCGCCGATAAAAAGAATGCGCATGCAGTTAATGTCCGCGAAAATCGATGGTCTCACGTTCCGTTAGCACGAGATCGAGCCGCGCGTCGCGCTCGGTCGCGGGCACCGACGGAATTTCCTGCGCGGCAAATGCAATGCCGATGGCAACGACCGGCTTCTTTTCGCGCAGCGCATTGATCGTCATGTCGTAATAACCTGCACCGTAGCCGATGCGATGGCCTACGCGATCGAAAGCGGCAAGCGGCACAATGAGAATGTCGGGCTCGACCGCGCGCGCGCCTCGCAAGGGTTCGCGAATGCCCCACTGACCGGAGTTTAACGGTTCGCCGAATGCCCAGGCGCGCATGATCAATGGTTTGCCGCGACCGGAGATCGCGGGCAGCGCAAGGCTGGCTCCGACATCCGCGAGTTTGCGCATCAATGGAATTGGGCTGATTTCACTTTTCATCGGCGAAAAACCCGAGACCACCATCCCCCGTTCAAGTCGCAACGGAAACGGGCGCGCGGCGATCGTCGCGGCCGCCGCGGCGCGCTCGGATGCGGGCAGTGCGTCACGCAAGGCAAGAGCCTGCTGGCGAAGTCGTGCTTTCGGAGAATCGGCGTCGGCGATTTTGGTCATTGCAAAATGAGTGCGGGGCCGCGATGGCCGTTGGAGCATCGATCCCGGGTTCCCTACGAAAGTAGGTGGGCGCCATATGACCGAACCCACGAGCCCGGCCAGGGACAGCTCCCTTAAGGATCGATAAGGCCCCGGGGATTGTGTCTCCTGACGCGCCCCGCAGCCCCGCCCGATAAATGTAGTCGTTATGTGGCGCGCACGCCACTTGCCGTGAAACATTCAGCCGATCGGCACGCTGCCGCCGTTGCCCACCGTCTGATTGAGCTTTCGGGTAATGCCTTCGATGCGCTCGGCCGCGGAATTGAAAGCGCCGATCACGGCATCGGATGCGGCCCTGGCGCGATCGGAAGCAACGAGGCGCGCATCCTGCAAGGAGGCGATGTCTTCTTCGAGGCGGCGCATCTTCCGTATCGTCTCCGCCAGTTCGTCCGCGACCATCAACGCAGCCATCACCGTGAGACGCGTGTCGCCGATTTCACCGAACTTGCGTCGCAAACTGATGATGCGCTGGTCGATATCCTTGGCGAGTTCCTGCAGGTGCTCCTCCTGGCCATCCTCGCAAGCAAGACGGAATTGGCGACCGGCAATGGTGGAGTTGATCTGAGCCATGGGGCTACACGTGCACGTCCAGCACCGACTGGATTGTCGCGATCGCGCTGTCCAATCGCTCTGCAATTTCCCGGTTCGTCGTCTCAAGCCGCCGCGAGCGCGCGGTCTCGCCGTCGAGCGCCGCAGCCAGCCGCGTGCGATCGACGCCGAGCGCCTGCAGCTGGGCCGCAAGCCCCTCTTCGTTGCGGTCAGCCTGCTTTCGCCGTTCGACTGCGGCATCAAGCGCATCCAAAGCGAGCGCGAGACGCTTGACCGCGGTATCGATTGCGCTTTGCTCCGTCATCGCCTTTGGCCCACACCAAAAACTTGTGCGGCAGCAGCTATTTAGGCGAAGAACCTTACGTGCTGCACGACCGTGCAGTCAACGCTTGGAAAAGGATTTGCCCAGCTGTTTTCGTCATCCTGTGCATGGAGGGCAAGCACGGCGGCGGTCACATTGACTCAAGGGACTCACATGCTATCCACCGGCCAAAAGGCCCTTTCATGAGCGCAAAAGCCTCGCTGACGGCAGCTGCGGCGCCTCCGGAGCGTCGCGAGCAACCGCCCGCTGCCCCTGCCATTGCCCACGCGAGCATGGCCAGCGCGATTCGCGCGCTGGCCATGGATGCGGTGGAACAAGCCAAATCCGGTCATCCCGGAATGCCGATGGGCATGGCCGACGTGGCGACCGTGCTGTTCTCGCGCTTTTTGAAGTTCGACCCGGCCGATTCGACCTGGCCCGATCGCGATCGTTTCGTGCTCTCGGCCGGCCACGGCTCGATGCTGATCTACACATTGCTCTATCTGACCGGTTACGAAGCGATGACGCTCGATCAGATCAGGAAATTCCGTCAGCTAGGCTCGATCACCGCCGGCCATCCGGAACACGGCCATGCGCCCGGCGTGGAAAGCACCACGGGCCCGCTCGGCCAGGGATTGGCCAACGCTGTCGGCATGGCGATCGCCGAGAGACATCTCGCGGCCGTGTTCGGCGACAGCGTCGTCGATCACAAGACTTACGTGATCGCCTCCGATGGCGACCTGATGGAAGGCATCAGCCACGAAGCGATCGCGCTCGCCGGTCATCTCAAGCTCAACAAGCTCATTGTGCTGTTCGATGACAACGGCATTTCCATCGACGGCGCGTTGTCGCTCGCCGATTCTGTCGATCAGGTGAAACGGTTCGAGGCCGCCGGCTGGAACGCTGCGCGCGTCGACGGCCACGATCCGGCGGCAATCAATGCGGCGCTTGAAAAAGCGCAGACGTCGGACAGGCCCGTACTGATCGCCTGCAAGACCAAAATCGGTTTCGGCGCGCCCACCAAACAGGGATCCGAGAAATCACACGGCTCGCCTTTGGGCGCGGAAGAAATTGCCGGCGCGCGCAAGATTCTCGGCTGGACAGCCGCGCCGTTCGACGTGCCGGCCGACGTCCTGAAGGCGTGGCGCTCGATCGGAATGCGCGCGAAAGGCGCGCACGCGGACTGGAAAAAACGGTTGGCTGGCCTCGAGGGCGGCAAACGCGCCGAGTTCGAACGTCGCATGAAAGGCGAACTTCCGAAGCAGGCGCTCGCAGATGCAATGCGTGCGGTGAAGGAAAAACTGGCGGCGCAACCGAAAGAAATTGCGACGCGCACGGCCTGTGAATTTGCGCTCGAAAGCCTAATCCCTGCGTTGCCCGAAATGCTCGGCGGCTCGGCCGATCTCACCGGCTCGAACAACACGCGCATCAAGAGCATGAAGGCGATTTCGGCCGCCGACTTCTCCGGCCGCTTTATCCATTACGGCGTACGCGAACACGGCATGGCCGCGGCGATGAACGGCATGGCGCTGCACGGCGGCATCGTGCCCTACTCCGGCACGTTCCTCGTCTTTTCCGATTACTGCCGCCCGGCGATCCGGCTTGCCGCGCTGATGGGCAATCGGGTCATCCACGTGATGACGCACGATTCAATCGGGCTGGGCGAAGACGGACCGACGCACCAGCCGGTCGAGCATCTCGCCGCGCTGCGTGCGATTCCAAACCTGCTGGTGTTCCGCCCTTGCGACGCGGTGGAAACGGCGGAATGCTGGCAGCTGGCGCTCGAGTCGAAGGATCGTCCGAGCATTCTGGCGCTCACGCGGCAGAACCTGCCGCAACTGCGCAACCGCCTCGACGCGGACAATGTCTGCGCGCGTGGCGCTTACGAGATTGCGGGCCCCGATGGCCGTTCGGAGGTCTCGATCTTCGCCACCGGCTCGGAAGTTTCGGTCGCCGTCGACGGCGCAAAGCTGCTTGCGCAGCATGGCATCGCGGCGCGCGTGGTTTCAATGCCGTGTTTCGAATTGTTCCTGGAACAGAGTGAGGACTATCGCCGGGCCATCATCGGCGAGGCCCGCGTGAAGGTCGGCGTCGAGGCCGCGGTCCGACAAAGTTGGGATGCCATTATCGGTTCCGACGGGATCTTTATCGGCATGCAATCGTTCGGCGCGAGCGGGCCGTACAAGGAACTGTACAAGAAATTTGGAATTACCGCCGAAGCAGTCGCCAACGCGGCGTTGGCGAAGCTTGGGAAGTCGTAACAAGCGATTATATGTCTTGTTGTGGTCGACCGCGGCCACGGCAAGTTGAACGAGCCGGGAGCGTTTCCATGACAGTACGCGTCGCCATCAACGGGTTTGGCCGTATCGGGCGCAACATCCTTCGCGCGATTGCCGAGGCCGACCGCAAGGACATCGAGATCGTCGCCTTGAACGATCTGGGTCCGGTCGAGACCAATGCCCACCTCCTGCGCTACGACAGTGTGCACGGCCGTTTTCCGGGCGAAGTGACTGTGAAGGGCGACACCATCAGCGTCGGCAACGGAGCCATCAAGGTCACGGCCGAGCGCGATCCCTCCAAGTTGCCGTGGAAGGAGCTGGGCGTCGATATCGCACTCGAGTGCACCGGCCTGTTCACGGCAAAAGACAAGGCCTCGGCGTATCTGACCGCCGGCGCGAAGCGCGTGCTGGTTTCCGCCCCCGCCGATGGGGCCGATTTCACCGTCGTTTTCGGGGTCAACCACGACAAGCTGACCAAAGACCATAAAGTCGTCTCCAACGGCTCCTGCACGACCAATTGCCTCGCGCCCGTCGCCAAAGTTCTTAACGATGCGATCGGCATCGAAACCGGATTCATGACGACGATTCACGCCTATACCGGTGACCAACCGACGCTCGACACGATGCACAAGGACCTCTATCGCGCGCGTGCGGCCGCACTGTCGATGATCCCGACCTCGACCGGCGCCGCCAAAGCGATTGGCCTGGTCCTGCCTGAACTCAAAGGGAAGCTCGACGGCGTCGCCATCCGCGTGCCGACGCCGAATGTCTCGGTGATCGATCTCAAGATCGTCGCGAAGAAGGCAACGACTAAGGAAGAGGTCAACGACGCGGTGAAACGCGCTTCGGAGCAGCAGCTCAAGGGCATCCTCGCCTACACCAACGACGCGAACGTCTCGATCGACTTCAACCATGACCCGCACTCGTCCACCTTCCACATGGACCAGACCAAGGTCATGAACGGCACGCTCGTGCGCGTGCTGTCCTGGTATGACAATGAGTGGGGATTCTCCAACCGCATGGCGGACACCGCCGTCGCGATGGGCAAACTTCTCTAACGGCTAGGCGTCAGGCGGGTCATGACTGCGTTCAGAACGCTCGACCGCGTCGACGTAAAAGGCAAGCGCATCCTGATGCGCGTCGATCTCAACGTGCCGGTCGAGAATGGTGTCGTGACGGACGCAACGCGTATCGAGCGTGTGGCGCCGGCGATCACCGAAATTGCCGACAAGGGCGGCAAGGTCATTCTGCTCTCGCACTTCGGCCGGCCCAAGGGGCGCGACCCGAAGCAATCCTTGAAACCCGTCGCCGCCGAGGTGGCGCGCATCATCAAGCGGCCCGTTAAGTTCGCCGATGACTGCATCGGCGAGCCCGCGGAACAGGCCGTCGCCGCGATGAAGCCGGGCGATATCCTCTGTCTGGAAAATACCCGGTTCCACGCAGGCGAAGAGAAAAACGATCCCGCGTTTGTGGAAGCACTGGCGAAGCTCGGCGACATCTGGGTGAATGACGCATTTTCGGCCGCGCATCGCGCGCATGCCTCCACCGAAGGCCTCGGTCACAAATTGCCCGCTTACGCCGGACGGACGATGCAGGCCGAGCTTGGGGCTCTCGCCAAGGCGCTCGAGAATCCCACGCGCCCACTGGTCGCGATCGTCGGCGGCGCAAAGATTTCGACCAAACTCGATCTGCTCGGCAACCTGCTCGAGAAAGTGAACGCGCTGATCATTGGTGGTGCAATGGCGAACACATTCCTCCTCGCGCAAGGAAAGGGTGTCGGGAAGTCGCTGGCCGAACCTGATCTCGTCCCGACCGCGCGGAAAATCCTCGACAAAGCCAAGGCTGAAAAACGCGAAATCATTCTCCCTGTTGACGTTGTCGCTGCGGAGAAGTTTGAAGCGCATGCATCATCGCGCGTTGTCGACGCCAACAAGGTCAGCGGCGCCGACATGATCCTCGATATTGGGCCGCGCAGCATCGAGCATGTGATCTCCGTGCTGGCGCGCACCAAGACACTGGTGTGGAATGGCCCCTTTGGCGCCTTCGAGATGGAACCGTTCGACACCGGCACTGTCGAAGTCGCGGAAGCTGCCGCGGAACTGACCGAAGCGGGTAAACTTGTCTCCGTAGCGGGCGGCGGCGATACCGTCGCAGCGCTCAATGCCGCGGGGGTCGCCGACCGCCTCACCTATGTTTCGGCTGCGGGCGGTGCATTTCTTGAATGGCTCGAGGGCAAGCGCTTGCCCGGGGTCGAGGTGTTGCGGGTAAAATAATGAAGTCGACTAACGCCATCCGGGGGGACTGCTACGGATGCGATGGAGGGAAACATGAATCTCGATGAATTGAACAAGGTCGCACAGGCCATGGTGGCCCCCGGCAGGGGTATCCTTGCGGCCGACGAATCCTCCGGCACGATCAAGAAGCGTTTCGACGCCATCGGCGTGGAATCGACCGAGGACAGCCGCCGCGACTATCGGGAGATGCTGTTCCGCTCGACGGAAGGAATGAAACACATCTCCGGAGTCATCCTCTACGACGAAACTATCTGGCAAAAAGCGAAGGATGGCACGCCATTGGTCGAGCTCATCAAAAAAGCTGGTGCGATTCCCGGCATCAAGGTGGACGAAGGCACCAAGCCATTGCCGTTCTCGCCCGGTGAACTCGTCACCGTCGGCCTTGACAAACTCGCCGACCGATTGCCGAAATATTACGCCCAAGGCGCGCGGTTCGCCAAATGGCGCGCCGTGATCGACATCGGCAAGGGCATTCCTACCAAAAACTGCATCAATGCTAACGCGCACGCGTTGGCGCGCTATGCGGCGCTCTGCCAGGAGGCACAGATCGTACCGATCGTCGAACCGGAAGTGTTGATGGACGGCGACCACGACATCGACCGATGCTTCAACGCGACCGAGCGCGTACTTCACGCAGTGTTCGGCAAATTGTTCGATGCCCATGTGCAGCTTGAAGGCATCGTGCTCAAGCCGAACATGGTGATCTCCGGCAAAAAGTGCGCCAAGCGTGCTTCGGTTGAGGAAGTCGCCGAGAAAACCGTAACCGTGCTCAAGTTGTGCGTGCCGGCGGCGGTGCCTGGAATTGCTTTCCTGTCCGGCGGTCAGAGCGATGAAGAAGCAACTGCGCATCTCGACGCCATGAACAAGATCGGCAATCTGCCCTGGAAGCTCACATTCTCGTACGGGCGCGCGCTTCAGCACGCACCGCAGACGACCTGGAAGGGCAAAACAGAAAATGTTGCCGCCGCCCAGCGCGCCTTTTCGCATCGTGCAAAAATGAACGGGCTCGCCACGCTGGGTCAGTGGAAAGCTGACATGGAGAAAAAAGCGGCGTGAGGAAATATGCGAAAGGCCGTGTCGTGACACGGCCTTTCGCGCTTACCCCGTTGCGTGCGGGATCAGTCGCAATCGTTACTACAAATCTTTGTCGACCCGGGCGGGTCTTCTCCTGTAGAAGCCTCCCTGCCAACGCATTTCCCCACCCCAACGTTCCCCCGATTTGTACCAAGTAAGGACCTCAACGTGATCGATCTTTATACGTGGACGACCCCCAACGGCCGCAAGGTCTCCATTGCACTCGAAGAGTTCGGCCTGCCCTACACCGTTCATCCGATCGACATTTCCAAGGACGAGCAGTTCGCACCCGCTTTTCTCAAGATTGCCCCCAACAACCGAATCCCTGCGATCGTCGACCGCGACACCAATATTGCGCTCATGGAGTCGGGTGCGATTTTGATTTATCTCGCGGACAAGACCGGCAAGCTGATGCCGAAATCGGGTGAAGCGCGCTATCGCGTCATCGAATGGCTGATGTGGCAGATGGGCGGACCCGGTCCCATGCTCGGTCAGGTGCACCATTTCGTGAAATACAATAAAGGCAAGGCACCTTACGCCGAAGAGCGTTATCTCAAGGAAGGGCACCGCCTCTACAAGGTCCTCAATACCCGGCTGGAGGGTCGCGAATTCGTCGCTGATCGATACTCTATCGCGGACATCGCGATTTGGCCGTGGATCTCGCGCTTCGAGTGGCAGACGATCGACCTGAAACAGTATCCGAATGTGAAGCGCTGGTACGAAACCATCGCTGCGCGCCCCGCAGTTCAGAAAGGCTACAAGGTGCCGAAGGACATGGGCCCCGTGCCGATGCCGTAGGTTCTGCACCGCGGCGCCGCGACCAAGTAGCCCGCCCCGGGTCAATTTTCCGCCGGATTGGGCTAGCATGCGAAAACCATGGTTTCGCGACCCAAACAGGCGGCGCCTCGTCCGGCGCCGCGTCTTTATCTTGTTACGCCACAACTTGCGGACCCTTCGGGATTCGCTGGGCAATTGACTGCCGCCTTCGACGGGGGCGATGTCGCGGCGGTTCTGTTGCGTCTCGCCGATATCGATGAGCGCACAATGATCAATTGCGCAAAGGCACTCGCGACTTCGGTGCAAAGCAAGGACGCCGCGCTTCTGCTCGACGGTCGTCCGGATCTCGTCGCCCGCGCCGGCGCCGATGGCGCCCATCTGACCGGCCTCGCGGCATTCGCGAACGCGGTCGGCGATCTGAAACCCGAACGTATTGTCGGCGTCGGCGGACTCACCACGCGCCACGACGCGATGCTCGCCGCCGAACAAGGAGCAGACTATGTGATGTTCGGAGAGCCACCAGTGGGGCGAGAACGTCCGGCGCTCGCGGCGATCGAGGAACGGGTAGCCTGGTGGGCGGAGGTCTTCGAGGTTCCGTGTGTCGGGTATGCGGCGTCAGTCGAAGAAGTCCGGCCACTGGTAACGGCAGGAGCCGATTTCATCGCGCTCGGAGATTTTCTCTGGCGTGACCCGGATTCAATTGCGGCAACGATCGAGCAGGCTGCTCGCTATCTGGGCGTTGCGGAGCCGACCCCATGAGTGGAAAGGCACGCGCTTTTATTGCACTCGGTGCGCTCGTCTTTGCTGCTGTCGCCGTGCCGGTGGAAGCACAGGCTCCCAAAAACTCGCCATGGCCATCCCCCCCACCACCTCAGAATGCCGGCGCGCCCGCTGATCAATCCAATGTCGACATCGCTTACGGCGCCTTTCAGCGTGGCCACTACATCACGGCATTCAATGAGGCGAGCAAACGCGCCCAACAGAACGATGCTGCCGCGATGACATTGCTTGGCGAACTTTACGCGCAAGGACTCGGCGTCGGCCGCGACGATTCAAAGGCGGCACAATGGTACAAGCTCGCCGCCGCGAAGGGCGATCGCGACGCCATGTTCGCGCTGGCGATGTTCAATTTTCAGGGGCGCGCCGGCGCTCGCGATTTGTCCGAAGCGGCGCGACTTCTCGAATCTGCCGCCAAACTGGGCCACGCGGGCGCTGCCTACGATCTCGGCCTACTTTATGTGCAAGGCCAGCAGTTTGTGCAGGATTTCAAGCAGGCGGGTGAACTATTCACGATGGCCGCGGAAGCGGGCAATTCGGAAGCGCAATACGCTCTCGCGACGATGTACAAGGAAGGTCGCGGCGTGACGAAGGACATGACCAAGGCGATGCGGCTCATGCAGCAAGCCTCCATCGCCGGCAATCTCGAGGCCATGGTCGAGTTCGCGATTGCGCAATTCAACGGGGAAGGCACGCCGAAGGACGAAGCCGCGGCGGGCCGATTGTTTGCGAAAGCGGCGCATCTCGGCAGCCCGATAGCGCAAAATCGCCTTGCCCGCATTCTCATGGCCGGTCGTGGCCTGCCCGCGGACCCAACAGAGTCCGTGAAATGGCACTTGGTTGCAAAGGCGGGAGGAGCGAGCGACCCCGATCTCGACGTATTTGCCTCCAAGCAAACGCCGGAAGTCCGCGAGAACGCCGACAAGACAGCGAAGAAGTGGCTTTCGACTGTGGCGCCTGCCCGCCCTTGACGACGCATGCCATCACAGGCAGACCGCACGCGCCATGCAGCATTCCGCTCTGCTCAACGTCATGATCGCCGCCGCGCGTAAAGCCGCGCGCGCCCTCAAACGCGACTTCGGCGAGCTGGAGAAATTGCAGGTCTCGTTGAAGGGCCCGGGAAATTTCGTCTCCGCCGCCGACCGCCGCGCCGAGGAGGCGCTGCACGCCGAATTGATGAAGGCGAGGCCAGGCTATGCCTTTCTCGGCGAAGAAGGCGGCCACCGCGAGGGTGCTGACAAGACTCACACCTGGATCGTTGATCCGCTCGATGGCACTACAAATTTTCTGCACGGAATTCCCCAATTCGCCATCTCGATCGCGCTCGAGCGCGAATCCACGATCGTGGCGGGGCTGATCTACAATCCTGCGAATGACGAAATGTTCGTTGCGGAGCGCGGCAAAGGTGCATTCCTCAACGACCAGCGCATCCGGGTTGCCGCGCGCAAGCGCCTTGCCGATGCGGTCGTCGCCTGTGGGCTGCCGCACCATGGCCGCGGCGATATCGCATTGTCGCGAAAGGAAACCGGCGCAATGCAGGAACATGTTGCCGGTCTGCGCCGTTTTGGCGCGGCCGCCCTGGATCTGGCGTGGGTCGCGGCGGGACGGCTCGATGGTTATTGGGAACGTGATGTCAATCCGTGGGACGTGGCGGCCGGACTGATCCTAGTCCGCGAAGCGGGCGGCTTCGCAACCGATTGTGATGGCGGTGGCGATATTTTCGGCAAGGGGCACGTCGTTGCCGGGAATGAGACTATTCAAAAAGAGCTGGTGAGTGTGTTGAAAAAGGCCGGCAAAAGCTGACGCCTACCGCAATTTCAACTCAATCAGCGGCTTAATGCGGTCGTATAGTTCCACCACGACAACTGCTTTTTCCCTGTCACGGGTCTGTGCCATAGTGTCCGACAGGGCTGCGTCGACCAATTTCTAAGCTCATGGCCAAAGAACTCGATCCTCTCAAGCTGTCGTCTCCCCGCATCTTTCTGGTCAGGATGCTCGTATTCGTCATTCTGGTCGGACTGGTCGGCTTCGTGCTGTACAAGCAGATCCAGGTGGCATTCATGGCCAATCCGGGCCTGAACGCGCTCATCATCGGCGTCGGAGCAATCGGCATTGTCCTGTCGTTTCGTCAGGTGCTGCGCCTCTACCCGGAAATCGCGTGGGTCAATAATTTCCGTCTTGCCGATCCGGGGCTCGCGGTCGACAGGCCGCCGGTCCTTCTTGCGCCGATGGCTGCGATCCTGGGTAGTCGCGTCGGACGCATGGCCATGTCCGCGCAATTGATGCGCGGAATTCTCGACTCAATCGCCACCCGTCTCGACGAAGCCCGCGATATTTCCCGCTATATGACCGGGCTGCTTGTCTTCCTCGGTCTTCTCGGAACGTTCTGGGGCCTGATCGAAACCGTCAGCTCGGTCGGCGGCGTCATTCAGGGCCTCAAGGCGAGCGGCGATGCCGGCTCCATGTTCGACTCGCTGCGCGACGGTCTCGCAGCACCATTGTCGGGAATGGGTATCTCGTTCTCCTCGTCGCTGTTCGGCCTCGCCGGCTCGCTGGTCCTCGGTTTCCTCGACCTGCAATCGAGCCAGGCGCAGAACCGCTTCTACACGGAACTCGAGGACTGGCTTTCCACCACTGTCTATGATCAGGCCGCCGAACCGGCAATCCCTACCGGCGTGCCCGGCGAGGTCCGTTCCGCAATCGAGCGCTTGCGCGGTGCCGTCGACCAAGTCGAGGCCGGCAAGTCCGCTTCGACTGCCATGGCCAATCTCGCCGAGGCAATTCAGGGTCTTGTGCACCATATGCGCACCGAACAGCAGATGATCCGCGACTGGGTGGATTCGCAGGCTGCGCAGCAGCGCGAAATCAAGAAGCTCTTGGAGGTCATGGTGCGCGAGCACGTTAACCGTTGAGCTGAATTCCATGGCGTTAGCACGGGTCCGCCGCGGCGAAAGCGGCATGAACTACTGGCCGGGTTTCGTCGACGCGCTGTCGACGTTGATCCTCGGTATCATCTTCCTGCTGACCGTATTCGTGGTCGTTCAATTCTACCTGCAGCAGGAGGTGGCCGGAAAAGACACCGCCCTCAATCGCCTCAATGCGCAGATTGCCCAGCTCACCGAATTGCTGGGCCTGGAGAAATCGGGCAAAGCCGGCCTTGAAGATCAGCTTGCGCAATTGCGTGCCACACTCTCCGTCGCCGAAAGCGAGCGCGATCGGCTGAAGAGCGCCGCCGACAGCGCAGGGGCCGGTGCGGCAGCCGCCCAGGGCAAGGTGTCGGAGCTCTCCGGCCAGCTCGAAGGCGAAAAAAGGATATCGGCGCGCGCGCTCGCTCAAGTTGAGGTGCTCAACCAACAGATTGCCGCCTTGCGCCGGCAGCTCGCTGCGCTCGAACAGACGCTCGACGCCTCGGAAAAGAAAGACAAGGAATCCCAGTCCCGCATTACCGAGCTTGGCCAGCGGCTCAATCTCGCGCTGGCCGAGAGAGTCAATGAACTCAAGCGCTATCGCTCCGATTTTTTCGGAAAGCTGCGTGAAATCCTCGGTAACCGTGCGGACGTCCGCGTCGTGGGCGACCGGTTCGTGCTGCAGTCCGAAGTGTTTTTCGACACAGCGAGAGCCGATCTGAAACCCGAGGGGCGGGTCGAACTCGACAAGGTTGCCGGCGCACTGGTGGAACTGGAGAAGCAAATTCCGCCTGATCTCGCCTGGGTTCTCCGCGTCGACGGTCATACCGACGTGCGGCAACTGTCTATCGGCGGAGCCTTCAAGTCGAATTGGGATCTGTCGGCCGCCCGCGCCATCGCGGTGGTGCAGTATCTCATCGGCAGGGGTGTTTCCCCGCAACGTCTGGTCGCCGCCGGTTTTGGCGAATTTCAGCCGATCGACCTTGGCAAGACCGAAGAGGCCTACCAGCGCAATCGCCGCATCGAATTCAAGCTGACCGAGCGGTAGCCCTCCCCTCGTGCCGCCTTGTCCCCGGGACCGACGTGTTTGATACACTCGCGATGCAGGACACAGGTGGCCGGGATTCGTCCGGCTCATGAATGATGCGCCGCTGATGCCGCAAGTCACCCTCCGCCCCTATACGGCCTCCGACGAGGATGCCGCGATCGAGCTCTGGCGGCGCACCTGGGCAAAACACTATCCGCATCTCGACTTCAATGCGCGCGTTCCGTGGTGGCGTGAACGCTGGCGCAATGAACTGGTGCCGGCGGCGCACATCATGCTTGCGGAACGTGCCGGCGCGCTTATCGGCTTCGTCACGGTGGATCCAAAGACGAAGTATCTCGATCAGATCGTGGTCGCGCCCGAACATTGGGGCTCGGATGTGGCGCTCATCCTGCTCGAAGAGGCCAAGCGGCTGTCACCGAACGGGCTCGACCTGCTCGTCAACAAAGACAATTTTCGCGCGATCGGCTTCTACGGCAAGCACGGCTTTGTCTACGTGGGCGACGACAAGAATCCGGTGTCGGGGATTGCCGTCAACAGAATGGCGTGGCGCCCCTAGGTCTCCGCCATCTCGAACTGCAGTTTCGCCAAGCGCGCGTAAAGACCGCCCGAGGAAGCGAGCGAGGCATGCGTGCCCTCCTCGATGATGCGGCCATGATCGATCACCAGAATACGATCGCAGTTCTGCACGGTGGCAAGCCTGTGCGCGATCACGATGCTGGTGCGATTGCGCATCAATTCACCAAGCGCTTGCTGAACGAGAGTTTCGCTTTCGGCATCGAGCGATGAAGTTGCCTCGTCGAGCAACAGAAGCGGCGCCTCACGCAGAATGGCGCGCGCAATGGCGATGCGTTGGCGCTGACCGCCAGACAACGTGACGCCGCGCTCGCCGACCGCGGTCTCGTAGCCGTCCGGCAGCCGACGGATGAAGTCGGAAGCGTGGGCAGCTTCGGCCGCTTTCTCGATCTCCGCGTCGGTGGCGTCGGGCCGGCCGAACCGGATGTTCTCCAATACGCTCGTGCCGAAGACGACCGCGTCTTGCGGCACCAAGGCAATACGCGAGCGCAGCATTGCCGGCTCGACATCGGTGACACGAACGCCATCGAAACAGACGGCTCCGGCGACAGGATCGTAAAACCGCTGGATCAGCTGAAAGACCGTGCTCTTGCCGGCGCCGGAGGGACCGACCAAAGCGAGCTTCTCGCCGGGCGTAACGCGAAACGAAACATGATTGAGCACGGGCGCGTTGGGACGCCCGGGATATTCGAAACTCACGTCATGAAATTCGACCTCACCGCGTGCCGGCGTCGGCAAGACAACCGGTCGTGGCGGCGCCTTGATCTGCGGCTCGACATCCAGGATTTCGAAAAGACGTTCGGCCGCACCCGACGCCTGCGCGATTTCGCCCCACACCTGGCTGAGCTCGCTGAGCCCTCCGGCGGCGAACACCGCGTAAAGGACAAACTGACCGAGGCGGCCCGGCGTGATGTGACCGGCGAGCACATCTTGCGCGCCGACCCACAACACAACCACGATGCTGGCAAAGACCAAAAAGATCACGACAGCCGTGAGCACACCTCGCGCTTTTGTGGCATCCCGTGCCGCCGCAAAAGCGCGCTCGACTGCCGCGGAGAACCGCGATTGCGCAAGTTGCTCGTTGGTGAAAGCCTGCAGCGTGCGAACGGCGCCGATTAGTTCATCGGCGTAGCCTGATGCCTCGGCAAGCGTATCTTGCGCCGCACGTCCGCGCCTGCGCACTGCGCGTCCAAAGCCGACGAGCGGAAGCACGATGATCGGGATCGCTCCGAGCACGAACAGGGAGAGGCGTGGGCTGGTGACGACCATCATGGTCGCGCCGCCGAAGAAGAGCAGCAGATTGCGCAATGCAATCGATACCGAAGCGCCGACGGCGGATTTGATCTGCGTCGTGTCCGCCGTCAGCCGCGAGACGATCTCGCCTATACGGGCCGTATCGAAGAACGCAGACGACAATTGAGTAAGATGCGCGAACACATCGGATCGCAGATCGGCCACGATGCGCTCGCCCAGAGTCGTGACCAGGTAATAGCGCAGGGCGCTCGAGATCGCGAGAACGGCCACGACCGCGATCATCACCGTAAAATAGCTGTCGATCAGCTGCAGCGCCTTGTCCGAGAAGCCGAAGTCGATCATGCGGCGCACTGCCACAGGCACGATCAACGTGGTGAGCGCAGCAACGATGAGTGCGATCAATGCAGCAAGTGCTCGTCCGCGATAGCGGACAATGTAGGGCGCGAGCCGTGTCAGCGGTTTGAGGCTCGGTTTGCGCCGCTCCTCCGGCCGCGGCGCGGTCGCAACATCGAGCCCCCGCCCGTCGCTGGAAAAACCCATGCAAACCCTGTGTTTAGCGGTTCATCTTGTGCAGCCTTAATGCCTCGCAAGGCTGACGGCGGTCAATTGCTTCGGCTTGCCGCCCGCAATCGGCTATTGTATAGAGCCCCAAATTCAGCCCTTATTGGCGCGTCGGCGCGCCCGGAAACTGACGATGAAACAAGATACCCATCCTGGCTACCATACCATCAAAGTTGTGATGACCGATGGCAGCGAATTCACCACCCGCTCCACCTGGGGCAAAGAGGGTGACGTGCTGCATCTCGACATTGACCCGAAGTCACATCCGGCCTGGACCGGCGGTCAGCAGCAGCTCGTTGACCGCGGTGGCCGCGTGTCGCGCTTCCAGAAAAAATTCTCAGGGTTTCTCAAGACTGACGAGAAGAAATAAGCGCACCATATCGAGATGCGAAACCCCCGCATGACGCGGGGGTTTTGTTATTTGCCGACTGGTGTCTAGACGTTCTCCGCTCCGAAAGCGGCTTTCAACAGATCAAGCTGACGCTCCACGGGGTTGGCCGTCGACGCCTGACGCTCTGTGCCACCCTGATTGTAGATGGTGGCATCGAGACGTCGCACCTTGGCGTACAGCTTCTGCGATCGCTCGATGAGGCCGCGCAACGTCGCCGGCAGCAGTTCGAGGTTGTTCGAATCGTGGGAATCCGTTGGCGAAAGCTTGACCTTGGTCTTTTCCTTGCTGGCCTGCGCGAGCGACATCTCGCCTTCCTTGACCGCGCGGTGAAGCAGGAGCCACGACGCCAGCTGCATCAGCCGGGTGGTGAGCCGCATGCTTTCGGTGGCATAAGCGAGCGCCGCAGCGCGCTCGAGTTTCTTCGATTGCTGTCGGCCGGGACCGTCGAGATAGGTTGCGGTTTCCTCGACCAGCGCCATGCCGTCGCGAAACAGATCCGCGAATGCTTGCGAACTGGCGAGACGCTCGCCGAACGACACCAGTTGCGTTTCGTTGAAAGATTTTTCGGACATGACGCAACGCCCTCACTCAACGGAGTAGATACTCACCCCGTATACGTTTGAGTAAGCATGGCGCGCTTGAACCGCCGCTGTAAAGACGGCGCTATGGTTAATATCGCGATATAGTTGCCGCGCAGATCCGCGAAAATGACCCAAATTGACACAAAAAAAGGAGCCGCCGTTGCCGGCGGCTCAAGGTGATAACAGGGAGGCGTCAAACAGAGTGGACAGGAGCCACTCAATGTCCACATGAAGATGGACAATGCCAGTAATGGTCGAGAAAGCTTAACGACGACTTAAGAAGTTGGACGCAATGACAAAAAATTTTTTAAGGCCTCTCGGCACGCGAATACCATTGCCGCGTTGATCGCCGTCACCGCTTGAAAAACTGATCCGCGGCCGCACGCGATGCGCGCTTTTGCGCCATGTCGGCTTCAAGCCGGTTGATCTCGTCGTGCAGCAATTGTACGCGTGCGCCGAGTTCCTCGACCGACAGCAAGGTCAGATCCTGGCCGATCTCGTGCGCGACCTTTTTCTTGGGCTTGTCGTCTTCGTCAATCGCCGGCATCACAAGGCTCCCTGCGCCAAAATCTAACTGCACCAGTCGCGGTTGTCACATCCACAAGGCCCGCCTAAAAGGGCGTCCAACTCGCGCGAAAAACAGAGGAACCGATGGGCGCACTCCCAACTCAGATGACAGCAATCGGCATAACCGCTCCGGGTGGCCCCGATATGCTCGTGCCGGAAAAACGGCCTGTGCCGACTCCGGGTGACGGAGAGATCCTGGTGAAGGTCGCCGCTGCCGGTGTGAATCGTCCCGATGTCATGCAGCGCATGGGCCTTTATCCGCCACCACCGGGCGCGCCGGACACTCCCGGTCTTGAGATTGCCGGCGAAGTTGTTGCGTTAGGGCGCAACGTCAAGCGCTGGAAAGTCGGTGACCGCGTCATGGCGCTGGTCGTCGGCGGTGGCTATGCTGAATATTGCCTCGCGCACGAAAGCCATGCTTTGCCGGTTGGCGGTCTTTCGATGGTCGAGGCGGCCGCCATACCGGAAACCTTCTTCACGGTCTGGCACAACGCATTCGAGCGGGGCGGACTCAAAAGCGGCGAAACCTTGCTCATCCATGGTGGCTCGTCAGGCATCGGCACCACAGCCATCCAACTTGCCAAAGCATTCGGCGTGCGCGTGATTACGACTGCAGGCTCGGAGGAAAAGTGCGACGCGTGCCGCAAACTCGGTGCCGATGTTGCCGTTAACTACAGGACCGAAGACTTTGTTGCAGCCACGAAGTCGGCCACCGGCGACAAGGGCGCCGAGGTTATAGTGGACATGGTGGGTGGGGACTACATCGCGCGCAACTACGAAGCAGCGGCGGTGGAGGGGCGCATCGTGCAGATCGCATTTCAGGGAAGTCCGAAGGCGACAGTCGATTTCCGCCGCGTCATGCTCAAGCGATTGCACCACACGGGTTCGACCCTGCGCTCGCGATCGGTGGCCGACAAAGGCGCAATCGCTCGGGCGGTCGAGACAAACGTTCTCCCGCTCATCGCAGCCGGTAAGGTCAAACCGGTCATTTACAAGACTTTCCCGCTGGCTGCCGCGCCTGCTGCCCACGCCCTTATGGAAACCAGCGCTCATATTGGCAAGATCGTGCTAACATTTTGATTAGCCGTCCGTTTCTGCAAAAGCCGCGAAATCGGCGTAATGTCGGACTTAAACAAAGCAGGGTGCGATTGTTAGCGGATTTTCACCGTCGGCGAGGCCAGGGGCCCAGGCTGCAAGGGGATGTCGCGGGCCGGGGTTTTGCATTGCCTATGACGCGCTGTCTGACCGCGATGGCGGCCGTGATCGTCGCTGTTCTTTCAGTCGTTTCGACTGCGCGCGCCGTGGAATCGGTGAACGTGCGGCTCGACGCGGCGGCTATCGATTTGACTGCGGCAACAGAGGTGCAACGCACCGAGGGCGATCGAATCCAAGTATCGACCGCGCCTGGCCCTGACGGGATCGTACGACGCATCGAGGTGCGTGCGCGTGAAGGCAATAACAATTGGGCGGTATTCGCGCTGACGAATAACAGCGACGAGCAGATCGATCGCCTGGTTGTCGTTCCGCATTATCGCATGGTCGGGTCCGGCCTGTTCTGGCCCGATCTTGGACTTTCGCGCATCGCGGCCATAACGCCTTCGAGCGGCGATCGCCCCGTCCGTCAGGAGGGCTCAACGGCGGACATCTTTCGTCTCACGCTTGATCCGGGCACTGTCATTACCTTCGTTGCCGAACTACGCTCCGACCAACTTCCGCAGATCTATTTGTGGGAGCCGGATGCGTACAAGGACAAGGTCAATTCCTTCACCCTGTACTACGGCATCGTCATCGGCATCGCCGGTCTGCTCGCGCTGTTTCTCACGATCCTCTTTGTCGTGAAGGGCTCGATCATGTTTCCGGCTGCGGCCGCACTCGGCTGGGCCGTTCTGATCTACATCGGCATCGACTTCGGCTTCTGGGGCAAAGTATTCGACATGTCGGCGGGCGCCGAGCGCGTGTGGCGCGCCTGCGGCGAGGCGATCCTGTCGGCGACGCTGCTGGTGTTTCTCTTTGCCTATCTCAATCTGTCGCGCTGGCACGTTCGTTACGCGCACATCACCATCGCCTGGCTCGCGGCGCTGGCGGCGCTGGTCGCTGTGGCCGTATTCGATCCTGCTGTTGCTGCAGGCATTGCGCGGATGTCGCTCGCCGGCATCGCGGTCTTCGGTCTCGCGCTTGTCATCTATCTTTCCACGCACGGCTTCGATCGCGCGGTGCTGCTGATCCCGACCTGGTTATTGTTGGTCGTGTGGACCGCAGCCGCCGGCCTTGCGGTCACGGGCCTGGTGACGAACGATATTATCGGTCCGGCGCTGCTCGGCGGCCTGGTCCTGATTGTGATGCTGATCGGCTTCACCGTGATGCAGCACGCATTCGCAGGCGGCATCACGCACGGCATCGTGTCCGACGTCGAACGCCGGGCGCTGGCGCTTACCGGGGCTGGCGATCTGATCTGGGATTGGGACGTTTCGGCGGACAAGGTGTTCACCAGCCCGGAGACCGAGCAAATGCTCGGCGTCAAGCGAGGATCCCTCGAAGGACCGGCGGCGACCTGGCTCGAGGTTCTACACCAGCTCGACCGTGACCGCTTCCGCGCCTCGCTCGACAGCGTCGTCGAGCAGCGTCGCGGCCGGCTGACCCAGGATTTCCGCCTGCGAACCGCTGACGGCCACTATCTCTGGTTTGCGCTGAAGGCACGCCCCGTGGTTGGCTCCGATGGCGAGGTTGTCCGGCTCGTTGGCACGCTCACCGATGTGACCGACTTCAAGACCGCCGAGGAACGGCTGCTGTTTGACGCGGTTCACGACAACCTCACGGGCCTGCCCAACCGCGAACTGTTTATCGACCGCATGGAAGCGGCCTTCGGCTTTGCCCGCGTCGACTCCCAGATCCGGCCATCTATCATCGTGATCGACCTCGATCGGTTCAAACAGGTCAACGACTCCGTCGGCATGGCTGTGGGGGATTCGATTCTGCTCACGATCGCACGCCGGCTTGCGCGCCTGCTTAAGCCCCAGGATACGCTGACGCGTCTTTCGGGCGATCAGTTCGCGCTCATCCTTTTGTCGGAGCGCGAACCGGCGCGCATCGTCGGCTTCGCCGAAACCATCCGCCGCACCTTACGCGCGCCAATCGCCTTCAATGACCGCGAGATCTTCCTTACTGCTTCGATCGGAATAGCGCTTGCCGAAAACCAGACGCAGCGCACCGACGAAGTACTCAAGGACGCCGAACTGGCGATGTATTACGCCAAGCGGATCGGCGGCGACCGCATCGAAATCTTCAAGCCGGCCATGCGCTCCCGCAAAACCGACCGTCTGGCCATGGAATCGGAATTGCGCCGCGCCATCGAGCGCGAGGAGATCAAGGTGCTGTACCAGCCGATCGTCCGGCTGGAAGATCGCGCCATCGCCGGATTCGAGGCGCTCGCGCGCTGGGACCACCCCAAGCTGGGCCGGCTGTCGCCCGCGGAATTCATTACGATCGCCGAGGAAATCGGCCTGATTGTCGATCTCGGTCTCTTCGTCCTCGACCACACCGCCCGCCAGTTGGCGCAATGGCAAGCGGCCACCCGCTCGCGCGAGCCGGTGTTCGCCAGCGTGAATGTTTCATCGCGCCAATTGTTGCGGCACGATCTCATCCAGGATCTGCGTGGCGTGCTGGGACGCACCGCGCTTGCCCGCGGCACGCTCAAGCTGGAGATCACCGAATCTCTGGTCATGGAGAATCCCGAACACGCCGCACAGATGCTGACGCGTATCAAGGACCTGGGCGCCGGTCTCTCGCTCGACGATTTCGGCACCGGTCATTCGTCGCTTGCCTATTTGCAGCGTTTCCCGTTCGACACGATCAAGATCGACCAATCATTCGTGCGCATGACGGCCCGCGGAACGCGACCGGTCATCCTGCGGTCGATCATCGCGCTCGCACACGATCTCGGCATGGAAGTCGTGGCGGAAGGCGCCGAAACCGATTCCGATGCGGTCGAACTGTATCAACTCGGGTGCGAGTATGCGCAGGGCTTTGCCTTCGGTGAGCCGATGAGCGCGGAAGGCGCCCGCGACCTTTTGATCGACAAGCCGACCCGCCTGCGCGCACTCAAGATTGCGTCTGAATAGCCATCCAGCACGCTGATCAGGCGTGGCCGGCTTCGCTCGACAACATGCCCAGATCGATGCCGATCTTGCGCAGGGCCTTTTCATATTTGGCGCCGGTATCCTGGCCGAAAATCAGCTCGGGGTCGGCCGAACAATGCAGCCAACCGTTCTGCTGAATTTCCTGCTCGAGCTGACCGGGCGCCCATCCGGCATAGCCCAACGCAAGAATGGCACTGGCCGGACCGTTGCCGCGCGCAATCGCCTTGAGAATATCGAGCGTGGCGGTCAGGCATATGCCCTCATCGATCGGCAGCGTTGAATTCTCGATAAAAAAATCCGCCGAGTGCAAAACAAAGCCGCGGCCGGTTTCGACCGGTCCGCCCTTGAGCACTTTCACCTCTTCGGCGCGGGTCGGCAGCTGGATCCGCTCGCTGGCCGGAATTACTTCAAGCTGCACGAGAAGGTCGGGGAATTTTATATTCGATGCAGGGTAATTGACGATGATGCCCATCGCGCCTTCGGTGGAGTGTGCACAGACATAGATTACCGCCCGCGAGAAGCGCTCATCGTTCATTGCCGGCATTGCAATGAGCATTTGTCCGTCGAGATAACCTCGTCCGGGTCCTGGCTGCGCGGTTTTGCGTGTAATCTTCATGGGAAAAGGTTACCTGAACGACCTGCCTTTGCAAACGAACCTTGCCGACGAAAGTTCAATCCCGCACTGTCATATTCGATACGACAATTGTGGCGGCCGCCTGCCAAGATCGTGGTCAACGCTTGCTCACGATGAATTCAGTGGCGCGGCAGGCGGTTACCGACTAGAGCCTCACGAATGGATGATATTCACAGCTCATTGCGCACAACACTGGTTGCCTGCGTCATTGCGGCCGTTTGGGCCACCGCTGGTTTCGCTGCCGACGAATCACCCTGGAGCGAGGATGTCCGCTCGGCGACCAGAATTATTGCCGGCAGCGGCAAGAGCGGCGACGCGCAGCTGCGCGCGGGCGTTGAGATCAAGATGCAGCCCGGATGGAAGACCTATTGGCGCTATCCCGGCGATTCCGGTGTTCCACCGCAGTTCGACTTTTCCGGTTCTGAAAACCTGAATACGGCGACCGTTCTCTATCCCGCACCACATCTGTTCACCGACGAGACAGGACAAACGCTTGGTTACAAGGAGCGTGTCATATTTCCGCTCGCGGTTTCGCCCCTGCAGGCCGGCAAACCGGTGCGGTTGCGCCTGAAAATCGACTACGCGGTCTGCGAAAAATTGTGCGTGCCGGCGGAAGGACGCGCCGAACTCGTTCTCGGTCCTGGCAACAGCGGCCACAATGCGGATTTGAGCGCGGCCGAGGCGCGCGTACCGAAGCAAGTCACGGCCGCACAAGCGGGGCTCACGGCGCGACGCATCAATGCCGGGTCGAAGTCGCAGGTGACTGTCGATCTCCCCGCACGCGCGGGGCTGCCGGTTGAGCTGTTTGTCGAGGGACCGACGCCGAAGTGGGCGTTGCCCATCCCAAAACCGGCAAAATCGGCATCGGACGGGCGGGCTCAATTCAACTTCGACTTTGACGGAACGCCGCCGGGCACCGATCCAAAGGACCCGGTCGAATTGACGTTCACGGTCGTCACAGGCGAGCGCGCGGTCGAGGTGAAGTCCCGTCTCGACTAATCTGCGGCAAGGGCGTAATTAGCCCTCACAAGAAAACGCACCTATCCGTAACGCGAGAGAGGATACCCATGCCCATCAAGGTCGGCGATCGATTGCCCGATGCTAAATTCCGCGTCATGACCACCGAAGGTCCTGTTTGGAAAACCACCGATGAAGTTTTCAAAGGCCGGAAGGTTGCGCTTTTCGCGGTGCCCGGCGCCTTCACTCCCACCTGCAATAACCTGCACATTCCGAGCTTCCTGAACAACGCGGCTGCCATCAAGGCAAAGGGCGTGCACTCAATTGCGGTCACGGGCGTCAATGACGTGTTCGTCATGGAAGCCTGGAAGAAATCGACGGGTGCCGACGGCAAGATCGATTTTCTCGCTGACGGCAATGGCGAATTCGCCAAGGCCATCGACATGGCCTTTGACGGCTCCGGCAACGGCCTCGGCACGCGGTCCAAGCGTTATTCAATGCTGGTCGAAGACGGCGTCGTCAAAAAACTCAATATCGAGGATGCGCCTGGCAAGTGCGAGATTTCCGGCGGCCAGGCCTTGCTTGCACAGCTTTGATCGAATTTGCCATTCCGGGCCCGCGGGCTGAAGCCTACGCCCGGAACGGCTATTTTGTTTTCATCGCGCCGATTGCGCCGGCGCGCGCCGCCACCAGGCCTTCACGCGCAAGCTCGTCGGCACGCTCGTTCATCGCGTGACCGGCGTGACCTTTCACCCAGTGCCAATGCACTTTGTGATGGCTGAGCGCTTCATCCAGCCGCTTCCATAGGTCGACATTTTTCACTAGCTTCTTGTCGGCGGTACGCCAGCCGTTCTTTTTCCATCCGTGTATCCACGCGGTGATCCCGTTCTTGAGATACTCGCTGTCCGTGTGAAGATCGATCGTGCAGGGCCGCTTGAGCGCCTCCAGCGCTGAAATAGCCGCCATCAACTCCATGCGGTTGTTTGTCGTGTGCGGGTCGCCGCCTTTGAGCTCTTTTTCGTGGTCACCAAAGGTCAGGATTGCACCCCAACCGCCCGGCCCGGGATTGCCGGAACAGGCGCCGTCGGTATGAATGATGACGCGCTGCTCGCTCACCCGAAATTTCCTTTGCGCACCCGCCCGACGCGACCCCTGTTCGCAATCATGCTCCGAGGCCGTAATCCTGCACGCTTTTCACAGACTGGTGAAACCGCAGCTTGCGATAATATTCCAGCGGATCTTTCGGCCTCACTAACGCACCGTCGGGCACAGCGAGCCAATCAACCAGCCTTGTCAGCAGAAAACGCATGGCCGCGCCGCGCGCGAGGACAGGAAGCGCGGTCCGCTCAGCTTCCGAAAGTGCCCGCACCTTGCCATAGGCGCCGAGCAGCAAACATCCTTTGGTGACGTTGTAGGAATGATCGGACTCGAAGCACCAGGCGTTGAGGCAGATTGCAACGTCGTAGGCGAGCGTGTCGGTGCAGGCAAAATAAAAATCGATCAGGCCGGACAGCTTGTCGCCGAGGAAGAAGACATTATCGGGAAAAAGATCGGCGTGGATGACGCCTTGCGGCAGTCGGCGCGGCCAGAATTTTTCCAGCGCGTCGAGCTCAGTTGCGACCTCGCTGCAAAGCCCTTGCCGCACGCTGTCGCCCCGCGCCTTGGCGTGCTCGTAGAGCGGCCGCCAACTCTCGATCGACAATGCGTTTGAACGTTTCGGTTTGAAGTCCGCGCCAGCGAGATGCAGCCGCGCCAAAGCCTCTCCCACGGCCGCGCAGTGGCCGGGATTCGGCCGCCTGATCCACAATCCATCGAGAAACGTTACGATTGCGGCGGGCCGGCCGGCGATCTTACCAAGTACGCCACCCTGTCTGTTCTTCACCGGCTGGGGACACGTGATGCCCCGCGCCGCCAGATGCTCCATCAGGCCCAGGAAAAAAGGCAGGTCGTCTTCCGCAACGCGCTTTTCGTAGAGCGTGAGAATGAAATTGCCGGAACCGGTATGGACCAGAAAATTGGAATTCTCGACGCCCTCCGCGATGCCTTTGTAGGCGAGCAGCTCGCCGATGTCATATGCCGAAAGGAAGCGGGTGAGATCTTCCGCCGAGACGTCGGTGTAAACCGCCATTCAGCGTCACTCCGCTGCCTCGTGGTCCCGCAGCGGGCGGGGAAGCGGGAAGAAAACGCCCTCCTCCGTCGCAGTGACGGTTTCAATGTCGAGAATGTAGCGCTCGGCAAACGCGCCCATGATTTCCTCGACCAGGACTTCGGGGGCGGAGGCACCGGCGGTGATGCCAAGGCGCTCGACGCCGTCAAAATCGCTCCATTTGATCTCAGCAGCGCGCTGCATCAACACCGCACGCGGGCAACCGGATTTCTCGGCCACTTCCTTGAGCCGTTGCGAGTTCGACGAATTGGGAGCACCGACAACGATCATGGCGTCGACGATGGGCGCCACGCGCTTGACCGCATCCTGGCGGTTTGTGGTCGCGTAGCAGATGTCTTCCTTGTGCGGACCGGAAATGTCCGGAAAACGCTGCTTCAAAAGTTCGACCATGGCCGCCGTGTCGTCGACCGAAAGCGTCGTCTGCGTGACATAAGCGAGCTTGTTGGCATCGCGCGGCGTGAACTTTTCCACGTCCTCAAGTGTCTCGACAAGCGTAATGCTCCCCAGCGGCAACTGGCCCATGGTTCCGACGACTTCCGGATGACCGGCGTGTCCAATGAGCACGATCTCGCGGCCGCGACGGTTATGAATCTCGGCCTCGCGGTGCACTTTGGTCACCAGCGGGCAGGTCGCGTCAATCGTGAAGAGATTGCGGCGGCGCGCCTCCTCGGGGATCGCACGCGCCACGCCGTGTGCGGAAAAAATCACCGGCGCATGGTCATCCGGAACTTCGCGGAGTTCCTCGACGAAAATCGCACCTTTGGCCCGCAGACTGTCGACGACGTAGCGATTGTGCACAATCTCGTGACGGACGTAGACCGGCGCGCCATAGACGGCCAGCGCCCGTTCCACCGACTCGATGGCGCGCACCACCCCCGCGCAGAACCCGCGCGGCGAGCAGAGCATCACATTCAGAACTGGCTTGGCCGAATTTGACGGCATCATTAACCTCAAAGGACGCGATTTTAGCGCGTAATCGCGGTATCGACATGGGGTGAGCCCACCCACCCTGTCAAGCGGAACGGTTGCATGACCCAGCCAGTCCCCCTATATTCCCGCCACTTTCCGATCATCATGGATGATCTGAAGCTTCGCCCAAGGGCGGGCGAAGCATAGAGGAGATTTTGCCATGGCGACCGCAGCACCCTTGATGCCAAAGGCGACCGCCGTCTGGCTATTGGACAACACCGCGCTCTCGTTCGAGCAGATCGCGGAATTCTGCAAGCTGCACCCCCTCGAGGTAAAGGCGATCGCCGACGGCGACGCCGCACAGGGAATCAAGGGCCTTGACCCTATCCTGACGGGCCAATTGACGCGCGAGCAGATCGCCGAGGCGGAGAAAAATCCAGACGTGCGGCTTAAGCTCACCGACTCGAAAGTCGCGGTTCCTGCATCCGAGCGCAGCAAGAAAGGCCCGCGCTATACGCCGGTTTCGCGCCGCCAGGACCGGCCGAATGCCATCCTCTGGCTCGTACGCAATCATCCGGAGCTCAAGGACAGCGCGATCATGCGGCTGGTGGGAACAACGAAGTCAACCATCGCCTCGATCCGCGAGCGCACGCACTGGAATTCGGCCAATCTAACGCCGATGGACCCTGTGACACTCGGTCTCGCCTCTCAAATCGACCTCGACCTCGAAGTGCAACGCGCCAATAAGGAAAAGCCGGCACCGGCCGACACCGGAGCGACCCTGCTGCCGGCCGCCGAGACGACCGCCCGCAAGGAGACGGAAGTCGCCGCAGCAGCCGAGCCGGAGAAGAAGCCGGGCGAGCTCGATGTCAGTGCCGTGTTCGCCAAGCTCAAGCAGCTCGGCGGCAAGACCGACAAAGACGGCGAGTAAGCGCGTCGGAAAATTTTCGCCGCTATTACGGAAATTTGTAGCGAATGATTTGGCACGTAGCCCGCGCGCGGGTAACGCGGTATGGTATGTGCGCGCGGATCGCAACATTGTGAAGTTCGCGTATGCGCGTATTGCGCGCGGAATCGCGATTAGAGTTCCGTATCGGCACCATTGCAGATTTGGAATTAAGCCTGGCTTCACAAGTGAGGCCGACGATCGCGCCGTTGGACGAGGATGAGCGGCGACCAGCTCACAGCCATAGCTCGACATGCGGCTGTGAGGTCGCCCTCAATCTGGGCGTACGCACCCGGCCGCGCGGGCCGACCCCCACCCGGTATTCGCGCGGCCGGACTTTGTGAAGGCCCCTATTTTCAGTATCCCCTCGTCCCGTTGATTGCCGCGACGTAGCGCGCGACGGATTTTTCCAGAACTTGTTTGGCATCTCGGGCGATGACGCGGTCGAAATAGTGACCGTAGATGATGTCGAACCGAAACTGTTCAAGCGACTTGCCGATGTGCTCGACTTCCCGCGCCGACAACGGAATGAAATTCGGATAGCTGCGCATGAAGGAAAGCCACTTGCGATCGGTCGCGACCGTCAGGATATCGCCCGCAAAAACAATGCCGCGCCCGCCGGCACCGCCGGCCCAATGCATCACCGTTCCGCCCGGAAAATGCCCACCGCAACGCACGAGCGTGACGCCGTTCCAGAGCGGGAGCGTATCGCCGTCCCACAGTTTCACCGCCGGGCCTTTGCGCATGATCCAGTCCCGATCCGCAGCGTTGAGGTGGATCGGGCAGTCGAAGGCGCGCGCCCACTCGTTCATCGTCGTGTAGAAGTGGGGGTGCGAGATCGCGATCGCCTTCAGGCCCCCGAGGCCTTTGATCATGCTCACGGTCGCCGCATCGAGCGTGGCGACACAATCCCACAAGACGTTGCCGCCTTCCGTGCGCACGAGCAGCGCGCGCTGACCGATAGCGAAGCCCGCGCCAATACCGATCACGCCGGTGTCGTATTCGTGGAAGCTGTTCATGTGACTTTGCGACAGAGCTTCGAGGGTGGTCCAGGTCTGTCCCCGCGGCGGCACGTATTGCCGCTCCTCTTCGCAAATAAGGCATTCAGCGGGCGGTTGTGCGCTTTCCGGGAATTGCGTGCCGCAGGCGGTGCAGATGTAGAGAGGCATGAATGTCCTTTGGCTATCGTCATGGTCGCGCGGACGTTCGCGCTCGATGCATTCTCATTCTGCAAAGCCGCTATGCAAGCCGTGCGACCATTGCCGGTTGTTGGCAGTGCAATATTCCAAGAAGCGGTTAATGGCACTGAACAATTTAATGTGAGGAACCTTTGTCTTGTGCGGAGCAAAATTTTTGTTATTTCCCGGTGAACGCGACGGATTCGCGAGGTACAGAAAATGATATCGCGCAAAATAAGATTCATCTCAGCTGCAGCCGCAGTTGTAGCTCTGCTCGCCACGGTAGCAGTCGCCCGCACCGTGCACACGCATGTCACGACAGCTGGCACGCACGCCACCAGCGGGAAAGTTACCGGCACGCCTCCCAGCCAGCCTGCATCTCCCCACCGCCATGGAGTCATCGTCTGCGGCATGGCGAACGATTCGGATTGCGAAAAGCTCGAAATGCTGTTGCCGATGTAGGTGGCTCAGGCGATATTGCTCATGACGGTGTAGCGATATCGAGTTCTGCCGTGCCACGATTTCTTGGTGCCTTCATAACAATTGCGCTGTTTCTGTCAGCCGTCGTGCCGGCGCTATCGCAATCACCCCCCGGTAAAGCCAAGGAGTCCCGGCGAAATTGCCGCGGCCGACAGAATTGCAATGGAAAAACGTGCGGCCTGTCAGCGCGAAGCGGGTGTGCAGAAACTGAGCTTCTTGAAGCGCCGCAGTTTCGTAAAGGATTGCGTAGAGCGCTGATGGCACCAGACCATTGCTGGGCGCGCGCGGAACGGCGTTCTGACCACCGCATTGACTGAAAGACGACTCGGGACATAGTCGAGGCGGTCGCGGTATTGTTTACACTAGCGTCGTAGCGCCTGAGGCTGGGAGTTCAGCATGAAATCCAATAGCCGCCCGACAAAACGTGCGCGCAACCAAAACGAACGCCCCTCGCGCGCAATGGTAGAGAATGCCGTCCGGACGCTCATCCAATGGGCTGGAGACGACCCCGACAGGGAAGGCCTTCGCGGCACGCCCGCCCGGGTTGTTCGCGCCTATGAAGAATGGTTTGCCGGCTACTTCGAGGATCCGCGCGAATATCTTCAACGCACCTTCGAGGAAGTCGCCGGCTACGACGAAATGGTCCTGTTGCGCGACATCCGGTTCGAATCCCATTGCGAGCATCACATTGCGCCGATCATCGGCCGCGTTCATATCGGCTATCTGCCGCGCAGGCGCGTCGTCGGGATTTCCAAGCTGGTACGCCTGGTCGATGTTTTCGCCAAGCGAATGCAGGTCCAGGAGAAAATGACCGCCGAGATCGCTTCATGCCTCAACAGCGTGTTGAAACCGTCGGGTGTGGCCGTCGTCGTCGAAGGCGCCCACGAATGCATGACGACCCGCGGCGTTCACCGGTCCGACGTGACAATGGTGACGAGCCGCATGCTCGGCGTTTTCCGCACGAACTTCAAAACTCGCCAGGAATTTCTCGCGGCCATAAAACTCCGGCACGGAATCGACGACGGGTCGATCTGAGTTAGCTCAGGTGCGGGCCCGGACCGCCGACTGCCTCGAGCACGGCTTCGCGCCACTCCCGCTTGATCGGCAAAATGGGCGGCATCGGAGCCATATCAGGTTCCGCCGTCGGCGCCGCGATCGATTGAATGTTCTCGGTTTGCGAGCCCCTCCGCATCATCAGATTGTAGACCACCCATTGCGTACGATGGCGTTTGCCGCTCAAGGGAAATCGTTTGGCGATCGAAGACGTCGCGTAGAAATTTCCATAGGCCCTGCTGACTCCGATGCGCAGTTCATCGCCCGACATCTGGGCCGGGCGGTAGACGACGTGGCCCTGGTCATACATCGTCCAGTCAAAGGAAACGATGCGGTTCGCCTTTTTCATCTCGTACCACGTCAGCGTGCCGGGATATGGCGTCAAGGTCGAATAGGCGCAGGCGTCGTATTTGGAGTCGATGTTGAAGTTGACGGTCTGGTCGAACACGGAGAGATCGTCACCGTCGAACCCGTACATGAACAAACCGAACACCATGATGCCGTAGGAGTGCACTTTTTCGACCAATGCCGCGAAGGTTTCCGGCCTGTTGACGTGCTTGTGCACGCTGGTGAGCGTCGAGCGGGATATCGACTCAAATCCGACGCTCAGTAACGTGCATCCGCTTTCGGCGGCGAGTTCGAGCATGCGGTCATCCTGGGCAAGCTTTGAGGTGACGCCGGCCTGCCACTGAATGTTGCGTCCCTTCAGCGCGCGCATGACCTCCTTCGGACGCTCGGGCGTGCCGAAAAAATCCGCGTCATTGATCGAGATGATTCGAGAACCGCAATTTTCCATTTCGTGAATCACTTCGCCGACCGGACGATAGCGGAACTTCAGTCCATTCATCAGCGGCTCGGCGCAAAACGTGCAGCCTTGATGGCAGCCGCGCGAGGTCTGTACGAAGGTCTTGTTCACGTAGCGATGCTTTTTCAGGAGGTCGTAACGCGGCATCGACAGGCCGACCATCGGGTGCAGCTTGGTGGATTTGTACGTTCCCTTCATCTGCCCCTGCTTGAGATCGTCGAGCAGCTTGTCGATCACGAGTTCGACCTCGCCGATCACGACAGCGTCGCTGTGCTTGAGGGCCTCCTGCGGCATGAAGCTCGGATGCACGCCGCCCATGACCACGGGGATGCCTTTTGCGCGGAATTCATCGGCAATCTCATAGCCGCGATTGACGTAGCTCGTCATGGCCGAGATGCCGACGAGATCCGCCTTGAGGCCGAAATCGATCGTTTCGATATTCTCGTCCGTCAGCACCACTTCGTATTTGTCGCGCGGAATGCAGGCCGCGACCGCAAGCAATCCCGCAAGGGGCGAATAGAGAGCTCGGTTCAGATAGAGCGGCCGGGTGGTGAGGGAATCTGTTTTCGGATTAATGAGATGGATGACGCGCGAGGCCACGAAAATCTCCTCTGATAGAGACGATATAACTGACCCAATGTTGTGTGCGCGGAGTGGTTCCCGGTCACACCAATAATTATCGTCGCGGGCATCTCGCGAACCGCCGCCCGGCGGGACAGTAGCGCCGCCCGAGCGCAGACGTCCCCGGATCGCGCTCGGGCGGTCGGCTCGCCTCCCCTTGCCTGTCGGCGCCCCGACTTAGTTGATGACGTCAAGTTTAACCTTCGCTACGCCTCTCCCCACGATTCCTAAAGATTCAGCGGCGGAATACGACACGTCGACGATGCGGCCCGGAATGTAGGGGCCGCGGTCGTTGACACGAACTGTCACGGAGCGACCGGTGGCGAGATTCGTCACGCGCAGCCGGGTGCCGAACGGCAAGCTTCGGTGCGCGGCAGTCATGGCATTCGGATTGAACTTTTCGCCATTCGCGGTCGGCTGTTCGTCCGAGTAGAAGCTGGCAATTCCGTGCGAGGCAAACTGCGTCTCGATCGGCCGCTTGAGAGGCGTGTGTTTTATCCTTCTGACGGCCACGTGTCTTACCGTCGGCTCTGCGCTCTCCTGCGGAAGCGCCTGTCGGCTGGCGCTATGCATGGCCGATTTGTTGGTGGCGACCGTGTACTGATTGCACGCAGCGAGTGTAAGCGCCGCAATCGCGATAGGAATGAAGCGAACAATTTTCCGGAAACGGAAATGCGCGACGAGATCGGTGGTCGCTGTCTCAACCCACGGATTTTCTGCATAACCACCAAAAGACATGTTGCGGTCCCCGTGTGTCAAAATCCGACAGCCAATCGGGGCGAGACCGTGGCCGGATTGCCGCAAAGCCACGACCGCAAATGCTTTTCACTTTGTGTGTGTTCGATATGTCACGCGCGGGAACAGTTGTGGTAATTAGCAACCGCGCGTTTTCGTTCGTCTATTTGCCGCCGAGGCCGTGGCCCTTCAGCGCGCTGTCGATCTCATCGAGAATTGCCGGATCGTCGATCGTTGCCGGCATCGTCCACACTTCGCCGTCGGCGATTTTCTTGATCGTGCCGCGCAAGATTTTTCCCGAACGCGTCTTCGGCAACCGCGCGACGGTAATCGCAAGTTTGAACGCCGCGACAGGGCCGATCTTCTCGCGCACCAGCGCGACGATTTCCTTCTCGATTTCCGTCGGCGGACGGTTCACGCCGGCCTTGAGCACGATGAATCCGCACGGCACTTCGCCTTTGAGATCGTCCTTGATGCCGAGCACGGCGCATTCGGCGACATCGGGATGGCCGGCGAGGACTTCTTCCATGCCGCCGGTGGAGAGCCTGTGGCCGGCGACATTGATGATATCGTCGGTGCGGCTCATCACGTAGACGTAGCCGTCCTCGTCCTTGTAGCCGGCGTCTGCCGTCTTGTAGTAGCCGGGAAATTCCGCGAGATAACTTTCCTTGAAACGCGCGTCCTGCTGCCACAGCGTGGGAAAACAGGACGGCGGCAACGGCAGCTTGACCACGATCGAGCCGATCTTGTTCGCCGGCTGCACCTTGCAGGACTCGTCGACGATATCGATGGCATAACCCGGCATCGGCACGCAGGCCGAACCGTAACGCACCGGCAGCGCGCCGAGCCCGACCGGATTGCCGGCAATGCACCAGCCTGTTTCGGTCTGCCACCAGTGGTCGATCACCGGCACGTTGAGCACTTCTTCCGCCCATTGGATGGTCGGCGGATCGGCGCGCTCGCCCGCGAGAAACAGCGTGCGGAATTTCGAGAGATCGTATTTCCCGATAAACGCGCCCTTCGGATCCTCTTTCTTGATGGCGCGGAACGCCGTCGGCGCGGTGAACAGCGATACGACGCCATGCTGAGCGATCAGGCGCCAGAACGCGCTGGCGTCGGGCGTGCCGACCGGCTTGCCCTCATAGAGGATCGTGGTGCAGCCGTGAAACAGCGGCGCATAGACAATGTAGGAATGGCCGACCACCCAGCCGATATCCGAGCCGGACCACCAGACCTCTCCCGGCGAGATGCCATAGAGATTCTGCATCGACCATTTGAGCGCGACCATGTGGCCACCATTGTCGCGCACCACGCCCTTCGGAATTCCCGTGGTGCCCGACGTGTAGAGAATGTAGAGCGGATCGGTGGCGGCGACCGGTACGCATTCGCTGGTCTTGGCGTAATTGACCGCGTGTTCCCACACTTTCCGCCAATCGTGATCGCGGCCCGCGGTGAGCGGGGCTTCGCATTGCGGGCGCTGGAAAATCATGCAGGCCTGCGGCTTGTGGCGTGCGAGATTGATCGCCTCATCGAGCAGCGGCTTGTAGGGAACGACGCGCGCGCCCTCGATGCCGCAACTCGCGGACAGGATCACCTTCGGCCGGCAGTCATCGATGCGGGTCGCGAGCTCCTTCGCCGCAAAGCCGCCAAACACCACCGAATGGACGGCGCCGATGCGCGCGCAGGCGAGCATAGCGAACACCGCTTCCGGAATCATCGACATGTAGATGACGACACGGTCGCCTTTTTCCACGCCGAAATCGCGCAACATGGCGCCGAGCAGCTGCACCTCAGACAGCATGCGGCCATAGGTGAAGGTCTTGACCGTATTGGTGACGGGGGAATCGTAGATCAGCGCCGGCTGATCGTTGCGGCCGGCGAGCACGTGACGGTCGAGCGCGTTGTAGCAAGTGTTGCAGGTGGCGCCGACGAACCAGCGGCCGTAGATGCCGGCGGACGGATCGAAAATCTTCTTCGGCTTCTCGTACCAGTCGATGTCGGCCGCAGCCTCAGCCCAGAACACCTCCGGGCTGCGCTGCCAGTGTGCATAGACCTCGTGATAGCGGCTGCTGCGGGCATCCATCGGCGTTCCTCCGGCGCTTATTGTGTCGTTACCCGCGCGCGCAAACAAGCCGTTGCGACGCGCCGGCCGAGAGCTGGAGGACCGCGTTCAGCTGGCGAAGAGGACGCGGTCGCGGAATTTGTAGCTGTTCGGATCGAAACTCGCTTCCCACCAGGCCGGCTTTCCTGGCTTCGGCAGCTCGCTCAGGTCCCGCGCCGCCGGCTTGGTCTTGGCGGTCTTTATGCGATTGCGAAAGCCGTAATGATCGAAAATGCTCACCGCCTGCACGGCATAGGCGATCACGACCTTCGGATCGCGGATTTCAATGAGGTTGTCGCCGTTACCCTGCTCGCCACCGGCCGCCATATTGGAGGAGCCAGTGAAGACCACCGGCTTGCTGCCGTTGAAATCGCAGATGACGAATTTGTGGTGCATATGAATGCCGCCGCCCCCGGTCCATTCTCTCTTGAATGGCTCCGGCAGATCCTTGGTGAGCGCCGCGGGGCCGAACGCAATGGGTCCGCGTCCGGGAAGCTGGACCATCAAGGTGTTCGACTTGGGCTTGCCCGGCATGTTGGCAACGCCCATCACCAGCAGTTTCTTCGGATCGAGCGCATCGAGCGCCTTGTCGGCCGGCCCGGTTTGTAGGCTGCGGAAGGCAACCGCATAGAACACCGATTTATCGGCGCCCTCGATCGCATCCGCGAGCGGCGTCATCGACAGCGACGCTTTCTTGTGCGGTGAAAAACAGAAACGGTAGGTGCCGGCATCCGCCAGGTCCTTCTCGAACCATTTCATGGCGATCGGCTTGCCGGAAAAACCGGTCGGCTTCGGAAAAGCGGCGTCGAATACATCGGCGTAGAGTTTTGCGACATTGGCATCGCGGAACAGAAGAATATTGTTGTTCTGGATGTAGAAGCCGCCGAGCGAGAAATTGGTCGAGCCGGTCGCGACCGCAAAGGGCGCCGCCGCGTTGCCGCTCTTGCGGCGGGCGATGATGACCTTGTTATGCTGCAGCCCCGAGAACTTGTGGCGCGCGACATTACTGGCCCCAGCCGAAATCACGAGACGCGCGGCTGCGTTGCTCTCGTCGCTCGTCGGTTTGCCGTGCTTGTCCGAATTGTCGATAATGATGCGCAGGCGCGGGCCGAAGGCCTCGAGGCGGCGCACGATTTCCGGATCGGACAGATCGTAGGCGAAGACGTCGGCGAGAACGTCGGGGTCGGCCTGACATTCGTCGAGAAACTCGAACAGGATTCGACGCGCTTCGAAGCCAAGCCACGGATAGGGCCTCCCTGCGCCTTCGAAGGGCGCCGTATTGAAATTGAGCTGCGGCTTGCCGACCGCCGGCATGATCTTGTGCTCGTCCGGGAAGTTGCGCTCATAGGCCTGCGAACTGGCAAACCCGCGCGTGAAGCCCACATTGAGAAACGCCCCGCGCGTCGCGCGATGCGCATCGATGGTTGCCCGCGTGGTGGACTTGACGACAAGCGGGCTGGTGCCGTTCCAGAACATCGCCGAGACCTGATAGGTCACGGGGCCGTCGAGCGGAACGCTTGGGACATGCGCCCAGCGGAACTGTTGGATCGGCGAGCGCAAGCTGGCCCGGGCGGCCAGCTTGATGTGTTTCTTGGCGGCCTTTGCCTTCAGGCGCACGTGCTTGAATGTCAGGAAATTGAAAACATCGCGCGGCTGCGTCGAATCGCCGAGGAAATACTGGATGCCGAAGCCGACAAAGTCGGGCGTCTTCAGCGTATCGTCGATATCGAAGGCGAGCAGGACCATGTCCTCGCCGCGATACAGCTTTAGCGTGAGGCCGTCCGTCGTATTGCCTGAAATGTAATCCACCGACATCGCCTGCGCCCATTCTCCACGGATCAAAGTCGCCGGCCGGGATCTGCTCGCATAGATTGTGTATCGGGACGCATCGCTGTTCAATAGTGTCATAATCGGCCGCGCAGGTGGCGCGGGGGAAACGGCCCCAATGGCGAAAACGCCCTACGATGTCGATCTCGACCGCAATCCGGCGAACTATCAGCCGCTGACTCCACTCGGTTTTCTCGAGCGTGCGGCCGCGGTATTCCCTGACCACAGCGCCATCATTCACGGTCCCCTGCGCCGCTCCTATGCCGAGTTCTACAGCCGCGCGCGCCGGCTTGCTTCGACCCTTTCGAAGCGCGGCATCAAACGCGGCGACAGCGTTTCGGTATTTCTCGCCAATACGCCGGCGATGCTCGAATGCCACTACGGCGTGCCGATGTGTCAGGCCGTGCTCAACACGCTCAACACCAGACTCGACGCGGCGATCATTGCCTTCTCACTTGATCACGCCGACGCGAAGGTCGTGATCACCGACCGCGAATATTCGAAGGTGATGAAGGAGGCGCTCGCGCTCTGCAAAGCAAAGCCGCTCGTGATCGACTATGACGATCCGGAATACAAAGGCGCCGGCGAGCGGCTCGGATCAATCGAATACGAGGATTTCATCGCACAGGGTGACGCGGGCTACGCCTGGAAAATGCCCGACGACGAGTGGGACGCGATCACGCTTAACTACACCTCGGGCACGACGGGAGATCCCAAAGGCGTCGTCTATCACCATCGCGGCGCGCATCTGCTCGCGGTCGGCAATGTCGTGACCTGTTCCATGGCCAAGCATCCGGTCTATCTGTGGACCCTGCCGATGTTTCACTGTAACGGCTGGTGCTTCCCGTGGTCGATCTCGGTCGTCGCCGGCACGCATGTGTGCCTGCGCGCGGTGCGCGCGCCCGCAATGTACGACGCAATCGCCGATCACAAGGTGACGCATCTGTGCGGAGCGCCGATCGTGATGGCGACGTTGCTCAATGCGCCGGCGAATGAAAAGAAGCCGCTGCCTTACGTTGTCGAATTCTTCACCGCCGCGGCACCGCCGCCCGAAGCGGTGCTCGCCGCGATGAAAGACGCGGGTTTCAACGTCACGCATCTCTACGGACTGACCGAGAGTTACGGCCCGGCCGTCGTCAATGACTGGCACGAAGCGTGGAACGCGCTCAGCCCGGCCGAACAGGCGGTGAAGAAGGCGCGCCAAGGCGTACGCTATAGCGCGCTGGAAGCGCTGGACGTGCTCGATCCGGAGGCGATGACGCCTGTCGCGCGCGACGGCAAGACGCTGGGCGAAGTTATGATGCGCGGCAACGTCATCATGAAAGGCTATCTCAAGAACAAGGTGTCGACGGAAAAGGCCTTCGCCGGCGGCTGGTTTCACACCGGCGATCTCGGCGTGATGCACCCCGACGGCTACATCCAGCTCAAGGACCGATCGAAGGACATCATCATCTCAGGCGGCGAGAATATCTCTTCGATCGAAGTCGAAGACGCGCTCTACAAGCATCCCGCGGTCGCTGCGGCCGCGGTCGTGGCCAAGCCGGACGATAAATGGGGCGAGACGCCCTGCGCCTTTGTGGAATTGAAACCGGAAACGAAGGCGAGCACCGACGAGCTGATGCAATGGTGCCGTAAGCATCTGGCGTCCTATAAATGCCCCCGCTACGTCGTCTTTGCGGAAATCCCGAAGACAAGCACCGGCAAGATCCAGAAATTCAAGCTGCGGGAAATGGCGAAGGCGCTATAAGCCGTCAGGCTTGTGTCCTGTCGCCATTGCTCTCTGGCCGGTTTATCCACGAAATGCCGGAGCCACCCGATTTCCGACTCATTTGTTCGACATTTGGAAAGAATCGATGCCCGACATTCTGATCAGCAACGAAGGCCCGGTCCGCAAGGTCCGCATGAACCGGCCTGAGAAGAAGAATGCGCTCACGCTCGCAATGTATGAAACGATGGCCTCTGCGATCGAGGATGCGGGCACGGCCGGCAGCGTGAAATGCCTGATCATCGCGGGCGCGCCCGATGTTTTCTGTGCCGGCAACGATCTCAACGATTTCGTGACGATGGCAAAGGCTGGCAGCCTCGGCATCCCGATTGTCCGGTTCCTCCATGCACTGGCGCGCTGTGAAAAGCCCCTGGTCGCCGCCGTGGGCGGTGCCGCGGTCGGCATCGGTACCACCATGCTTCTGCACTGCGATCAGGTGATCGCGAGCGACAACGCCGTTCTGCTGACGCCGTTCGTTTCACTCGGCCTTGTGCCGGAAGGAGGCTCCAGCCTGATAGCGCCCCGGCTCATGGGTCATGCGCGCGCATTCTCGTTGCTGGTCATGGGCAAGGCTTTGAGCGCCGAGCAGGCTAGAGACGCAGGCATCGTCAACATGATCGTGCCGGCCGCCGAACTCGACGCGCGGGCAGTCGTTACTGCAAATGAAATCGCGGCTTTGCCGTCCGAGAGCGTCGTTGAGGCGCGCCGGTTGATGCGCGGCTCGATCGAGGAAATCGTCGCGCGGATCGACGAAGAGGTCGAGGCTTTCAAGACGCGATTAGCCTCGCCCGAGGCGCAAAAGGCGCTCGCGGCCTTCCTGACCCGAAAGCGGTAGGGTCAGCGCCCTTCGCGGGTATAGGGGTTGAACAGGTTATTCGTGTTATAGCGATCGTCGAACGAGCGTTGCTGCCCGAACTGGAACGTCGTGTTGCCCTGCTTGATCGACGTCTGGCCGTTTTCGGTACCGAAGCGCGACACCGGCGCAAGTCGGTCAGGCGCCGCCGCCGGCTTGTCCAGGTCCATGAATCCCTGGCCGCTGCCCGAACCACCCGAGTTTTCGATGGTGAAGGCCTGCGCAGCGGGCACGGCACAAAGCGCCGCGGCGAAGGCGCCGGCGATGAGCGCCCGATATGTCGTACGGAATGTCATGGCGGCCTCAATGGTAGTCAGCTGTTCGTGGCGAATCCGAGCAGCACAATATGGCTGCTTGGCGGCGAAGCGCTATTCTACCTTTAATCCGAGCTTTTTCACCAGTCCGCCCCATTTCTTTTCATCGGCGCTGATGTCGGCTGCATAGGCTTCCGGCGTCCCCGGCAGGGGTTCGGCGCCTTCCGTCGCAAGACGATTCTTCACATCTTCGCTGGCAAGCGCGGCGTTGAGTTCCTTGTTCAGGCGCGTGATGACCGCGGGCGGCGTGCCGGCGGGCGCCGCAAGCCCGTACCGCAGCGCCGCCTCAAATCCAGGCACACCGCTTTCGGCGAGCGTCGGCAGATCCGGCAGCAAGCTCGACCGCGTCGCACTGGTGATCGCAAGGCCGCGCAGGGTTCCGGCTTTCACGTTGCCGACCGCGACAGGAACCGGAAGGAACATCATCGGAATATGACCGCCAAGCAGGTCACCCATGGCGGGACCGTTTCCCTTGTATGGCACGTGCTGCAACTTCACGCCGGCTTCGTTCGCGAGGTATTCACCGGCCAGATGATTCACTGTCCCGACGCCCGGCGAACCGTATTGCAGCGGCGCGGGCGCCGCTTTCGCGTATGCGATCAGCTCCGCAATCGAATGCACCGGCAGTGACGGATGCACGACAAGCACATTCGGGGCAAACCCGATCATGCCGATCGGCGTCAAGTCTTTGTGCGGGTCATAACCGGCATTGGCGTTCATTGCGGGCGCGATCGCCATCGTCGCCGTGTAACTCAGCAGGATGGTGTACCCATCGGGTGCGGCCTTTGCGACGAACCGGGTGCCGATCGTGCCGCCGGCGCCGCCCTTGTTTTCCACCACGATCTGCTGGCCGAGCGCGGTCGAGAGCTTGTCCCCGACAATGCGCGCCATGACGGTGGTACTGCCGCCTGGTGGAAATGGCACGATCAGGGTAATCGGCCGGCTCGGATAATCCTCGGCGTGCGCAACGCCGCCGATGGCCAAGCACGCGAGACAAATACGGACAAGAATGAGCGTGCGGAGAACGGATCGCATCGTCACTCGACCTTGAGCCCCAGCTTTTTGACGAGTCCGCCCCACTTTTTTTCTTCCGTGTCGATATCGGCCGCATACTCGGCCGCCGTGGACGTCAAAGGATCGCCGCCCTCTTTATGGATTTGCGTTTGCACTTCGGGGATGTCGACAATCTTGCGCACCTCTTCGCTGAGCCGATCGATGATCTCCTTTGGCGTGCCTGCCGGGGCCAAAAGGCCATAGTGCAACACGGCTTCGAATCCGGGCAGGCCGGATTCATCGAAGGTGGGGACATCGGGCAGCAATGAAAATCGTTTTTTACTCGTGACCGCGACGGCGCGCAGCTTGCCGGCCTGGAGATTGCCGAGCGCCGGGGGCAGCACGCCGAAAGCGATGGGCACGTGACCTCCGAGCAGGTCGTTCATCACGGGAGCCGTCCCCTTGTATGGAATGATCGCGACATCGATCCCGGCCTCGGATTTGAACAGTTCGGCGCACATATAACCGCCCGTACCGATCGCCGAGGTGCCGAGATTGAATTTACCGGGGTCCTTCTTGGCCATGGTGATGAAGTCGCCAATCGATTTCGCCGGGAACGAAGGATGCGCGAGCAGTGCAACCGGCATCGAGGCCACAAGCCCGACGGGCGCAAAGTCCTTGCGCGGATCGTAGCCGGCATGGGCATAAAGGCTTGGGTTGATCGAGATGGTGCCGGTGTGCCCGAGTAACAACGTGTAGCCATCAGGCGCGGCCTGGGCGACCGCTCGCGTCCCGATCGTGCCCCCGGCGCCGGCCCGATTGTCAACCACGAATTGTTGCCGCATGGCCTCGGACAATTTGGCGGCGACGACGCGCGCCATCGCATCGACGCCCCCGCCTGGCGGAAACGGAACGACCAGCGTGACCGTCCGCGTCGGATAATCTGGCGCGGCGATGCCCGCGCCCGCCGTTGCAAACAAGATCGCAAGCGCCGACAGCGCGGCGGCGACGGATCGGGCCATGGGGTCGTCTCCCGGAGTCGTTTTGTTATGTCTGACGACTATAGCCCAAAATCTTGCACGTAATGGCGCCATTCCTGTCGGGTCGTGACGCAGAAAAATAACGGCCGAACTCGGGCTTACCCGAGTTCGGCCTGATCGGAAATCTGCGCGTCCAGTACTGGACTGGTCAGTGCACGCTGGCTCGCCCGTGATGGCGCAGCCGTTCGATTTCGTCCTTCACCTGTAATTTGCGTCTTTTGAGTTCCACTACTCTCAGGTCATCGACCGCGGGATGGGTCAGGCATTCGGTGATTTCGTCTTCGAGCGCCTGATGTCGTTTTTCCAATTCCGCTAGGTGCGATTGCATCGACATGCAGTATGTCTCCTCAATCCGTGGCTCTCTACGATTTAAGTCTAGCGCAGACTCACCACAAGAGCGACGGTACACCCTACCTCCCGCCGCGGCAAACCGGCGCAAACCTTTGATTGGCGTCGATTTTCCGCGAGCTTGAACGCCCTTGTGGAAAACGCAATAATTGCCGTGCTTTTGTCGAGACGGCGGCGAAGGCAAATAAACCAGCGGTGGCGATGACGAACGAGGAAGAACGCGCGTTGCGGGAGCAGCTGGCGCGCCTGCTGCAGGAACACCGTGACCTCGACGCGGCCATAACGGCCCTCGTGACCTCGCCCGGTTCCGACCTTATTCAGATACAGCGGTTGAAGAAGCGGAAGCTTATCCTGCGCGACAAGATCCGCCGCATCGAAGACCAGCTCACGCCCGATATTATCGCCTAGGCTTTTCGGTCAGTTCGCACCGCCCTGAAAATCGACCGCCGGCAGGCCCCTTCTTTCGTCCTTGCGCGCATACATTGCGCGGTCGGCAGCCGTAATGATCTCGGCGACAGTAGCGTCTGCGCGGAGCAGCGCAGTGCCTACGCTGGCGCTGACCTGCACATGAGCCTGCCCATGCATCACGCTCACCCGCGCGAGCAGCCCTTCCAGCTCGCGCGCTTTCGTCAAGGCCTGCGCCTCGTCGACCCGCCAGAGCAGTGCGCCGAATTCGTCGCCGCCCAGCCGTCCCACCACGTCGGAGGCGCGAACGTGGCGGGTGAGCTCGCGCGTGACCGCCTTGAGCAGCGCGTCGCCGGTCGCGTGGCCGTGTCGGTCGTTGACCGTTTTGAAGTTGTCGAGGTCCACGAACATCAGCGCGGCCGGGGTGCCGTACCGCTTCGTATGGGCCAGCGTGCGTTTGAGTTCGCGTTCGAACCCACGACGGTTGAGGATATCGAGCAGGGGGTCGACATCGGCGCGCGCTTCAAGTTCGCCGATGCGGGCGCGCGCGACGGCGAGCTCGCGCTTGAGACGCTCGATCTCGGCCTGCAGCGCGGCCTCCGGTGGAAACTCTTCGTGCACGCTTGCTTTGGCTTGCGGCAAACCCATGTCTTTGACCTCGTCTGTGAGCTCGCGAATCTTAACCTTGCGCGAGAGAATACCCCTTTCGCCTTGCCAGCGGGGAGCCTCAACCTATAATCCGCCGCTTCCTTCCGCAGGAAAATGCGGAGCGCGGGGAGCAAGATGGCGTCAAAACCGGTCGCGATCATCATGGGCAGCCAGTCGGACTGGGCCACGATGAAGCACGCCGCAAAAACGCTTGACGCCCTGCGAATCGGTTACGACGCCCTTATCGTCTCCGCCCACCGCACGCCGAAGCGCCTGTACGAGTTTGCCAGCGGCGCGCGCAAGGCCGGGTTCAAGGTGATCATCGCCGGCGCTGGGGGCGCTGCGCACCTGCCCGGCATGGCGGCATCGATGACGCCCCTGCCCGTCTTCGGCGTGCCGGTGAACACCCATGCGTTGGAAGGCAAGGATTCGCTGCTCTCCATCCTCCAGATGCCCGGCGGGATTCCGGTCGGCACGCTCGCCATCGGCAAAGCAGGCGCAACCAATGCCGCGCTGCTTGCGGCCGCCGTGATTGCCTTGTCCGATGCAAAGGTCGCCAAGCGGCTCGATGCCTGGCGCGCGCGCCAGACCAGAGCCGTCGCCAAGCGGCCAAAAGACTGAGCCTTGCTGAAGCCCGGAGCCACCATCGGTATTCTCGGCGGCGGTCAGCTTGCGCGCATGCTCGCGCTCGCGGCGGCACCGCTGGGATTCCGGTGTCACGTCTATTCCCCGGAAAAGGATTCCTGTGCTTTCGATGTGGTGCACGCCGGCACCTGCGCGTCCTACGAGGATGAAACCGCCCTCGCCCGCTTCGCTGGTGCGGTCGACGTCATTACCTATGAGTTCGAAAACGTTCCGGCCAAGACCGCCGCGTTTCTCGCGCGGCGAAAACCGGTGTTGCCCGATCCGAAGGTGCTGGAAACCACGCAAGATCGCCTCATCGAGAAAAATTTCATCAGCGCGTTGAAAATCGCCACCGCGCCCTACGCGCCGGTGCACAGCGCGACGCAGCTGACCGAGGCCGTAAAGGCGGTCGGCTTGCCGGCCGTGCTCAAGACCCGCCAACTCGGCTATGACGGCAAGGGCCAGGCGAAGATCGGCAATGGCGGCGATGCAATCGCGGCCTGGCGTTCCGTCAAAAATGCGCCCGCAATCCTCGAGGGGTTCATCAATTTCGAACGTGAGGTGTCCGTCGTGACCGCGCGCGCGCGCGACGGTACGGTCGAGTGCTTCGAGGTGACCGAAAACGAACACCGCGATCACATTTTGAAGTTCTCGCGGGTCCCCGCAAAAGTGGGGCCGGCTCTCGCGCGTGAAGCGCGCCAGGTTGCGACGCGGATCGCCAAGGCTTTCGACTATGTCGGGGTGTTGGCCGTCGAAATGTTCGTGGTCCGAAAGGGGCGCCAGCGCACGGTTCTGGTCAACGAGATCGCGCCACGCGTGCACAATTCCGGCCACTGGACCATCGACGGGGCGACCGTGTCGCAATTCGAGCAGCACATTCGGGCCGTCGCGGGCTGGCCGCTGGCGAAACCCGCCCGCCTCGGCCGGCGCGTGGAGATGGTGAATCTGATCGGAACTGAAATAGACGAAGCTGTGCGCTGGCTGACCGTGCCCGGAGCCTCCGTGCACATCTATGGCAAGGGCGAAGGACGGAAAGGGCGCAAGATGGGCCACGTCACGCGGGTCTGGCCGCGGTGAACCTGGCAGGCGCTAACCCCTCTTTCCATATGGGAAATGCCCGCGTGACAATGTCTGGCGGCATCGTACGAATGGACTCTTAAGGCCTTTTCTGCTAGAGCCGCGCGACTCAAAGCCCCCGTTTTCGGGGCTTTTGCCTTAACCCGTCGGAATATCAACGAAGGAGCAAGCGTGCAAGTTCTCGTTCGCGACAACAACGTCGACCAGGCCCTGAAGGCGCTCAAAAAGAAGATGCAGCGCGAGGGCATTTTCCGCGAGATGAAGCTCCGCGGCCATTACGAAAAACCATCGGAAAAGAAGGCGCGGGAAAAGGCGGAAGCGATCCGCCGGGCCCGCAAGCTCGCGCGCAAGAAGATGCAGCGCGAAGGTCTGTTGCCGGCCAAGCCACGTCCGGCTCCCGGAGCCGGCCCGGGCGGCGGCGGCCATGGCGGCCATCATCGCGCCCCGCGAATGGGCTGAATACAGTCTTTATTCAATGATCAGGTGGCGCGGGCCTAAAGTTGCCCGCGCTATTGCTTTTTGGACCTTTCCTGACGAAACGCCGACGAGACTGCAGCCGCCCTCACGCAGGCGCAACTGTTTATTATTTTTGTTCGCGTATCGGTGCTCCCTATCCATACGGGAGGCCGTTTCGTGTCACGGGTCGATTTCGATCAATACGCGGGGCGATACGAAGCAATTCTCGCCGCGCAAACGAATTTCTTCGACGGCGACAGCAGCTATTTCGCCCGCTACAAAATCGAGCTGGCGCAACAACTGGTCGGCCCTGTCGACTCGATCCTCGATTTCGGTTGCGGCATTGGCCGCAGCATGCCGCACCTGCGCGAGTATCTTCCCGCAAGCGGAGATCGTCGGCTGCGATCCGTCGGCCGGAAGTCTGGCAATCGCGCGGCGGGAAAATCCGAGCTGCCGTTTTGCGTCGATGGACGAGCTCGGCTTGGATGCAAAATTCGATCTGGTGATCGCCTCCTGCGTCTTCCACCATATTCCGCCGCAAGATCAGCAAATGGCCATCCGATATTGCTATAGCCGCCTGAAGCAAGGCGGGCACTTCATCATCTTTGAGCATAATCCGGTCAACCCGGTCACGCGCCATCTGGTCAAGAATTGTCCGTTTGACGCGGACGCGGTGTTGCTGGGCATGCGCGAGACGGTCGAGCGCATGCGCAACGCGCATCTCCACATCGACGAGTCGAGCTACTGCCTATTTTTCCCGCAGCAGCTTGCCGCGCTTCGCCCGTTCGAGAAATATCTTCGTTGGCTGCCGATGGGCGGACAGTATTTTGTCTGCGCGTCCAATCAAAAGCGGGATGCCGCCTGATCACGTCTCTCGTCAATTGACCGGATCAGCCAGCTCGCTCAAGAACATCCTGACCGCTTTTTGCGCGCCGTAATCGTCGAGATCGACGTGCCCGCCGAGCGGAAAACGCACGAAGCGCTTTGGCTCCCGCGCCAGCGAGAAAAGCTTTTCGCCTAAGGCGATCGGTACGATCCGATCGCGCGCGCCGTGCAGCACCAGCAAGGGGGCAGCGACCCGCGCAATGCGCTCTTCCGAGCGGAACGGGTCCTTGATCAGCCAGCGAACCGGCGCGAACGGATAGGCGGCGGCTCCTACATCGGCAAGGGAGGTGAAGGGCGCATCGAGAATGATCCTACCGACCTTTCGCTCTGCGGCGACGGCGACGGCGACGCCGGTGCCGAGCGATTCACCCCAAAGCACGATGTTTTGCGTCGGGTAGCGCGCCGCGGCAAAATCGTAGGCAGCCATGCCGTCGCTGATCAGACCGGTCTCGCTCGGCTTGCCGGTCGAGCCGCCATAGCCGCGATAGGACAATGCAATAAGGCCGGTGCCGTCTGCGATCAGCCACTTGAACCGCCCGGCGCGCAGATCGAGCGCACCAGCATTGCCGTGAAAATAGATGATGACCGGACTTTTTCCTTTCGGTGGAACGTACCACGCGATCAACTTTTCACCGTCGCCGCTGGTGAGTGTCACCTCTTCGGCCTGCGGCAAGCCTGCCGCCGCGGGTGGCGTCCGCGTCGGATCCGGGAAATACATCAAGGCGCGCTGGAAGACGTACATCAAACCCAGCACGCCGCCGTAGCCAACGACAATAATCAAAAGCACCCACTTCAATGTGGTCATGTGCTCTCATAACACAGGAGTTCAGGCCGTGGGTTGTCACCGCGATCCGTTCCTCCTAGCCTTGCAAGAACCGCCAGGGAGAGCCGCCATGCCACGCTTGCGCTACATCGAAGAGAGCGAGAAGACGCCTCATACACGCGACCTGATCGAATCCGCCAAGCGCACCGGCGCGCCCGATCCGCGCGTCGTCAGTATCATGACGCGCAGCAAGGTCGGCACAGGCTGGGTCGAATACTGGAATAAGGTGCTCTACCAGGGGGTGCTGCCGCACAAGCTCAAGGAAATGTGCCGCATAAAGATTTCCGTTGCACACCAATGCGGCTATTGCTCCACGGTGCGCTCCAATGTCGCCAAAGCCGAAGGCTTGACCGAAGAAACGATCAACGCGCTGGCCGCTTATGAAACCAGCAAGCACTTCACGCCACGCGAGAAGGCGGCTCTACGGTATGCCGATCTGTTCAAACAAGGCGAACATGCCATCGACAAGGATGGGGTTTACCGGGATCTCTCGGAACACTTCAGTGACGAGGAGATCATCGAGCTAGGTCTGTTGTGCGCTCAGACTGACGGCGTCGGAAAACTCGTGAAGTCTCTGAGCGTCCTGAGTTGGGAAGAAGCCTGCGCGCTGAATCCAAGACTGTCGCAAGGGACCGTGCACGAAGCAGCGGAGTGACGGAAGCACTGACAGCCGTCAATGCTGATCCGCCAATCAGAAGCGCGCGATGCCGACGCCATCTGGCGTATCCTCGAGCCGACATTCCGCGCCGGAGAGACTTATCCCATCCCGCGTGACATCTCGCGCGAGGACGCCCTCGCCTATTGGCACTCGCCCGGCCACACCGTGTTTGTGGCCGAGGACGTCGGCACGATAGTCGGAACTTATTATTTGCGCGCGAATAACCGTGGAGGTGGCGCCCATGTCGCCAATTGCGGTTACGTGGTCGCGCCAGAGGCGTTCGGCCGCGGTGTTGCGCAAGGCATGTGTTCGCATTCCCTCGACCACGCGCGGCACCTTCGATTTGCCGCCATGCAGTTCAATTTTGTCATCGCCTCGAACGAGCGCGCGGTGCGATTGTGGCAGAGCATGGGATTCGCGATCGCCGGACGCCTGCCGGATGCCTTCCAGCATCCACGGCTCGGTTTGGTCGACGCCTATGTGATGTTGCGAAACCTTTGATTTTATTCGCGTTTGCCGGGCTCGGATCCCGCCGCCACCATTTGTTAAGGGTAAGTCATAAAGCGGCTGAAAATTTGCCGCGAACGCCGCAACTTTTTCGCGAAAGCCGCGTTGCCGCTGCGGGTTGTCAGATTGCTCCAGCAACGTGGCAATTCATGAACTCACCGCCAACGCGGCGAAATACGGTGCGCTGTCGATCTACGGCGGCAAAGTCGAGGTGACCTGGAGCGTCACGATCGATGCCGTGCGCCGCACGCTGACGTTCGACTAGGTCGAAAGCGGCGGCCCGCCCGTCAGGCAGCCATTGCGGCAAGGATTCGGCTCGCGGCTGCGGGCTTTCGTGTTGCCGGGGCAGATCCAGGCCAGAAGCCAGGTGGATTTTGCTGCGCATGGCGTGCGCGTGCATTGCGCAATGCCTTACCGGCCGAGAGCCCAATCTGAAGTCGTAAAAAATGCGCGCGGATTTGTGATCAGCGGCCGCAGTCCCGCGTGCTACAGTTAGGAAATGGCTCATGACGTGACGCGATCAAGAGCCGGTACAAGAAAGCTCTGATTCCGTGCGCCACGCCATCCGGGTCAAAGTCTCGGGAGGTGAAACATGGCCTACTCAAACATTCTTGTTGGCGCCGGCACTCGGCCTGAGCAACTTGCGATCCGCAAGATCGGTGTGGCCGATTTGCAGGATGCCCTGGCGAAGGGCGCCGACGATTTCTATGCAATGCCGACCCACGCCATGTTCCTCTGCATCATCTATCCCATCGTGGGCTTTGCCCTGGCGCGGCTCGCATTCGGCTACTCGATTCTGCCGTTGCTTTATCCTTTGGCCAGCGGCTTCGCCCTGATCGGTCCGATTGCTGCGCTCGGCCTCTACGAACTGAGCCGTCGCAGGGAAGCCGGTCTCGAAACATCGGCCACACGCGCCTTCAACGTGTTTGAATCCTCCTCGATCGGCGCTATCGCGGCGCTGGGATTTCTGCTTCTGATTATTTTCGTGATCTGGGTCGCGGTTGCAAACGCCATCTATGTCGCGAATTTCGGCTATGCGTCGCCAACTTCGGTTGAGGCGTTCATCGAGGACGTGTTCACGACGCGCGCCGGATGGAATCTCATTCTCGTCGGCAATCTTGTCGGCCTGCTCTTCGCCGTTCTGGTGCTGACGATCAGTGTGGTTTCGTTTCCCCTGCTACTCGATCGCGATGTCGGGGCGGCGGTGGCCGTGCTGACTTCGATCCGTGCAGTGACCCACAATCCGGTGACCATGATGGTGTGGGGCCTGATCGTGACGGCGCTACTGGTGGTCGGCTCGCTGCCGTTCTTTTTCGGCCTGACCGTGGTGATGCCGCTGCTTGGGCATGCGACCTGGCACCTTTATCGCAAGGTCGTCGAACCGGAAGGGGGCCCGCCGCCGACGCTACCGGAAGAGCGGAAAGAGCGTCGCTATGCTGCCGACTTTCCATCGGTTCTGTTTCCGTGGGCGAAGTAGAGCGCCGCGCCACTCTTAGCTGAGGCCGCTAGGCGACGGCGGCATAGTTTCGGGCGAGCATCGTGCGCTCGAATTTGCGCGGCGTCGTCGGCTTGGCGAACATCTGACCCTGCAGCAGGTCGAAGCCGAGCTCGCGGACAGCGAGAAAGTCCGATTGCGTCTCCCTCGGCCACCGATTTGGCGCCGGTGCCGCGCGCAATTGCGACGATTTCTGCGCAATGAGCCTGCTTGATCCGGTCATCGGCGCAGCCGCGAATGAGCCGGCGATTGACCTTCATTTCCACGACCGGCAAATCGCGATGGGCGGCAAGTGCGCCCCCTTCCGCATCGATGTCACTGATTGCTATCCCGATATTGCGTTGTGCGAGCTGAGAGCCGATGCGCTGAACGAGTGCGTAATCGTTGACCAGATCGATAGAATCGACTCCGATCAGGAAGCCATTCTGCCGTGTTTTCTCCGAAAGCCGCTCCAACATCCC
>DATDLC010000093.1:0-5560 GCA_036519515.1 Pseudolabrys sp. | reverse complement strand
GCCGAATTGCGACAATTCCGCGGCGCAAAAAGCGGTTTTCAGGCCGCTGCGGATCAGTGCCCGCCGCGAAAGACCTGGATATCGAGGTCGCGAATTTTCTTGCGCAAGGTGTTCCGGTTGAGCCCGAGTAGGTCCGCGGCGCGGATTTGGTTGCCGCGCGTGGCCGCCAGAGCTGCCGTCAACAGCGGGTATTCGATTTCACGCAAGATGCGGTGGTAGAGCCCGGCCGGCGGCAGACCTTCGTCAAAGCCGGAAAAATAGGCGGCGAGATGTCGTTCGACGGCAGCGCTCAGGTTCTCGTCGCCATGCGGTTCCTCTCCTCCTACGGGAAGCGCGGGTTGGGCCAATTCGGCCTCGATCACCGCAACGGTGATGGTTTCCTGTGGGTAGAGCGCTGCAAGGCGGCGGGCCAAGTTTTCCAGTTCGCGAATATTCCCCGGCCAGCGATGTCGCTTGAGGCGATCGAGCCCCGACTGGTCGATCTGTTTCGGCGGCAAGCCCTCCCGCTGCGCCTGCGCGAAGAAATGGCGAATGAGATCCGGAATATCTTCGGTGCGTTCGCGTAGCGGCGGCAAGCGCAGGGGCACCACATTGAGCCGGAAGAACAAGTCTTCCCGGAATAAACCCTGCTGAATAAGCAGCCGGAGGTCTTTGTTCGTGGCAGCAATGATACGCACGTCGCTCTTGATGGGTGTCCGCCCGCCGACTGTCGTGTACTCGCCCTGCTGCAGCACGCGCAGCAACCGGGTCTGCGCCTCCATCGGCATGTCCCCGATTTCATCAAGAAAAAGCGTGCCGCCTTCCGCCTGCTCGAACCGACCGGCGCTGCGCGTGTTGGCGCCGGTGAATGCGCCCTTCTCGTGCCCAAACAGTTCGGACTCGATCAGGTCGCGTGGAATTGCCGCCATGTTGATCGCGACGAAGGCGCCACTGCGGCGTTTGCCGTAGTCGTGCAAGGCTCGCGCCACCAATTCCTTGCCTGTGCCTGACTCGCCTGAAATCATCACGGTCAGGTCCGTCTGCATCAAGCGAGCCAATACGCGGTAGATTTCCTGCATTGCCGGCGAGCGGCCGACCAGCGGAATGCCTTCGAGCTCTTCGGTTTTTGTAGTCGTCGTTCGTGGATCTTTCGGTTCAGACAGCGCGCGCCCAACGATGGCGATAAGTTCTTTCAGATCGAAGGGCTTCGGCAGGTACTCATAGGCGCCGCGTTCGGAAGCGCGAATTGCAGTCATGAAAGTATTTTGCGCACTCATGACGACGATCGGAAGGTCGGGACGCGCCTTGCGGATACGCGGAATGAGATCGAAGGCATTTTCATCGGGCATGACGACGTCGGTGATCACGAGATCGCCGTCGCCTTGAGTAACCCAACGCCACAGCGTTGCAGCGTTGCCGGTTGAACGAACCTCATATCCCGCGCGCGACAGAGCCTGATTGAGCACGGTGCGGATCGCGGCATCGTCGTCGGCTATTAGGATGCTTCCCGTCGCCATGTGTTCTCTCACCGATTCTGAACCGGCTGGGCGTCGTCAGTGATTTCGCCGTCACCGCTGTATATGGGCATGAGCACGCGGAAAATGGTTCGCCGCGGCTGTGATTCACATTCGACGATGCCGCCATGATCGTTCACGATCTTCGCCACCAAGGCGAGGCCCAGGCCGCTCCCGCTTTGCTTGGTCGTAACGAAAGGATCGAACAGGTGCGGCATCAGCTCTTCGGGTACGCCGGGACCATTGTCCTTGACGCAGAACTCGAGAGGCAGCGAAACGCGAGCCTTGCTGCCGGGAACAGAAAGCCGCACCCCAGGCCGAAAAGCAGTGGTGAGCTGGATTTCACCGTCGCTCGTCGTTTCGCCGATCGCTTCGGCGGCATTCTTAAGCAGATTTAGAAACACTTGAACGAGTTGATCACGGTTGGCGAGAACCGGCGGCAACGAGGGATCGTACTCCTCAGTAAATTTGATTTGCCGCGCAAAACCCGATTGTGCCAACCGCTTAACGTGATCCAGCACCACGTGGATGTTCACCGGCTCGCGATCGATCGGACGCTCGTCCGCGAACACTTCCATGCGGTCAACCAGCTTCACGATACGATCGGTTTCATCGCAGATGAGCTTGGTGAGCGGCCGATCGTCGTCGGCTGCCGATTGCTCGAGGAGTTGAGCGGCACCTCTGATGCCGGACAGCGGGTTTTTTATTTCGTGGGCGAGCATGGCTGCCAGCGCAATGACCGAACGCGCTGCACCACGATGTGTCAGCTGGCGATCCATCTTGTCCGCGATGGTGCGCTCCTGCAGCATGACGACGACGTGTCCGGGATATTCCGGCAGCGGCCCAACATAGAGATCGACCAGCCGCTCGCCCGGATTGCGCGGCGTCGCCAAATCGACCTTGTATTCGTTGACCGCCGCTCCGCGCTGCCGCACCTGCTCGATCAGCGTCAGCAAGGGGGAGCCAAACGGCACGAGTTCGCGCAGCATGTGGCGGCGAAGCAGCGACGTAGAAGCCTCAAAAAACTGCTCGGCGGCCACATTTGCGTCCGCGATTTTGCCGTCGGGCGATACCATGATCACAGGATGCGGCAGGGCATGCAGCATTGCGTCCGCCGGCGTATTGGAAATTGCGGAGAATGCCTGCGCGCGCGTCATGCGGCGGCCCTCAACGAGAAATCGTCATAGGCTTCGGCGAGAAGACGACGCGCCTGTGCCGGCTCCTCGGCGGTGAGAACGCGGCTGCGGTGGTGCTTGAGCAGCGCGCTCGGCGCCGCAACGGTCGCCGCAGCGGAGTCGAGCGCCCAGCCGAGATGTTTGCGGGCATGGCGACGGCCGAGGGCACAACCGTGGTGATTGAGCATTTCGTCATACAGCGCATCGATCAAATCGAATTGTTCGCTGAGCGCCGGCGCGCCCACGCTGATGCCGGTTGCGAGATAGTGCGCGACTTGGCCGGGCAACCAGGGGCGTCCCTGCACCGCGCGACCAACCATGACAGCGTCGGCACCGGAACCGACCAGGGCATCAACGGCGTCCGTACAGGTTCGAATATCACCGTTCACAACAACCGGAATTGAGACCGCTTCCTTGACCCTGCGAACGGCTCGCCAATCGGCGCGCCCATCAAAAAACTGGCTGCGGGTTCGACCGTGCACGGTGATCAATTTGATTCCTGCCGCCTCGGCGCGGCGCGCGAGCGCAGGCGCGTTGACCATTGACGCATCCCATCCCAGGCGCATCTTGACCGTCACCGGCAAACGCACGGCCGATACCGTCGCATCGATTAGGGTCAGCGCATGATCGAGGTCGCGCATGAGCGCCGACCCTGCAGCCCCGTTCGTGACCTGCTTGGAAGGACAACCCATGTTGATGTCGATGATGTCGGCGCCCTGGGCCTCGGCGATGCGGGCTCCTTCTGCCATCCAGTCCGCTTCGCAGCCGGCGAGTTGCACGACGCGGATGTTGATGCCGAACCCCTCGCTGCGAACGCTGGCCTCGCGTTCGCCCCGGACCAGGCCTGCACAGGCTGTCATTTCCGAAACGACCAGCCCTGCACCAAGCCTTTCGGCTAGGCGGCGGAACGGCGCGTCGGTAATGCCGGACATAGGGGCTAAAACCACGCGGTTCGGAACTACCACCGGCCCAATGGCAAGCGAGGACCCCAGGAAATAGCCGATTTTATTAGGCGCCGCGTTGCTGCCTACCATTTAGGCTGCCCCTTTCTATGCTCAGAGATTAGCCAATTCCTACCGCAGCGCAAGTGCTGCAGTGCAAAAAAGTGTTTATTCCTAACAGGCGGGCGTATGTCTACGGCGTTTCCGCGCCATCAAGAAAGCGGTAAAGCAGGCAGGCACCGAGGAGTACCAAATGGCGCGTGTTGCAGCCGTCGTCGTGGCCGCGGGCCAAGGCCTGCGCGCGGGCAGCGACCTGCCCAAGCAATATCGACGTATCGGCGGCCAAACCCTGCTCGAACACGCTCTCCTGGCCTTCGCTAGCGCCCCCAAGATCGCTTTTGTGCAGCCTGTAACACGGCCGGACGACTTGGCGCTCGTTCGCACCCTGATTGGCGGCATGGACGTTCTCGCGCCGGTATCGGGTGGTGCCACGCGTCAGGCATCAGTGCGGGCCGGCCTGGAAGCTCTGGAACCGCGAGCGCCCGACATCGTCCTCGTCCACGACGCCGCGAGGCCCTTCGCGAGCGCACGCCTGATCGCGCGCGCCATCGCAGCGGCCGAGAAAAGCGGCGCAGCGATCCCGGCGCTCCCGGTGACCGATACCATCAAGCGCATCGATGCGACCGGCACGATCGAAGCGACCCTCGATCGAAATTCCATTCGCCTGGTGCAAACGCCGCAGGCATTTGCCTTCCCTGCCCTGCTTGAGGCACATCGGCGCGCGGCCAAGCGGGGTCGCGACGATTTCACCGACGACGCTGCGCTCGCCGAATGGGCCGGGATGAAAGTGGCCGTATTTGAGGGTGAGCCCGGCAACGTCAAGCTCACCACGCCGGAGGATTTCCTGCGCGCCGAAACCCAACAAATTGCCGCGCTCGGCGATGTACGTACCGGCTCGGGGCTGGACGTACATGCGTTCGGGCCGGGAGATCACGTTACCCTCGGCGGGATTCGTATCCCGAACGACAAGGCACTTACCGGGCATTCCGACGCTGATGTGGTTCTTCACGCGTTGACGGATGCCATCCTTGGAGCTCTCGCCGATGGCGATATTGGAACACACTTCCCGCCCACCGATCCGCAATGGCGCGGCGCATCGTCCGACCGCTTTCTTGCCTTTGCAGTAGAACGGGTACGGACTCGGGGCGGCCGCATCGCGCACCTTGATCTTACGGTGGTGTGCGAAACCCCACGCATCGCAGCACACCGAGACCGCATGCGCGCCAATATCGCCGCGCTCGCGGGCGTTGACGTCGAACGGGTTGCGGTGAAGGCCACGACCAGCGAAAAACTCGGTTTCACCGGCCGTGGCGAAGGCATCGTGGCTTACGCGACGGCGACCCTCCGGCTGCCATGGACCTAATTCGATGCCCGATGAAGAATTGCGCAGTGCAGCTAATTCCCTGTTAGAGCTTTGCAAAGCCAAGAAACTTACGCTGGCGACGGCTGAATCCTGCACCGGTGGCCTGGTCGCGGCCACGTTGAGTGAAATTCCCGGCTCTTCCTTGGTGCTCGACCGCGGCTTCGTCACCTATTCCAACGAGGCCAAGCAGCAAATGTTGGGCGTGACGCCCTCGACAATTGACGTCTATGGCGCCGTGAGTACTGAATGCGCCGAGGAGATGGCCAAAGGCGCACTGGCGCACGCCTCTGTCGATCTGGCTATTTCAATCACCGGCATCGCGGGACCGACCGGGGCCGTACGGGGAAAGCCCATTGGGCTGGTTTATTTCTGTGCTGCTTCGCGCAGTGGACGCGTGATCGCGCACGATCGCAAGTACGGCGATATTGGCCGCTCCAATGTGCGATGGGCGTCCGTTCTACAGGCGCTCGGCATGTTGCGCGAACTGGCGGAAAAGGAAGAGCCTCGTCCCCCGGCAGGAAAAAGCTA